>JALZAT010000067.1 GCA_030948185.1 Acidobacteriota bacterium
CCCCTACACCTCCGGTGGGGTCCGACGCGTGAGCGTGTAGGGGCGGCCCTTGTGGCCGCCCGCGCGGTGGGGCCTCCGATGGGTGGACCGGGCGGGCGGGGACGAGCCCCGCCCTACACCTCCGGTCGCCCCTAGAAATCCACCCGCGTCGTCACTCCGAACGTCCTCGGCTGGTTCGTCAGGAACCCTACCCGCGCGAGGAACCCGCGCTCGCGGTCGAGTGAGAGCAGGGCCCGCTCGTCCGTGAGGTTATTGACGTAGAACGCCAGATCCCAGACTCCGTGCCGGACCCCGAAACGCAGGTTCACCATGTCGTAGGCCGGGAGCAGGGGATCGAACGTGAACGTCGACTGCGTCAGCGGGCCGCCGATCGTGTGAGATCCGAACGCGTTCAGGTTCACCGTGCCCACGCCGGGCTCCTGGTCCACGAGCTGCGTGTACCGCGAGCCGACGTGGTTGTACGTCGCCGTCGCGTAGCCGTTGAAGTCCTGCATCACGGGCTGCTGGTAGGTCGCCGACACGGCGGCCTGGAACTTCGGCACGCTCGGCAGGCGGTTGCCTGCCTGGATGCCCGTCGCCAGCACCGTCGCGGCGCCGGGAAGTGTGGATCGGACGGTCGAGTCGCTGTATCCCGCTGAGAGGGAGAAGTCGAGGTGTTCCGTCGGCGCCAGCCCGAACTCGAGCTCCGCCCCGACGCTGCGCGCCTTCGGAACGTTGAAGACGAGCCGCGACGAGCACGTTCCCGCCGTCACGACGACCTGAAGGTTTCGGACGTCCACGTAGAACGCGGAGGCGTTGAAGGAGCCCCGGCCGCCGAGAAGCCGCGACTTCGATCCGATCTCGTAGTTCCACACCGTCTCGTCTTTCCAAGTGGGAGAGCTTCCGAACGTGACGAGGTCCTGCGCGGAGCAGAGCGGCCTCAGGATCGGGTCGTTGAATCCGCCCAGCCGGAAGCCCTTCGAGGCCTGAGCGTTGATGGTCGTCGTGTCGGTCACCTTGTACGTGGCGATGAAGCGCGGCGCCACGCCGTCGGCCTTGGTCGTGCCGGGCCCGAACGTGGGAAGGGGAAATTCCGGGGCGAACAGGCCGTCGAAGGTGAGGTCCTTGGGCTCCCTGTAGTTGTAGTACCGAATGCCGCCCGTCACGCTGAACTGGTTGTTGAACGCGAAGGTGCCTTCCGCGAAGAGCCCGAACTCCCGGAGCTTGTAGTTGATCTTCGAGAAGTAGAGCGTGTCGTTGGGCGCGAACTGGCCGGCCGAGGGGATCGCCGACAGCGCCGTGAACGACTGGACCGGGAGCGTCTGGCTGTAGTGGCGCTTGGTGTCGCCGTAGAACCCGCCGGCGACCCACTTGAACCGGTCCTTCCCGCCGGAGGCGCGAAGCTCCTGCGTCCACCCCGACGACTGCGTCGCGTCGAGCAGCGGCGCGTTCAACGTGTAGACGTTCGGCCCCAGGCCGATTGTGCCGCCCGTGACGCTTCCCGTCAGCGCCGTGGCGTCGCGCACGACGAGGATATTGCGGTTGGTGATCGAGGTGACCGAGGTCAGCGTGATGTCCCCGAAGGTGTACCGGATGTTCAAGTCGCCGAGCGTGAACTTGTCCGTGAACGGCTCCTCGAACTGGATGAATTGCTTCAGGTCGCCGAGCGTGACCTTCGGCCGCGTCGTCGTGTAGGGATTGGCGAGGATGTTGAACGCGTCGATGCGGTTCCATCCCTCCATCGCCACCTTCTGGTAAACGATGCGCGGCGTGATGCTCAGGTTCTCGGTCGGGGCGAGCAGGAGCGACACGCGCCCGCCCTCGCGGTCTCCCGAGTTGACGTTCTTCTTGATGGAGAGATCCGGCTGCACGGCGTCCATGTAGCCGGCCAGCCGGTTGTAGAACGCGGTCACGCGCATGGCCGCCTTGTCGGCGATCGGCGCGTTGAAGCCGGCCTTGAGAACGCCGCCGGTGCCGCCGTTGTTCACGGTGCTTCCGCCCACCTCGCCGAACACGGTGTTGACGCCGAGCGTCGGCTGGTTGGTGATGTAACGCACCGTCCCGCCGACGGAGCCGGAGCCGAACAGGGTCCCCTGGGGTCCGCGCAGGACCTCGACGCGGGTCATGTCGAAGAGGTCGAGGTCTGGAGTGAACAGGGAGAGGGAGACCACCGACTCGTCCAGGTAGGCTCCCACCTGCTCCTTCACGCCCGGCTGATCGCGCGCGATCTGGCCGGAGGAGACTCCCCGGAGGGCAACGGTGTTCTGCCCGGGACCGAGGTTCTGGACGGTGAAATTGGGCACGTTGGCGGCGACACCCTCGAGATCGCTGACGCCGCGCTCCCGCAGGATTTCTTCCGTGGGAGCGGAGACGGAGACCGGAGTGCTGAACACCGTCTCCTCGCGCTTCATGGCGGTGACGGTGACGTCCTCGCTGACTTTCAGCTCGAGGGTGATGTCGATGGCGACGGTCGCGCCGGGTTCGAGTCGGCGGCCCCTCTGAATGGCCTTGCGAAATCCCTGCACGTCCGTCGAGATCGTGTAGGTGCCGGCGGGCAAGTCCGCCGCCTCGTACTCTCCCGTGGCCGACGTCCGCACCGTGCGCGTCGCGCCGGTCTCCTGGTGGGTGATGGTGACCGCGGCGCCGCCGACGGGTCCTCCGCCGGCGAATCGCACCGTGCCGGTGATCTTTCCGGGCGGGGATTGCGCGAGGGCGGAAAGGCCCGCGAGGGCGAAGAAAACGGCACAGGCCATCAGGATTCTCATCCGTGAAGGGGACATGGGCACCTCCTCTGTCAAACGAATCAGTCGAAGACCCGGGGAACGGGCCGCGTAGGAGTCTTTTCCACCCCTCGGGGCCGGTTTGTCAATCCGGAAGGGGACAGTCGCGCAAACGCGCGCGTCACGGGCGGAGCCGGGCCAGGCTCTTTTTTGGGCCCGCCCGCATCCCGTCGGGCCGCCCTTCGAGGTTGTCCTGAAACGCGAGGAGGAGCTCCTGCTTGTCGCGGGACCAGAGGATCCAGCCGCCCTTCTCGCTCGATCCGCCGGCCGGCTCGATGTAGAGAGAAGAGGGGTCAGGCGCGCAAATGCGCAACTGACCCCAGGTTTCGGCCCGACTTCAAACCCCGGCGCGAGTGCCGTTCTGATCCACCGTGACGACGATCTTTCCACGAGCATGTCCCGCCGCGAGACGGCGGAACGCTTCGGATGTCTCGCTCAAACGATGGCGGCTGTCGATGACCGGCGTCACCTTCCGCGACTCGAGGAGCCCGCCCAGCGTGACCAGGTCCTCTTGTCTCCGCCGCGCCACGAAGAAGACCATCCTCTGACTTGCGAACCGCGACGTCAGCATCCCGGCCAACGTGCGACCCAGCTTGCGGCCAAACCCGCGGCCGTCGGATCCTCCGACACCTGCGGCTACGAATGTTCCCTGCGGGCTCAGCACCCGGCGGCATGCGGAAAACGAGTGGTTCGCCACCAGGTCGAAGATCAGGTCGTAGCGCTGCCCGCTCCGCGTGAAGTCCTCGCGCGTGTAATCCACGACGCGGCTGGCGCCAATGGAACCGACCATCTCCACGTTCCGCGTGCTGCAGACGCCCGTCACGTCGGCGCCGAACGACCTGGCGATCTGCACCGCGAACGTGCCAACGCCTCCGGCCGCGCCGTTGATGAGGACCCGCTGTCCGGGCTGGATCCCCCCGGCGCGGAGGCCCTGCAGGGCGGTGAGCCCTGCGATCGGAACCGCGGCGGCCTCCTCGAACGAGACGTTCGCGGGCTTCGTGACCAGGGACGATTCTGAGGCGCACGCATACTCGGCGAGGGACCCGCGGCAGAGTCCGAAGACTTCGTCGCCGGCCTTGAACCGAGTCACGCTCCGGCCCACCGACTCGATTCGTCCGGCCACGTCGCGGCCGGTCCGGGTCGCCCTGGGCCTGCGCAAACCGAGAAACATTCGAGCGATGAGGGGCCGGCCCCTCAGGAGACCCCAATCGTAGGCGTTCAAGGAAGCGGCCCGAACCGCGATCAGGACTTCGCCGTCCTCGGGCGTGGGCTTGTCGACGTCCTCGAGCCGAAAAGCCTCCGGAGCGCCGTATTGGTGACAGACGATGGCTTTCATGATCGATTGCGGACCGGAATACGCGGCAGCGGGCCTAGCGCGAACCCGCCGGCGCGGAGCTCAGCCGGGCCAGGACCTTTTTCGGGCCGGGCTGCATCCCGTCGGGCCGCCCCTCCAGGTTGTCCTGAAACGCGAGGAGGAGCTCCTGCTTGTCGCGGGACCAGAGGATCCAGCCGCCCTTCTCGCTCGATCCGCCGGCCGGCTCGATGTGGAGGACGCCCCGTTCCTCCGAGGTGATGGAAAACGTGGTGCTCTGCCCCTCGCCGTTGGTGAGGGCGAGCTCGGAGCCTCGAAAGAGCCAGGACGACGCGGTGATCTTCCGATCGGGTATCGGGCGCCCGTTCATGCTCGCCTCGACGACGCGCCAGCGGCCCTGGAGCTCCGGAATCGCGGCGCCGCGTCTCGGGTTCGGAGGGGCGGCGGCGGCCATGGCGGCCATGGCGGCGGTCGGCGGCGGCGCGGGAGGACCGAGCGAGCGCGCGATCTCCTCGGCGTCGGCGGCGGATACGCCCGCGATCACGAACACGCCTCGCGTCGGAGCGCCCGTGACGTACGGTGCGGCGCGCAGTTTTCCCGCGACGATCACCCCCAGGCGTTTGCCGCGCCGGTCCGAGGCGATCTCGGTCAACCGCATGACGCCGTCCGGGGTCAGGCCGAGGCGGATTTGCGGCGATCCGTCCGGCCCGCGCTCGACGTCCGCCGTCGCCACGCCGCTCCGATCCAGGAGCACGGCCGGATCGAGCCAGACGGTTTCGCTCCCGCCCTGGGGCGTCCGCAACGTCCACGCCGCCGCGCCGGCAGCTCCCGGCGAGCTCTCCGCGTGGACTTCGAAAACCGCCGCGAGGATCAGCAGGGCGAGCAGGTGGGTTCAGTCCTGATTGGCTGATTCTAGACCTTGTCGAGCCAGCGCTGTCATCCTGAGCGAAGCGAAGGATCTGCCCTGTGACTGCTGGGCCCGCGTGGCGCCCGCGTCGAGTGAGAGGGCAGATCCTTCGTCGCTGCGCTCCTCAGGATGACAAGGATTCGTCACTCGCTCGGACGGATGCCGACGGATTTTCGGCAGCGGTCCGGTGACCGTCGTCGTCCAAAGAGAAGAACCGAAACGAGATCGCACGCGCGCGGCACATGGCGTTTTTCTTGCGTTGATCTCTCTCAGGAAAATCCAACAACTACGACATGGCTGCCTCTGGCGCTCGGTCGCGCTTCGAATGGCTCACCAAATCCTCGGCGAGCGTCGCGATTCTGGCGTTCGTCTCTCTCCGATGCGGCTCGGCTCCGCGGCCCGCGCCGGCGAGCGCGGCGGTTCCGACCGAGCAACGCGCCCCCGTAACGGCGGCCGCCCCCGGTGAGACGACCGCGGCGGTCGAGTTCCGCAAGCTCCTTCTGAAGCTGCCGCACGACCTCGTCGTGGGATCGGTGCAGACCGGCCGCGGTTGCACGGACCGGGGGCCGCTCACCTGGAAGACGAGCAGGGAGGGCTCCATCGGCGACGACCTCGGAGGGCTGCTTCTCGAGGAGCTCTCGTCCGCGGGCTACACCGTCGTCGGGGACAAGGATCAGCTCTTCGACGACCCGCACGGGCGGCGCGCGGAGTACGTCATCGCCGGCGTGGTTCGGGACGTGAAGGCGAACGTCTGCTACGCGCAGGGGCGCAAACGCGCGGGCACGGCCGAGGCGTCTCTCACGGTGGACTGGCAGGTCTACTCGCACCGGAGCAAGTCGGTGGCGTTGAAGGAGACGACGTCGGGCACGAGCCTCTTTCCCGGCGCGCAGGACGAGCCCGGCGGCGAAGCGATCACGCGGGCGTTCGTCTCCGCGGCGCGCGTCCTCCTCGCCAACGGGCGGCTGCGCGAGCTCGTCGCGGGCAAGGGCGGCGACCGGGTTCCGAAACGCGAGGACGCCCCCGTCGTGGTCGCGTACGAGATCCCGGCGGAATCGCAGGCGCTCGCGTCCGTCGAGTCGGTGATTTCGGACTCGCGCATGAGCGTCGTCACGGTCTTCGCCGGCAAGTCGATGGGGTCCGGGTTCGTGATCTCGCCCGACGGTTTCGTGCTGACGAACCAGCACGTCCTCGGACAGTCGCGATATGTCCGGGTGCGGTTCGTCACGGGCCGCGAGGTCAACGGCGAGGTCGTGCGCTGGGACGCGCTGCGCGACGTCGCGCTGATCAAGCTCGAGACGGACATCTATCGGTGCCTTCCGCTCGGCGAGTCGGGCCGGATCGGGCCGGGCGCCGACGTCTTCGCGATCGGGACGCCCGTGTCCGAGAAGCTGGGGCAGACGGTGACCCGGGGGATCCTGAGCGGCTACGGGGAAGAGGACGGGCTGCGGACCCTCCGGAGCGACGTCGCCATCCACCAGGGCAGCAGCGGCGGGCCGCTCCTCGACCGTTCGGGCACGGTCGTCGGGCTCTCCGTGAGCGGTTACATGATCATGCCGGACGGGTTCGGCGTGGGCCTGAACTCCTTCATCCCCATCGAAGAAGCGCTGTCGGCGCTCGTCATCCAGCGGAAGTAGGCGGCCAGCTTCTTACATCTCCCCCGCGCACGGGAGAGGCAGGATGAGGGGACCCCCTTGCGGCCGGGCCCGCGATAGGCTTTGCGGCAATCCAACCCGCGCAACGACAGATCGGAGGAGTTTCATCATGTATTGCAACCGGTGCGGTACTCACAACCCCGACGACGCGCAGTTCTGTTCGAAGTGCGGGTCCGCTCTTGCGGCCGCCGGAGCGGCGGTGACCCCCGCGCCGAAGCCCACGCCGCATTCGCCGCCGGCGCATACCGCGACTCCGCCGGCGGCAATCCGTCCCGCGGGCGACGGCTCCTCCGGATTCCCCCCGCCGACCATCAAGTCCGGCCCGATCCTCGACCGAGCCTCCGCGCGCGCGCACATCATGGCTGGCTTCGTCGCGGCGATCCTCGGTGTGATCCTCTCGTTGATCGTGGCGGCGACGGTCGGATCCGTCATGGTGGGGTCGGCCGTCATCTACGCCGTGATCGCATTCGGTCTGTGGAGATCCTCGCGTATCGCCGCGGTGGCCGGACTTCTGTTGTCGATCTCCAACATCGTCGGAATGATCACGGTGACCAAGGGGGCCCCCACGCAGTGGATCTCCTTCGGGCTGATCCTTCTGATCGTCGCGTACTGGAGCGCGCTGCGCGGCGCGAACGCGGAGCACCGGTTGAGGGGGCAGGGGCGCACCGCGGCGGCCTAGGAAAACCCGATCTTCCGCCGACCACCCCCGTGGTCGCCCCTCAGGACTTCTCCCGCGCCTCCCGCACTTCCTTGCGCGTCGACGTGGGACCGCAGCTCGCGGCGAGCTGTCCATACAGCTGCTTCGCCTTCGCTTTGTCGCCGGAGAGCTCCGCCGCGCGCGCGGCTCCGTAGAGGCCGTTCAGCCGCATCGGCGCGGAACGCAGAGACGCCTCGTACGCCGCCAGCGCATCCGCCGGCCGGCCGAGCTCCAGGAGCATGTCGCCCAGGAGCTCTCGCGCCGGCAGCACCGCGCCCGGCGTGACCGGGTGCTTGCCGGCCTTGTCGTCGAGGTCGGCGGCGGAGCGAGCGAGCTCGATCGCCTCGTCTCTCCTTCCCTCCGCGAAGGCGAGCCACGCCGCGGCGGCGGCGCGCATCGACGCCATCTCCGTCGTCCAGTCGTACGGGCCCGGCACCGGCGTCTTGACGAAGGCGGCGTGGACCTCCTCGAGCTTGACGACCGCGGCGCGGGCGTCTTCGAGTCTGCCCGTGCGCGCCGCGCCGATCGCCCGCGCGAAGTGGCTGATCGCCGGCGCGTAGGCAAAGCGCTGCCACGAGAGCTCGACCTGCGGCGGCGTCAGCGCAGCGGCGGCTGCCCAGTCGCGCCGCTCCAGGGCCCAGCGAGCCGGGATGGCGGCGAGCGCGTAACCGGCCGCGAAGCTGTCGTCGTCGAACTTCTTCGCCGAGGCGGCCTCCTCGAGCACCGCCTTCGCCTTCGCCTGATCGTCGGTCTGCAGATACGCGTACTCGAGGTAGTCGAGCGCATGGAGCCCGTCGAACGAGGCCGCTCCGGGATGATTCTTTGCCACCTGGCGCCTCGCGGCATCGGCCGAGGCGATGTTCGAGTCGATCGACTCCTTCCAGAGCCCGAGCCGCGTGAAGATGTGCGACGGCATGTGCAGGGCGTGCGGCGAGGACGGCGCGATCTTCGCGTACGACCGCGCGGCGACGAGCGCCTGGTCGGCGAGCATCGGGTAGTCGAACGCGTGGATCAGGTAGTGAACGAGGCCCGGGTGCTGCGGCTCGGCGGCGAGCAGGCCGTTCAAGATCTCGCCCGCCTTCCTCTGCTGGGTGAGCCCGGGGTCTCCCGCCGGCGCGGTCGAGACGAGCATCTCCGCGTGGAAGATCGCCGCCTCGTGGTCGTCGGGAAAGCGGCGGGAGAGGTCCTCGAGGGAGGTCCGGTACGCGACGGCGCGGGTGCGATGGTCGGCCTTGTCGCTGTCGCGGTAGAAGGCGCCGATGGCCGCGATGTAGCCGCGCTCCCGATCCGTCTTCGCGTCGAGCGTGGCGGCTTTTTCGGCCGCTGCCCGGCCGGCCGCGAGGTCGGCAGGCGACGGCGGCGCCCAGATCGGGTGGTAGTGGGTCATCGCAATGCCCCACTGCGCCATGCCGCAGTTGGGGTCCTTCTCGGCGACGGCGGCGAACGCGTTGCGCGATTCCTCGTAGCCGAAGGAGTGGAGCAGCGCCACGGCGCGAGTGAACGCGGGCTGCACGTCCGCCCTGCAGGAGACGGGGAAGTGGACGGTGCCGAGGGACTCGGCGGCGCCGTGCGCGTGGTGGCTGTGGTCCTCCTGAGCGGAGGCGACGCGAGCGGCGAGGGCGGCCGCGAAGAGGAGCGCGAGGGTTCTTCGAGTGTTCATTCGTTGATCGTATCGCTCCTTTGTCAGGGAGAGGGCAGCGCGTGTGATAAATGACGACGAGGTTTTCGGAGGGGTCATGAAAAAGAAGCCCGAACCGGGCTCGATTGGGAAAGAGGGAGTCGCCGGCGATCCCCAGACGAACCCGACCCCGGATCCGCCGCCGGAGGCGGGAGGATGGGACCGGCGGACTTTTCTCGGCGTCTCGCTCGGCGCGGTTCCGGTCATCGGGTGGGCCGCCGCCGGGGCCAAGGTCGCAAAGCCTGCCGCGGCGGCGGCGCGCGGCGCCGCACCGGCCGTCGCGGCCGCGGTTCCCGTGACACTCACCGTGAACGGAGCCGAGAAGCGGATCTCGATCGACCCGCGCACGACGCTTCTCGAGGCGCTGAGAGAAGACCTCGCGATGATGGGCACCAAGGAAGGCTGCGACCACGGGCAGTGCGGCGCGTGCACCGTTCTCGTGGACGGGCGGCGGGTGCTCTCCTGTTTGACGCTCGGCCTCTCGGCGGGCGGCCGCAAGATCACGACGGTCGAGGGGCTCGCGCAAGGCGACGAGCTCCATCCCGTCCAGGCGGCGTTCCTGAAGCACGACGGCTTCCAGTGCGGCTACTGCACGCCCGGCCAGATCATGTCGGCTGTCGGACTGCTCGCGGAGGGATGTCCCTCCGAGCCCGCGGCGATCCGCGAATGCATGAGCGGCAACATCTGCCGCTGCGGCGCCTACCCGAACATCGTCGCCGCCGTGCAGGAAGCCGCGGCCGCGAAGGGGAGGCGCGCATGAACCCCTTCGAATACACGCGCGCACGCTCAGCGGCCGGCGCCGTCGGCTCCGTTTCGAAGGATCCCGGCGCGGCGTTCCTCGCCGGAGGGACCACGCTCGTCGATCTCATGCAGCTCGACGTCGCGGCGCCGCGCGCCCTCGTCGACGTGACGGGGCTGCCCGAGTCTTCTCTCGGGCGCATCGAGCCGCTTCCCGGCGGCGGCATGCGCGTCGGCGCGCTCGTGAAGAACAGCGACCTCGCCGCGGACGCCAGGATCAAGGCGCGTTACCCCGTCCTCTCCGAGGCGATCCTCTCGGGAGCGAGCCCGCAGATCCGCAACATGGCGACCACCGCCGGCAATCTGCTCCAGCGGACCCGTTGCCCGTACTTCCGCGACGTCGCGTCACCGTGCAACAAACGCGAGCCCGGATCGGGCTGCGCGGCGATCGGCGGCTACAACCGCATGCACGCGATCCTCGGGACGAGCGAGAAGTGCATCGCGACGTTCCCCGGCGATATGCCGGTCGCCCTGGCGGCGCTCGACGCCGTTGTCCGGACGAATCGGCCTCGGGGCGGCTCGCGCTCGATCCCCCTCGGCGAGTTCTACGTTTCCTACGGAGACGACCCGGCTCGCGAGAATGTGCTCGAGCACGGCGAGCTCGTGGTCGCCGTGGACCTGCCGGCGGCCGGCTGGATGGCGCGGTCCCACTACTTGAAGATCCGCGACCGGGCGAGCTACGAGTTCGCGCTCTCGTCCGCGGCGGTCGCGCTGGACATCGAGGGCGGGAAAGTCCGCCAGGCGCGGGTGGCGCTGGGAGGCGTCGCCACGAAGCCGTGGCGGTCCGCGGAAGCGGAGAAAGCGCTCACCGGAGCGCCCGCGTCAGACGCGAGCTGGCAGGCTGCCGCCGAAGCGGCCCTCGCGGGAGCAAAGCCGAGGCCCGACAACCAGTTCAAGGTCGAGCTCGCCCGACGCACGGTAGCCCGGGCGCTCTCGACGGCGGCGGAGCGGAGGACGGCATGAGCGAAACATCCGTCGGGAAGCCGATCGACCGCGTCGACGGCCGGCGCAAAGTCACCGGCGCGGCGCGCTATTCCGCGGAGCACCGGCCGGCGGGTCTCGTCCACGGAGTGCTCGTGACGAGCAAGATCTCGAAGGGACGCGTCACGTCGATCGACGTCGCGAAGGCCCGTGCGATGCGCGGCGTCCTCGCGATCCTTCGCCACGGGGACGCTCCGAAAGTCACCCGCCCGAAGTCCGATTTCATGACCGGCGGGATCCTCGGAGAGGAGCGGATGCCGTTCGCGGACGACGTCGTGTCTTACGCGGGCCAGGCCGTCGCGCTCGTCGTCGCCGAGACCCTGCAGCAGGCGCGCCACGCCGCGTCCATGGTCCGCGTCTCGTACCAGCAGGACACGCCCGTTCTCGAGATGCGGGACCCTCGTGCCGAGTCCAGTTACCCCAAGCAGGTATTCGGCGAGGAGCTCCAGTACAAGCGCGGCGACGTGACGGCGGCGCTCGCGGCCCCGGGGGTCGTGCGCGTCGAGGCCGTCTACACGACGCCCGTCGAGACCCACAATCCGATGGAGCTCTCCGTGACCGTGGCGGAATGGAACGGAGACAAGCTGGTCGTCCACGACTCGACGCAGTACGTGATGGGCACCCGCGCGATCCTTGCCGAGTCGTTCGGTATCCCGCGCGAGAACGTCCGGGTGATCTGCCCCTTCGTCGGCGGCGGATTCGGCTGCAAGGGATTCCAGTGGCCGCACGAGATCATGGCGGCGATGGCCGCCCGCGCGGTGCGCCGGCCGGTACGGATCGTCCTCTCCCGCGCCGAGATGTTCTCGTCCGCGGGACACCGGCCGCCGACGATCCAGACGATGACGCTCGCGGCTTCGCCGGACGGAAAGCTCACGGCGATCCGGCACGAAACGCTGCAGCCGAGCTCGCCCCTGTCCGAGTACGTCGAGGCGTGCGGCCACTCGACGAGCCCCCACATGTACGCCTGCGCGAACGTCGAGGCGCCGCACCGTCTCGTCCGGGTCAATGTCGCGACGCCGACGCCGATGCGCGCGCCGGGCGAATGCCCGGGCACCTGGGCGCTCGAGTCCGCGATGGACGAGCTCGCCGTCAAGCTCTCGATCGATCCCCTCGAGCTGCGCCTCCGCAACCACGCGGACGTCGATCCTTCGAGCAACAAGCCCTTTTCGAGCAAGTACCTCAAGGAGTGCTACGCGCTCGGCGCCGAGAAATTCGGCTGGGCGCGGCGCTCCGCGGCTGCCCGCTCGATGCGCGACGGCGACCTCCTCGTGGGCTGGGGCGTCGCGACCGCGACGTATCCCGGCTACCGTTTTCCCGCGGCGGCGAAGATCACGCTCGGCGCGGATGGGACGGCGCTGATCCGCACCGCGGCGCACGACCTCGGCACGGGCGCGTACACGGTGTTGACGCAGGTGGCCGTGGACGCGCTCGGCATCCCGGAGGACCGCGTGCGGCTCGAGCTCGGGGACTCCGACTTCCCCTTCGCCCCCGTCGCGGGAGGGTCCAACACCACGGCGAGCGTCAGCGAGGCGATCTTCCAGGCGAGCGCGGCGATGCGGGACAAGCTTGCGGGCCTCGCCGGTGCGAGCTCTGGGTCTCCGCTCGCCGGGATCGCCGGGAAGGACACGGTCCTGTCCGGAGGGCGGCTCGTCTCCTCCGCCGACCGGACGAAATCCGTGGACGTGAAGGACCTCGTTCGCGCTGCCGGCGGCGCCTCGATCGAGGCGGAGGCGTTCGTCAAGCCGGACGACGAGAAGGCGAAGGCGTACTCGTTCCACTCGTGCGGCGTGCAGTTCTGCGAAGTGAAGATCGACCCGCTGCTCCCGCGCGTGCGCGTGACCCGGGTCGTTTCCGTCATGGACATCGGGCGCGTGTTGAATCCCAAGACGAGCCGCAGCCAGATCCTGGGCGGCGTCACGATGGGGCTCGGGATGGCGCTGATGGAGCACACGGCGTACGACCCGCGCACCGGCCGCCCCGTCACCGACAACCTCGCCGACTACGCGGTTCCCGTCAACGCGGACGTCGAATCGATCGAGGGGTACTTCATCGACAAGCCCGATCCGCAGATCAACACGCTCGGTTGTCGCGGGGTCGGCGAGATTGGCATCACGGGCGTCGCCGCGGCCGTCGCCAACGCCGTGTACCACGCGACGGGCGTGCGTGTTCGGGACCTTCCGATCACGCCGGACAAGCTGCTCGGAATCGCGGGGCGTCGGGCATGACGGCGCCGGCGTGGAGCAGCCCCGTCACCTCCTGATCCCGCTCCGGCTAAGGTGTTCTTCGCGTGAAGCACTGGAAGGAGACGGGGGAGCTGCTCGAGCGCGCGGTGCGGCTGGCCGAGTCGGGCCGCGGCGCGGCGATCGCCACCGTCGTCGCGATCGAGCGGTCGGCGTACCGGCGCCCGGGCGCGAAGTATCTCGTCGAGGCCGGCGGTGAGACGGCGGGGAGCATCAGCGGCGGCTGCCTCGAGGCCGACGTCCGCGAGATCGCGCTCGGGATCGCCGCCGGCGCGGCGCCGCGGCTTCTTCGGTACGACACGGGAGGGGACGACGGGTCGCCCTTCGGCCTCGGGCTCGGCTGCAGCGGCGCGATCGAGATCTTCGTGCAGCGGCTGGGGTCGGAGGAGCTCGAGATCGCCAGAGCGCAGCTCGAGCTCCTGTCCGGCGATGCGGCGTTTGCGGTGGGGACGCTCCTAGACGGGCCGGCCGCCGGCGGGTCGGTCGTCGTTTCGGCGGAGGGAACGCGGGCGGGGTCGAGGGCGCAAACGGCTCTGGATTCCGCGCTGGCCGCAGTGGCCGCTGCCGCACTGGCCGCGCGCGAATCGCGGCGGCGGCGACTCGACGGGGCGGGCGCGGACGTGTTCGTCGAAGTCCTCGATCCTCCGCCGCACCTCGTGATCTTCGGGGCGGGCGATGACGCGATGCCGCTCTGCGCTTTCTCGTCCGCGGCGGGATTCCGCGTGACGATCGTGGATCACCGCGAGGCAACGCTCGAAGCGTCGAGGTTTCCGGGAGCGTGGCGCCGGGTTTTGCTGCGGCCGGAGGACGGGACGGGTTCGCTCCCTCTCGAGCCGGGCACGCTCGGCGTGGTCAAGACGCATTCCTTCGGACTGGACAGGGAATGGATCCGCCTGCTGCTCGCGGCAGGAGTCCGCTACGCGGGGCTGCTCGGACCGCGGGCGCGAGCAAAGGAGATCCTCACGCAGATCGGCGCCGACGAGGAGACGGCGGGGCGTGTATACGCCCCCGTCGGGCTGGATCTGGGCGCCGAGGGGCCGGAGCAGGTGGCGCTGTCGATCGTCTCGGAGCTACTCGCGTTCCACGCGTCGCGCGAGCCGGCGTCGTTGCGGGGGAAGAGAAACCCGATTCACGCGGGGTGACGTCGGTGGCGCTCTTCGGGCGTGGCGTCCATGAACACGCTCACGCGTCGGGCCTTACCTCCGGTGGCGCCCTTCGGGCGCGGCGTCCGTGACGATCGGGCGGGCGGGGACAAGCCCCGCCCCTACACGCTCATGCGTCGGGCCCCACGGGAGGTGTAGGGGCGACCCTTGTGGTCGCCCGCCCCCGTCGCCCTCAGGTCTGGTTCACTCCCACCAGTACTTGCCGCGCTTTCGTTCCCGCGATCCCGTCTCGTTCATCGTCGCGGCGTCGTAGAGGCGGCCGTTCACCATCGTCCACTGGACCTTCTCGCTCTGGCGGATGTCCTGCAGCGGGTTCCCCTCGACCACGATGACGTCCGCGAGCTTGCCCGGCTCCAGCGATCCGATGTCGCGGTCCATCCCCAGCGTCTGCGCTCCGTGCAGCGTCGCGCAGCGCAGCGACTCGTGCGCCGACAGGCCTCCCTGGTTGAGCATCCAGATCTCCCAGTGCAGCCCCAGTCCTTCACGCTGGCCGTGCGCGCCCGTGTTGACGACGATGCCGGCCTTGTCGAGGTTCGCGGCGATCTTCGCGATCGAGAAGTGGTTGAACTCGTCCTCGGGGACCATCACACGGCGGCGGCTCCTCGGATCGAGCACGAACGGCGGCACGAACTTCGACAGCCGCGGGTTCTCCCACACATTCGTCTTCTGATACCAGTAGTTCTCGCCCCAGTCTCCGCCGTATCCGACGAGAAGCGTCGGCGTGTACCCGACCTTTGTGGGCGGCCAGAGCGCCATCACGTCCTTGTAGATGTTCTGGACCGGGATCGTGTGCTCGACGGTCGTGTGGCCGTCCACCACCATCGTCATGTTGTGCATGAAGAGGGACCCGCCCTCCGGCACGACCATGATCCCGATCTCCCGCGCGGCCGCGAGGATCTGCTGGCGCTGGTCGCGGCGCGGCTGGTTGTAGCTCTTCACCGAGATCGCGCCGGCCGCCTTCATGCGGCGCAGGTGCGAGCGCGCGTCGTCGATGGAATCGATCTCCGCCTTGAAGTCGCCCGCGGCGCCGTAGAGGATCGTGCCGGTCGAGAAGACGCGCGGGGCGCGGATCATTCCGGCGCGCGCGAGCTCGGCCGTCGAGAAGATCTCTCCCGTGTCGTTGCTCGGATCGTGGATCGTCGTCACGCCGAACGCGAGGCCCGCGTCCGTCACCCAGTTCTGCTGCGGCAGGATCTGGTCCGAGCCGACCGAACCGTGCCAGTGCGCGTCCACGTATCCCGGGAGGACCGTCTTGCCCGAGGCGTCGATCGTCTTCGCGCCGGCCGGAATGGCGACGTCGCCTTTCTTCCCGACCGCCTTGATGCGGTTTCCTTCGACGAGGACCACGCCGTCCTCGATGACCTCGTCCCCCTTCATCGTCACGACGCGGCCGCCCGTGAACGCGACCACGTTGGACGCCGGCGGCGCGTCGATCGGCGCCGCGAAGGCGACGTTCATCCCCTGCGCCGGCGGTTCGGGCAGCTTCTCGGGCGCGTCCGGCAGGAAGGAGAACGCCTCCTTCAGATCGCGCTGGTAGAGCTCCGGTCCGTAGGACCAGTAGAGCCGGGAGGAGTCCCCGGAGAAGGCGATGTTCTCGCCCGCGTCCTTGGACACGCGCGTGACGGGAACGGCCTTGCTCTTGGGCCCGATGTCGACGCGGCGGCCCGTCTCGACGAACGGCGTGATGTACGCGTTGAAGCGCTCGCGGAAGGCGAGCCACCGGCCGTCGGGCGAGATCGAGAACTCCGTCGCGAGCTCGGAGAGGAAGTGCTCGTGCTCGTCCGATCCGTCGAGCCGGATGGAGGCGAGAACGCGCTTGGACGGCGCGATCTGGTCGCCGCCGCCCTCGGTCTTCACGAAGAAGACACGGTCTGACGCCTTGCCGAACTTCGGACTGCCGCCGTTGAACGTGATCAGGGTCGATTTGTTGCCGCTGCCCGCCGCCGCGACCTGGTAGAGCCCGGGCTCCGAGGACCAGGCCCGCGAGAACACGAAGCCGCCCGTATCCCTGCGGTAGACGATCTTCGATCCGTCCGGTGAGAAGACGGGGTCCTCGTAGTGGCCGGGCTTGTCGGTCACGACGCGCGAGACCCCGGAAGGCAACGCTGCAATCCGGATCGTCCCCAGCGACTCGTCGTTCCACGTCGCGTAGACGAGCGACTGCGAGTCGCGGGACCAGGAGGGGAAGAGCTCCCAGTGGTCGGTCTGCTTCGTGAGTCGGCGCGGGGTTCCGTTCGGAAGGTCTTTCACGTAGATGTAGCCCAGCGCCGTGTACGCGACGCGCCTGTTGTCGGGGGAGACGCCGACCCAGCGCAGCATCCTCACCGGGAATGTCGAGGCGGACGACCCCGTCACCCTTCCCTCTCCCCCGCGCGCGGGGGAGAGGTCTTCCTGCACCACCTGGCCCGACGGCACGTCCACTCTGAACCGCACTGCGGTCGCGGCCTTGCGGTCGCTCTTCACGTGGAAGGGAATGTCCGCGACCTGTTTCGACGCGGCGTCGACGCGGTGGATCTTTCCCGCGGCCCAGACGACGATCGACTTGCTGTCCGGCGTCCACGCCATACCGGGGTACACGCCGTGGATCGCCCACGTCTCCTGCATGTCGCGCTCGAGGCCGCTCCAGAGCGGGCGCTCGGCGCCGGACTCGACGTCCTTGACGAAGAGCGTCGACTTGTAGCGGACGCGGCGGACGAACGCGATCGACTTGCCGTCGGGCGAAGGCGTCGGGCGGATCGAGCCGCCGGGCCCCGTCACGAAATCGATGAGTCTCCCCGTCTGCCGGTCGAGGCGCTTGATCACGTAGATCTGGCCGTTCGGGTCGGGGTTGTACTGGTAGATCTTTCCGGGCGAGGAGTCCTCGGAGTAGTAGAGGTAGCGCCCGTCGGGCGAGAACGCCGGCTCGCCGGTGTCCTTCTGCTCGTTGGTGCGCTTCGTCATCTGGAGGCCCTCGCCGCCGGAGCGGTGGTACAGCCAGATCTCGCCGGCGCCGAGCGAGCGCGTTCCCGTGAAGTGCTTCCGCACCGCGATGTACTGGGAGTCCGGCGTCCACGCGGGGGAGTTGGGCAGGCGGAAGGACTCCTTCGTCACCTGCTTCGGATCGTTTTTGCCGTCCCGGCCATCTCGGCTCATCACCCAGATGTTGTCGCCGCCGGAGCGGTCGGAGGTGAAAGCGATCCACTTGCCGTCGGGGGAGTACTTCGGCTGCATGTCCCACGGGATGCCGGAGGTGAGCGCCTTCGCTTCGCCGCCGCCGATCGGCATCGTGTACAGGTCGCCCAGGAGGTCGAAGGCGATCTCCTTGCCGTCGGGGGAGACGTCGAGAGACATCCACGTGCCCTCGTCCACGTCGAGGTGGACGTTCACGTCGTACGCGTACGGCGGCGCGGAGACGTCCCACTTCTTTTCTTCCTTCGGAGTCTCTTTTTCTTTCGACGCGTCGCCGGCGGGAGCGGCGGGCGGCTTGTCGATGGGCGGCTTGGGCTGGTCCTGCGCCGACAGACCGAGAGGCGCGAGCGCCGCTGAAAGGATGAAGGCGAAAGCGAGGAGGAACGCGGAAAGACGGTTCTTCATGGGTCCGGGATCTTATCGGGGTCAGTCGCGCAAATGCGCATTTCGGGTCAGTCGCGCAAATGCGCATTTCGCCGGCCCGTGCGCAAATGCGCGACTGACCACTATTGGGGCTTCTTGACTTTGCGCTGGTGCCGGACGGAGGCCTCCCCCAACGAGTGCGTGCGGGCCAGCGAGGACTCCTTCTGGGCCAGGAGCGCGAGCTGCCGG
Organism: Acidobacteriota bacterium; assembly: GCA_030948185.1. Taxonomy (GTDB): domain Bacteria; phylum Acidobacteriota; class Thermoanaerobaculia; order UBA5066; family Gp7-AA6; genus JALYUA01. The sequence continues at coordinate 17,968 of JALZAT010000067.1, forward strand.
TAGTGCAGATTGAGCGTGGCGAGGTCGGCGCTCGACAGATCTTCCACACAGATCAACCGGTTGTTGGCTCCCTCGAGCGCCGCGACGATCTCGTTCAATTTCAGTTCCATGGCCTGCGTGTCCTTGTTCTGGGTGTTCTGGATCAAAAACACCATCAGGAAGGTCACGATCGTCGTTCCGGTGTTGATCACGAGCTGCCAGGTGTCGGAGAAGCCGAAGATCGGCCCGGTGAGCGCCCAGACCACGATGACGCCGAGAGCAATGACGAATGCTCGCGGACTTCCTGCCGACTTCGTCGCCCGAAGGGCGACGTTGTCGAAAACATCGGAATCCATTTTTCCCATGGCGCCTCCTTCGTGACAAAGCGCCGCGCGCGCGTCCGACGGGAACGCGAGCGCGGCGGGGCTGGACCGGGTCGCCGGCTACTGGGCCGGTTTTGCGGCGGGTTTCTTCGCCGGGGACGCGGGCTTCGGGTTCCAGAACTCCGGGTCCGCGGCGGCGAAGTCCTTCGCCGGGTAGCTCATCTTCGGATCGAAGGAGTAAATGTTCGTCTCGACCGAGAGGTACCCGTCGGCCGCCATCTTCGCCATCTTCTTCTGGTTTTCCTCACCCTGCGCGTCCGCGAGCTTCTTGCTGTTCATCAGCCCGGTATCGATCTCGTCCAGCGACTTCATGGGCAGGAAGACCATGAAGGTCGGCGTCGCCATTCCCGAGACGATCTGGTAGGTCGCCCACGCGAGTTGCACGTTCGCCTTTTCGTAGCCGGCTCGGATCATCTTCGCCGCGTCCGCGAAATCGGAATCGTGGCCGAGTCGAACCCGGAACGTGATGACCCGGAAGTAGCGCATCGTCGGAAGCACAACGGGAACGGACGTGCTCAGGTCTTCACGAAGGGCGCCGACGATCGAGCGGCTTCCCGAAAGAAACTCGCCGTCTCCCTGGGTCAACCGGTCGTACTCGGTCTTGAAGGCCGTGTTCTTGTCGAGGCCCTCGATGTCCTTGCCCCAGGCGGCGAACGAATCGTAGCCGGTCATGAACCAGGCCTCGCTCGGGCCGGTGACCGAAACCGTCGTCAGATAGTTCGTGGGCCAGTTCGCCTTCGCGAAGGCCTTGGGCCACCCCATCTCCCACTTCTGATGCGCCGGTGCCTTGCCCGGCTTGACCTCCTCGCGAAAGATCTGCAGGACCTTCGGAGGACCGGCATTGGGCGGCGGCGTCTGCGCGAGCAGCCCGGAAGCCGCGGAAACAGAGAGACCGATCCCGACGCAGAGACGTAGGGCGTGCTTCATGGTGAACCCACCTCCCGGAGGGCGCAACGAGGGATTTGTTCGGATCATATGCCCTGCCGTCGGAGCCGACGGATGGCAGAATGTCGGGAAACCCAATGCCGCGCCGCTGCATCCGGCGGGGCGTGAAGGTGTGGGTCGCTGATCGGGGGTCAGTCGCGCAAATGCGCATTTCCAGGGTCGCTGATCGGGGGTCAGTCGCGCAAATGCGCATTTCCAGGACGAGAGCCTGGATTTGCGCGAATGCGCGCCTGACCCCAAATGCGCGAATGCGCGACTGACCCCTAC
>JALZAT010000068.1 GCA_030948185.1 Acidobacteriota bacterium
GCGGCGGGCTCCACGGAAGCCGCCGCCCCGTAGGAGACCCGCACGCGGACGGCCTCGGGCGTCACGCCGTCGGAGGTCGTCAGAGAAAAAAGGGCGACCGAAGCGATCGACGGGAGCGCCTCGCCCCGGAAGCCGTAGGAGGAGACTCCGGCGAGGTCCTCGTCGGTCGCGATCTTGGAGGTCGCGTGCCGCTCGAGCGACAGGCGCGCGTCCGCGGCGGACATGCCCGTGCCGTCGTCCCGGACCAGAATCCGTGTGATCCCGCCTCCCTCGATGTCCACGTCGATGCGGGAGGCGCCCGCGTCGAGAGCGTTCTCGACGAGCTCCTTGACCACGGAAGCGGGACGCTCCACCACTTCGCCGGCCGCGATCCGGTCGACGACGGCGCCTGAGAGCCGGTGGATCCTCGTCACGCCCACAAAGGAAGCCCCCGCGTCACCTCGAAAACACGATCTTCCCGCCGACGACCGTCGCGTCCACTTTCGCGTCCACGATCTGATCTGCCGGGATCGAGAGGATGTCCCGGGACAGGACGACGAAGTCGGCGAGCTTCCCCGCGGAGAGGCTCCCCTTCTCGTTCTCCTCGAACGCCGACCACGCCGCGTCCGCGGTGTAGGCCTTGAGGGCCTCCCGCACCGAGATCGCCTGCTCCGGAAACCATCCCTTCGGGTTCTTTCCGTCGATGGTCCGCCGGGTCACGGCCGCATCGATGCCGGCGATTGGGGAAAGGGGAGCGACGTCCCAGTCGGAACCGAAGGCGAGCCGCCCGCCGGCGTCGAGGATCGAGCGGAAGGCGTAGGTCGTCCGGCAGCGCTCGCGTCCGATCCGCTTCTCGGCCCAGCGGCCGTCGTCGATCGCGTGGTACGGCTGCATCGAGGCGATGACGCCCAGCCGCGCGAACCGCGGGATGTCGGCCGCGCGGAGGTGCTGGGCGTGCTCGATGCGAAAGCGGCGGTCCCGCGGCCCGTTCGCCTTCGCCACGCGTTCGAACAGGTCGAGGATCTCGGAGTTGGCGCGGTCGCCGATGGCGTGAATCACTACCTGAAGTCCCGCGCGGTCCGCTCCCCGGACCCGCTCCTCCATCCGGGAGATCGGGATCGCTTCGGAGGCATACACCCCTCTCGTCGACTTGTCGTCCGAGTACGGCTCGAAGAAGAGAGCGGTTGTCGAGCCGAGCGAGCCGTCCGCGTAGCCCTTGACGCCCCCGATCCGCAGCCACTCGTCGTTCGTCATGGACGCGCGGCGCTCGAGCGCCTTCTCCCAGGCGGAAAGCGAGGGCCGGTACGTCACCCGCACCGTGAGCTCGCCCGAGCGGCGCAACGAATCCCACGCGTCGAGGTCCCCCGGCTCGCCCGGGAGGTCCTGAACGGACGTGACACCGACGCTCGCGGCGTGCTTCATCGCGGCGCGGAAGGCCTCGAGGAGCTCCGCCGGCTTTCGCGGCGGCCGCACGGCCGAGATCGCGTCCATCGCGGCGTCCTTGAGAACTCCCGTCGGCTCGCCTTTGGCGTCCCGGACGATGACGCCGCCGGGCGGGTCCGGCGTGTCGCGCGTGATCTCCGCGAGCTTCAGCGCGAGGCTGTTGCACACGCACATGTGCCCGTCCTGCCGCGAGAAGCACGCCGGCCGGTCGCCGGTCGCGGGATCGAGCAGCTCCTTCGTCGGCAGCCGCGGGGGCGTCCACTGCTCGTGGTCCCAGGCCCCGTCCGTCATCCAGACTCCCGACGGGCGCGTCTTCGCGTAGTCGGCGACGATCTTCGTGAACTCGGCGGGGTCCTTCGTGCGGCGGAGGTCCATCGCGAGGAGGTCGAAGCCGCCCATCGCCACGTGCGTGTGGGAGTCGATCAACCCGGGCACGACCCGCCTGCCCGCACCGTCGAGCACGCGGGTGTCCGGCCCTCGCAGGAGCTCGATCTCGGCGTTGGTGCCGACGGCGGCCACGCGTCCCGCGCGCACCGCGAGCGCCTGCGCCTCCGGTCGGGCGGGGTCTCCCGTCCAGACTTTCGCCGAGAGGAGGATCAGGTCAGCCGGCGGCGGCGGAGCGGAGGGGGGCACCGAAAGCAACAGGACGAGGAATATGAACTGCATCCCTCTACGCTATCAAGCGCGCCCCCTCACCCTGCCTCTCCCCCGTGCGCGGGGGAGAGGTGAAGGCTAGGATCCGCTTCAATGGATTCTTCCACCCGGGAGCGCATCACCGAGTACGTGCGGCCCCTGGCCGTCGGCCTCGACGGCGTCACGAACTACGGCGACGTCCGCCGCGCCGTCGCGGCCGCCGAGCGGATCGCGCGGGGGCGGACCGGCCTCGACGCCGACTTGCTCTTTCTTCTCGCCGTCTTCTCCGGACAGGAGAAGTGGGTCACCCGCATGGGGCATCGCAGCCGCACGGAGCTCTTCCTGGGGTCGCTCGGAATCCGGCCGCGGACGATTGCCGCGCTCTTCCGGTCGGTCGCGCGGTTCGACGCGGATCCGAGGACACCGGAGGAAGAGATCGTCCACGACGCCGTCCGCCTCGACCGGCTCGGGGCCTATGGGATCGCCCGCGCTCTCGTCGACGGGTACCGGGAGCGCATGGACTTCCTCGAAGCGGCGGACGAGCTGGACAGCGCCGCGGCCGAGCCGCTCAAGACCGCCGAAGCGAAAGAGCTGGCGCGGCCGCGGCAGGAAGCGATGCGGGAGTTCGCGGCGCGGCTGAGGGCGGAGGTCGGGGAGTTCGGTTAGCAAACCGAGGGACAGGGCAGATCCTTCGCTGCGCTTAGATGACATTGGCGCCCCTTCACACGAGGCTCTTCCCTCCGTCCACCCGCAGGATTTGTCCCGTGATGAACGCGGGGCCCGCGCAGAAGAAGAGGACCGTCTCCGCGACGTCTTCGGGACTTCCGTTGCGTTTCGCGGGGACGGAGCGGGCCCACCGGGCGGCGTCCTCCGGAGAGGTCCCTTCGGGCACGAGGACGGTTCCCGGCGACACGCCGTTGACCGAGACTTCCGGGGCGAGCTCGAGCGCGAGCGCGCGAACGAGCCCCTCGACGGCCGCCTTCGACGCGGCGTGGGCCACGTAACCGCGCGCCGGCTGCGTCGCGATCGCGTCGGAGATGAAAACGACCCTCCCTCGCCGCTCGCGGAGCGATTTCTCCGCCGCCCGGGCGAGGAAAAACCCGGACCGCGCGTTCACGTTCATCGCCGAGTCCCACAGGGCGGCCGTGGTGCCGGCGAGGGGCGCGCGGTGGAAGTTCGCCGCTGAGTGGACGAGGAGGTCGAGGCCTCCGAGGGCCGCGATCGACTCCTCGACGAGCGTCCCGCATGCGTCCGGGTGCTCGACGTCCGCCTGCAGGGTCACCGCCCGCCTGCCCATGTCTCGAATCGCAGCCGCGACCTCCTCGGCCTCCTTGTGGGATGTCCGGTGGTGCACGGCCACGTCGGCGCCCGCGCGGGCGAGGCGGAGCGCGATCGCGCGCCCGAGCCGGATCCCGGCGCCCGTCACGAGCGCGGCCCTGCCTTCAAGGGAAAAACCGGCCATGCCGAATCGTAACCTTTCGTCTCCAGACGCCGTATTCTGGGCAGCGAAACCCGAGGAGGACCCTTCATGAACAGGCGTTTCCAGACCGTCCTGGCCGCGCTCGCTGGACTCGCGGTCGCATGGCCGGCGCTCGCCGGCTCGGTGTCCGGCCGCCTTCTGGATCCGTCCGGCAAACCGGTCTCCGGCGCCGCCGTGAAATGGATCGCGTACCGCACCGATGACCAGGTCCTCCTCGACCAGACCAGCGGCACCGAGCCGGCAACCCTCGGCGAGACGAAGACGGGGGAGGACGGCCGGTTCCGGGTGGCGCTCGACAAGCCCGGGGTCGCCGTCGCGCTCCGGCTAACTCCGGCGGGGCTTCCCTCGATCCGTCTCGGAGGGCCCTACGACTCGACGGAAGATTCCTCGCTCGACGACCTGCACGTCGCACCGGCGGAGCCGCTGACCGGGCGCGTCGTCGACGACCAGGGAAAGCCCGTCGCCGGTGCCGCGGTCTCCGCGGTCGCGAGCGATCCGTTCTCGGACGTCGATGCGCAGTCCTTCGGCGAGGCGAAGTCGGGAGCCGACGGGTCGTTTTCCGTGCCGAACGCGCCGGCCGCTCCGCGTGCGATCCTGGTCCGCGCCGCCGGGTACGTCCCTGTGACGCAGGTGCAGCTCGAGGCGCGGCTCGACCAGCGGATCGCCGTCAAGCGCGGTGGAACGATCCAGGGGGCCGTCACGGATGCGTCGGGGAAGCCGGCCGCCGGCGCTCTCGTCGTCAGCGACGAGCTTGCGGTGCTGACGGACGCCTCGGGAGCGTACCGGCTCGCCGGAGTCGACACGGGACTGCGCGCGGTGGAAGCGCTCTGGAAGGACGACTTCGCTTCGCGCAAGGACGCCGTCCGGGTGCAGCGCGGCGCCGAGGCCGCCGTTTCGCTCAGGCTCGCGCGCGCCGCGACGATCGCCGGCTCGGTGCTCGACGAGACCTCGCGCAAGCCCGTGGCCGGAGTACGGGTCGGCGCTTCGTCGAGCGGCGGATTCTTCTTCGGCGGTCGCCGCCAGCGTCTCGAGCGGTCGGCGCGCACGGACGCCCAGGGCAAGTTCCGGCTGACGGGCCTCGCGCCGCGCGCGTACACCGTTTCCGCGAGCCGGGAGGGATTCCTCGCGTCCTCGATCAGCGGAGTCACGGCGGGGACGTCGTCGCCCGGAAGCGCCAACCTCGCGCTCGCGAAGGCGGCGAGCATCGCCGGAAAGGTCGTCGACGAGAAGGGCGCCGCCATGCCGGGCGCGCGGATCCGCCTCGAGCGCGACGGCGGCATGCGGGGGATGATGCGGCGGGGCCCCGCCGCGTTCATGGGCGGACAGAGCGCGCTCTCCGGACCGGACGGCGCGTTCCGTATCCGCAGCCTTTCGGCCGGACGCAACCTGCTTCTCGAGGCGGAGAAGAGCGGATACACCACCGGCCGCCGTCCCGGCGTCAACCTGAAAACCGGGGAAGCGCTCACGAACGTTTCGCTCGTGCTCAAGAAGGGGATCGAGGCCCGCGGAAAGGTGCAGGACGCCCAGGGCAAGCCCGTCGGCAACGCCGAGATCCGCGTCGCAATGCGGGATCCCGGGCAGGGTATGGGCGGGCAGATCCGGATGGTGATGCGGGGGATGAGCAACGAGCGGCCGGACACGACGTCCGGACCGGACGGCATGTTCGTCCTTCGCGGCCTCGAGGAGGGGGAGTACTCCGCGACCGTCTCCCGGGACGGGTACGGGCGGAAGGTCGCGCAGGGTCTCGCGGTCAAGGCTGGATCGGAAAACGTGTGGCCCCCGATCACGATCCCGAACGGCGTGGCGCTCGCCGGCACCGTGAAGGACACGACGGGGAAGGGAATCTCCGGCGCGCAGCTCTTCGCGATCGCGATCGGCGAGGGGTTCCGGCCGCAGGAGGCCACGACCGATCTCGAGGGGCGGTTCCGCGTCGACGGCCTCGCGCCGGACAAACAGATCTTTTTGAACGTCACGGCGGAAGGCTACGGCGGCGCGCAGCGCTCCGCGACGCCTCCGGCCGAGGATCTCGCGATCGTCCTGAAGACGGCGGGCACGGTCCGCGGGCGCGTCGAGGACGGTGACACGAAGCAGCCGATCACCGACTTCACCGTTTCGCGCGCGGGCGGCCGCGGGCCGGGCGGGGGCGGATTCATGATCAACATCGCCAACGGCAGGGGCAACGGAGACCGGTCGTTCCAGGCGCAGGACGGCACGTTCGAGCTTCCCGACGTCCCGCCCGGCAAGTGGACGCTGCGCGCGTCGGCCGCCGGGTATCGAACGGGAGAGACCTCGGGCGTCGACGTCGGCGAAGGGGAGACGAAAGAGGGACTCGTCATCTCTCTGCGCAAGGGCGGATCGCTTGCCGGGCGCGTCCTCGATCCCTCGCGCGGGACGGGCGTGCCCAACGCGTCGGTGAGCTGGCGCGCCGCGGGCGACGGCGGTGGCGGCCCGATGGCCTTCATGGGCCGGATGGGCGGCGGAGGGAACTCGTCGACGACGACCGACGCGGACGGCAAGTTCCGCTTCGACGGACTCCCCACCGGACGCGTCACGGTCACCGCCGACCACACGGACTACCTCGAGTCGAGCCGCGACGCCGATCCGGACAAGGACGCGAGCGTCGACATCACGCTCGGAACAGGCGGGGCGATCTCGGGGACGGTCGTCGGCCGGGACGGGCGGGCAGCGGTCGCCGGCGCGCTCGTCTCGCTCGACGCGGAGGGCGACGCGAACATGTTCGGCGGCGGCGACACGACGCGCACCGACGGGTCCGGAACGTTCTCGTTCGACCACCTCAAAGCCGGGCGCTTCAAGCTCACGGCCAGGTCTGCCGCCGGAAAGTCCGCCCCGAAGGAAGTCGTGCTCGCGGACAACCAGAGGCAGGACGGCGTTCTGATCGGAATGAACCCGGCCGGCGCGCGGATCGTCGGCACGGTCTCCGGGCTGCCGTCGGGCAAGCTCGGCGGCGTGCGCGTTTCCGTCAACGGGACGGACTTCAACGACGCGACGCAAACGGACGATTCCGGGAACTTCACGTTCCAGGACGTCCCCGGGGGCGTGGTGCGCTTCAACGCGACGACGAACCTCCTCGCGGGGCGCAGCGCCCAGAAGACGGCGGAAGTCCCGGAGGGAGGAGGCGACGTCGCGGTCCAGATCGTGTTCGAGGGGACCTCGCGCCTCGCAGGACGGGTGACGCGCGGCTCGCAGCCGCTGTCGGGGCTCTTCGTATCCGCCAACGCGGATCCGCCCCAGGCCAACGGCGGCCGCGCCACCGGCCAGACGGACGAGAACGGGCGCTACGCGCTCGAGGGGCTCTCGGACGGCAACTACCAGGTGAACGTCGGCGGCCAGGGCGTCTCGTACCACAAGGCGATTCCGGTTTCCGGCGATACAGCCGGCGACATCATCATTCCGGCGGTCACGCTGTCCGGAACCGTGATCGAAGACGCCACGGGGCAGCCGATCGAGGGCGCGTTGGTGCAGGCCGAGACGGGGAAGGGGACGGCAGCGTTCGCGATGAAGAGCGCCTCGACCGATTCGTCGGGAAACTTCCAGATCGACGGGATTGATCCGGGCAACTACCAGGTCACCGCCAGGAAATCGGGATACCAGCTGAAGACGCAGTCCGCTTCGGTCGGAAGCGACCCGGCGCAGCTGAACTTCGCGCTGACGAAGGGATCGGGCCTGACGATCCGCGTCGCGGACGGGCTCACCGGGCTTCCCATGCATGGCGTGACGGTTCTCGCGTTCGGCGCGAGCGGCACGGTCGCGTATCAGGGACAGGTCGCGCTCGACTCGACCGGCACGGGAGAGATCTCTTCGCTCACGCCCGGCGCTTACTCGATCTACCTCTTCTCCGACGGCTACGCGCCGAGATCGCTTCCATCGGTGACGGTCCCGGCGCCCACGGCTTCGGTCGCCATGACGCCGGGCGGCCGCGTCGAGATCCGCTCCGCGGCCGCGGCGACGGGCCGCATCGCCGACGGCTCGGGGTCCCTGTACCTGATGTCCCCGTTCCGGCTGGACGGCCGCGTGAGCGTCTTCCCTCCGGCATGGTCCTCCGACCACTTCGCGCCGGGGAACTACCGGTTGATGGTGGGCTCGAAGGCGTATCCGTTCACGGTGGCGGAGGGGCAGACGACGCGGGTCGATGTGAACTGAATTCGCGCCCGGATCGGACGCGCAATGAACCTGTAGGGGCGGGGCTTGTCCCCGCCCGCGCGGTGAGGGCACTGAAGCCGCGGGGCGGCGGTATCCTCTACGGCACCTTCGCCGGAGGAATCTTGAAGGCTCGCGCGCTTTCGGCCGCCGCGGTGCTTCTTCTCGCATGCGCGCTCCCCGCGTTCGCGGGCTCCATCTCGGGCCGTATTCTCGACTCCGCCGGGAAGCCCGTCGCCGGCGCCCGCGTCGCAGTGCACGCGTTTCGGACGCTCGACGAAGCGCTCCTCGATGCGACGGCCGGCGATGCGCCGCCGAAGATCGGGGAGACCGCCACCGGCCCCGATGGACGCTTTCGACTCGTCCTTGAGAGAGATCCGGCCGTCTCGCTCCGGGTCGAAGCGGCGGGCCACTCCGGCGTACGTATCCCCGGCCCCTTCGACGCGTCTGAGGACGTACAGCTCCCCGACGTTCTTCTGTCCGATCCCGCGAAGCTGGCCGGCCGTGTCGTGGACAGCGAGGGAAAGCCCGTCGCGGGGGCGCTCGTGACGGCCACGGCTCTCAACGGAGATCCCACGGACGAGATGTCGGACGCGGTGGAGGTCCGGACCGGGTCGGACGGATCGTTCTCGGTTGCCGACGGAGTTCCGCCGCCTCGGACCCTTCAAGTCCGGTCGCCGGGCTTTCCGCCCTTCTGGAAGAGCTCCCAGGCAGCCGCGGATGAACGCATCGTCCTGACGCGCGGAGGAGTCATTCGCGGCGCGGTCCTCGATTCGGGTGGAAAACCCGCGATCGGAGCACTCGTCCGATCGGCGGGCGTTGCGGTGCGGACTGCCGACGACGGAACCTTCCGGCTGGCGGGAGTACCGCGAGGCCTCCAAGCGGTCGAAGCGCTCTGGAGGGACGACTTCGTCGCCCGGAAGGAGGGACTTCGGGTGGCTGCCGGAACGGAGATCGAGGCGCCTCTTCGGTTGGTTCGCGCGGCCTCGATCGCGGGAACCGTGACGGAAGAGGGAACCCGCAAGCCCATCGCGGGCGCGGCCGTGCAAGCCGGTGAGTCGAACTCCTACTCGATGACGGGCCGGGGCCTTCGAACGGCGCGAACGGACTGGCGCGGACGGTATCGGTTGGCCGGGCTCGCGTCGCGGGCGTACGACGTGTGGGCGAGGCGGCCCGGATTCCTCGTGTCCCGGATCGCGGACGTCGCGACGGAGCCCGGTGCCCCTGGCGCCGCAAACCTCGCGCTGGCGCGCGGAGCGGTTCTCGCGGGGAAAGTCGTAGACGAGAAAGGCGCGCCGCTCTCGGGCGCGCGGGTGCGGGTCGAGGGCGGGCTCGCAATGCGGCGCTCGTCACGAGGACGCGCCGGATCGGTGTCTACGGCGGACGGAGCGTTCCGAATCCGCGAGCTGCCGTCGGGGAGGAACTTCCTGGTCGAAGCCCAGAAGAGCGGCTACGGCCCGGGACGCCGCTCGGGGCTCTCGCTGAAGACGGGCGAGACCCTCGCCGGGATCACACTCGTGTTGAGGGGCGGTCTCGAGGTCCGTGGCCGCGTCGTCGACGCCGGGGGAAACGCCATTTCCGGCGCCGAGGTGCGGCTGACCAAACGCGAGAACAACGGCTCGGGTTTCTCTTTTTTTGGCGGCCGGCCGCCGCGTCCGGATGCGACCTCCGGCCCCGACGGAACCTTCGTCGTCCGGGGCCTCGAGGAAGCCGAATACTCAGCGGTCCTCTCGTGCGAGGGATTCGCCGCCAAAGCGGTCCAGGGCCTGGCCGTGAAGAGCGGAGCCGAGAACGTCTGGGCACCCGTCACACTCCAGGCGGGGGTTTCCCTGGCGGGGGTCGTCAAGAACACCGCGGGCGCTCCCGTGATCGGCGCTCACGTGCAGTGGTGGTCTTCGGGCCTCGGGGGAGGGACGGTCCAGGATCGCGCCGCGACGACGGACGTGGAGGGCCGGTTCCGATTGGACGGGCTCGCACCCTCGGTACAGATTCAGTTGAACGTTTCGGCGGAGGGATACGCCTCCTTTTCGAAGAACGCGATGCCGCCCGCCGACGATTTCGCGGTGACGCTGCGGACGGCGGGAACGCTTCGGGGCCGCGTGGAGGACGCGGACGCAAAGCGGCCCGTTCCCGGGTTCACGGTCACGAGTGGAACCACGCAGGTCGGCGGTGGTCAGTCCTACTTCATGCGCGATTGGAGCGCGACCGGATTGCCCGCTCAGGGAGACGACGGATCGTTCGAAGTCCCCAATGTGACGCCGGGGAAGATCACCGTTCGCGCGACAGCACCCGGGTATCGGCCCGGGGAGGTCACGGTCGAGGTCCGCGAGGGAGAGACGAAGGAGGGAGTTGTCGTGTCGCTGCGCCGAGGCGGATCGGTCGCGGGACGCGTCATGGACGGCGGGCGAGGGACGCCGGTTGCAAACGCATCCGTCAGCTGGCAGCCGTCCGGCGCGAGGACGATGATGGGCGATACTTCGTCGAACGCCACCAACACCGATGCCGACGGCAAGTTCAGGTTCGACGGCCTGCCGCCCGGAACGCTGACGTTGACCGCCCGCCATGCCGACTACGCGGAGGCGACGAAGGACGTCGATCCGGACAGGGAGTCGGCGGTCGATGTGAATCTCGGCGCCGGTGCGTTCATCTCGGGTGTGCTCGTCGCCCGGGACGGCCGGTCACCGGTCGCGGGCGCGGTGGTCACGATCAACGGGGTCGGCGCCCAGGGCAACGACACGGCGCGGACCGACGACTCCGGGGGCTTCTCCTTCGATCATCTTCGGCCGGGCAGGTTCCGTCTCACGGCGCGGGCGCCCCAGGGCCAGCCGCCGCCGAAGGATCTCGTTTTGACCGAAAACGAACGGCAGGAGGGAATCCTTCTCGCGATCCGCGGAGCCGGGGCGCGCATTCGCGGAACGGTCACGGGATTGCCGAGGGAAAAACTCGGCTCGATTCGCATCTTCGGCAACGCGAAGGACTGGGGCGACAGCACGCTCACGGACGAATCCGGCGCATTCACGTTTCCGGACGTGCCCGCGGGTATGGTGCGCTTTTTCGCGACGGGGCAGAACGGCATGTCGCGCAGCACCAGCAAGACCGTCGAAGTCCCGGAAGGCGCTTCCGAACTTCCCGTCGAGGTCTCGTTCGACGGGAACTCGCGCCTCACGGGGCGCGTGACCCGCGCCGATCGACCGGTCTCGAGCGCGTGGATCTCTGCCGCTCCGGATCCGCCGTTGCCGAACGCCTCTCGATCGCAGGGCCAGACCGACGAGAACGGCCGGTACACGCTGGACGGACTCGCCGATGGTCCCCACATGGTCTACCTCAGCGGCCAGGGCTTCTCGTACCAGAAGACGGTCACCGTGTCCGGAGAGACTGTCGCCGATGTGGCCGTCCCATCCTCGGCGATCGCCGGAACGGTCACGGACGAGGCGTCGGGTGATCCGATCGAGGGAGTCCACGTCCAGGCCGAGACGGGGCGGGAGAGCAACTCCTTCTCGATGAAGAGCGCCGTCACGGACGCTTCCGGCCGATACGAGATCTCAGGAGTGGACGCGGGCACGTACCAGGTCACCGCGCGCAAATCCGGGTATCAGATGCGTACGCGTTCCGCGACCGTGGGATCGGACGCCACGGACGCGAGCTTCGCGCTCGCGAAGGGCGCGGGCGTCGTGATCCGCGTCACCGACGGGACGACGGGGCTTCCACTGAGGAACGTCGCCGCGCTGGCCTTCGCCTCCAGCGGGCTCGTCGCTTTCCAGGGTCAAGTCGCTCTCGACGGCTCCGGCAAGGGCGAAATCCCTTCGCTCTCTCCGGGGCGATACTCGGTGTATTTCTTCGGCGGCGGGTTCGCTCCCCGGTCGCTTCCCTCTCTCCAGGCGCCGTCCGCGGAGGTCTCCGTGTCGATGACGCCGGGCGGGCGGGTTGAGGTTCGTTGCGACGGCCCCGTCTCAGGAAGGCTCACCGACGCGGGCGGAAGCGTGTATCTCCTCGGGATGGGCCGCATGGACGGCCGCCTCTTTGCGGCGCCGCCGGTCGTCGTCTGGGAGAACCTTGCGCCTGGAACCTACACGTTCACTGTCACCGGGACGACGGGTGCGAAGTCTTACGCCTTCACGGTCGCGGAGGGGCAGACTTCCCGGCTGGACCTGAAATAGGGGAGCCGCCCGCCGCGCGGAGGAGCTCCCGCGAGAATCTCCCGGGATCTCCCATCAGCCGGTTGTTCTCCCCGAACACGCGCCATTCCGCCTTGAGCGCCCAGAAGTGGGTCGCGACAGCGACGAGGGCGCTCACAAGGTGCACCCAGGACGGGAGCGCGCGCGTGTGCGCCGCGCCTCCGAGCACGAACACGGTGATCGCTGAAAGGAGCGAGAACGTCGCGGCCGGCGACGTCTGCGCCTTGAACCGCCGGAGCGCGCCGACGACGGCCCGCTTCTCGTCCTCGGGCAACTCGACGATGTCCTCCTTGACGAGCTTGCCCGTCCCGATGAAATAGAAGATCACCATCGACTGGGAAAAGAGCGACAGCAGCACCGTCGGAATGGCATACCCGACGTGCCTCGTGACGAGCACTTTCGCGGCCCCCGACCCGATGCCGGACCCGACGAGAAACCCCTGCAGCGACGTGACGAGGAATCCGCCGAGCGCGAGCGCGGTGGTCAGGAGAAGGGCGTAGGCCATCGCGCGAGGATAGCTTGACCCCTCCACAGGCCCGCGACACAATCCCTTTCGCACCAGTGGGAGGCGGCAATGGCAACCGAGATTCGCACGCTCTGCGACGTGTTTGCTTCGGCGGCGGCGTCGGGCAAACCGAATCTGCTGGTCTCGAAGGTGGACGGGCAGTGGCGCCCGGTCTCCTCGAAGGACTTCGGCTTCACGGTGCGCGCTCTGTCGCTCGGCTTGAATACGCTGGGGATCCAGCCGGGTGACCGCGTCGCGATCCTGTCCGAGAACCGCCCCGAGTGGGCCATGGCCGACTACGCGATCCTCTGCGCCGGCGGCTGGTCCGTGCCGATCTATCCGACGCTTCCCGCAGCGCAGATTGCGCCCCTTTTGAACGACTCCGGCGCGCGGGCCGTCTTTCTTTCCGGGGCGGAGCAGCTTGCGAAGATTCGGGAGATCCGGGAGCGTTGCCCGGCGCTCGAATACGTCATCACGATGGCGGCGACGCCGCCTTCCGAAGCCGGGTACATGTCCTTCAACGCCGCCGTGGACAAGGGACGGCCGACGCTCGAGATGAGCCCGGGCCTGTTCGACCAGCGCGCCAGCCGCGTGAAGCCCGACGACGTCGCGACGATCATCTACACGTCGGGAACGACGGGGGAGCCGAAGGGCGCGATGCTCACGCACCGCAACTTCGTCGCGAACTGTGAGGGATCGCTTTCGCGAGTTCCGATCAGCGGAGACGGCACGGCGCTTTCGTTCCTTCCCTTGTCGCACGTGTTCGAACGGATGCTCGACTATTCCTACGCCTACCGGGGCGCGACGATCGCCTACGCCGAGTCGATCGAAAAGCTCCGGGACAACTTCCAGGAGATCAACCCGCACTGCTTCGGCGCGGTGCCCCGCGTCTACGAGAAGCTCCACGCGAAGATCCGCGACAAGGTGGATTCCGGCAGCCCCGTCAAGAAGAAGATTTTCGAGTGGGCCGTGTCGGTCGCCGCGGCAAGGGTCGCGATCGAGGAACGCAACCTACCGATCCCGCCGGCCCTCGCGTTCAAGGCGAAGATCGCGGACCGGCTCGCGCTCCACAAGATCCGCGCGATTCTCGGAAACCGGTTCCAGTTCGCCGTCTCCGGAGGCGCGCCCCTGTCCCGAGAGCTCGCCGAATTTTTCATCGGAGCCGGGGTTCAGATCTTCGAGGGCTACGGGCTGACGGAGACGTCCCCGGTCATCTCCGTCAACGCACCGGGCGCGTGGCGGCTCGGGACCGTCGGGCAGCCGATCCCCCAGGCGGAAGTCCAGATCGCCGCCGACGGCGAGATCCTGACCCGCGGTCCCTGCGTCATGAAGGGCTACTTCAACAAGCCGGAAGCGACCGCCGAGGCAATCGACTCCGAGAAGTGGTTCCACACCGGCGACATCGGGCATCTGGACGCGGACGGCTTCCTCGTGATCACCGACCGCAAGAAGGATCTGATCGTGCTCGCGGGAGGCAAGAAGGCCGCCCCGCAGCCAATCGAGAACGAGCTCAAGCAGTCGCCGTTCATCAGCATCCCCATCGTGCTCGGCGACCGTCACAAATTTCTCGCGGCGCTCATCGTCCCGAACTTCGAGCGGCTGACCGATTACGCCGCCGGCAAGCACATCGCGTTCGCGGCCCCCGCGATCGACGCCAACCCGGAGATCCGGGCGCTGTTTCAGAAGGCGATCGACGAGTACAACCGCGACAAGCCGCATCACGAGCAGATCCGCGCGTTCGCGCTCCTGCCCGTGGACCTCACGGTGGAAGACGGGTCGATGACCCCCTCGTTGAAGGTCAAGCGGCGGGTCGTCGAGAAGCGCTACCAGGATCTGATCGCGGCGATGTACCAGAACGCCGAGAAATCGCATGTCGCCTGAGGGCGCCGGCGCCTTCGACCTCGCGCTCGGCGACGACGGCCTCGCCGTCCTGACGTTCGACCTCCCGGGCGAAAAGGTCAACAAGTTCTCCCGGGATTCGATCCGCGAGCTCGCCGAGGTGCTGTTGAGGCTTGATCGTGAGCCCCGCATCCGCGCGCTGCTCATCCGGTCCGGCAAGCCCGGCGTCTTCATCGCCGGAGCGGACATCAAGGAGTTCGTTTCGACGCCGGCCGCGGAAGCGCGCGATTCCGTCCGCGCGGTGCAGGCGCTGTTCGAGCAGCTGGCGCATCTTCCCTATCCCACCGTCGCGGCGATCGACGGCGTCTGCCTCGGCGGCGGGACGGAGCTCGCTCTCGCCTGCGACTACCGAGTCATGTCGGACTCGAAGAAGTCGCAGATCGGCCTTCCGGAGGTCCGGCTGGGGATCTTCCCCGCCTGGGGAGGGTGCACGCGGCTGCCGCGCTTGATCGGGCTCCAGAAGGCGCTCGACCTGATCCTGACGGGAAAGACGCTCGACGCGCGCCGTGCGAAGAAGCTCGGCCTCGTCGACGCCGCGATCCCGGCCTCGATCTTCCCGGAGACGGCGCTCGCTTTCGCGCGGAGCCACATCGGCCAGGAGAAGCCCCACGGCCGGCGCGGCGAGCACGGCATCGCCGACTTCGCTCTCGAGGGCAATCCGCTCGGCCGCAAGCTCGTGTTCGCGAAGGCGCGCGAGACCGTGATGAAGCAGACCGGCGGCCACTACCCGGCCCCGCTCGAGGCGCTGGCGGTGATCGAGGAAGGTTACGGCAAGCCGATTGCGGAGGCGCTCGAGATCGAGGCGCGCCGGATCGGGAGCGTCTTCGGCGGCACGGTCCAGCGCAACCTCCTCTCCCTCTTCTTTCTGACGGAGGAGATCAAGAAGGAAACAGGGGTGGAGGATCCCTCCGTGGCTCCGAAGCCCGTCACGCGAATCGGCGTTCTCGGGGCGGGGCTGATGGGCGGAGGGATTGCCCATCTCGCCGCCGACAAGGGACTGCCGGCGCGCATGAAGGACATCGAGCAGAAGGCGCTCGCGCACGGTTTCGCCGCGGCGGCCGCGGTGTGGAGGGAGAAGTCGAAACGGCGGAAGATGTCGCCGAGGGACCTTTCGTCGAAGATGCGGCTGCTCTCGGGCACCCTCGACGACACGGGCTTCCGGCGCTGCGAAGTGACGATCGAGGCCGTCGTCGAAAAGCTCGGCGTCAAGCGTTCGGTCCTCAAGGAGTGGGAGGGCGTCGCGCCGGACACGGCGATCTTCGCGTCGAACACGTCGACGCTGCCGATCGGGGAGATCGCGGCGGGCGCGCGTGTCCCCTCCCGGGTCGCGGGCATGCACTTCTTCAACCCGGTCCACCGGATGCCGCTCGTCGAAGTCATCCGCGGTGCGCAGACGTCGGACGAGACCGTCGCCACGATCTTTGCGCTCGCGAAGACGCTCGGGAAGACGCCGGTCGTGGTCAAGGATTCGCCGGGATTCCTCGTCAACCGCATCCTGGCGCCGTACCTCTCCGAGGCCGTGCGGCTCGTCAAGGAGGGCTGCCGGATCGAGCAGGTGGACGGCGCGATGACCCGGTTCGGAATGCCCGTCGGTCCCGTCGCGCTCTTGGACGACGTCGGGCTCGACGTCGCGGTCAAAGCGGGCGAGGTGCTGCAGGCGGCCTTCCCGGAAAGGATGCAGGCGGCCGGCCAGGAGTCGCTCGTCGCGACCGGACGCCTCGGCCGGAAATCCGGCGCCGGCTTCTACGAATACGAGGATGGAAAGCGCGGCGACCCCTCGAAGGAGGCCTACCGCGCGCTCGGCGTGGAGCCGGCGGAGAAGCCGCCCTCGGCGGACGCCGAGATCCAGGACCGGCTCGTTCTCCTGATGGTCAACGAGGCCGCCTTCTGCCTCGACGAGGGAGTCGTCGCCCGCCCGGAGAAGCTCGACCTCGCGATGATCTTCGGCACGGGGTTCCCTCCGTTCCGCGGCGGACTCCTCCGGCACGCGGATTCGCTTTCGGCAGGATGGATCGCGGCGAAGCTCGACGAGCTCGCCCGGCGTCTGGGGCCCCGATTCGCGCCGGCGCCCCTGCTTGCCCGACTCGCGCGCGAGGACGGCAGCTTCTATGGGCGGGCGGCCGCCAACGCCGCATGAGCGCCGTCACGGAGGAAACCGCCGCCGGTCTCACGTCGCCGATCAAAACACTCTTCACCGGGCACGTCCCGGAGGACACCATCTTTCCGTTCCCCGAGGTCTCACCCGAGGAGCGGGAGGTCGTTTCGACGTTTCTGGGGTCGTTCCGCGATTTTGCAAAGGCGCACATCGACCCCGCGCGGAACGACAAGGAGCACCGGATCCCGCCGGAGGTGGTGTCCGGGCTCGCCGAGATGGGCGCGTTCGGCATGATCATCCCGGAGGCCTACGGCGGCTACGGCTTTTCCTCCGCGGCCTACTGCCGCGTGACGGAGGAGATCGGAAAGACGGACGCCTCCCTGGGAATCCTGATCGGCGGCCACCAGTCGATCGGCCTGAAAGGGCTGATCCTGTTCGGCACGGAAGAGCAGAAGAAGAGGTGGCTGCCTCGACTCGCGACGGGCGAGATGATCGCCGCCTTTGCCCTGACGGAGCCGGACGCGGGCAGCGACGCGGCGTCGATCCGGACCACGGCCGATTACGACCCCGCGACCGACACGTTTCTCCTGAACGGGACGAAGCACTGGATCTCCAACGGCGGGTTCGCGGAGTTCTTCACGGTGTTCGCGAAGGACGTGAAGCTCGACGCGAAAGACGAGCACCGCCGCATCACGGCGTTCGTCGTCACCAAGGACCTGGGGGGCGTCGTGCCGGGTCCGGAGGAGAAGAAGCTCGGGTTGAAGGGCTCCTCGACCGTGCCGATCGAGCTCAAGAACGTGCGCGTGCCCGCCGCCAACGTCCTCGGCGAACGGGGACACGGATTCAAGATCGCGGTCGAGATCCTGAACACGGGCCGGACGTCGCTCGGCGCCGGTTGCGTCGGAGGCTCGAAGAGGATGATCGCCCTCGCCGCGGCCCAGGCGACGCAGCGCCGCCAATTCGAGACGCGGATCGCCGACTTCGAGATCATCCGCGCGAAGTTCGCCCGGATGGTCGTCAACACCTATGCGCTGGAGTCGATGGTGTATCTCACCGCCGGGTTGATCGACCGCGGGCTCGCCGACTACTCGATCGAGGGCGCGTGCTGCAAGGTGTTCGGGACGGAGAGCGTGTGGCTCGCGATCAACGAAGCCCTCCAGATCGCCGGCGGCAACGGCTTCATGGAGGAGTACCCCTACGAGCGCGCGCTCCGGGACTCCCGCGTCAACATGATCTTCGAGGGAACGAACGAGATCCTCCGCGTGCTCGTGGCGCTCTCCGGCATGAAGGAAGTGGGCGACGGATTGCAGGAAGTCGGACGCGCGCTGAAGGCCCCGCTCTCCTCGTTCGGGATCCTGTCGGACTACGCGGCGCGCCGGGTCCGGCTGAACCTGCCGTCCGCCCGCCTCTCGCGCGTCCATCCGGCGCTCGCTCCGGAGTCTGCGCTGCTCGCGAAGTACACGCGGGTGACCGGGGCCGCGGTCGAGACGCTGCTCCGAAAATACGGCAAGGGCGTGATCTCGAAGGAGTACCACCACGAACGTCTCGCGAACATCGCGATCGACCTCTATGCGTCGATGGCCGTGATCTCGCGCGCGACGGCGTCGCTCGAGAAGCGCGGTCCCGAAAAGGCCGAGGAGGAGGCCCGCCTCGCGAGGCTCTTCGTGGCCGGAGCGCGGCGGCGGATCGTCGGTCATCTCAAGGACATGGACCGCAACGTGGACAAGGAAACGACGGCGGTGTCAGAGACGGCGTACCGCGACCTGTCGTACGCGTTCTCGTACTGGGAATAGGGGTCAGTCGCGCATTTGCGCATTCCGGGTCAGTCGCGCATTCGCGCATGTATCTTCGGACCCGCACCAGCTGCGCGTTTGCGCGCCTGACCCTATTTGCGCGTTTGCGCGACTGACCCCCAGCCTTTCCCCGGGAAGATGCCGTTCTGGAGCGCTCGTTCTAAGTAGGCGATCGCGCGTTCTACGGCTTCCTCCATCTCCGCGCCGAGAGCGAGGTTCGCCGCGATCGCGGCCGAGAGCGTGCAGCCCGTTCCGTGCGTCGCACGGGTCCGGATCCTGGGATGCCGGATCTCGCGGAAACGACGGCCGTCGAAGTAGAGGTCCGAGACCACTGCGCCTCTCCTGTGCCCTCCCTTGACGAGGACGGCGCGGGCGCCCGCGTCGGCGAGGATCCCGGCGGCGAGGCGCCGGTCGTTCTCGTCGCGGATCCGGATGCCGGCGAGCGCCTCCGCTTCGGGGAGGTTGGGCGTGACGAGGTCGCAGAGCTCGAAGAGTGCGAGGAGGGCTTTTTTGCTACCGGGCGCGTAGAGATCCTGGCCGCCCTTCGCGACGAGGACGGGGTCGAGGACGACACGGCGGGCCCGGTGGCGGCGCAAGCCCGTCGCGACGGCTCGAGCGCGCGAGGCGTCGAAGAGCATCCCGATCTTTACCGCGTCCGGGCGCAGGTCCGGGAACACGGCGTCCATCTGACGCAGAACGAAGGCGGCGGAGAAGGGCTCGATGGCGAGGACGCCCCGGGTGTTCTGTGCCGTCCCCGCCGTGAGCACCGTCGCCCCGAATACCCCGTGCGCGATGAAGGTTGCGAGGTCCGCCTGCATCCCCGCGCCTCCACCCGAGTCGGATGCGGCGATCGAGACGGCGACGGGAGGCCGTCGGCGTGAAGCGGCTCGCGCCATTACAATTGGATCCTATGCCGGGCGCGCCGTTGACCATCACGCCGGAAGCCGCCGAGCGGCTGCGCTCGCAGTCCGATTTCTCGCGCGCCGTTCTCTCCGTCCGCCATGTGCTCGGGTGCGGCGGCAACGGCTTTCGAATCTCCGTCGAAGAGAACGCGCCCGACGAGGGGCATAGGTTCACGGCGGAGGGCGTACCCGTCGTGATGGACGACTACTCGTTCACCCGGCTCGAGGGAGCGGTCCTCGAGCTCGATCCGGATCCAGCAGGCGAGGGTTACCGGTTGGACCATCCCGACGCCGTCATGGCGACGTTCTGCTGAAGACACCGTAGACGGGCGGGCGGGGACCAGCCCCGCCCCTACACCTCCGGTGGGGCACCGGGGAATCCATCGGGCCATACGGCGTGAGCCGGGTAGGGGG
>JALZAT010000069.1 GCA_030948185.1 Acidobacteriota bacterium
GGAGAGGACGGGTGAGGGGGACTTCTCGGCGGCTATGAGCTCTTCTTGCCCTTGTTCCGCGATGCACTGGACCTGGGCTGCGCGCGTTTGCTCCCCTGTGCCACGAGCCGTCGTGCGGCTCTCGAGCCAGCGCGGCCGATGGGCTCGAACTGCTTTCCTTTGGCGGCGTTGTACGAGACGAAGAAGTGCTCGATCTCGTGGAGGAGGTTCTCCGGCAGGTCGGCGAGCTCCTCGATCGCCTTGTGCGTGCGGGACGCTTCCGCAACGGCAATCAGCCTGTCGTTGCGTTCTGTCTTTCCATCCTCGGTCTGGCGGGCTTCGATGACGCCGATCAGCCGGGTCTCGACGAGGCACCCCACGAACGCGGGCTCGTCCATGAGAAGGAGCACGTCGAGGGCGTCTCCGTCCTCACCCTCCGTCGAAGGAACGTAGCCGAAGTCGAAGGGAAAGACGGCGCCGGCGGGAAGCACGCCGGCGAGCTTGTAGAGCTTGCGCTCTTCGTCCCACTTGAATTTGTTCCGGCTGCCTTTCGGTGTGTCGACGATCGCGTGGAGAATCTTGCCGTTCTCCGCGAAGGGCGGCAGATCTTCTCCCGAAGAGAGAGCGCGGCGGTTTCGCCTGGCCATATCGGCCCGCGCGAGCAAGAACGATTCCAGCCGCGACCGTCATCGGAGGTGAAGCCCTTCGACGAGGAAGAGGTCGGGCATGGCGGCGCGGCTGTACGAGTTCCGCGGAGAACGAAGCAGGAAGCACCTTGATCGCGACTTCGCGCCCGAGCCTCGCGTCGCGCGCCCGGTAGATCTCGCCCATCCCTCCCCGCTCCGATCGGCGCGAGGATCTCGTAGGGCCCGAGTCGGGAACTCCCGGAGGAGTCACTACTTCAGCCCTTCGACGGCGTAGAGATCCGACCAGCGGCGTTCGTAGCCGTACACGTATCCGCTCGTGTCGGGAGTGAGGAGGACCGTGGAGAGGAATCGGGCCCCTGCGGCGTCCGGGGGCGCGAGCCTCTTCCAGAGCTTCCGCTCTCCAGTCGCCGCCTCGATGCGAAAGACTTCGACGGGAGGCGGACCCGGCCGGAAGACGTAGAGCGCGGCCCCCTCGGCGCTCCACTGGATCGGACTCTCTCCGGGCGCCTGGCCGGGCAGCATCGAGACATCCGATCCCTCGACCGAAATGAGACGGATGCTGCCCCCGATGCGGCATGCGACGCGCGTTCCGTCGGGCGAGACCGCGACGCCGCGGGACGCCCCCTCTTCCGAGATCGCGCGCAGGGGCCCTCGCGCAAGATCCACGAGGTAGAGGCGAGAACCCTTCGCGGTCTCCGAGCCACGCAGGATCACCCGCTTCCCGTCCGGAAGCCATTCCGCCTTCTGGAACTCGCTCAGAGACCCGGTCGGAACGATCTTCTGGTCGCCGGTGCCGGTCGGGAGGACCATCAGCCGCTGGGGCTTTCCACCGATCCCTCGCAAACGGCCGAGCACCGACCTCCCGTCCGGAGAAAGCGCCAGTCCCTCGCCGTCCCCGAGGCGTACGGGAACCTCTTCGGGCGACCGGCGCAGAAAAATCGCGCCCTCCGGCCCCGCGGCCTCCCGTCCCTCCGAGAAAAGGAGCGTCTTTCCGTCGGGCGACAGAGCGTTGGGAATCGACCAGTCGAGCCACGACGCCTCTTTCTCTGTGTCCTGACCCGGAACCTGCCATTGGAGACCGCCCCGCCAGCCGTCCTGGGACAGAAGAACCCGTCCGTCCGCCGCGACGTCGTGCAGGACGAGCCAGCCGGGACTCGCGAGAACCAGACGAGTCTTTCCGCGGCGATCGACCCCATAGATGTTGGGCGGCGGATCGGGCGCCGCCGAATACCAGATCTCGCTTCCGTCGGGTCTCCAGCCGATGCCCCCGCCGAGCGTTGCGTGGGAGAGGATCTTCTGCCGGTGTCCCTCGAGATCGAAGATGCTGATCGATCCTTCGTCCTCACTCCATTCGGCGACCGCGATCTCTCGTCCGACAGGGGAGACTTTCATCCGCACCAGGAAGGGAGAACGGTAGAGCACCTTGCCCGCCGGGAACTCGAGGGTGCGGTGCCCCGACAAGGCGGCTCGAATCATTCCGAGACTCTTCCCATCGGCGGACCAGTCCGCGGAGAGGGCATCCTCCGCGACTTCCCGGGGCACGCCGCCGGCCAGAGCGACCCGCGCGAGGACGTCTGGAACGCCGTACGGTCGGATCAGATCGATCGCCATTTCGCCGGTCGAGGAGATCGCGTAAATTCCCGCGTTCGGCAGCGACAGGGGCCGGGACTCCGAGGCGCCCACGCGCGTCGAGAAGATCTCGGGTTGTTTTCCGTCCCAGGCGGCGCTGTACACGATCGTCTGCCCGTCTGGAGCGAACTTCGCCGAGTCGATGAATCCGCGGCGGAAGGTCAGGCGGTGAAATTTCGGGCGAACCGCCTCCCGCGCGGACGAGGGGTGTCGGAAGTAATAACCGGCGGCCGCGCCGGCCAGGCACAGGAGAAGGGCAGCCGCGGCGATGCGCGCGGCACGCGCGAAGGAACCGCGGCGAGCGATGAGCGCCTTCGACGCCCCCGAGGTTCCCGAGAGCGCCTGGAGGTCGAAGGCGAGGTCGTGGGCGGAGTGGAAGCGCTGCTCGGGATTCTTCTCGAGGCAGTGGCGGATGACGCGCTCGAGCCCCGGCGAGACATTCTGGTTCGTGAGCGAGAGCTCCGGGGGGTCCTCCTTCAGGATGGCCGACATCGTGTCGGCCGCGGAGTCTCCGCGGAAGGCGCGGTTGCCGGAGAGCATCTCGTAGAGGATCGCGCCGAAAGAGAAGATGTCCGAGCGCGCGTCGGCGGGCCGGCCCCGGACCTGCTCGGGCGACATGTAGCCGAGTGTGCCGAGCACGACACCCGGCTCCGTGCCGGCGGTGGCGGTGGGCAGGTTGGTGACCTGGCTGCCCTCTTCCTGGTGGGTCAGCTTCGCCAGGCCGAAGTCGAGGATCTTCACGCGCCCGTCCTTCGTGACGAAGAGGTTCTCAGGCTTCAAGTCACGATGGACGATCCCCTTCTCGTGCGCCGCCGAGAGGCCGTGCGCGATCTGGACGGCGTAATCGACGGCGCGCCGGGCCGGTAGCCTTCCTCCCGCGAGCGCGGCGCGCAGCGTCTCCCCTTCGAGCAGCTCGGAGACCACGTAGGGCTCGCCGGCCTCGTCGGATCCGATGTCGTAGACGGCCGTGATGTTGGGGTGGTTCAGGATCCCCGCGGCGCGCGCTTCCTGTTCGAAGCGCCGCAGGCGGTCCGGGTCCGCGGAGAACGATGCGGGGAGCACCTTGATCGCGACTTCGCGCCCGAGCCGCGCATCACGAGCCCGGTACACCTCTCCCATCCCTCCCGCCCCGATCGGCGCGAGGATCTCGTAGGGCCCGAGTCGCGATCCGGTGGAGAGCGGCACCAGTGCGGAAGATTGTAAGCGGGCGTCAGCCCGCTTTCTGCCGTGGGCGTCGTCACTCGAACCGTTCCAGCCAGATGTCCCCGCCGTGCGGCCGGAAGCGGTCGAACAGGACCCAGCGCCCGTCGGGGGGCCACACGGGATAGTCGATCGGCACGTCCGGGTCCTCGAACTCGAACACCTTACGTCCCGATTCGAAGCGGGGGATCCGGGAGAAGGCCCGAGGCGATATGATCCGGGCGTTTCGCGCACATCAGACCATGAGAGCCGCCCCTCTTCCCGCGGACGAGGCAGCGAGGATCTCGACGCTCCGAAGCTACGAGATCCTCGATACGGCGCCCGAGCAGGAATTCGACGACCTGACACTGCTCGCCTCGCACATCTGCGGGACGCCCACGGCCCTGATTTCGCTCGTCGACCAGGAGCGCCAGTGGTTCAAATCGCGCTTCGGGTTCGAAGAGTCGGAGACGTCGCGCGAGATGGCCTTCTGCGCGCACGCGATCCTCGACCGCAAAGTTCTCGTCGTCCCCGACGCGAAGGCCGACGGGCGGTTCGCGGACAATCCCCTCGTCACCCGTGAGCCCGGCCTTCGGTTCTACGCCGGCGCTCCCCTCATCACGCCGGAGGGTCACGCGCTCGGGACCCTCTGCGTCACGGACAGCGTTCCGCGCGACCTGACACCCGAGCAGACCGAGGCGCTGCGCGCGCTCGCCCGGCAGGTCGTCGCGCAGCTCGAGCTGCGCCTCCGTCTGAAACACGAGCGGGAAGAGTCGGGCGCCGCCCTCTCCGAGAAGGACTCGGCGCTCCGGCTGTTCGCCGGGCAGTTGCCGGCGGTCATCTGGTCCACCGACCGGGACCTGAAGCTGACGTCCTCGATGGGGAAGGCGCTGGGCTCGATGGGGCAGAGGTCGGATCAGTTCGTGGGCGTCTCGCTCTTCGAGTACTTTCGGACGACCGACCCCCAGTTCCTTCCGCTCGTCGCGCACCGCAAGGCGCTGCTCGGCGAGTCCGTGGATTTCGAGGTGGAGTGGTCGGGCCGGACCTTCGCCTCCCACGTGGCGCCGCTGCGGAATCCAGACCGGACGATCAAGGGGGTCCTCGGCGTGGCGCTCGACGTGACCCGGCAGAAGCGCGCCGAGCGCGAATTGAGGAAGTCCCTGTCCTTCCTCCAGGCGACCCTCGACTCGACCGGCGACGGAATCCTCGTCGTGAACGAGCGCGGCGGGATCACGAACTTCAACCGGAGCTTCGTCGAGATTTGGCGCGTGCCAGAACCCATTGCGTCCCGGCAGGGAGGCAGCGAGCTGATGGAATACCTGCTCGGAGAGGTTCGGGACCCCGGCGCGTTCGCCAAGAGGCTCATGGGCCTTCACGCGAAGAGCGAGACGCCGCTCCTCGACACCGTCGAGTTGAAGGACGGACGAATCCTGGCGCGGTCCTCGAAGCCGCAGCGCATCGCCGGCCGGCCGGTCGGGACGGTCTGGAGCTTTCGGGAGACGAGCCCTCTGGCGTAAAGCTCGGCGCTTCGCCCGCCGCCGCCGCCCCGTTACGAAGGGCGCCTGATCTCCACGGGCACGTTCAGCACCTTCAACAGGAACGCATAGTCAAAGGCGGTCTCCCGCAGCTTGTCGTATCGCCCCGACGAGCCGCCGTGGCCGCCGGCCATGTTGACCTTGAAGAGCAGCGGGTTCTTGTCCGTCTTCAAGGTCCGCAGCCGGGCGACGTATTTCGCCGGCTCCCAGTACATGACCTGGCTGTCGTCGAAGGAGGTCTTCACGAGCATGGCCGGATAGTCCATCGCCGCGAGGTTGTCGTAGGGGCTGTAGGACCGGATGTAGTCGTACTGCTCGCGGATCTTGGGATTGCCCCACTCCTCGAACTCGCCCACGGTCAGCGGCAGGCTCTCGTCGAGCATCGTGTTGACCACGTCGACGAAGGGAACGCGGGCGATCACAGCCCGGAAGAGGTCCGGCCGCATGTTGACGACGGCGCCCATCAGAAGCCCGCCGGCGCTCCCGCCCTCGATCGCGAGCTTCTCCTTCGACGTGTACTTGAGCGCGATCAGGATCTCCGCCGCGGCGATGAAGTCCGTGAACGTGTTCTTCTTGGACAGCATCTTTCCCTGGTCGTGCCACTTCTTGCCCATCTCGCCGCCGCCGCGAATGTGCGCGATCGCGAAGACGAACCCGCGATCGAGCAGGCTCACGCGCGCGGAGGAAAAGGTGGGAAAGCTCGCGACCCCGTAGGACCCGTACCCGTTCAAGAGCGTCGGGTTCTTCCCGTCCTTGACGAGCCCCTTGCGATACACGAGCGAGATCGGCACCTTCGTGCCGTCCGGAGCCGTCGCGGTGATCCGCTCGGTCCTGTAGCGGGCGGGGTCGTAGCCGCCGAGGACCTCGGTGCGCTTCATGATCTCGCGCTTCCGGCTCTCCATGTCGTAGTCGTACACGGTCGGCGGCGTCGTCAATGACTGGTAGCCGAACCGGAATTTCGTGGCCGTGAAATCCTCGTTGTTTTCCGGTCCAAGCGCGTAGGCGGCCTCGGGGAACTCGATCCGATGGGTCGCGCCGGTCGTGAGGTCCGTCACGGCGACGCGCGGAACTCCGGCTTCGCGCTCCACGTACACGGCGTGGCCCGCGAAAAGCTCCATCCCGGAGACCATGACGTCTTCCCGGCAGGGGATGATTTCCTTCCAGGACTCGCGCCCCCCGCTCGAGACCGGCGCCGTGACGACGCGAAAGTTGCGGCAGCCGCCCCCGTTGGTGCGGATGTAGAAGAGGTCCCCGCGGTGTTCGACGTCGTACTGGCTCTCCTTTTCACGCGCGGCGACCAACCGGAACGCGCCCGCAGGACGGGCCGCTTCCAGAAAGCGCCATTCGCTCGACGTGTGGGAGCTCGATTCGAGCAGCACGTAGGTCCCGCTGCGCGACCGGCCGGCGCCGAGCGTGAACATGGCGTCGGGCTCCTCGTAGACGAGAGCGTCCGACGAAACGGCGGCGCCGAGGACGTGCCGGTAGAGGCGGTACGGCCGCTTCGCGGCGTCGTCGACGACGTAGAAGAGGGTCCTGTTGTCGGCTCCCCATGCGATCGAGGAGACCTTCGGGACGCTCTCCGGAAACACCTTCCCGGATCTCAGGTCCTTCACGTGCAGCGTGTACTCGCGAAACCCCGTGTTGTCCAGCGTGTAGGCGAGCAGGTTGCCGTCGTCGCTCACTTCCGCGTCGCCGCGCGCCATGAAGCGCTCGCCCTTGGCGAGCTCGTTCAAGTCGAGAGTGACTTCTTCGGGCGCGTCGAGGCTGCCGTGCCGGCGCGCGTAGATCGGATACTGCTTTCCTTCTTCCGTGCGGGAGTAATAGAACCAGGCGCCCTTTTTCCAGGGCACCGACAAGTCCGTCTCCTTCACGCGGCCGAGAATCTCGTCGTAGAGCCTCTGCTGGACCGGCGCCGTCTCCTTCATGAAGGAGTCGGTGTAGGCGTTTTCGCCGTCGATGTAGGCGCGGACCTCGGGGCTCTTGCGCTCCCGCAGCCAGAAATACTCGTCGTGGCGCTCGTCGCCGTGCAGGGTCTCTGTCCTTGCGATCTTCTTGGCCATGGGCGGCTTGCGAACCTCCTCCCCATCGGCGGCGGAAAGGGCGCCCGGAGCGGCCCCCGCCAGGAATCCAAAGACGAGAAAGGTGGACCGGAAAAAGGGAAAAGAGCTCGCCCGCCTCATTTGACCGGCGCGGGAGCGGCGGCCGCCGTCTTGTCAAAGTCTCCCGCCTTGATGATCGTTATCTTCGACGGGTCGATGTGGCGCCGCATGGCCGTGACGATGTCCTGCGGCGTCAACGCGGCGATCTTCTTCTCGAGCTCCGCGTCCCAGGAAAGCGTCCGATCCAGGAACAGGTACCCCGACAGTTTGCCCGCGAGGGGCTGATCCTGGGCCCTGCCGACCTGCGCGTTCTGGAGATACCCGGACTTGGCTTCCTTCACTTCCTGGTCCGTGAAGCCGTCTTTCAGGACACGGGCGATCTCTTCCTTGTAGGCCGCCTCGAGCTTCGCCGCGTTCTGCGGCGCATAAATCGCGAACGTCACGAAGGTGCCGGAGTCGTCGAGCGGGCTCGCCGCGAACTGGGAGCCCACCCCATAGGACAGGCCCTCCTTCTGCCGGATTCGGGTCGCAAGGCGCGAGTTTAAGAACCCGCCCCCGATCATGTAGTTGCCGAGCACCATGGCCGGGTAGTCCGCATCGTCGTCGCGCATCTTGAACGGCAGCCCCGCGAGGAAGAAGGCGTTCGCCTTGTCGGGAGTCTTCAGCGCCTGGCTGACGGGGGAAACTTCTCGGTAGGGCCGCGGGACGCGAATGAACGCTTTCGGGCTCTTCCAGTCTCCGAAGAGCTCCGCGGCCAGGGCCGTGACCTCTTTCGCATCGAAGTCGCCCACGAGGGCGAGCTCTGCGTTGGAAGCGCCGTAGAAATCGCCGTAGAACTTCTTCGCGTCGGCGAGGGTCGCGCCCTTGTACTCCGCGAGGGATTCGTCCGCCGTCTTGACGTACCGGACGTCGCCCTTCGGGTAATCGCTCATGTGCCGCTGATAGGTCGTCTGCGCGACGAAGGTCGGCTCGCTCTTCTGCTGCTCGATCTGCGCGAGGTTCTCCTGCTTGAGCTGCTCGAACTCGGATTCCGGGAACGTCGGCGTGCGCAGGATCTCGGCGACGAGGCGCAGCACGGACGGAAGGTTCGCCTTGGTGGTCTCCACGGCGACGGTGGCCTGCGTCGAGCCGCCGTTGATCCGAACGCGCGCCTTCAGACGGTCGAACTCGTCGTTGATCTGCTGGCGCGTGTGCTTGGAGGTTCCCCGCCGCAGCATGTCGGCCGCGAGGTCGGAAGCCGTGGATGTATTCATGAGGCTCTTCTCATCGCCGAACCGAAGCGTGATGTTCGCGATGACCGTCTCGCCGCGCGTCTTCTTCGTGAGCAACGCGAGCTTCATCCCGTTCGAAAGCTTCGTGCGCGTCGTCCGCGCCTCGATGTTGGCGGGCGTGGGGTCGAAGGCTTCGCCCTGTGCGATCGCGACGTCCCCCTTGTAATCCTTGAGAATCGCGGCGACGTCCGGCTCGGCCGGGACTTCGACGCGATCCGGCTTCTGCGTGGGCCGGAACTCTCCGATCGTCCGGTTCGAGGGCTTGAGATACCGGGTCGCGACGCGCGCGACGGCCTCGGGCGTGACCTTCCGGATCCGGTCGCGGTTCAGGAAAAACAAGCGCCAGTCGCCCATGGCGATGAATTCGGAGAGCTGCAGCCCGACGCGGTCCGCCGCGTTGAGAGTGAGGTCGATGTTCTTGAGGAGGAACGTCTTCGCGCGCTCGACCTCTTCCTTCGTCGGGGGCTGCTTGCCGAGTGAATCGACGGTGTCGAGCATCGCCTTGCGCGCTTCCTCGAGGGACGCGTCCTGCCGGACTTCCGCCGACAGCATCACGAACCCGGGCTCCTTGAGCGGCTGCAAAAATCCCCCGACGGCGGATGCCTTCTTCGTTTCCACGAGGGCCTTGTGGAGCCGGCCGGCGGGAGCGTCGGTGAGCACGCGGACGAGCACCTGGATCGGCGCGGCATCCTCGTGCGAGCCCGAGCTGACGTGGTACGCGACCGCGAGCGCCTGGACGTCGCCGACGCGGCGCAGCACGACCTCGCGCTCGCCGTCCTGCGTCGGCTCGGCGGTGTACGTCTTCTGAAGGGGACGGGTGGGTTTCGGAATCGCCGAGTAGATCTCGTCGATCATCGCGAGCGTCTTCACCGGGTCGAACTTGCCGGCCACGAGAAGGTACGCGTTGTCGGGCTGGTAGTAGTTGCGCCAGAAGGCCTGCAGCCGCTCGATGGGGACGTTCTCGAGGTCCGCGCGCGCGCCGATGGTCGAGTGGCCGTAGTTGTGCCAGAGGTATGAGGTGGACAGCACGCGCTCTTCGAGGATGCTCGACGGGTCGTTCTCGCCGAGCTCGAACTCGTTGCGCACGACGGTCATCTCGCTGTCGAGGTCCTTCTTCGCGATGAAGGAGTGCACCATGCGCTCCGCTTCGAGGTCGAGCGCCCACCGGAGGTTCTCGTCGCTCGACTGGAACGTCTCGAAGTAGTTCGTGCGATCGAACCAGGTCGTGCCGTTGGGGCGCGCGCCGTGGGAAGTCAGCTCCTGCGGGACGTTGGGATGCTTCGGCGAACCCTTGAACATCAGGTGCTCTAAGAGGTGCGCCATCCCCGTCTCCCCGTAGTTCTCGTGGCGGGAGCCGACGAGGTACGTGATGTTGACGGTAATCGTCTGCTTCGTCTGGTCCGGGAAGAGGAGCACGTGAAGGCCGTTGTCTAGCGCGTACTCGGTGATGCCTTCGACGGAAGTCACCTGTGTGGGATGTCCAGTACGGTGGGTACCGGGGGCCGCCTTTCCTGCGGCGGCGGGCGTCCTCTTCTTCGCGGCCGGGGGGGCGGCGCCGGTTTGGGCGAACGTGAGCGGCGCGGCGAGCGCGGCGGAGGTTGCAAGCAGAAAGGCAGCAAAGGGGCGGGTCAAAAGTCTCATGAATCCTCCAGGCGAAGCGGCGCTCCGCCGAATAAGCGAAACAGAGAACCAATAACTATAGCGCGGGAACGGGGCGCTCTCTGCCCGGCTCCGGCTGCCTAGAAGCGGTCCCGTTCTCCCCGGTAGCGGATCGCGACGGCAACGATCTTCCGTCCGTAAATCGGTCGTGCGGTCCGGTTCCACCAGCGCCCCTCGACCACCGTCCCGATGCGGCGCGTTCGGTCTTGCACGATGACCGCCGCGTCCCCGCCGAGCCTGGCCGTCTCGCTCCTGAGGGCCCGCTCCATCTCCTCGACCGGGGGGGTCCCGGAAGGCTCCAGGAACACCTCGCCCAGCCGGTCGTGGGGCTGGCGGGGCTCCCGGCGCAGGATCATGACCGAGGCAGGGTTCGTGGGCGGAAGCGAGGGCGCCCCGATGAGGCGCTCCGACGAGACCGAGACGGAGCTGCAGGCGGCCGTCAGGAGGAGGAGAGGCGCCAGCGCGGCGGCAATCCGGATGTTTCGCATGCGGGGGATTGTAATCTTCGCGGCCCGCGGCCACGTCGAATTCATTGAGCGTATGCGGATGGATGGACGACATGACCGATGAAGCCCGCCGCCGGGGAACGTTCTGGGGAGTGGTGATCCTCGCACTGGTCAACGCGCTGCTCTGGGCGGCGCTCGCCAGGTTCTAGCGGACCTGAGCCGTCTTTTCCAAGTGAAGCGCTCTCTCGGCCGCCGTTCGCGAAGCGAATGCCGGCGGCCGAAGACTCACTCCCCGCCGATCTTCACGCCCTCCCTCGCAAGCTGCGCGGCGAACTCGCTCTTGTTGACGGCCATCGTGTAGGCCTCGTGGACCTCGACCTGCTTGCTCTTGACGAGAGCGAGAAGCGAGTCGTTCAGAGTCGTCATTCCCTGCTGTTTGCTCGTCTGGATGACCGAGTAGATCTGGAAGATTTTCCGCTCGCGGATCAGGTTGGAGACCGCGCTGTTGCAAACGAGGATCTCGTACGCCGCGACCCTGCCTCCGCCAATCTTTTTGCAGAGCGTCTGGGAGATGACCCCCTTCAGCGAACCGGCGAGCATCGTTCGGATCTGCTCCTGCCGGTCGGCGGGAAACTGGTCGATGATCCGGTCGACGGTCGAAGGCGCCGTCGTCGTGTGGAGCGTGCCAAAGACGAGGTGGCCCGTCTCGGCGGTCTCGACGGCGATTGCGATCGTCTCGAGGTCCCGCATCTCGCCGACGAGCACGATGTCCGGATCCTCGCGGAGCGCGGCGCGCAATGCGTCCTTGAAAGAGTCCGTGTGCGCGTGGACCTCGCGCTGGTTGACGAGGCACTTCTTGTTCTCGTGGACGAACTCGATCGGGTCCTCGATTGTGATGATGTGGTCGGTGCGGGTCTGGTTGATGTGGTCGATCAGAGTCGCGAGGGTCGTCGATTTTCCGGATCCCGTCGGTCCGGTGACGAGAACGAGCCCCTTCGTCAGCTCGCAGAACTCGAGCACGGTCTTCGGAAGCCCCAGCTCCTCGGGCGTGCGGATCTGGAACGGGATCGCTCGGAAGACGGCGCCGGGGCCGCGGCGGTCGCGGAAGAGGTTCGCGCGGAACCGCGAGACCTCGGGAATGGAGTGCGCGAAGTCCGTGTCATGGCGCCGCTCGAACTCCTCGCGGTTGCGCGCGGGGGTGATTTCGTAGAGCCGCGCGAGTAGGTCTTCCTCCTGGAAGGGCGGATAGCCCGGAATTGCCTGTATGACGCCGTGCAGGCGAATCGTCGGAACGGCTCCGGAGGAGAGGTGGAGGTCGGACGCCCCGAGCTCGAGCATCTTGAGCAGCAGCTTCTCGATCGCGGAGTCCACCTGAACGTTGGCGTACGAGACCGCAGGAGGAGCCGGCTTTGGGGCCGGCGCCGGAGCGGGCGGGGGAGCCGCGGCCGCGGCGGCCGCGTCCACGGCGCGCTCGGCGTCCGTCGGCGCCGGAGTGTCGATCGGCCGAACCTCGATGCCGACCCGCCAGCTCGATATGGCCGCGTCCACGCGCAGCGTGACGGCCGAGCCGTTGTAGTTGTAGACGAACGTCGTGCCGCCGTTCTTGTTCAGGTGCGTGTTCGGAGGGACGATCTCGGTGACGAGCTTGACGAGCGAGTCATGGGGTGTCGTCTGCGACGCGTACCGCTTCCCCGTCGGGAAGACGAGCTGGACCTTTTCGCCGCTCGCGAGAAGCGCACCCTGCGCCCCGAATTTCGCCATGCTCTGGAGTAAGGAGTCGATCTGGGCCAAGGGAAGCCTCCCGAAGTCAGTTTTCGATCACGCGGAGCACGTAGGACTTGTTGACGAGGTACACGTCGTCCTCCCGCCACAGGCGGAAGAAGCGGCCTTCGAAGTTCATGTAGTCGGTCACCCGGGTCTCCTGCTCCTGCGCGGAGTACAGGAGCTCGCCGTCGAGAGGCGCTCCCGAGGTCAGGTCCACGCGGACCTTCTGCCGGAAGTCGAAGAGCTCCTCCGAGTCCTCGCCGAGAGCGCCGAGGTCGTCGAGCGAGATCCGGATCCAGACGACGGCGTTGCGGTTGATGATCTCCCACTGGCCCGACGCGGTGTCCCGCGCCGGCAGGAACGTCAACCCCTTCTCGAGGAAGTGGAGCACCTGCTGGCGCCGGTCTTCGGACGTCGGCTGCTCGGGCAGAAAGAGCTCCATCTTTCGCGGCGAGATCCCGGCGAGAGCCAGGTCCACGGCGACGTTCTGCTTGCGCACCCGCAGAAACTCGGTTTGGCCCCTCATGAAATTGAGCGAATGATTGGAAATGATACAGGTTCCGCGCCTTTTTCGGGCAGAAGGCGTACGCTTTCGGGGTGAAATCGGTCGTGCGGTTGGCCCTTTCGGCGCTGCTGCTCGGCCTCGGCGCATTCGCGCAGCCGGCGCCGGCGCCGCCGAAGAAGAACGCGCCGTCGGCGCAGAGGCGTGAAAGGGAGCTGATCGCCGCCCTTCCCGACGAGGATCGGGAATGGCTGACCGACTACGTTGCTCCAATCATTCTCCCAGAGGAAAAGAAGGCCTACCTGGAGCTCACCGAGGGCTACCAGAGAGAGGATTTCCGGGAAGCCTTCTGGCAACGACGCGAGCGACCTGACCTGCCCCCGCTGTTCGGACCGGGTTATCGGTATCGATATCGAGAGCTTCGCGAGCTGTTGGACTCTCGCTACGACGGGTGGCGCTCGGACGCGTCCAAGGTCGTGATTCGTTTCGGCGAGCCTTCGGAAATTCTGACTCCGAGGTGCGACGCCGGTGGCGACGAAGATTTTCGCGATCTCGAAGTGTGGACATACCGCACGATTGGAACGTGGGGGCGCGGAGAGAAGCGCTTCATTTTCTATCGACCGTTCCTGGGCTCTCCGCGCCGGATGTGGACGCTTCAGGTTCCCGACTCCCAAGTCTTCGTTCCTCATCGATGCCGAAGGAGTTTTCCCGAGCTCTTTCGCGATTGTTCCCTGAAGGGCTCCCTGAGGGATCCCGGCGGCTGCATGCCGTGTGAGGACCGCTGTCGCGTCTTTCGAGCATGGGACGAGATTCAACGGCGTCAGGGCGGCCAAACCGGCGCGCTGATCGAAGAAGCGACCCTTCTGCAGGAGCCGCCGCTGGTGTCGACGGAGGACTTGCCGCGACAACGTGAGAAATGGGCGACGACGTCAAGGCCCGGAGCCAGGAAGATCGACGTCCAGGGGCCCGGCACCGCCGTTACGGCACCGCCCGCTCTCTCGCCAACGCCGGATCAGGGCCCGCTTTCGGGCGATGAGCTCAAACGGCGCATCGCTGCTCTGCCGGTGCGCCATCAGGAATTCCTCGACGCCGCCACCCCCCTGATCCGAAATGACGAGATCGTCGAATTCGTTCGAATGCCTTCGGACAAACGAGACGAGTTCATCCGCGAATTTTGGAGTCGCGAAAAAGGGCCGGCTTTCGTGCCGCCCACCCCCCATCGGCAAGCGCCGACACCGAGGACGACTCGGTTAGAAATCATCATCCGGGTGACTCCGACTCCGGGAGGGTGAGCTCGATCGTGAGAGCCCTCTAGGCAGAACCGGACCCGAGCGGATGCCCTGCGGCTCGTGCTGTTGACAATTTTCCTCTCTGTAACGCTCGGTCTGTCGGAAGGATCGAAACCGCCCAAGAAGGGCGCCATCACTTCCGACCCGCGCGAAAAAGACCTCATCGCGGCGCTCCCGGACGAAGACCGCCGCTGGCTGACCGAGTTCGTCGCCCCGATCATCCTGCCCGAGGAGAGGAAGGCCTACCTCGAGCTCACAGAGACGTACCAGCGCGACGATTTCCGCGAGCAGTTCTGGCAGCGGCGCGAGCTGCCCGAGCTTCCGTGGATCCTCGGGCCCGGCTACCGGTACCGCTATCGCGAGCTGCGCGAGCTTGCGGACTCGCGCTACGACGGCTGGCGGTCGGACGCGGGGCGGCTTGTAATCCGCTTCGGCGAGCCCGCGGAAATCATCGAGCCGCGTTGCGGGGGCGAGGAAGACTTCCGCGTCGGCGTCGAGGTGTGGAAGTACATAGAAACTCTGCCCGGCTTGAACCGACGATACCTGCTCTTCTACCGTCCGAGTGGCGCCGGCCCTCGCCGGCTGTGGACGCTTCTGGACGGAGATGGCCTCACACTCTTCTACCCGAACTCGTGCCGACAGAAGCTCGACGACCTTTATTGGGACTGCGTGCCGAAGCCCTGTCCGCCGTGCGACAAGTGCTCCATGTGTCTCGGCCGGTGCGACGTGTACCGCGCCTACCAGGAGACGAAGGCGCGCGAAGGCAACCGCATGGGCGCGCTCGGGGAAAAGGGAAGGCTCCTCGGGACGCCGGACGTCTCGATCGAGGACCTGGCGCGGCAGCCCGACAAGTGGGCCACGACTTCCAAACGCGGAGCGAAGCCGATCGACGTGAACGGGAGGGCGCAGGACGCGGCCGCCGCGCCGGTTTCTCCCGCGGCTCCCTCCGAGCCGCCGCGTCACCTCTCCGGGGCGGAGCTCGCCGAGCGGATGAACGCGCTCGAGCGCCCATACCGGGAGTGGCTCGACTTCGCCCTTCCGCTGCTGACAGAAGAGCAGCTCTCGGCGTTCGTGCAGATGTCGAACACGGACCGGGACGCGTTCATGGCGGAGTTCTGGAAGCACAAGAAGGGGCCTCCGGCGAGACATCCCGGCGGGGTCGCGCCGGAGCGCACCCCCGTGCCGCCGCTCACCACGCCAAAGCCGCACGCCAACGTCCTCCCGGAAGGAAAACCGTGACGGTCAAGCGGATCCTCCGAGCAGCATCCGTCCTGGCGCTCGCCGCGTTCGCCGGCGGCGGTGGTCCGTCCCCGAAAAAGGAAACGCCCAAACCGCCCCGCGAGGCCGACCTCATCGCGGCGCTCCCCGAGGACGACCGGCTGTGGCTGACCGAGTTCGCCGCGCCGATCCTGCGCGAGGAGGAGCGCAAGGCGTACCTCGAGCTCACCGAGACCTACCAGCGCGACGACTTTCGCGAAAAGTTCTGGCAGCGCCGCGAGCTTCCCGAGCTGACGCCTCCGCTCGGCCCCGGCTACCGGCACCGGTACCGGGAGCTCAAGGAGATCGTCGATTCGCGCTACGGCGGGTGGAGGTCGGACGCCGGCAAGGTCGTGCTCCGCTTCGGAGAGCCTTCGGATGTTCTGAAGCCGAACTGCCAGGGGGACGATGTGTTCCGGGAGCTCGAGGTGTGGACGTACACGAACCTCGGCGCGTCGGGCCGGGGACAGAGGCGGTACATCTTCTTCCGTCCCTATGTCGCGAGCCCGCTGCAGATGTGGACGGTTCTGGACGGCGACGCGAAAGTCTTCCTGCCGAGCTCGTGCCGAACGGGTTTCTTCGATCTCCGAAAGGACTGCTCGACGTCCCCGCCCGAGGGGAGAGACAAGTGCTTCCCCTGCGAGGACCGCTGCAGCGTCTATCGGGCGTGGGAGGAGATCCGCGCCCGCCAGGGAAACGGCTCGGGGGCCTTGATCGAGCAGGCGAGCCTCGTCGAGCCGCAGCCGGTCTCGACGGAGGGGCTCGTGCGCGACCGGGACAAGTGGGTGACCGCGCCGAAGGCTGGCGCGAAGAAGATCGACGTGCAGGGCCCCGGCGGCTCGGGCTCGGTCGCGGCGGCGACGCCCACTCCCTCGCCGACCGCCGGTCCCCTCTCGCCCGAAGACCTCGCGCGGGCAATCGCGGCGCTCGACGTCCGTTACCGAGAGTTCCTCGATCTCGCGAAGCCGCTCATGAGCGAAAGCGAGGTCGTCGCGTTCGTCCGCATGACCAATGGGAAACGCGACGAGTTCAGGCGCACCTTCTGGACCCGCGAGAAGGGGGACGACCCCAACCCGCGCAAGAACGGGCCGCCGCCCCCCAGAACGCCCGGAATGGGATTCAACGCCCGGACGCCGGCGCCGATCTAGCGGACTTCTCGCAGGCGGTCTTGAGCCCGCCCAGGACCCCGCCCCACGCCCTCTCGAACCAGTGGAACGACTTCTCCCAGAGCGGCCCTTTGCCGAACCCGTAGTGTCGGAATCGGACGAGCGTTCGCGAGGGGTCGCCCTCGACCGGATCGAACGTCAGCTCGACCCAGGTGGGAAGGGGAGAAGCGTTCCGGAGCGCCGGCTCGGCGTACGGCGGCGCGTGGTCGTCCCTTTTCTGGTCGCCCGCGAAGGTGACCCACTCGAACGAGAGCTTCTTTCCGGGAACGAGCTCGAGGATCCGCGCGCCGCGCGTGCCGTGGACGAGCGCCTCGGGATCTTCGTCTGGGAAGAATGCGATCGTGTACTCCTCCCCGGGCCGCGACCCGATCCGCGCGGCGGGCGCGAAGAATCTCTTCACGCCCTCCTCCGTCGTCCAGAGCCTGTAGACCTCGGACGGCGGGGCGTCGACGACGCCTTCGAGGCGGATCGTCCGGTCGGTCCGCTTCTTTCCCTTCATGAGGTCCCCGGCCGCCGGAGTCGAGCCCCGCGTCAGGAACGCGGCCGTGATGAGAGCGAGGACCGAACCCGAAAGCCTTTTTCCACGCATGAGAACCCCTCCCTGAGGAGGGATTCAACGTTTTTCGAGACGTCTTTAGAATCCGCGGAACCTCGACGGCAAAAACGAACAGGCTGCCGATTACCATGCCACTGAAACGGCGAGATTCTTACGAACAACAATGAATCACATCGCCCTGATCAGAAGTCAATTGGCGCTTCTGGAGAAGCTTGTCCCGACCGAAATCCTCGCTAAACCCGCGGGGAATCATCCCGCCGCAATCCGTTGGCGATTGGCTCACAAAATTCTCAGGCAGGGCGGTTCAATTAGGTGGCCTCTTCAGCTTGTCGAGCTCCCCCTTCTCGCCCGCATGTTGCTAGATTCGGTCACGCTCGTGACAGTTACTGGCGGAATTCTCGAACACCTCACGCTTGGAGACATAGGTGGTTTCGGCGACCAACAGGTTCAAGTACAACTAAGGTCCCGGATCGCCGACGAGCGTCAGTTCGAACACGTCATGGTCGAGCTATCTTTGGCCGCTTGGTATTCCTCCCAGAATTACTCCGCAATCCCCATCCAGCGCGGTGGATGGCCCGATCTCCGAATATCTTTGGAACAAATGGCAGTGCCGCTGTACGTGGAATGCAAACGAATTCAGCACTCAACTGAAAACCGTCTGACCAAGGAAGTGCGCGAAGCAAACTCTCAGCTGAGGACAGTAGATGAACCGTCGAGCGGCTCCGCGTTTTTTCATCTCGCGGACTGTTCGCCACCGATAGGAGAGGTCAGCGACGCGATTCCTGATCGGGTGATTTCAGCGGCCAGTGTTATCCGTCGAGCCTTGGCAGGGGAAAAAAATCGGTCTGTCGGCGCTGTCGTGTTGACTTGGGATGACTACTCACTCGTGGGCACCCCACCGGAGAGAACCTCGGTGGTTCTTCGTCGCCGTTTCATGCGGCTCGACCATGAAGACGTTGAAGGCGTCAGGAGTCTCCCCATTAGCCAGCCGCTTTTCACTGGCGTCACTCTCATGCTGGGCCTAGATTTCGACACGACGCTCGTTGGAGTCGACACCATGGTATTCACGGACCTCATGAAGGAGTGTGAGAAGTGGTTTCGATTCACCAAGGAGGAGGTGGTTGAGGCGTTCAAGAATCGTGAAAAGACGGAGCCCTTTGATCTCGGAGAGGGCACAAATTGCTTCCTTTTTGCGGCTCCCAGTGCCCTACAACTGGGGACTTGGAATCTGGTCCTCGCGACAAGAATAGATAACGGGCTTCGGATCGATCTTGCCCTGAGGGTTCCAAAAAAGTTGGTAGAAAGCTGTGAATTCCTGACTCCGCTGGAGATGCTGGAAAGGCTTGCTGTCGTCTACGGATGCAACCTGACGTTTGGCGGATTTGCTGGTCGATTCATCTCTCGACGATCGATTGTCATTCCCCACCTTGAGACAACCACTGGCATTATCGGCATCGATATGCCGAAAGACCACCCGGTTCTTCAATCAATGTTTGTCCGTTTCGAACCACGTGGCTATGGCCTGGTCGTCAAGTGCGCCCTGGCCTTTGCCCTAGATGGGACTCGCCTCCTCCCGGACCTTGACGGTTGAGGCCTCGATCCCGTGCAGCTAAATAAGGCAGTCCGGAATCCAGATCTTGGAAAAGCGCCCGTCCGTCTTCTACCGCGCGACGTCGTACCAAGAGGTGAGCCTACAGCCTTGAGCTACAGCCCGGGCTCGGCGACGACCCCCTGCGCGAGCACGATCTCGACGCGCCGATTCCTGGCCCGACCCGCGGCGGTGGCGTTGGACGCGACGGGGTGCTGCGGGCCGTACCCTTCGGTGACTATGCGAGAGGGGATGACTCCCTCCTTCTGGAGAAATGAAGAGACGGCTCCCGCGCGCGCGCGGGACAGCTTCTGGTTGAGGGCGTCCGTCCCGGTCGAATCCGTGTAACCCTCGATCCGCAGGTTCATGTCGGGAAAGACGGATAGCACCCCCGCCATCTTGGCGAGTCCGACCTGGGCCGAGGGCTTCAGGACGGAGCGGCCGGTGTCGAAGAAGATCCCGGGGAGGCTGACGACGATGCCGCGGGCCGTGCTGCGGGTGGTTGCGATGCCGGAAAGCGCGATCGAAAGCCGCTGGCGCAGCGCGTCCCGGTCTTTCTCGATCTTGTCGCGCTCGGAAGACAGCGTTTCTTTTTCGGCCGTGAGCTGGTTGCGTTGCTGCTCGAGCGCGGCCGCCTGCCGGGTCGCCTCCTCTCGGGCGCGCTCGGCCTCGCCGCGTTGCGCTTCCAGCGTGGCCGCCTGCTCAGCCGCCTCGGCCTTTGCCTTCTCGGCGGCGCGCCTCTCGCTCTCCGCCTCGCGCCGCAACTCGTCCGAGCGCTGCTGCGCCTCCTCGGCCGCCTTGCGCGCGGCATCGGACTGCATCGCGTTCCGCTCCGCGGCCTGGCGCTCCCTCGCGAGCCGGTCGGCCTCGGCC
>JALZAT010000114.1 GCA_030948185.1 Acidobacteriota bacterium
AATCCAGAGTGGCGCCGAGCTCCTGCGCAAGCTCGGCGTTCCCGGGGGACGCGCGAGCGAGGGCCTCGCGCATCGCGAGCGCCTTGCGAAAGCTCCTCAAGGCGCCTCGGGTGTCGCCGAGATTGGCGGCGCCCGGTTCTCCCTGAACTTCTCCCACCTTCTGATATGCGGCGGCCAGCTCCCGGCGCAGCCCGGGGTCGTTCGCGCTCTCGGCGGACAGGCTGTCCAGGTACTCCTGGGCCCTCTTGACGACGAGAGACCGCGCGGGCGTCGAGCCCGGCAGATTCTGGATCGCGTCGTGGAATTCGAAGAGGAACGAGCCGGCGAGCTTCCGGACGTCGTTGAACCGCCTCTCCGCTCGCGCGCGTTCGAACTCGGCGGCGTGCTTCTGCTGGAGCGTCATGACGAAACCGGCTCCGAGAGCCGCGACGGCGACGACGCCGGCCGCCACGCCGGCCCGATGCCGCCGCACGAACCTGCTCGATCGGTAACCGAAGGTGTCCTTTCGGGCCAGGATGGGCCGGCCTTCCAGATGCCGGAGGACGTCCTCGGAAAGTTGACCGACCGACGCGTATCGCCGCTCCGGCTCCTTGCGCATCGCCGTCATCACGATCGTGTCGAGATCTCCGCGCAGCCGGCGCGCGAGCTTCCCGGGTGCCCCCGGCGGGACTCTCACGGAGGGCTCCTCGGGCCGCGTGACGCGGACCGACGGTTTCGACGGTTCCAGCTCGC
Organism: Acidobacteriota bacterium; assembly: GCA_030948185.1. Taxonomy (GTDB): domain Bacteria; phylum Acidobacteriota; class Thermoanaerobaculia; order UBA5066; family Gp7-AA6; genus JALYUA01. Next base: position 733 of record JALZAT010000114.1, read on the forward strand.
CCACGAGGCGCGCGATCTCGCGGGGATCGGACGTTCCGAAATGGAAGGGCCGCCGGCCCGTCAGAAGCTCGTAGAGAACGACGCCGAGCGAGTAGACGTCCGTGGCCGTCGTGATCCGCCCGCCGCCGAACTGTTCCGGGCTCGCATATTCCGGCGTCAGGAGCTGCGATTGCGTCACCGTGGCCCGGGGTCCGGAACCGATCTCGGGCTCGAGCAGCTTGGCGATGCCGAAGTCGAGCAGTTTCGGAACTCCGTCGGCAGTCACGAGGATGTTCGAGGGCTTCAGGTCGCGATGGACCACCAAATGGCGGTGGGCATGGTCGACGGCTTCGCAGATCTGGCGGAACAGCCGCAGCCGCTCCGCGACGCCGAGTTCCCGGGCGGCGCAGTGTTCGAGCAGCGGCTCGCCCTCGACGTACTCCAGGACGACGTACGGAAGGCCGTCGGCGGCCGCGCCCGCGTCGAGCAGGCGGGCGATGTGGGGATGGTCCAGCCCCGCCAGGATCCGGCGTTCCTTTCGGAATCGCTCGACGAAGAAGGGCGTCGCGATCTCCGGGCGGACGACCTTCACGGCCGTCCTGCGCGTGAAGTCCCCGTCCGCTCGCCGAGCCTCGTAAACCGCGCCCATCCCCCCGCGGCCGATTTCGCGCACGATCTCCCAGGGGCCCAGTCTCGCGCCCGTCGCGAGCCCGACGGCCGGGTCGGCCGGCAACCCTGGCGACTCCTCGAGAAAGCCGTCGCCCTCGCGCGCGGCCTCGAGCAGGCCGGACAGGCGCGCGTGAAGATTCGCGTCCCCGCCGCAGGCGGCTTGGAGGAAGGGCCCCCGCTGTGCCGCGGGCCGCTCGAGCGCGGCAAAGAAAAGCTCCTTCAGCCTCCCGTAGTCGGCCGACATCAGGTGGTTATGCCGTCGTGTTCGAGGCCCTCGCGTAGCCAGGCGCGGGCCATCTGCCACTCCCGCTTGACGGTGGCCGGAGAAACGCCCAGGGCCTCACCGGTTTCCTCGATGGAAAGGCCGGCAAAGTAGCGAAGCTCGACGACGCGAGCCTGCCGCGGGTCGAGCTCCTCCAGCTTCTCCAGCGCTTCGTCGAGAGCGAGCAGGTCGACGCTCTTTTCGCCCCCCGGCGTTTCGATCGCGTCGTCGAACGGCAGGCGCGTGGCGCCTCCGCCGCGCTTGGCGGCGTCGCGCCGGCGCGCGTGGTCGATGAGCACCTCGCGCATGAGACGGCCCGCCATGGAAAAGAACTGCGACCGGCTCGTCAGAGGCCCGGAGGGTTCCAGGCGCAACCAGGCCTCGTGCACGACCGCCGTCGGCTGGAGCGTGTGGCCCGGCCTCTCGGCGCGAAAGAGGCGCGCGGCCTGGCGGCGCAGCTCGTCGTAGACGAGAGGAAGGAGCCGCTCGAGCGCCTCGCGGTCGCCGCCGCCCCACTCCTTCAGCAGCGAATCGACGGTTTTTTCGGTGAAATCCACGGTTTGGGTGCCGGAGGTGCCGGCCTTGTCCCGAATTATAGGAGCGGGCTCGATTCTGGTGAGCCCTTTCCCGCGCGAATCACGCATAGTGAGATGACCGGGCTCCAAACCGACCACCAGAGAGGTGCTCCATGCCACGTCTTGCCGCCCTCGCCCTGTTTTTCGCCGCCGCGCCCCTTTTCGGAGCTCCCTGCGCTCCCACGGCGACTCGACTCTGCTTGAACGGCGGGCGGTTCGCGGCGGAGGTGTCCTGGCGGGATTTCCAGGGCAATACTGGCTCCGGTCATCCGGTCTCCTTGACCGGTGACACGGGGTACTTCTGGTTCTTCAGCTCCACGAACGTCGAGCTCGTCGTCAAGGTCCTGGACGGACGGGGGATCAATTCGAGCTTCTGGGTCTTCTACGGTGCGCTCTCGAACGTCGAGTACTCGATGACGGTGACCGACACTCTGACGGGGATTGTCAAGACGTACGCGAACCCGTCGGGCAACCTGGGCAGCGTGGCGGACACGTCGGCGTTTCCCGCCGCGGGCGCGTCGCCCGCACAGGCGGCGAAGCAAGCCCCGAGCGCCGGCCGCGCTGAAATGAGCGAAAGGGGTGGCGCCGCGGCCACGGCGGCCACCGCCTGTGCGCCGAACTCGACGAGCCTCTGCCTCAATGGCGGACGGTTCCGCGCTGAGGTCAGCTGGCGCGACTTCACGGGCAACACGGGCCAGGGACAGGCGGTCGCTCTGACCGCCGACACCGGTTACTTCTGGTTCTTCAATGCAGCCAACGTCGAGCTCGTGGTCAAGGTGCTCGACGGGCGCGCATTGAACAAGGACTTCTGGGTGTTTTACGGCGCGCTCTCGACGGTCCAGTACCAGCTCAAGGTGACCGACACGGTCACCGGCAGGACGACTTTCTATTTCAATCCGGCCAACAACCTCGCGAGCGTCGCCGACACTTCTGCTCTGGGCGACGGCGCCTTCGTGCAGACGGTCCACGACACGAGCCGCGCCGTGACCGCGACGATTCCGACGAGCGGAGGGACGATTGCGGCGGTCGGCGCGGACGGGAGCCGGTTCACTCTCGTGATCCCGGCCGGGGCGCTCTCCTCGGAGCGAGACGTCACGCTGACGCCGGTCTCTTCGATCGGGAGCCTTCCTCTCTCGGGCGGTCTCGCGGCGGCGGTCCACATCGAGCCCGAGGGCCTCGTGCTCCACGACCCCGCCACGCTCACGATCGAACCGGCCGGAGCCGTGGTCCGAGCTCAGGCGATCACGTTCAGCTACCAGAACAGCGGCGCCGAGTTCTTCCTCCAGCCCCCGCTTCCCGTGGCGGGCCCGGTCCAACTTCCGGTCTTCCACCTGACCGGCTTCGGAATCGGGCGCGGCACTCAGGCCGATATCGACGCACAGGCCGCGCGACTTCCCACGCTGGACGTGGACCAGTTCGCCCAGCGCGTCGCGGTTGCCGTCCTCCCGCAGTTTCGCAGCGGCGCGTTCGGCTCCGCATCGGCGGCCGGAGGCGCGGCTCGGCCGCAGGCGGCGCGGGCATGCACGCTCGGAGACGTCTGGCGGAGTGACTTCCGCGAAAGCATCGTTCCTCGCCTGGAGAACCTGAGCCACGATTGCCAGATACTTCGGCTTCGCCTCCCGTACCTGCGCCAGTTCCTCAACCTGGCACAGGGCTTCGGCTGTGCCGCGGAGATGCAAGCCGAGGTTGCAAACACGAAGGAGGTCATCCTCTCCGCAGAGACCCATTGCTTCGAAAACGCTTTCACAAAATGCGTGCAGGACAAGGATCCCGCACAGGTCGAGGAGATCGAGCGCTGGGCAATCGAGCTGCGGCGGGATGGACACGGCGACGTCGCGGACCCGCAGAAGGAGCATCGCTGTCTTCGGTTTCTGCTCAATTTCCAATCGACGATGAACCAGAGCAGCGACGTCGTCGCCGGCGTTCAGTGGAAGTCGCGGTCAGACCTCAAAACGACGAAGAGCATCCCGATCGAATTCAACCCGACGGGCGGCGTCCTCTCCGGAAGCGGCACGCTCGACCACCTTTCCGTGTTTTTCGAGGGCACGGCGGAGGCCAATTGCACCGTGACAACGGCCCCCAAGTCGGGTTCGACATTTACCGTCGACCAGCTCGACATCGCGGTGGATACCTCCCTCGTCTATATGCCGACCGTGCTTCCGAGGCTCCGCCTGCACTACGAACCGGGTTCTCCGAAGGCCGCGGTGAGGAAGCAGTGCGTGGCGCCGGGACCCGTTACCGACCAGACCGCCGACATCGGCCTCTTCAGAATGGCTTACGACGCCGCCCACAACGACGAATTCGAATTCGCTTTCCCCAGCAACTTCACGTTCCGATTCTTCGTCGACCTCCAGTTCTTCGGCAGCCAAAACGTCTACGCGGGCAAGCTCTTCCATTCGGAGGACTTCATGCCTCCGCTCGAAAGTCCGGAAAGCTCCGAACGGCACCTCTCGGAGAACACCGGCATCGTCCTCATTCACGCGCCGAACTAGGACGGACCCCTCGCCCGTCGTCGCTCGCGGGTCATGAGTTCGCGGGATAGAATCCTCCTCCGCTTCGATATTTGAGGAGGACGCATGGGGAAGATCGGACTCGGATGCCTCGCGCTGCTCGTGCTGCTCATCGTGATCATCGGGATCTCGGTCGCGAGCACCAACAACCGCCTCGTCACGAAGTCGCAGGAAGTCGACAAGCAGTGGGCCCAGGTCGAGAACCAGTACCAGCGGCGCGCCGACCTCGTGCCCAACCTGGTGGCGACGGTTCAGGGGGCGGCCCAGTTCGAGAAGTCGACCCTCGAAGAGGTCACCCGCGCCAGGGCGTCCGTCGGGCAGGCCCAGGTCAATCCCGGCCAGGCCCCCTCCGACCCCGCGCAGCTCGCGAAGTTCGAACAGGCCCAGGCGGCCCTGGGCTCCGCGCTCTCGCGCCTGCTCGTGGTGGTCGAGAAGTACCCCGAGCTCAAGGCCAACGCGAACTTTCGCGACTTGCAGGCGCAGCTCGAGGGCACGGAGAACCGCATTGCCGTCGAGCGGATGCGTTTCAACGAGGTGGCGCAGGACTACAACACGACGCTCATGAAGTTCCCCACGAACATCACCGGCCGCCTGCTCGGGTTCAAGGAGAAGCCGTACTTCCACGGAACGCCCGGCTCCGAACGGCCGCCCGCGGTGAACTTCAACTTCGGCGCGACCCCGGCGGCGCCCGCGGTTCCGTCTCCGGCTCGGTAGGGAATTCCGTTGACGGTCTCCGAGGCGGCGTCGAGGCGGCGCCGCCTCTCCCTCCTCTTCGCGTGCGCCACGGTCGCGGTCGCGCTCGCGGGCGCGGTCGCGTCCGGGGCGGCTCCGCCGATCCCGCCGAAACCGGCGCGTTACGTGACGGACAACGCGGGCGTGCTCGACGCCGCGCGGGCGGAACAGCTGAACGCCCGCCTCGAGCGATTCGAGCGCGAGACGGGGAACCAGATGCTCGTCTGGATCGACCGGCATCTGCCGGAGACCACGACCATCGAGGAATTCACCGTCAACGCCATGAAGGCCTGGGGCGTCGGACAGACCAAGGTCAACAACGGCCTTCTTTTCGCAGCGTTCATCGACGACCACAAGATGCGGATCGAGGTCGGCTACGGCCTCGAAGGGGCGATTCCCGACGCGATCGCGAGCCGGATCCGGGAGGACGAGATCACTCCCAGGTTCAAGGCGGGCGACTACACGGGCGGAGTCGAGGCGGGGATGGACGCTCTCATGGCGGCCGCGAAGGGGGAGTAC
>JALZAT010000029.1 GCA_030948185.1 Acidobacteriota bacterium
CGTAACTGCTACCCTCTTCCATGACCGGCTCCTTTCGTATGCGGCTCTGGTGCGCCGAGTACTAACCCGCGATTGTTGCGAATCGCGAGCCGGTCGTTTCCATATCGTCTGAGGAGCGTAGCGACGAAGGATCTGCCCTCTTCCTCGACGAGGGCACGACGAGGGTCCTCGAGCGACAGGGCGGATCCTTCGCTTCGCTCAGGATGACAAAGGAGCGACAATACGTCGTGTCCTCGCGCCGCGCGCCTGCCGGTCTGCTCGCCGCGGCGGCGCTCGCTCCTCCTCTCTTCTGGCTCTTCCCGGCGCTCGCGCTGCGCCAGGCACCCACGTTCCGGGATCAGGGTGACTTCTTCTTTCCCCTGAAGCTCTACACGGCCGATCGACTCCTGCGTGGCGAGCTCCCGCTCTGGAATCCGCTCTCCGGCGGCGGCGAGCCCTGGCTTGCGAACCTCCAGTCGGGCGTGTACTACCCGCCGGGACTTCTCTTTCTCCTTCCGTCGGCGGCGCTCGCCGCGGGCCTCTTCCTCCTCCTCCACTTTGCGATCGCGGCGCTCGGAATGCGCGCTTTCCTTCGCGAGGAAGGGGTCTCCGACGGCGCCGCCCTCGCCGGCTCCGCGGCATTCTCGGCTTCCGGTTTCTCCGCTTCCCTTTCCTGCTACTGGAACCACTTTGGAGCGCTCGCGTGGCTTCCCGCGCTCGCCGCTCTCGCGCGGCGGGGGCTTCGCACCCGGTCCGACCGCCTCGCCTTCGCCGGGCTGCTCGCGTTGCAGGCGCTGTCCGGGAGCCCGGAGATTTCGCTGGCCACCTTCGCCGTCTCGGCGCTCTTCGTCTGGCGCTCGCGCGCGGAGCCGGAGGGCGGCTTCGCGGCTCCTCTGCCGCTGCGCCTGCGCCGGCTCGCGGCGGCGACCGGTCTCGGGCTGCTGCTCGCCGCCGCGGCGCTCGCTCCCTTCTTCGAGCTGGCCGTGCGGTCCGACCGACGCGGGCCGCTCCCCGCGGCGGAACGGGAGGGAGGCTCCGTCGGCTCGATCGGGCTTTCCTCGGCGATCGGGCGCTCGCCCGGTAACGGCGGGACGTCTTATCTGAATTCGCTCGCGGCCGGGACACTCCCGCTCCTTCTCGCCTGCCCGGCATTCGCGGACCGGCAACGGCGTCCGCTGGTGGCGGCGCTCGCCGCCGTCGGCGCCGCGGGGATTCTGCTCGCGGCAGCGGGCCCTCCCGGCGCCTGGCTTCGATCGATTCCGCCGCTCGACCGATTCCGCTATCCCGCCAAGGCTCTTGCGGTTTCCGCCTTCTCGATCTCGGCGCTGGCGGGTCTCGGCCTCGACGCGGTGCGGTTCTCGCCCTTCGCCCGGCGTCGTGGGCTCGTCGTGGCGCTCGCCGCCGCCGGACTCGTTCTCGTGGCTCTTTCGCGGCAGCCGCCCGCATGCCGCGCCGCCGAAGCGGCGGGAATCGCCGTCGTCGCCGTCCTCGCCCTCGTGCCTCCGGAACGTTCGGGCCTCTCCTCGGGTCTCGAGGCGGCGGCCGCGCTGCTCGTCGCGGTGTCGCTCTCGTCGGCGGGGCAGGGACTCTTCCGCTTCGCCGCGGAAGCCGAGGTGCGGAAGCCCTCGGCCGCCGCGGCGTTTCTCCGGGCCGTTCCGGGCCGGGTGCTGACGCCGCAGATGGGGGCGCTCGTTTCGTACGTGCTCCGCGACGGCACGTTCGACGCGGCGGCCCTCGGTCGCCAGCGCGAGTCGCTGCTCGGCTACACGAACCTGATCCAGGGGATCCGCACGGTGCGGACGGCCTCGCCGCTCGCGACACAGGCCTCGCGGAGAATCGCCGATGCGATCGATTCTTCCCCGGACCCGCAGCCCGCCGCGGGGCAGGCGAGCGCCCGGGTGCTCTGGACGCCGTACCTCCCCGAGAACATGGGCTCGCGCCGCGTCGGAAATTTCTACCGCGCGCCGATCAACCCGTATCGGCCGCGCGTCTCCTTCGCGCGCGGTTTCTCCGTGGAGCCCGCCGCCGACCGGGCATGGTCGCGCGCGGCGCGCGCCGGCGCCGACTCGCGCCGCGTCATCCTCGACCGGCAGCCGTCGCCCGCGCCTCTCGAGGGCTCCTCCGGAAAGGGGTTCGTGGTCGCTCGCATCGCCGAGGAGCGGCCCGAGCGCGTGGTCGCCGAAGTGAGCTCCGACGCGGCGGGGATTCTCGTGCTGACGGACGTCGCCTACCCGGGGTGGAAGGCGCAGGCGGACGGAAATCCCGCCGAGATCCTTCTTGCGGACGGGGTGTTCCGCGGCGTCGCCTTGCCGGCGGGATCGCACCGCGTCGTTTTCGTCTACAGGCCCGTCTCCGTGATCGCCGGTGGCGCGATCTCGGCCGCGGGTCTCGTCTTTTTGCTCCTCCTCGCGCGGCGCGGCGAGTCCCGCCGGGCGGGAGCCGTGCTGTAAAGTCCATGACGCCGTTTCTGGATCTGGGTCCGTTCCTGCTCGTGGCGGCCGGAGTCGCCGGCCTCGTCGTCGGCTCGTTCTTGAACGTACTCGTCCACCGGTTGCCTCGCGGCGAGTCCGTGGTCTCGCCCGGATCCCACTGCCCGAAGTGCGGGGCCCCGGTGACGGCGCTGCAGAACGTCCCCGTCCTCTCGTGGCTCGCGCTCCGCGGACGCTGCGCGACCTGCCGCGCTCCGATCGCGATCCGCTATCCGGCGATGGAGCTCGCCAACGGAGCCCTGTGGGCGCTCGTCGCGCTCAAGGGCCGTGACTGGGCGGAGATCGCGTCCGGCGCCTTCCTCGCGGCGGCGTGCCTGGCGCTCCTGGCGATCGACGCGGAGTTCCAGATCCTCCCGGACAAGATCACGCTCCCGGGAATCGCCGCCGGCCTGGCGCTGTCGTTCCTGTCGGGATTCCGGTCGCCCGTCTCCGCGTTCGTCGGCGCCGCCGTGGGGGCGGGAGGACTCTGGCTCGTTGCCTTCCTCTATGAGCGGATCGCGGGGCACGAGGGGATGGGCCTCGGAGACGTGAAGATGCTCGGCATGATCGGGGCGTTCCTCGGCCCCTGGGGAGTTCTCGTCACGATTCTCCTCGCGTCCGTCACCGGCAGCATCGTCGGAGTCGCCCTGATCGCGGCCGGAGCGGGCGATCGGAAGCTGCGGCTGCCCTTCGGCGTCTTTCTGGCGGTGGGCGCCATTGCCGCCTTCTTCTTCGGCGGGCCGCTCGTGGAGCGCTATCGCGCCATGTGGCCTCAGTGAAAGAGATTTGGCCCCGGTGAATAAAGAAGACAGCGGTTTTCCGGAAAAGGTTCCGCGGACTTTCCGCCGCGATTCCCGCCTCTTCCTCTCCGTCGCGCTGCTGCTGATTCTTTTCTTGAACTTCGTCACGCTCCTCTTTTTCCGCAACGCGACCGAGTGGGGCAGCCAGCAGACCGAACGACGGGCGACCGAGATTCTCCGCAGGGTCTCCGCGCCCGCGTCCGATCCGGCCGACCTGCTCGACCGCGCGGCCCTCGCGCCGGACGTCCTCTTCGTGGCGACGTACGACGCTTCGGGCCGACTCATCCGGGCCGTCTCGCGCGAGCTCCAGGCTCCCGGGACGATTCCGACCGCGCGGCCGTCCGCCGGCCGGGTCCTTCTCGATTGGCGCGACTCGCCCTCGCTCGTCTTCGCCGCCTCGTCGTCGTCCTCCGGTTTCGCCGTCGTCGCCCTCGACCCGGGTCCCGGCGCCGCGCTGCGCTCTTACGCGCGCTCCCTTTCCCTCCTCGTGCCGCTGGCGGGGGCGCTGCTCGTGGTGCTCGCGTGGCTCTACCTCCGGTCCCTCCTCGCCCCGTACGAGCGGCTCCTGCGGACGGCCGGCACCGCTCCGCCGGCGGCGCCGGGGGAGCGCGGCGCGCAGGACGAGCGCGAGTTCCTGATCGCGCGCTTCGAGGCGACCATCGCCGCGCTCTCCGAGAAAGAGCGCGAGCTCGAGCGGCTGGCGCGCGTCGAAAAGGAGCGGGCCGACGACATGGAGATCGCGGCGCGGACGCTCGCGCGCAACCTTCCGACGGGACTTCTTTCGGTGGATCGCGCGGGAACCGTCGTCGAGTTGAACGAAGCGGGACGGGAAATCCTCACGTTGAGCCGGGAAGCACGGGGCGAGCCGTACCAGGCGACGCTCGCCCGCGTGCCGGAGTTCCGCGATGTGGTGGCCGCCGTGCTCGAAGGGCGCGAAGCGGTCGGACGCAGGGAGGCGCACTGGGGCGAGCCGGAACGCGTCCTGGGCGTCACGGTGACGCCGGCCACGGGCGCGGACGGCCGTTTTCTGGGCGTTCTCGCCCTTTTTTCCGATCTCTCCGAGGTCCGCCGGCTCGAGGGAAACATCGCGCGCGCGCGCCGCCTCGCCGACCTGGGCGAGGTGTCCGCCGGCGCCGCCCACGAGTTCCGCAACGCGGCCGCCGCGATCGACGGCTTCGCCGACCTCGCGCTGCGCAGCGCCGAACGCGCCCCCGAGCACCTGAAGGCGATCCGTCGGGAAGCGCAGGAGATGAGCCGCGTCACGAGCGACTTCCTGCTTTTCGCTCGGCCGGACGGCTTTCCTCTCGAGCCCGTCTCGCTGTCGGGCGTCGCCGAGGCGGCGGTCGCCGAAGTCGAATCGGCTTTTCCCGGCTCGTCGGTCGCACTCTCCGGCGACTTTCCGGAGGTGCCCGGCTCGCCGGTGCTCCTGCGCCGGGCCGTCGCGAACCTCCTGCGCAACGCGGCGGAAGCGACGCCTCCCGACCGGCGCGCGGAGCCGGGAGCGCTCGGGATGGCGGGAGCCCGGAAGGGTGCAGAGGTGTCGATCGCGGTGTTCGACCGTGGCCCGGGCGTCGATCCCGGCGCCCGCGAAAAAATCTTTCTCCCGTTCTACTCGAGCAAACCCGAAGGAGTGGGATTCGGCCTCGCGATCGTCGCGCGCATCGCGCAGATGCACGGAGGAACCGTCGAGGTCGGCGCGCGCCCGGGCGGGGGCGCCGTGTTCACTTTGCGGCTGTCGGACGCGCGTGGACCGGGCGACCGGGTGCCGGCTGCCGCGGCTCGGGCAGCGACGCGATCAGACCCTTGAAGGTCTCGCGGTCGATCGCCCGATCGAGGGCCTCGTCCGGCTGGACGACTCCGCCCCGCACGAGCTCGCCCAACGACTGATCCATCGAGAACATCCCCTTCGATTTTCCGGTCTGGATCTGGTTGTTGATGAGCGACGTCTTGCCTTCCCGGATCGCGTTCGAGAGCGCCGTCGATCCGAGGAGCACCTCGAAGGCGGCGACCCGCCCCCCGCCCGCCCTCTTCAGGAGCTGTTGGGCCACGACCGCGCGCAGGTTCTCCGCGAGCACGATGCGGATCTGCTCCTGCTCGTCCGCGGGAAAAGCGTCGATGATCCGGTCGACCGCTTTCGCCGCGGAGTTCGTGTGCAGCGTGGCGAACACGAGAAGGCCGGTCTCCGCGGCCGTCAACGCCATGCGGATCGTCTCGAGGTCGCGCATTTCGCCCACGAGCAGACAGTCGGGGTCCTCCCGGATCGCCGCTTTGACTCCCTCGGCGAACCCGGGAACGTCGCTGCCGACCTCCCGCTGCGTGAAGACCGAGCGGGCGTTCGCGTGTACGAACTCGATCGGGTCTTCGATCGTGATCACGTGGTACGAGCGACGCTGGTTGATCCGGTCGAGCATCGCGGCGAGGGTGGTCGACTTGCCGCTGCCCGTGGGTCCGGTGACGAGAACGAGGCCGCTCTGGGCCTCGGACAGCTTGGCGATCGAATCGTGCAGCCGCAGCTCTTCGACCGTCGGCACCCTCGAGGGAATCAGCCGGAACACGGCCGCGGACCCACGCTCCTGCCGGAAGAGGTTCACGCGAAAGCGCGCGACGCGCCCCATCTGGTAGGCGAAATCGACGTCGCCGTCGCGGCCGAACGACTCCCAGAGGCGGGCGGGGGTGATCGGCCCGAGGAGGTTGTAGAAGTCCCCCTCGGTCAGAGCGCGGAACCGGATCCGCTCGAGACCTCCGTCGATCCGGAGCATCGGCGGGCCGCCGACCGCGAGATGGAGGTCGGACCCGTTGCGCTTCGGGAGAATCGAAAGGAATCGGTCGACGCGATTGCCGCCGGTCGAACGGGTCTCCGAGTCGCCGACCGCCTCCGTCTTTTCGAGGTTCACGCGGTGCCCCCCTCTTCCGCGGGGAGCAACGGCTCGAAGGCGTCCTTCCGCAGCGCGCGGCGGTGTGCGACACGCGGTTCGATCATCCCGCTCTGGACGAGGTTCATGAGTGCCGTGTCCATCAGCATCATCCCGGCGGAGGCGCCCGTCTGCATCGCGGTGGGGAGTTGAAACGTCTTGCCGTCGCGGATGAGGCCGGCGACGTTCGGCGAGTTTCGCAGCACCTCGTAGGCCGCGATCCGTCCCGCGCCGTCGCGCCGCGGCAGAAGCGTCTGCGAGAGCACGGCCTTCAGCGAGTCGGAGATCATCATTCGGATCTGCCCCTGCTGCTCGGCGGGGAACGCGTTGATGATCCGGTCGACGGTCGAGCTCGCTGTCGTCGTGTGCAGCGTGCCGAGGACGAGGTGCCCGGTCTCGGAAGCGGTGATCGCGAGCGAGATCGTCTCCAAGTCGCGCATCTCACCGACGAGGATGACGTCCGGGTCTTCCCGGAGCGACTGGCGGAGCGCCTTTGCGAACGACTTCGAGTGCGTGGGGATCTCCCGCTGGTTCACGAGAGACTCCTTGTTCACGTGCACGTACTCGATCGGGTCTTCGATCGTCAGGATGTGCGACCGCTCCGTCTCGTTGATGTGGTCGACGAGGGCCGCGAGGGTCGTCGTCTTCCCGCAGCCGGCGGGACCGGTGACGAGGATGAGCCCCTGCGACAGAGAGGTGATCTCCCAGACGTTCTCCGGCAGCGCCACGTCGGACAACGTGGGGATCTCGAAAGGCACCAGCCGGAAGACGGCGTTCAAGCCCTTGCGCTGGTGGAACACGTTCGTCCGGAACCGGCCGAGCTCCGGGTCCTTGAAGCAGAAGTCGATCTGACGGGCGCGTTCGAGCTCTTCGCTTCGCTCGCCCAGGATCGACGGGAGCCATTCCCACATCCGGCCCTCGTCCACCTCGGGAAGATGCAGTGCTTCGAGCCGCCCGTTGCGGCGAAGGTGGGGCCGCGTTCCGGCGGCGAGGTGGAGGTCGGAGGCGCCCGCCGAGCGCGCGTGGCGAAGCAGATCCCGAAGCGACGGCCGCGGGTTCGTTTCGAAGTCGACCGGCGCGAAGACGGGAGTCGGCCCCGCCCCCGAAGGCGGGGCGTCCTTTCCCCCCCGCGCCGCGATCAGGCGAAGGGCCTTGTCGTGGACGAGGGGGTCGTTGACCATCCTCGCGATCTGGTCCAGGAGGGGCCCGACGCGCGGGTCGGGAATCCGGGAAAAGGCCTCGAGGATCTCGAGCCGGAGGTCCTTGGTGCCGCGCTTGAACGCCTCGAGCAGCGCGGGCAGCGCCTGCGGGCTGCCCCATGCTCCGAGGGCGGCCGCCGCGGAAATGTCGGAGTCCGGATCCGAGAGCATCTTGAGCAATGCGGGCATGCCGCGGTCGTCCTTGAGCTCGGCTAAGGCCTGCGCCGCGCGGTCGCGCAGCCACCAGTCGGACCCCTCGATGAACCGGATGCAATGCGGCACCACTTCCGGGCTGTTCAAGTTGACGGCGATCGATCCGGCGAGCGCCGCGATGGCGGGATCGGGATCGCCGTCGCGCGCCAGGAAAGCCTGGATGAAGGGGGGACCGAGTGCCTTCAGCCCCTCGATCGCGCGGTCCCTCGCGGGGCCGAAGCTGTCGCAGAACCCGTTCAAGAACGCGTCCGCCACTCGCGCCGGCTCCTGCGTCTCCAGGATCTTCATCGCGAGGCCGCGGACCTTTTCGTTGCCGTCGGTCAAGAGCGGAAGGATGTATTCGTGGAAGCGCTCCTCTCCCTGGCGTCCCGCCATGGCCGCGCCGAGCACGGGCGTCAGGGCCGCGATCGCCGCGTCCTGGACCCGCTCGGAGTCCGCGTGGCAGCGGCGCAGCAGCGCGGGGATGTTCGCTTCGTCCGGCATCCTCGCGAGCACGGAAATGGCGCGGAAGCGGATGTCCTCGTCGTCGTGATCGATGGCCGCGCGCGCTGCGGTGACGGCTTTCTTCGAGGGGGTCGCTTCGACGATCGTGAACGCCTTCCGCCGCACCTGCGGAGACGGGGAGGCGAGCGCGGGGACGATCGCCTGGAGCGCGGCCTCGGAGGGATTGCGCATCAACCAGTCGAGCGCGGCGAGGTTCACGACCGGATCAGGGTGTGCGAGGAGCGCGGGGACCTGCGTGGAAAACGACGTCCCCGCCACGGCTTCGAGCGACGCGGCGACGTAGCGGCGGGCGGCGTCGCCGTGCCCGGCGAGAAACGGAAACATGGCGGCGGAGGCCTCTTCGAACGGGTGCCGCTGCAGAAGCGCGACGCCGGCCTGCCGAACGGCCGCGTCGGCGTTGGCGACCATCCAGCCGACTTCCTCCGGATCCAGGTTCTCCAGGGCGCCGATCCGGCGGAGGAGGTCGTCGCGCTCCGCGTCCGATTTCCAGCCGTGCGTGCGGACCCGCGTCAAGAGGGCACGCGCCTCCGGCGGGGTCGATCGCAGCTTTTTTGTCCACATGGGGCTGACCCAAAGTGTAACCGGGAAGTCCGCTTCCCCGGAGGCCGCGCGGTGTTACCTTGCGTTACGAAAAGCGCGATCTTATTTCCCTGACCCCGGGGACAGGGAAGCCGGATCCTGCTCCGTGTCAGAGGTTTCCACCCCAAAGGGCCTCCGGGCACGGGAATCGCTCCAGCAAGGCACGATGCTCCGTCCAAAAACTGCGCACGGGAGCGGCGGGTTCAGCCTCGCCGAGCTCCTCGTGGTCATGGCGATCATGGGCCTGGTCGCCCTCGTGGGCGTTCCGTGGTGGCAGCGGCTTTCGCGCCGCAACCAGTTCCGGAGCGCGGCGGGGGAGATCCAGACGACGCTTCTCGCGGCGCGGATGAAGGCGGTTCGCAGGAACGCGAACGCGAGCGTCCTGGTCGTCACCGCGGCCGCGACGGACGCGCAACACCAACTCGCGACCGTCGAGCCGGATCCCCCAGCGCCCACTCCGACGCCGCTCCCCTCGTCCTCCCTCGCGCTCTCGACGGCGGCTCTCACGTTCGTCACGCTTCCCGTGGGCAACAAGATCACGTTCGACGGGAACGGGCGGCGGGTCGCTCCGCCCCCGACGCTTTCGGCGGACATCGTGATCCAGGGACCGACGGGCGGAAGCGTGATGAACACCATCACGATCCGCACGACGGTGGCCGGCCGCGTCGAAGTCGTGACTCCGGTGGTGTGGCAGTGAACGGTGTGAACGGTGATCGGGCCGTGAAGGCGCGCAGCGGCGCTCCGCGCGAGTCGGGCCTGACGCTCGTCGAGCTCTTGATCGCGCTCGCCCTGCTCGGATTCGTCCTGCTCGGGATCGCCCCGCTCTTCATCGCGAGCATGAAGTCGAACTTTTCGGCCAACGAGTACACGAGCATCAATGTGCTCGCGCGCGACCGGCTCGAGCAGCTGATGAACCGGCCGTTCAATGACCCGCTGCTCACGCCGGGCGTCAAGATCAACGACCTGCCTCCCAAGCTGCCGGATCCCGCGACAGGCATTCCCCCGGCCTCGGGCGGGGTCGACAACCCCTTCCGGATCACCTACCAGGTTCTGCAGTACCAGATTCCTTCGGCGGATACCGCCACCGTGCCGAACGGCACCGCCTTCACGCCCATCCGCGTCACGATCGCGGGGCAGACCTATCAGTACAAGAGGATCGACGTGACGGTGATCTCGACCTCCGGAACGCTCGGGATCGGCTCGCGCCTCGTGCGGGTGAGCGGCTTCGTCTACAACCCCGCGCCGAACGATCCGGCGAACGTCTCCGTCGCCGACGGCTGCACGATCGGCGTGGCGGCGCCGTGCCCATGATCGCAAACAGCTTCGCGCACCGTCGACGGCTCGAGCGCGGCTTCACGCTCATCGAGATGATCGTCGTGGTGTTTCTCCTGGCGATCGCGATGCTCGGAATCCTCGCGGTGTTCGACGCGAGCGCGCGCATCAACAAGAGCGAGCAGGACGTCGCCGACTCTCAGGGCAACGTGCGATACGGGATCTACCAGATGACCCGCGCCATCCGCATGGCCGGCGTGGGGCCGATCTTCGTGGCCCAGTCGGTCTTGAACGCGCCGGACCCGGACCTGCCGGGCATCGTTGTCGGGTCGGGAAGGGGCTACGACAACGTGACGGGCGCGACCGTGACCGACCTGTCCGGGACGGCGATTCCGGTCCGCGACGGCACGGACATGATCGAAGTGCGCGGGGTCATCAATTCGCCGCTCCTCTCGCTCGACGCCGGCTCGGGCTGCACGACGTGCATCGGGACCGAGGCCGTCACAGCCAAGCCGATCACGTTCGGGTGGAAGTATCCCCACGTCAACGACGACGTGACGAACCGGCCGCAGTTCGCGCAGATCGACGCGTATACGCAGGGTGTTTCCGCCGGGAACCCGATGCTCGTCCTCGTCACGGGAAAGGACGACATCCACACCGCATGCTCCACGATCGACCCGGCGGGCCATCCGACGGTGACGCCGCGCTATCCGCAGCCCACCTACAACGTGGGCCTGCTGACGGCCCCGACCAGCCTCGTTGCGTCCCAGACCTTCGGAAACGTCAACTTCAGCAGCGGCGTTGCGCTCGAGTTCACGACGGAGCTGCCGTCGTTGACCGGCGCGGCTCCGACGAACATGTCGGGGATCGGGATGCGGGAAGGCGGTGTCCTCGACGACCTCGTCTACTTCATCGACAACACGGATCCGACGCATCCCGCGCTCGCTCAGGGGACCCGCCGCGGAAACAACTTCGACGTCGTGCGCCTCGCCGACGACGTCGAGGACATGCAGATCGCCTACGGAGTCGACACGGACGGCAACGGCGCCATCAACCGTCTCGTTCCGACGGTGGCGGGGACGGACACCGATGCAAACGTCTCGACGCAGGGCGGCGGCGACGAGTGGCGCCCCAACGCCGCGGGCGAGGCCGTGTACACGGCCGGAGAGTTCCAGATGACGCAGCCCGCGCCGGCCATCTTCACGCACCCCGGCTGCCACGGACCGCGGCTCCACGGAGTGATGGTCTCTCTCGTGGCGAAGTCGAAGGATCCGGACCCGACCTACCGCGCGGCGAACTCGCGCGGGGTCGTGACGATGAACACGCCCGTGACGATCGCGCCGCCGTACCCGGACGTCGCGCAGTATCCGACGATCTCGACCGTGCCCCAGTACCGGCGCCGCGTCCAGACGCTGAAGATCAACCTCCGCAACAACTCGTTCCAGCAGTGAGGACGGCTATGACCCGAGCGAATCTCTCCCGGACCCCGCGCTCCGCCGCGTGCGCGGGCACGCCCGGGAGGGGTTTTTCGTCCCGGCGCGGTGAGCGGGGCGCGGCGCTGGTCATCGCGATTCTCGTGCTGGCGATCCTGACGGTCATCGGGATCGCGCTGATGCTCATCACGAGCACGGAGTCGCGCATCGCCGCCAACGAGTGGTCGGTGAACCGGGCGTTCTACGCCTCCGACGCCGGGATCCGCTGGGCGAGCGCCGAAATGATGGTGGCCCCGGCCGGGCTCACCAACTTCCTCGGGCGGCCGGAGTTCGCAGGCAACTCGTTCGGCACGGTCCTCTTCCCCATGCCGAGCCACCGCAACACCGCGGCGGGTTTCTTCGCGGGCGACCCCACCGAGACCGACATCCAGGTGCGGGTTCAGGCGCCGGGACTGACGGGCGAGTTTCCGGCCCGCGGCGAGCAGAAGCAGGAAGGGCCCGGTAAGAGCAAGTACTTCTTCACGTTCGAGATCCGCAGTACGGGCGGCGAGAACGACGCATTTCTGCAGTACTCGAAAGCGCTGGTTTCCGAGGTCGCGGTCGGACCTCTCCCGGTGCTTCCGGAGGCGCAATGAGCAACCTGGACAGGGTCGCCTTCTCTCCACTAGGAATGTCCGCCTTCGTCCGGCGGCATCGCGTCGCGGTGACGATGCTTCTGCTCTTCGTCAGCGCGAGGCCGGCGCGACCGGACGACCGACAACTCCTCCAGACCAACGCGGGCGCCTCCGCGGACGTCTTCGTCATCCTCGACTCGTCGCACTCGATGAACCGCGACTTCACGGACTCGTTCGACCTGCCGGCGTACATGGACGACTTCCTCTACCCGCAGGGGACGGCAGCCGGCACCGACGGATCGAAGCTCGGTGTCGCCAAGAGCGTCCTGCGCCAGGTGCTGACGCAGAGCCAGAACGTGAACTGGGCCTTCGCGTACTACCGCAACCCCAACCAAACCTTCGGCGCGGCCGACACCGCCGCGCTCGGCGGCGCGGTCGGGGGCGCGCACCTGAGCGGGGAGACGCTCGAGAACGGCGGTCTCGAGTGGCTGTATTTCGCGGACGTGATCGACGCGTCCTCGCCGACGTGCCCCGGATGCCCGATCGACCAGGTCTTCAATCCCAGCGCGCCCGCGACCTGGGACTACCCCGACATTTCGCAGGGCCGCTTCCTCCAGCTCGGGCACAAGGTCATGCACAACTACGCCAAGGAGAACACCGGCGAAGTCGCAGACACGCGGCTGCCTTACTCGGGCGTCGGCGTTCCCGTTCCCCCCCAGGCCGTTCCGGGGAAATGGCGCGGCGCCTTCGGCCCGAAGGGCCTCGGGCAGGGTATGGTCGTCTATCGCAGCCCCGCCAAACCCGGATCCGAGCTCCACCTGACGATGATCTCGGGCAACTACGGCGACCCGAACGTGATCATCCGGATCGACCAGTTCCAGCCGCCGCCGACGGCCACGCCGACCCCGACGAACACGTTTACCCCGACGTCCACGAACACGCCGACGTTCACGTCGACTCCGACCATCACTCCGACGGCGACGAACACCGCCACGAGTTCGCCGACGCCAACGAACTCGGCGACCAATACCCCGACCCGGACGAATACGCCGACGATCACGCCGACGTTCACCGCGACGCTCACGGCGACGAACACGCCAACGCGGACGAACACGCCGACGTTGACGAACACGCCGACGATCACCCCCACGTTCACGAAGACCAACACGCCGACGAACACGCCGACGTTCACGAAGACGAGCACCCCAACGAACACGCCGACGATCACCCCGACGTTCACGAAGACGAACACGCCGACGATCACGCCGACGTTCACCCGCACGCCGACGCCGACGAACACGCCGACGGGCACTCAGACGCCGACGGTCACGCGGACCTTCACCAACACGCCCACGGCGACCCGGACGAACACCCCGACCATCACCCCGACCGCTTCCGTGACGCCGACGTTCACGCGCACGCCGACTTCGACTCAAACCCCGACCGTCACCCGCACCTTCACGAACACGCCCACGGACACGCCGACGTTCACGCCGACGATCACGCCGACGTTCACGAACACGAACACGCCGACGATCACGCCGACGTTCACGAACACGCCGACGAACACGCCGACGAACACGGCCACGAGCACGCCGACTGTCACGCCGACGTTCACGAAGACGAACACGCCGACGAACACGCCGATCCCGCCGACGTCCACCGGGACGATGACGCCGACGCGGACGCCAACCCGCACGCGGACGATGACCCCGACGGGTGCGCTGCCCTCCGGTCAGATGCCGGCCGAGAGTCTTCTTCCGATGGCGGGACGGTGGTTCACCGCGGCGGTCCGCGGGCTCCTGGCGATGGCGCCGCCTCCGCCTCCGCCTCCATCGGTCGGGATCGCGGCGGGGATTCCCTGCCCCGGCGTCCCGCAGTCTCTGTTCAACAGCCCGCCCAACCCGCCGCTGCTCTGCGGGTCCTGTAGCTACGATCCTTCGAAGCTGTGCTCCTACGTGGACCTCGACGCCGACGGAAACCCCGACGGCGATCCGCTTCCCGTGCAGTACCGCGGCTTCGATGACCCGCAGGCGGACCCCACGGCGGGAAGCGTCTTCGTGCAGTCGACCTACGTCCGGTACCTCCGCGGCGACCTCTACAGCCTTCCGCCGGTCTACACCGCCGACGATGACCTGACGGGCAACCCGCTCTGGGGCTCCCAGCCCGGAGACGGCGACGCAGACGGGCTCGCGGACGCGCTCTCCGACCGCCACAACCAGGGCGCTTACTCGGCGATTTACAACTCCGACCGGCCCCAGCGGGACCAGCAGTTCCCCAACGACGCGTTCGCCGAAGTCTCGTGCCCCTTCCCGCCGATGGGAAATCCCTGTGACCCGTACACCGTCGACTGCGGCGGCATCGCCCTGTACAACAGCGCCAAGCCGAGCGGTTACGACCCCTACCCGGGCCCGACCGACCCGCCGAGCCAGGTGAACTGGCCGGTCATTCCGTTCCCGCGCGACTGGGCGCCGTTCAAGTCGACGGACACGGACAGCGTCGAGGCGATCAAACGGCTCCTCCGTTTCAGCTCGTCGGTCGTCAACTACGACCAGACGGCCCCGCACATGTCCGAGTACACGCTCGCCGAGGACGCCCGCAACGTCATCGTGACGGCTCCGGGCACGCCTCTCGCCGGCGCCCTCACGGACGCCTACAAATACTTCGTGAACAGCGTCTTTCCGCAGACGGACGACCCCGCCATCAACTGCCGGAGCTTCATCGTGGTCTTCCTGACCGACGGTCTCGACGAGTGCTTTTCGAACCCCTGCGTCGGCGGGCCCACCGGGAAGGGTCCGTCGGGAGATCTCGGCGCCGTGGTGCTTCCCGAGAATCCGCCCGGCGCCCGGGCGGCGGCAAGGGCCGCCGACCCGTCGATCCGCCTCACCGGCGTGCCCGTGTTCGTGATCGCGATGAACACGAACCCGAACGATCCGCGCTTGAAGTGCATCGCGGACAACAGCGGCGGCCAGGTGTTCGCCGCGAACGACCGCGCCAGCATCGTCGCTGCCCTGCAGAGCATCCTCGAGTTCAAGCGCACCGCGAACAGCCTCGTCGCGCCCGCCGTCCCCGCCTTCGCCGGCGGCTTCTCGGATTCCGCGCAGCTCGGGGCGGTCATTCCCAGCCACACGAACGAAGATGGCAGCGCCTCGCGCTGGTCCATCTGGAGCGGGTCTCTGAAGAGCTTGAAGCTCGATTCGGCCGGCAACATCCCCGTCGTGACGGGAGTGCCTCCGACGGCGACCCCGACGATCACGTCCGGCGGCCCCCCCACCCCCTCACCGACGCCGACCCCGGCGAGCGTGACGACGCCCGTCAACACGTATGCGGACGAGACCGATCCGAACAACGTGAGCGCCGCCGTCCGCAAACCCATC
This sequence comes from Acidobacteriota bacterium, assembly GCA_030948185.1. Taxonomy (GTDB): domain Bacteria; phylum Acidobacteriota; class Thermoanaerobaculia; order UBA5066; family Gp7-AA6; genus JALYUA01. The sequence continues at coordinate 15,351 of JALZAT010000029.1, forward strand.
TGGAACGCCGGCCGCGTGCTCGGCTACACGGACCCGGCCGGCGTCCTCACGGGCGCCCAGGCAGCCGTGCCCGCCGCCCCCGCCGGCAAGGCGCCGGCGATCTCCGTCTGGCCGGGCCGCAAGATGGTCTGGGCGAGCGGCGCGTTCCCGACGGTGCCCCTGGCGCGCCAGGAGTTCGTGCCCGACACGGGCGCGTGCTCCGGCGGATGCTTCGACACACTCGCGAGCGCGATGAGCCTGAATCCCGCGGTGGCGGCGAGCCGCACCAAGGCGCGGCGCACCGTGCAGTTCCTGCGCGGCGGCGTCACGGCCTACGGCAGCCGGAACGAGATCCTGAACCTCCCCGGCATCAAGCCCGCGGGCGCGGCCATCGGCCCCAACGCCGGCGAGCAGCAGCGCTACTCCTACTTCTACCAGGACGACGCTCCGGCTCCGGGCCAGCCGCCCCAGTTCCGGACGGACGGCGAGTCGACGCCCAAGGGCTACGCGCACAAGCTCGGCGACATCTTCCACTCGGCGCCGTTCGTGCTCGACCGGCCGCGGTACTTCTCCTACCTCGCGCAGGACCTGACGCCCCGCGCGGGACAGTCCTACACGAGCTTCGCGAGCCTGCACTCCAAGCGCCGGCGCGTTTCGTTCGTCGGCGCCAACGATGGGTTCCTCCACGCCTTCGACGCGGGCGTCTGGGATCGCGATCCCTCCTTCGCCGGCACGTTCGACCTCGGAACGGGGCGCGAGATCTTCGCGTACAGCCCGAAGCCGGTCTTGAAGTCCGCCTCGAAACTGATCGACTTCCCGCCGCAGCCCCAGTACATGGTGGACGGTTCGATGTTCACGGCCGATGTGTTCATCGACACCAACCACGGGGGCACGCCGAGCAACGCTCAGCGGACCTGGAAGACCGTGCTCGTCGGGACCCTCCGGCAGGGAGGACGCTACGTGTACGCCCTCGACGTCACGCAGCCCGACCAGGTCAACGCCGCGGGCGTGAAGACCGCGGCCAAGGACTCGTCGCCCGACTGCATCGACGGCGGCGGGACCTGCCCAAGCAGGTATCCGAACGTTCTCTGGGAGCTGACCGATGACTGCGTTCTCGACGCGGCGACGTGCCTCGGGCTGCCTGCGATGGGTTCCACGTGGTCAACGCCCGTTATCGGCCGGATCAAACTGGTCAACGGGGTCGCATACGAAGACCACTACGTCGCGATCTTCGGCGGCGGCAATGACCCGACGTACACGCCCGGCAGCCCGCTGATCCTCGCGGGCGCCAACGCGACGAAGGGCCGGGCCATCTACGTGGTGGACATCGAGACGGGGAAGGTTCTCTACAAAGCGACCCAGGGCCAGGACAGCGGAGCCGGACCCCTCGTCGACTTCGCCCCGATGCCGGCTCCGCCCGCCGTCTCGGACTTCAACGACGACGGATACCTCGATGTCGCATACATCGGAGACGTCAACGGCCGGATGTGGCGCCTCGACCTCTCCGCGGACGCGGCCTCGACCCCGAAGAAGGGCGAGCTCGTGGCCGGCGCGATCCAGGGCTGGAAGCCGTTCCTCCTCTACGACGGATCGACGGCCACGACGCAGCCCAACCAGCCGATCTACCTCGAGCCGTCCCTGATCTACATCAACGGCGGCCCCCGTCCGACGCTCGGCGTCGCCTTTGGGACGGGCGACCGCGCGAACCTCCTCAAGGTGCCCAACCCGTCCGTGAACCGCTTCTTCTACGTCGTCGACACCGGCGCGAGCACCACGCTCCACGAGGCCGACCTGCGCAACATCACTCCGTCGGGAGGAGTGACGCCCGTCGGAACTCCAGGTCCGGGTCCGCTCGGCAACGGGTTCTTCCTCGACTTCGCCTCGCAGAACGAGAAGGCCGTCTCGAGCGTCTTCTCGACGCAGGGATTCCTGTCCCTGCTGACGTTCACACCGGACTCGAACAACCCGTGCGCGACGGAAGGCCGTTCCTACCGCTACCGGTTCTTCTTCTTGAACGGCCAGGGCGGTTACAATCTGGCCACGCCGACCGGCACTTTCAGCGACTATCGGTCCGACGCGGGAGTCGGCGTAGCCCAGGGAGCCCAGTTGACTTCTATGGAAAGCATCAACGACCTGACGATTTCCGGAGGGGGCGCCGGCGGAGGTCCAGCGGTGTCCAACAACCCGACGGCAAATCCCGTGCGTACCATCAACCAGAACTGGAAGGAACAGTGAGGCGGCCGCTCCGGGCGATCCCGGCTCTGCTTCTCATGGTCGCGGCGGGACCCGTCTTCGCCGCCGACGTGGTGGTCCTGAAGGGCGGCGTCCGGATCGACCTGAAGGAACCCTGGGTCCAGCAGGGGAGCACGGTGATTTTGACGCGCAGCGACGGGACGCTCCTCTCGGTGCCGGCGACGGAGATCGACACGAAAGCGACCGCCGCGGCCAGAGCCCGCAGGCCCGCCCCTGCGCCGGCGCCGCTTGTCGTCGCGCCCCCCTCGGCTCCGGCGGATGCGGTGCGCTCCGGCAAGGGGGAGAAGGCCCGCGTGAAGGTGACCGACGCCGACGTCGGCCACGTGGAGACGTCGACCGCGGCGCCCGTCGACCGCGGCGCCAAGGTGGACACCCGCGCGGGAGCGGCCCGGATCGACGTTGCGGACTACAACCAGCAGAAGGCCGGTGAGAACCTCATCATCACCGGCAGCCTGCACAACAACGGGACGACCCCGGCGCTCAACACGCGGCTGACGGTGAGTGCGGTCGATGAGACCGGCAACAGCTTTGCCACCGCCACCGCCACCGTTGCAAACGGGACCGTCGAAGGTGGCCGCGGCGTCGCCTTCTCGGCCTCCCTTCCCGTGGGCGACCGCACGCCGAGCCAGATTCGATTCGTGCCCCAGTGGCAGACACCTCCGCCTCCCGCCCCGCCGGCGGCCGCGGGAGCGAACGCCCCTGCAGCGGCGCCCGCCGCCGGAAACCCGTCCACGCCGGCGAAACCACCCGCCGCAGCCACGGTCCCCTACGGGCAGGGCCTTCTCTATGCAGCGCCCGCTCCGTCGGCGCCCAATCAACCTCCCGCGGACGGCAATTCCGGGTACATCCCCGGTGCCACGAGCCCGGACAACCAGCCGAAACCGCCCAGGTGACTTTCGGCTGCGGCGGTCGCTTCGCGACCAGGCAGCCGAGAGAGCGCTTCGCTTAGGACAATGCACCGGGGCGGGTACCGGCTTGACCTCTTCGGATTTCCGGCTCAACCTTCCCTAAACCCGTGGCCACCGTACTCCTCGTCGAAGACAAGAATTCTCTGCGCGCGATGCTCGAGGAGATGCTCTCCGCCGAGGGGTGGAGCGTCAGCGGCGTCGGCACCGCCGAGGCCGCCGTCGAAAAGCTCCGCAACGGAGCGAAGTTCGACGTCGTCCTGACGGACTGGCGTCTTCCCGGAGCGGACGGGCTCTCCGTCGTCGACGCAGCGCACGCGGCGGACCCGACCCTGTCGGTCATCGTGATGACGGCCTTCGGCTCCATCGAAACCGCCGTGGATGCCATGAAGCGGGGCGCCGACGAGTTCATCACCAAGCCGGTCGATCCTGACCTCCTCCGCCTCCTCATCGCGCGGGCGATCGAGCGGCGGGTCGGCCGGCGCGAGTCTCTCCTCTTCTCCGAGTCGTCGCTCATGCCTCCGATCATCGGCGGCTCGGCGGCCCTCCGGGCGGTGCAGGCGGAGACGGAGCGGGTCGCCGCGACGGACGCGACCGTTCTCCTCGAGGGAGAGAGCGGCACGGGCAAGGAGCTCTTTGCGCGGGCGATCCACGCGCTGTCGTCGCGCGCGAGAAGGGCATTCGTCGCGATCAACTGCGCCGCCATCCCCGACACGCTGCTCGAAAGCGAGCTCTTCGGCCACGAGAAGGGCGCATTCACCGGTGCGGCGGCCCGCCGGCTCGGCAAATTCGAGCTCGCGGATGGCGGCACGGTTTTCTTGGACGAGATCGGCGAGCTCACGCCGGCGACGCAGGCGAAGCTGTTGCGGGTCCTCCAGGAGCGCTCCTTCCACCGGGTGGGCGGCACCAGTCCGATCCAGGTCGACGTGCGGATCATCACGGCGTCGAACCGGCCCCTGGACCGCCTCGTCGCGCAGGGCCTGTTCCGGGAGGACCTCTTCTACCGCGTGCGCGTGTTCCCGATCCGGATCCCGCCGCTTCGCGACCGCCGAGAGGACATCGACCCGCTCGTCGACTGGTTCCTCGCCGCTCTTCCGCGCGAGCTCAAGAAGAAGCCGCTCCGGCTCGATGCCGACGCCCGCGACCGGCTCCGCGCCTACGACTGGCCGGGAAACGTCCGGGAGCTGCGCAACTGCCTGGAGCGCGCGATCATCCTCGCGGAGAACGGACGGATCGAGGAGCGCCATCTGCGGCTTTCGCCGGAAACCCCCGCCGCCGCGCCACCGCCGGGACGCGAAGAGACGATCGAGGAAGTGCGGGAGCGCGGCGCTCGCTCCGCCGAGCGCGCGTGGCTTTCCCGGGCACTCGACCGCTCGAAGGGCGACCGGACGGCGGCGGCGGAGTCACTCGGACTCTCCGCGCGGCGCTTCGACGCGAAGCTCCGAGAACACGGGTTAGACCAGGAAACTTAGCCGGGCAAAGACGGCAAGCGCGTCGGCTGGCCGGGACGAAGGGTCGGCGTCGGGGGGTTCGGCCGCGGCGTGTATTGGAGCGCCGGAACCGTCTTCGTCCGCGGAGGTCCCGGCGCGGACGACTGCCTGTTGCACGACGCGGCGGCGCCGACCGCCGTCGCAAGACAGGTCAGAGCGAGGAGAGCGGGGCGCGCCGTTTTCCGCATGCGGGCATTTTCGCACGGAGCGGTGCCTCCCGACTCAGACGGACGCGAGCGCGGCGGCGAGGAAAGCGTCTTCCTCCGGGAACACCGACCGAAGGTCGAGGTAGAAGCGGTCCGACTCGACGCGCCCGACGACCGGCATTTCGCGCGAGCGCAGCCGGGCGGCGAGCTCCTGCGCGTCGGCGCGGTCGCTCGAGACCGCGAGCGCCCGGGACGGAAACGATTTCTCCGGGCTCGTCCCGCCGCCGAAGAGCGCGCGCGATTCGACGACCTCGATCGCGAGGTTGGGGCGCGCGGCACGGGTTGCGATCGCCGCCCCGCGCCGTTCCAGGGATTCGAGAGGCTCCGCCGCGGCGCGGTAGAGCGGCATGATCCGCCAGGCTCCGGTCTTCCAGGCGAGGAGCGTCGCGCGCAGCGCCGCCAGGGTCAGCTTGTCGGGGCGGACCACCCGGGCGACGGGATGCCGCGCCAGAACGCCGATGGCGGAGCGGCGGCCCGCGGCGATGCCGGCCTGCGGTCCGCCGAGCAGCTTGTCTCCGGAGAACGTGACGACGTCGGCGCCCCATGCGAGACAGCCGGCGACCGTCGGCTCGCCGGGGACCCCGAATTCGGCGAGATCCACGACGCAACCGGTCCCTTGATCGTGGATCCACGGAATGCCGGCGGTCCGCGCGAGCTCCGCGAGCTCCGCGGGCTCCGGCCGGGCGGTGAACCCCCGGATCTCGTAGTTGGAGGGGTGCACCGTCAGGAGCGCTCCCACGTCGTCGCGGATCCCGCTCCGGTAATCCTCGATCGTCGTCCGGTTCGTCGTCCCGACCTCCGCCAGCGTCGCCCCGCTCGCCTCGAGGATTGCCGGAATCTGGAAGGAGCCTCCGATCGCGACGAGCTCGCCCCGGGAGATGAGGACCCGCCTTCCCCGCGCGAGCGCGCAGAGGGCGAGAAAAACGGCGGAAGCGTTGTTGTTGACGGAGATCGCGTCCTCGCATCCGAAGAGGTCCTGCGCCGGGCCCCGCACGTGGTCCTGCCGCTTTCCCCGTCCTCCCGTCGCGGGGTCGTACTCGACGGTCGAGTACCCCGCGGCGACGTCGTCCACGGCCCGCCGTGCCTGTTCCGAGAGAGGGGCGCGCCCGAGGTTCGTGTGGAGGAGGACCCCGGTCGCATTGATCGCGCGCTTGAGAAGCGGCTTGAAGCGTTGCGCGAGCGAATCCTGCGCTTCCGCGAGAATCTTGCCGGGATCGGTCGACCCGGCCGCGATCGCCCGCCGGATCTCCTCCTTGACGGCTTCCCGGCCGTACAGGGCGAGCAGACTCCCGGCGGCGGGCTCGCGCAGGAGCCGGTCCATGGAAGGCGGAAGTGTCTGGTCTACCGTCACGAGGTTCGGGGATTTACTATAGGTCCATGAGCGCGGAAGCCGACCTCCAGGCCCTCGATCGGGCCATCGCGGCGGTCAACGCCGAATACGACGCCTTTCTCTACGGTACGGGAGCGCGGCCTCCCGTCGAAAGCCGCAAGAAGGTGGAGAGGCTGATCCGGGCGATGGGCGCTGCCGAGCAGGAGTCGGCGGCGGAGCGCTACCGGTTTTCGACCCTCCAGGTCCGCTGGAACGCGCTCTGCGAACGGTGGGAGCGGCTCCAGACCGAGAAGGAAGCGGGCCGGCGGCCCGGGATCTACGGCCATTTCCGGCCTTCCTCGGAGGCAGAGAGCCACCTCGCCGAGGCCGGGGCGCTCAACGGCAACCCCTTGGCATCCGTACGCATAGGCGTGAAAGGGGACGCGAGCGCACCCGGGGCGGCGGAGCACCGCCGCGCGCTCTTCGAAAAGTACGTTGCGGCGCGGCGGGCGGCGGGAGAGACGGGGCCGACCCCCGAGTTCAATCGTTTCTCCGACAGCCTCGACCGGGAGTCGGAGCGGCTTCGGGAACGGTTCGGCGGCGCGGAAGTCGAGTTCGAGGTGACGGAGCGGGACGGCAAGATCAAGCTCGTCGCCAAACCGAAGAGATGAAATCCGGAAGGAACCGAGGCACCATGAAGCGAATCCTGACGGCTACGGCATTGATCGCGCTCATCCTCCCTCTGACGGCGGGCGCGCGGGACCCGAAATCCGACGAGCCGTTCTACCGGCGCTTTCTCGCGCCCGGAAATCCGATCGACGACAGAATTCTCGAGTACGAGAAGAGGGTGGCCGCGCGGCCGGACTCCGCCGAGCTCCACAACGACTTTGGAAACCTGCTCGCACTGCGCAGGTTCCCGAAGGAGGCGCGCGAGCAGTACGAGATCGCGATGAAGCTCGACAAGAAAAACTTCATGGCGCCGTACAACATGGGGATCGTGTACGAGACAGAGGGAAAGACCCGGAGCGCGATCTCGGCCTACCAGAAGTCCGTCGATCGCAACCGCGGATTTCCGCCGTCGCGTTTCCGCCTCGGGCGGCTTTACGAGCAGACCGGAAGGAACGAGGCGGCCGTCGAGGAGTACGCGAAGGCGCTCGAGATCGACCCGGCGATGCGCGACGTGCGCCGCAACCCTCTCGTCGTCGACACGCGCCTGCTCGGGCGGGTGTCCGTCACGAACTATTCCAAAGACATGGCTCGCGCCGGGCTCAAGTCGCAGGCGGCCTGGGCGGATGAGCCGCGGTTCCGCCGCGTGCCGGTCGACCGTCCCCTCTGGTCCGAGGACATGACCGATCCGCTCACTCCCGAGCCCGTGGACCGATCGGGCCCTCGGGAGAAGTACTCAGCGCCTGCTCCGCTTCCCGCCGGACCCGGGCAGACCCGGCCCCAGACGATGACAGCAGCTCCGGAGGCGCCGGCGCCGGCCAACTTCCAGGCGCCGACGCCGAACGCCCAGAATCCCCAGGCTCCGCCGCAGGACGACAACCCGCTCGGCCTGCGCCCGAGGCCGCCGCTGCCGACCCCGCTGCCGCAATAAGAGGTGAGGGGTAAGAGGTCAGAGGAGAGAGGCGTTTCCTCTCACCTCGCTCCTCGCTCTTCTCACCTTGCGCTCAGTCGAACTCCGCCCTCTCGACGAGGAGGGTGGGCGCGCCGGTCGGGTAGGGACACGGGAAGAACTGGCGGTCCGTCGAAATCCCGGAAATCCGCCGGAAGAGCTGCGAGAGCCTGCCGCGGGCCCGCGCCCCCGCCACGGGCCCCTGCGCGCGCCCGGCCACGATCGAGACGCCCGTGAACTCGACCTCGAACCGGTCGCGCTCGATGTCGACGCGGACGGGCGCCGTGAGCGCCGACGCGAAGAGCCCGCGCCGGACGGCGAGGAGAAGGTCCCGGGGGGACGCGCCCCGCGTGGTCTCGAAAAAGAGACGGCGGGGGCGGGGTGCGGGTGGGGCGCGGTACGAGGGGCGCACGCCGTGTCCCGTCGACTCCGTCCCGGCGTCAGCCGCCGATGCGAGGTCGTGCAGGCGCGCCCGCAGCGTTCCCTCGTCGACGAGAACGACCCGGCGCGTCGGCGTCGCCTCCTGGTCGAAAGCGGCGTCCGCGGATGCGTCGTCGACGAGCGTGACCTTCGTCGAGAAGAGCTGACCGCGCTGGACCCACGGCGGCAGCGGCGCCGCCGTGAACAGGGGAGCGGCCGCTGCGAGGAGCGCTGCCCCGACCGATGGATCGAGGAGCCATTCGCCGCGCGCGAGCGGAGTGGCGCGCTCGGACAGCGGAAGCGTCGCCCGGTCGGAAAGCCGGCGCGCGAGCGCTTCGAGAGCGGGTTCGCCTTCCCAGAAAAAGATCGACCGTGCCTCGCACGCGCGTCCGTCCCGCCGCCCGAGGGCGCGGGCCACGCCCTCGACCGACTCCGCCCGCATCGACACGTCGGCTCCCGCCGAGTTCCAGAGTCGCTCCGTCCGCGAACCGCTGCGCACGGCGAGGTCGGCGAGCACGGCCTCGCCGCGGGACTCGGCCGCCACGAGCCGTCCGAGCGCCTCGAACATCTCGGGCGCCGGCGCGGCGGCAGGGGAGTTCTCCCGCGCCGCCGACTTCGACGCGGGCCACCGCGGCGCGGCGCCGTGGGGGACGTCGAGCCGCCCGGATTGCGTCAGAGCGCCGGCCAGGTCCGCTTCCCCGGACGCCGCCGCGAAACGGGGACCTTCCTTCTCCCACCAGCGCGCCGACCAGCCCTCTTCCGAGCGGATCGCGTCGCGCCGTCCGGCTGCCGACGAAAGGACCTCGCGCGACTCCGAGCGTTTGCGGTAGAGCTCCCAGTTGCCCGGCGAGCGCCGTTCGAGCTCGCGCGCGAGACCGCCGCCGCTCATGGCGCCGACCGCACCGACATCCGGCGGAACAGGACGTCGGGCGCGGCGCCCTGGACGGGGACCACCTGCCCCGCTCGCGAACACCATCCGAGCGCGCGGTGGACGCGAACGTCGCGCCCGAGCCCCGCCTCGATCGCCTTGAGCGAGGGAAGAATCTCGCCCGCGATGATCCCCGGGCCGCACTCATCGGCGAGCCGCCCCCGCCGGACGCGCCGCGCTCTCGGGAAGCGGAGCCGGAATCGCCCGCTCGCGAGCTCGATCGAGCCGCCCTCGAGCTCGCCGATCCAGAGACCGTTCCCGAGGCGTCTCGACATCTCGTCGGCCGTGGCGTGGCCGGGCGCCACCACGAGGTTGGAGCTGCGAGGAAGCGGGAAGTCCGAGGGAGCGGCGCGGCGGCCGTGCCCGTTCGAACCGCCGGCCACTCCGGCGCCGTGTGCGGCATCGAGCAGACGTCCCGCGAGGCGGCCGCCATCCACGAGCTTGACGGCGCGGGGCTTCACGCCCTCGTCGTCGCTCTCGTACCCGCCGAAGAGGTCGAGCCGCGACGCCTCGTCGCGCACGTCGAGCTCGGAGACCGCGACTCGCGCCTGCTCGAGGGCGGACAGCGGCGACTCGTCGCCGGCCTCGAGGGGATGGGAGAGGAGCTCGTGGAAGAGAACGGCCGCGCATCCCTCGCCGAGGAGAATGTCGGTCTCTCCGTCTCCGCATGGCACCGCCGCGTCTCGCGGCTCGGCCGCGAGAATGAGCGCGCTCCGCAGCTCGTCCGGAGTCGAGTCCGCGTCCGGGGCGTGGAAAGCGAAGGAGCGCGGCTCGTCTCCCCGGCGCGACGCGGCCGTAAAGGTTCCTTCGACGGAGACGAGCCGGCGGGAAAAGGCGGCGCCGCCGCCGCGGGGCGGGATGACCTGCCGGCTCGATTCCACGAGCGACCACCGGAACCGGTGCCGCGGCGCGTGACGCGCGAGGATCGTGAGGAGCTTTCGCATCCAGCGCTCGATCTCGAGCGGAGGCCGCTCCCGGACGTCGGCGGCCGGAGGGGAGGCAGATCTGGCAGGCAGCGCCGGCCGGCCGAGCGAAGCCTGCAGGCGGCGCACCGCGTCGCGTGCCGCCGCTTCGTCGGCCCGCGGCACGAACGCCAGGGATTCGTCCCGGCCGAAGCGCCATCGCGCCGAGACGCCCGAAACGGCGACCGATCGGACGTCCGCAAGCTCGCCGTCTCGCAGCTCGACATGGGCCTCGCGCCGCTCCTCCGAGAAGACTTCGGCGATCTCCCCGGTCCGCCTCGCGAGCGGTTCGATCCAGCCCGCGACGCGGTGCGAGTCGAGGTCCATCCGAGGATCATAAGAGGTGAGAGGTGAGAGGTGAGAGGTGAGAGTTGGGTGTCACAGGACCCTCTGTCCTCTGTCCTCTGTCCTCTCCCCTGTTCCCCGACGCTATACTCCCGCGCGTGGCGCTCTCCGACACGCGCAAAGAATTCATCGCCGTCCGGGCGGCCCGCGGCATTGCCGCGCGCAAGCTCTTCGAGGAGCGTGTGCCCGGCACCCTGCGGGCCTCGGTGCTGGCCGCGCTCGCGGAAGAGGTCGAGAAGGAACGGACGCTCGACGAAGAGGCGCGGCGGATGATGGAGGCCGCGCGGAGCGAGATCGCCTCCGGCCGCGTCGACGGACAGGAGCTCTTCCGGCGGATCCGCCGCAAGCTCGCCGAGCAGCGGGGGATCGTCCTGTGACAGGCGGCCGAAGGCGGTCGCTTCGCGACCGGCGGCCGCGAGAGCGCTTCGCTTAGAACAATGCGGGGACCCCGCGACGGCTGCCTGCTCACTCCTGACTGCTGATAACTTTTCTCCTACATGACGATCCAAAAACGCATCGAGCACCTCGAGGCGCTCCGGGAACAGGCTCGCGACGGCGGGGGGCCGGACCGGGTGGCGCGGCAGCACGCCGAAGGCAAATGGAGCGCCCACGAGCGCGTCGAGCGCCTGCTCGATCCCGGGTCGTTTCTCGAGCTCGACCCGTTCGTCGTCCACCGCTGCCGCGACTTCGGAATGGAGAAGACGCAGTTCCCGGGCGACGGAGTCGTCTGCGGAGCGGGGACCATCGACGGGCGTCCCGTGTATGTGTTCGCGCAGGACTTCACCGTCTTCGGAGGCTCCCTGTCCGAATCGAACGCCGACAAGATCTGCAAGGTCATGGACCTGGCCGTCCAGAACGGAGCGCCGATCATCGGCCTCAACGATTCCGGCGGCGCGCGAATCCAGGAGGGGGTTGTTTCGCTCGCCGGGTATTCAAAGGTCTTCCTTCGCAACACGCGGGCTTCCGGGGTTGTGCCGCAGATCTCGGCGATCCTCGGCCCCTGCGCGGGCGGGGCGGTCTACTCGCCCGCAATCACCGACTTCGTGTTCATGACGGAGAAGACGTCGTACCTCTTCGTGACGGGTCCGGATGTGATCCGCACCGTGACCCACGAGGAGGTGACGAAGGAGGAGCTCGGAGGATCGAACACACACTCGGCGGTCTCCGGCGTCGCGCACTTCGTCCGACGGGACGACGAAGGGGTGCTCGACGCGATCCGGGAGCTTCTCTCGTACCTTCCTTCGAACAACCTCGACGACCCTCCTGCAGCAGAAGCTGTCGAGCCCGTCGATGCCGGCCTCGCCTCCGACCTGGACGAATACATTCCGGAGGAGCCCAACCGTCCTTACGACATGGCGGGACTCGTGCGGCGGGTCGCGGACGGCGGGACGTTTTTCGAGGTCCAGACGGGTTTCGCGAAGAACATTCTCTGCGGGTTCATTCGGCTCGCCGGCCGTTCCGTCGCCGTGGTCGCGAACCAGCCGATGCACCTCGCCGGCGTGCTCGACATCGACGCCTCCGTCAAGGCCGCGCGATTCGTGCGCTTCTGCGACGCGTTCAACGTGCCGCTGCTCGTCTTCGAAGACGTCCCGGGGTTTCTGCCCGGCACGCAGCAGGAGTACGGAGGGATCATCCGGCACGGGGCGAAGCTCCTCTACGCGTTCGCCGAAGCGACCGTGCCGAAGATCTCGGTCATCACGCGAAAGGCCTACGGTGGCGCCTATTGCGTGATGCTGTCCAAGGACATCGCGACCGACTTCAACTTCGCCTACCCCACGGCGGAGATCGCGGTGATGGGCCCGGAGGGCGCCGTGAACGTCCTCTACCGCCGGGAGCTGCCCCCCGACGCGCCCCCCGAAAAGCGCGCGGAAAAAGTCGCCGAGTACGTCGAGAACTTCGCCAACCCGTACATTGCCGCCAAGCGCGGCTACATCGACGAGATCATCGAGCCGTCGGAGACGCGGGAGAAGCTGATCCAGTCGTTCGGGCTGCTCGAAAACAAACGCGTCGTCCTTCCGAAGAAGAAGCACGGCAACATCCCCTTATGAGCCGGAGCTTGTGAGCCGCAGCTTGTGAGCCCGCGGCCCCGCCTTCTCGTCGCCAACCGCGGAGAGATCGCGCTAAGGATCTTCCGGGCGTGCCGGGATCTCGGCATCGAGACGGTGGCCGTGTTTTCGGATGCGGATCGCCAGGCTCCGCACGTCGCCGATGCCGACCATGCGGTGCGCCTGGGTCCCGCGCCGGCCCGCGAGAGCTATCTGTCCGTCCCGGCGATTCTCGAAGCCGCAAGGAAAACGGGGGCGGGGCTCGTGCATCCGGGCTACGGATTCCTCGCGGAAAACGCGGGCTTCGCGAGGGCGTGCGCCGCCGCCGGGCTTACGTTCGTCGGACCGCCCGCGTCGGCGATCGAGGCGATGGGGAGCAAGACGGCGGCGCGCGAACGGATGCTCGCGGCGGGAGTTCCCGTCGTCCCCGGAATGGGCAAACCCGCGGGCGAAGCCGCGGACATCGCGCGGTTCGGGATGGAGGCGGGATATCCCCTTCTGCTGAAAGCCTCCGCGGGCGGGGGCGGGAAGGGAATGCGCCGCGTGGACTCGGAATCCGAGGTCGCGGGCGCATTCGACCGGGTGTCGTCCGAGGCGCGCTCGTCCTTCTCGGACGGAGCGGTGTATGCGGAGCGGCTCGTCGAAAGACCTCGCCACGTCGAGGTCCAGGTGGTCGCGGACTCGCGCGGCGGCATCGTCGCCGTCGGAGAACGGGAGTGCAGCATCCAGCGGCGGCACCAGAAGGTGGTGGAGGAATGCCCTTCGACGGCCGTCGGTCCGGACCTGCGCGAACGGATGTGCGCCGCCGCGGTCGCGGCCGCGCGAGCCGTCGGGTACGTCTCATGCGGAACGGTCGAGTTCCTGCTCGATTCGTCGGGCGACTTCCACTTTCTCGAGATGAACACGCGTCTGCAAGTCGAGCATCCCGTGACCGAGGAGGTGTTTGGTGTCGACCTCGCGGCGGAGATGATCCGGATCGCACTGGGCGAGCCGTTGTCGATCGGGGCAGTGACGCCCCGGGGCCACGCGATCGAGTGCCGGGTGTATGCGGAGGACCCCCGCCGCGGCTTTGCGCCTTCGCCGGGGACGATCACAGCCCTGCGCCTTCCCCAGGGTCCCGGGGTCCGCAACGACGTCGGAATCGAGACGGGGTCCGTCGTCCCGATCGACTACGATCCGATGCTCGGAAAGCTCATCGTCCACGGCGCCGACCGCGCGGAGGCTGTGTCGCGCCTCGTTCGGGCGCTCGAGGACTACCGCGTCACCGGCGTCGAGACGACACTGCCTCTGTTCCGGCGCCTCGTGTCCGACCCGGAGTTCGTCTCGGCCGCGTTCGATGTGCAGTGGCTCGACCGCCGGCTCGCCGCGGGGCTCCTCGAGCCCGGCGCCGTTCCCTCGGAGGAGGACGTCCTCCTCGCCGCCGTCGCGGTCGCGATCGCCGCGCTCGAGCCTGCGCGAGCCAGGAAGGACGGCGGGGTTTCCACGTGGCGGCAGACGGCCCGGCAGGAGACGCTGAGATGAAACGCGGGCGCGTCCGGTTGGTCCTTTTCGGGGAGGGCGGCAGGGAGGAAGTCCTCGTGACGGGCGGTCCCGACGCGTGGACGGTCGAGCGCTCCGGGACTTCCACCGCCATCGAGGCCGTCCGGCTCCCCGACGGGCGCCTCTCTCTGCTGCTCGCGGACCGCCGGCAGATCTGCGGCCTCGTGTCTCTCTCCGACGGCGTCGCGACCGTCACGAGCTCGAGCGGAACGGTGGAGGTCGCAATCGACGACCCGCGGCGGCACGCGCGCCGACACGCTTCGGCGCCCGCCGACGAGAGCGGCGAAGAAGTGCGCGCGCTGATGCCGGGACGCGTCATCGAGATCTCCGTCTCGGAAGGCCAGATCGTCGCCGCCGGCACGATCCTTCTCGTCCTCGAGGCGATGAAGATGCAGAACGAGATCCGCGCCTCCCGGGGCGGCCTCGTGGCGCGAATCGCGGTGAGCGGGGGCCAGCCCGTCGACCGCGGGGCGCTGCTCGTGGCGATCGCTCCCACGCCGGCTTCTGCCTAGCGCCGCCCTGGTGGACGCCCGGGTTCCGGGCATCCAATCCATTGGAGAACTCTCCAAAAATTCGCACGCGCCGGCCCTGCATCGTGCCGCCGAGGGTCGGTTTGCGTCAGTCTGGAGAGTCACTTAGGCGCAATCGGTCTTTTCTGTCACTCTGGCAGTGACATTGCTCTACGATCAGCGGGTTGATCCACCAACGGTCGTTTCGCTTCTCTCAGTTCGCTTAAAGGAGGCACGAATGAGGGCTTCATACCGGTTCGCCTTCGTTCTCTCGGTATGCCTTCTCCTCGTTGCGCCGCTCGCCGTCTTCGGACAGACGACCGGCACGATCGAGGGGCAGGTCACCGATCAGAACGGGGGAGCTCTTCCAGGAGTGACCCTGGAACTCTCGGGTCCTAACCTTCAGGGCAGCCGTACCGCGACCACGGACGGCCAGGGACGCTATCGCTTCGTCTCCCTGACGCCGGGCCGCTACACGGTCTCGGCGAACCTGTCCGGCTTCGGACAGGTGCAGAAGACGGCGACCGTTCAGCTCGACGCGACGGCCAACGTCGGCCTCCAGCTGAGCCTGGCCGCGAAGGAGTCGGTGGTCGTCTCCGGTGAGGCCCCGCTCGTCGACGTGTCGTCGACCACGACGGGCAGCAGCTACACCGCGAAGGTCATCGACAAGCTGCCGGTCGGGCGCAACTACGCGTCGATCGTGCAGTCGCAGCCCGGCGTCCAGACGGACTACGGCGAGACGCAGGGGCGCTCCCTCGCGCTCTCCGTGTACGGCGCCACGTCGGCCGAGAACCTCTTCATCGTCGACGGCGTCAACACGACCAACGTGATCAAGGGCTTCCAGGGCAAGTCCCTGAACCCCGAGTTCATCCAGGAAGTGGAGGTCAAGACGGGCGGATACCAGGCCGAGTACGGCCGGAACACCGGCGGCGTGATCAACGTCATCACGAAGTCCGGAGGCAACGAGTTCCACGGCGACGTGTTCGGCTACTACAACAACAGGTCCATGCGATCGGACATCAAGCACGTCAAGACGGAGGACTTCGCTCAAACGGGAGATGTCGGCTACGGCACGATCACAGACAAGGACACCCGCAAGGACTACGGCGCGGACGTCGGCGGGTACTTCGTCAAGGACCGCATCTGGTTCTTCGGCGCCTATGACCGGCTCGACCAGAACACGACGTACTTCCCGCTCGACGGCGCGAGGGCCAACACGACCTTCCCGTTGGATTTCAAAGCGGACACCTACTCCGGCAAGCTGACGTTCAACGTCATGCAGGGCACCTCGATCGTCGGCACGCTCTTCGCCGACCCGCAGACGAACTCGGGCGCCATCAACGTACCGCGCGGATTCAACCCGTTGAGCTACAGTGGCGACCGTAAGCTCGGCGGGACCGACTGGGCCGCACGGGCGAACCAGCTCTTCGGCTCCTTCGGAATCTTCACGGCGCAGTTCGGCCAGCACAAGGATCAGTTCAGCACGATCCCGAACGGCCTCGACGTGATCCAGATTCGGGATCGGACCGTGAGCCCCCGCGTCGACACCGGTGGGTTCGGATCGGTCTTCGGACCGACGGTCAACAACAAGTCGAAGCGGGACCAGGCCGGCGGCGCTCTGACGCTCTACATGGGGCCGAACGAGCTCAAGCTCGGCGGCGACTACCAGAAGGACAACACGACGGGCTCGACGTTCTACACGGGCGGCCAGCGCGTCGACATCTTCCCGTGCTCGGCGTCGCGCGTCTGCGCGCCGGGGTTGGCGCCCACGATCACCAACGCCGCGGGACGGAGCATTCCCGTCTACTACGCGCACGCGATCTTCACGCCGAGCGGCACGGATCTGACACCGCTCGTCACCGCGCCCTTCAACGTCAACACCAAGCGCAACGGCGCGTACCTCCAGGACCAGCTCCGGATCGGCAAGGCGCTCACGGTCAACGCCGGCATCCGGTGGGACTCCGAGAACGTCCTGAAGGGCAATGGAGAAACCGCTTTCAAGCTCCAGAATCAGTGGGCGCCGCGGTTCGGCTTCGTTTGGGACTTCGTGGGCGACGGGACGTCGAAGCTGTACGGCTCCGCCGGACGCTTCTTCTACTCCCTGCCGACGGACCTGAACGCCCGCGTTTTCACGGCGAACACGCAGCTCATCACGTACAACTACAGCCCGACGGATACCGCTCAGTCGCCGACTCCGCCCACGGGCCGCACCCGCCTGATCCAGGTCGGAAGCTTCGACGGCGAGCCGGTCGACACCGGGCTCAAAGCGGCTTACCAGGATGAGGCCACCATCGGCGTCGAGAAGGCGCTCTCGCCGACGTTCTCCATCGGCCTGAAGGGGACCTACCGCAACCTCGGCCGCACGGTCGAAGACCGCTGCGACCTCGACTACACGAGCCCCCTCACCCAGTTCAACTCCTGCGCGATCTTCAATCCGGGTGGGAACGGTCCGGCCGCGAACGGCTCCTTCCCCACCTGCGATACGTCCTCGAATCCGGCGGACCCGAACGCGGGCCTGTGCGGCCTGGCGGGCGTTCCCGTCGGGAAAGCGCGCCGGATCTTCCGCGGAATCGAGATGACGGCACGGAAATCGTTCACGACGAACTTCTGGGCGCAGGCGTCCTACCTGTATTCGAGCTTGCGTGGCAACTACTCGGGGGCCATCCGCGAGGCGTCGGGCCAGACAGACCCCGGCATCAACGCCGACTACGACTACAACCAGTTCCTGATCAACGCGTACGGCAAGCTCGAGCTCGACCGGCCGCACCAGTTCCGGATCGACGCGGTCTACACCGCTCCGTTCGGCCTCTCGGTCGGGTTCCAGGGCTACATCCGGTCCGGACAGCCCAAGAACAACCTGGGCTACTACAACCAGTTCTACCCGGACCTCCTGTACTTGTCGCAGCGCGGCTACGCGGGTCGGGAGCCGACCGAGTACGAAGCGAACCTCTCCCTCGGTTACAACCTCGTCATCGGACCCGTCACGATCACGCCGCAGCTGTACGTCTTCAACATCCTCAACCGGCAGACGGAGACGGCCAACGACGACGGAGTCAACACTCGGTTCGGAACGTACACGCCGGCGGGTGTGGCGGTCATCGACAACCCCGACTATCGCAAGACCTTCGCCCGTTCGGGCGCGCGGCTCTTCCGGGGCGCTCTCAAGATCACGTTCTAACTGCCTCGTAACTCCAGTTGCGGGGGGCGGCTTCGGCTGCCCCCCATTTTTATTTCCTTCCCTCGCCGGGCGTAACATGGGTTTCGTCATTGGAGGCCTCCCCATGATCCGCCGTCTATTTCTCGCGATCCTGTTCTTTTCGACGGCCTCTCTGTCGCTGGCCGCCGGTCCCTCGCTCCCCGAGCTGTTCCGGAAATCGAAGGAGCAGTTCCGGCTCGCCGACTACACGAAGACGCTCTCGACGCTCGACCAGATCGAGCGGCTCGCCTCATTGCCGGAAAACGCGAGGTACCGGGACGAGCTCCGACCCGCGCTCGCCTTCTACCGGGGCGCGGCCCTCGCGGCGCTCGACCATCCAACCGAAGCCCGCGAGCAGTTCGAGATCTATCTCGCTCTCCACCGGCCCGTCGTGCTCGATCCGGCGACGTACCCACGCAAGGTGATCACCGCGATGCTCGAGGCGCAGGGCGCCGTCGGCTCCGGCGCTTCGAAGGCGTCGAGCCCGATCTTCGACGCGGACGCGCCGCCCTACCGGCCTCAGCCCGCCGAGGCGGGGGAAGAGTGGACGCGCGGCCCTGTCGCCGCCCTTCTGACGGCGCGGGAGCGGAATCGATACGAGACGCTCTCCGATCCGATCTCCCGCTCGGAGTTCGTCACCAATTTCTGGCGCGCCCGCGATCCGAAGCCGGAGACGCCCGAGAACGAGTTCCGCGAGGAGTTCGAGCGGCGCGTCGCGTTCGCCGACGCGAACTTCTCGCAGGACGAGACGCGCGGGAGCATGACCGACCGCGGCGTCGTGTTCCTCGTCCTCGGGTCGCCCACATACGTCGGCCGAAAGCCGATCACGACCGGAGACGACAGCTCGGACCCGGCCGGGCTCTCGATGTACAGCCGCAACGACATCAACGCCGCGCTCGCGACCGGCCGCGGGTCCACCGTGATCTGGGACAGGATGACGGGGCCGGGTACGAAGCTGCCTTCGGGCGAGGCGAACTGGCGCGAAATCTGGCACTACCGCAAAGAGCAGCTTCCGGTGGGCGTGCCGTACCGGCAGGTCGACCTCGAGTTCATCACGCGCAACGGATATGGCAAGAACGTCCTGCAGCGGGACGACCGCGCGTTGAACACGATTGCCGCCGGGCGGGACGCGACGAGAGAGGGCGGCCGGAAGTAGAAGTCTCGGCCGCGTGTTAACTTCCGGGACGTGCCGAAAATCCCCCGGTTCAGAGCGGCCTGCTGTCTGCTCGCGCTCTTCCTCCTCGGCGCGGCGCCTTCGCTCCGCGACCGGCTGATCTCGTTCTACACGGGCTGGTTCGCGCGGATCCCCGGGACGCACGTCTCCGTGTCCGAGTCACCCGAGGTGTCCGTTCCCGGCATGAAGGCGTATCTCGCCTCGCGCGCGCCGGATGCGGCGGCGCCCCCGGGTCTCATGCGCAATGAGTCCGCCGTCGCGCTGCACAATGCCGCGACCGGAGAGGTTTTCGTCGGGGAAGTCCTGCACGACTCGCAGCGCGTCGCCGCGAAACGCGCCTTCGACGGGGCCACAGACCTTCCGAACATGACGGCTTCTCTCCAGGAGGGGTTCGGGGTGCCCGTACGCATCGAGCGGCGCGGCGCGGCCCGGGGGGCGCTCCTTCCCCTCGTCGTGCTCGTGAGGCTCGATCCGGAGACGTTCGCGTCACGGCCGGCGTTCGTCTCCGCGGACGGCGCGACCCTCCTGATCGGAGAGTTCCATCCGGCCGGGGAGGCTCCCGAGGTCTGGAGGAAGAAAGTGCTCGCCGCCGCGCCGGGAGTGCGGGTCGAGCCGGGCTCCTTCCTCGTGACGGAGTTCCTGGACTTCCAGTGCGAGCGCTGCAAGCGCCGCACGCCGGAAGCGCGCGCGGCCGCGCGGGAGCGGGGAGGCGCCGTCGAGGTTCACTTCCTTCCGCTCGTCAAGTCACACGAGTGGGCCTTCGCCGCGGCCGAATCCGCCGCCGCGCTCGCGGCGCTCCCCGGCGGGCCGTACTCCCGCTACGAGGAGATGGTGTTCGCCCGGTCCGAAGGCCTCACCGCCTCCGGAGCGCGGCAGCTCGCCTCCGATGTGGCCGAGGCCGCGGGGGAGAAGGAGCGTTTCGACGCCGAGGTCTCGAGCGGGCGCGCGCGCTCTCGCGTCGCCCGCGACGTCGAGCTCGCCGCGCGCATCGGCGTCGGGGGGACTCCCGCGTTCATCGTGGACGGCCGCCTCGTGCCGGGCGAACGCGGTTTTCTCGAAGGCGAGCTCGCCCGCCGGAGCGGGAAGTGATCCGGCCACGCGGCGGGCGTTCCGCAGGCGGCGCCATTCTCTCCGTCGCCATCCTTGTTTCGTTCTCGGGCTGCGGCAGGGAAAGGGCGGCCTCGGACGCGCCGCGCTCGCAGGACCGCCGAGCGGCCGCCGGGCCGGCGCCCGCTGCCGGGGACGCTTCCACGCCGGCGATCGACGCGTCCGACGTCGCGAGCCGCACCCCTCGCGCGGGAGGCTCGCCGCCCGCCGTGATCTGGCTCGGGCTCGACGGCCTCGACTGGGAAATCTTAGACCGGCTCTCGGCCGCGGGGAAGATGCCGAACTGGACCCGGCTCGTCGCGACCGGCTACTCCACCCGGATCACCAGCTTCATGCCGGTCCTCTCGCCGATCGTCTGGACGACGGTTGCGACGGGGACCACGCCGGACGTTCACAGGATCCTCGACTTCCAGGAGGTCGATCCCAGGTCCGGGCAGAAGGTGCCGATCTCCGGACGTTCGCGCCGCGTTCCGGCGATCTGGAACCTCGCCTCCGCGGCCGGCAGGAAGGTCGGCGTCGTGGGGTGGTGGGCGACGCACCCCGCCGAGGAGGTGAACGGCTTCTTCATCTCCGACCACGCGAGCCCGATCCTCTACGAGAAGCTGCCGCTGTCCGGCGTCGCGTTTCCGGCCTCGCTCGAAAGCGGAGTCGGCCAGGCAGTCGCGCGGGAATCGCGCGTGACGCCTGCCGAGCTCGCGCGGTTCGTCGACGTCCCTCCGGCGGAAATCGAGCAGGCGCTCGCGAGCGGCAAGGGAATGGAGAGCCCGATCATCGCGCTGTCGCGGATCCTCGCGGCAACTCGCGTCTACCAGCGGGCGGCTCGCGATCTTTACGACCGCAATCACCCCGACCTCCTGATGCTCTATGTCGAGGGCACGGACGAGATCGGCCACGTCTTCGCGCCCGCGGCGCCGCCCCGGCTCTCCTGCACCCCCGAAGAGGACGTGCGCCGCTACGGGCGGGCCGCGGACGAGTACTACGCCCTCGTGGACCGGCTGATCGGGCAATGGATGCGGCGCGCGGAGGAGGACGGGGCGACGCTTCTCGTCAGCTCGGACCATGGCTTCAAGTGGGGCTCCGACCGGCCGTGCGAGCGCTCGTCGCTCAACTGGAGCACCGCCGCGTACTGGCACCGGATGGAGGGCGTCTTTGCCGCGTGGGGAGCGCGCGTGCAGGCCGGAAGGGGCGCGTCGAAACCGACCATGTTCGACCCGGCTTTGACCGTTCTCGCGCTCCTCGGAGTCGCTCCCGACCGGCGGATGACCGGCCACGCGATCGCTGCCGCCTTTCGCGGGTTGAAGCCTGCTCCCTCGCGCGACGTTTTTCCGGGGGTCCAGGTCCGCCGGGTGGCGGCGGAGGAGATGAGCCCGGCGCAGGCGAACGAGTACGCAAAGAAGCTTCTCGCGCTCGGATATCTGTCCGGATCGGAGGCGCGTCCGCTCGCGGCGCCCGGCGGAGCGGAGCCGGGGATGACCGAAGGCGCCTGGAACAACCTGGGAGTCTACGAGCGGGAGACGGCGAAAGACCTGCCCGCCGCGCGGACCGCCTTCGAGAAGGCGCTCGCCCTGCGGCCCGACTATCATTCGCCGATGTTCAATCTCGCGGTGCTCGCCCGCGCCGAGGGGAAGGACCGCGAGGCGGAGGACTGGCTCTTCCGGTCTCTCAAGGTGGGGCACGCCGATCCGCCCGGAACGGTCCGCCAGTGGATCGCCGAATATGAACGTCTCGGGCGCAAGGCCGCGGCGCGAGCGGTCGCGGACCGGGCCTTGAAGGAGCTGCCCGGGGACGAGTCGCTCGCCCTGGACATCGCTCTCGAGCGGTTCCATTCCCGCGACTGCGCGGGCGCGTCCGAAGCTCTCGCGCGGTTCGAGGGCGCGACCCGCGAGACGAAGACCTTGAACGCCCTGGGGCTCTTCGACGTCTGTCAGGGAAAGCGCGAGGAAGCTTCCCGCCTCTTCGAGCGTTCTCTCGCTCTGGACTCCAACCAACCGGGGGTCGTCGAGTCGCTCCGCGTCATCCACGGCGGTGCCCCGAAACAGTGAAAAGGCTGAGGAGACCGATGAGACTGATGAGACCGATGCAGACACGAATGGCCGTCCTCGCGGGCGTCGTCACCGCGGCGCTTGCGGCGTTTGCGGCCGGGGCGCCGCCCACCCAGAACCAGAAGAAGACCGCGCCGGGAGCCCCCGCCGCGAATTCGGCGACGGTGACGGCCGCGGACGTCCAGGCGTATGCCGCCAGGTTCCTTCCGTTCGATCCCGAGACGCGGGTCACCGCGGACCGCGCGACCGAGCGGCTTCCCGGCATGCAGGGATGGAAGATCCACCGCAAGGGACGCTACGAAAAGTTGAACCTCGACCGCGTGTATTTCGTGTCGGACGATGGGCGGTGGTTCTTCGCCGGCGACTCGATGACGGCTCCGTCTGGCCGCAACATTCGCTCTCCGGGCGATCTCGGATGGGTCGAGGAAAAGTTCGGCTCGATCTTTCGAACCAACATCCGCGCACAGCTCGATCCGACTCACGACGTGGGCTCCTCGTGGAAGGGCGTCGCGGTCTCGCTCGAGACCGGCTACGGCCCCGTGCGGATGCCCGGGTACGTCGCGCCCGACGGGAAGACGTACCTTCAGGGGCCGCTGTGGAATTTCCGCGTCGATCCGAGGGAGGAGCGCCGCCGGCGCATCGAGCTCTCGGTCAATCGTGCGACGGGCCGTCCGGACGCGCCGGTGACGGTCGTCGAGTTCGCCGACATGGAGTGCGGGTATTGCAAGATGCGCGGCCTGCAGATGGACAGGCTGCTCGAAGCAAACGCCGGCATCGTCAACGTCCGCCGCCACTACAAGTTCTTTCCGCTCTGGTTCGGACACGTGTGGGCGATGAAAGCGGCCTCGGCTGCCGACTGCCTGTTCCAGTCGGTCGGCGCCGAGCCGACGTTCAAGTTCAAGGAAGCCGTTTACGCGCGCCAGGAGAGCATGACCCTCTCCGGGATCGACGAGCTCGCCCTCACGACCGCCGAAGCCGACGGCGTCAAGTCGTCGGACTTCCTCTCCTGCTACCTGCGGGATGCGAGCTTCGGACGGATCCGCAAGGAGATCGAAGAGGGGTACCGGCTCGGCGTCAACTCGACGCCGACGTACTTCATCGACGGAGTCGAGGTCACGTGGCTGGAAGACAAGGTGATGGAGGACTTCCTCCGGACCCTCTTCCCGAAGGTGAAGACGATCAACTACGCCAGAGATAGGTGAGAGGTGAGAGGTGAGAGGTGAGAGGTCGGTCTCTCTCTCCTCTGTCCTCTGCCCTCTCTCCTCTGCCCTCTCTCCTCTCACCTTCTCCTAGGGCTCGAAGGGGATCGGGACCGTCGTCCACGCCTTGACGGGCGAGCCGCCGCGCTGGCCCGGCGTGAACCGCCACTTTCGAACGGCGGCGACCGCGCTTTCCGTCAATCCTCCAGGCGCGCCCGAGATCACCTGCACGTCGAGCGCGGCTCCGTTCTCGCCGACGAGAACCCGGAGAAGGACGGTTCCGCCCATCCGGGCACGGAGCGCCATCGGCGGATAGACGGGCTTGATGACCCGGAGGATCTTCGGCGCGATTTCGACCTCCGGTGTCGGGAAGACCTCGCGGGGAGCGGACGCAGGCTCGGTAGGAAGAGCGGCGGGCGCGCGAACCGGCGTGGGCGCCTCGGCGGCAGGCGCGGGAACGGTCGGCGCCGGAGCCGCCACGTTCTCCGCGGGCGCGCTCGAGGGGCTCCCCACACCGGCCGGCGGACTTCGCCTCGGACCGGCGTCGGCGGGCGTCACGCGCCGCATCTCCGTCTCCATCTTCTTGACCTCCTGCGCGAGGCGGCGCGAAACCTCTTCCTTGAACTGCGCTTCATTCATCGCCGACGTCGGCGCGGCCGGCGTGGGAGGCGGCGCAGGTGTGGGGCTGGCCGGAATCGCCGTGGGGACGGGAGCCGGCGCGGGCGGGGGCGAGCGCCGCAGGAGCAGGAAGATCCCGCCCGCCACCGCGGCGAGCACGAGCAGCGTTCCCCCGGTGTAGAGAGGCGCGCGGCTCCTGGGCGGCGGCGCCGGCGGGTCGGAGGGAGGCCGCCGGCTCTCCCGTGGAGGCATTCCGAAGGCAGGAAGAGTTTCCCCCCCGCCGGTGCCGAGCGCCGGAGTCCTGTCGCGGGAGGTGGCGATCGGCGCGACGGAGATCCCCGTGCCGCGAACCGGCGGCGGAGCGCCCGACGCGGCGGCCCGCCCGGGCGCTGACGGGGATGCCGGGGGAACCGGCGGTGCCGGGGGGGGAGCGGTCCTGCCCGGATCTCCCCGGTGCGCCTCTTCGAGCGCCGCCTCCGTGAGCCGGGCGTTGGTCTCCGCCTCGATGTCGGCGGCGAAGAGCCCGTTCAAGAAGAAGGCGAGGTTGAAGGTCGACGGCGCGTAGGGACCGGAGAAGAGGAGCTTCCCGAGCTCTCGCCGGAGGTCACCGGTGGACTGGTACCGATCCGCCTCCGGGCCCAGGCACATCCGCAGGAGAGCCGCAACCTGGGGAACGACTCCGATTCCCTCGGTCCGGACCGTCCGCAGATCGAGAAGAGGGTCGGCGGTGTTCGGGGGGCGACCCATCAGCAGCGCAAAGAGGATGGCCCCCACGGAATAGACGTCCGAGTTCCTCGCGATGCGGTCCGATGACCGCTCCTCCGGCGCGAGAAAGGGAGCGATCTCCTGCGCGAACCGCGGCCGGGAAAAGGACGGAAAGAAACCCGTCGCGAGGCCGAAACCGGTCAGACGCGTCTCTCCGTCGTCGGTGATGGAGACGAAACCCGGACACACGAGGCCGTGAAGAGTCCGCTCTCCGTCGACCGTCGTGTTGTACGCGTGGTCGAGCGCCGTCGCGATCTTCTCGGCGATGAGAAGCGCGTGTTCGTACGGGACCGGCTGTGCCGCGTTTCGGGACCGCTCGAGGAGGGAATCGAGAGTTCGGCCGTTCTCCTCGTTCCACGCGAGGAACGGGACTCCCTCCACCGCGTCGAGCTGCACACCGCGGGCGATCGCGGGGTTCTTCAGAAACGCGTGGATTTCGCCGTTCTCCTCGATTGCGTCGAGGATCGGGTCTTCGGAGATCTCCGGCCCCTCGAGGATGCGCAAGCGGACGAACGTCTTTTCTCCCGACAGGCGGATGGCCCGGTACACGCGCCCGAGCGCGTCCTCGCCGAGGTCTGCGGTCAGGAGATACGGCCCGAACCGGCGGGGAAGAGACTCCGTCATGGCCGCCCGCGGCGCGCCAACGGTCGATCAGGGGTGCGCGAGGTCGAAGGAATGAAAAAGATTGTGGGGGACGCCGCGCCGGGGGTCAAGCACGTCGCCTACGCTGCGCTGGCGCTCCGCTCCGGCTCCCGCCGCGTCAGGCTCCTCCCTCCCTTCGGTCGGGAGACTCCTAACGCGGCGAGCGGATGGAAGAGCGAGGCTTACTCCTCTCCCCCGGGCGCGGGGAAGAGGATGGGTGAGAGGCCGGGCGACGCCCGGCCGACGTTCCCTAATTGCCGGGCGGCGGCGCCGCGGGCGTCGGAGCGGGTTGCGGCGGCGGCGATTCTTCGGCGGCCTCGCCCGCCTGCGCGCGCAGCCGGCGCGCCGTCGAGATCGCCTGCAGGTGTTCCTCGAACGTCCGCGTGAACGTGTGCCCGCCGGTCGTGTTCGCCACGAAGTAGAGGTAGTCCGCGTTCGCGGGCGAGACCGCGGACTTGAGAGCCGCGAGCCCGGGATTGCAAATCGGGCCCGGCGGGAGTCCGTCGACGATGTAGGTGTTGTAGGGCGAGTCGTACGCGTAGTCGGAGCGGTGGAGAAGGCCCGTCCAGCGCCCATCCTTCTTCAACGCGTACATCACGGTGGGATCGGCCTGGAGCCTCATCCCTTTCTTCAACCGGTTCAGGTATACCGCGGCGATGAGCGGGCCCTCGGACTTCACTCCGCTCTCCTTCTCGATGATCGAGGCGAGGATCACCGCCTGGCGCGGCGTGAATCCGAGCGCCTTCGCCTTGTCGCGCAGCTCGGGAGTGAAGCTCTTGCGGAACTCGCCCACCATGCGGTCCACGATCTGCCGCGCGGACGTCGATCGCGTGACGACGTAGGTGTTCGGAAAGAGGAATCCCTCGAGGTCGTTGACTCCGCTCGTCAGTCCGGGAAGGAGCTCCGTCTCGCCCAGGGCGCTCCGAAAGCCCTCGGGACCCCCGATTCCGCGGCTCCAGAAGAGCTGAAAGGTCTCGTCCGCGGTCAGGCCCTCGGGGACGACGATCGGATACTTGATGACGTCGCCGTGCGACATGCGGTTGATGACCTCGTCGATGGGCATGGGGCGGTCGAACTGGTACTCGCCGGCCTGCAGGGGCGTTCCCGCCCGGTAGACGCGGTAGTAGATCTCCGCGAGGCGAGCGTCCTTGACGACCCCGGCCTTCTCCAGGGTCGCGAAGATCTTTGCCGTCGAAGTTCCCGGCGTGAACACGATCGTCGTCGACCGCGGCGGCCCGCCCGGTCTCGCCGGGTGCTCCAGCCGGTAGAAGACGTAGATGCCCACGAGGACCGCGAGGAGAAGGGCGAGAAGCAGGAGCCGAATGACCCTTCGTGGAGCGCTCACCGGCCCCCCGTGTGCGCGAGATAGTCCTCGAGGAGCACGGCCGCGGCCGCCCGGTCGAGGGCCTCCCGGGGCGAGCCGGGCGGGAGCCGCCGCGCGGCTTCGTTGGAGGTCAGGGTCTCCTCGTGGAACCGGATCGGGAGGACGGTCCTGGTTGCGAGCTTCCGGGCGAACGAGCGGATCCGCGCCGCGTACGGGCTCTCCAGCCCCTCGGGGGAGCGGGGAATCCCGAACAGGACCGCCTCGATCTCCTCGCGCTCACAGAAGGCCAGGATCGTCGCGAGGGCGTTCTCGTCCCCCTTGCGGGGAATCGTCTCGCGGGGCGTGGCGAGCCGCCCCTCCGCGTCGGAGGTGGCGAGCCCGATGCGGCTTTCCCCGAAGTCGATCGCAAGCATGCGCATGACGAGAAAGAGTTTACAGGCCCGGAGCGCCGTCGGAATCCTCCGCGATTGCGCCGGTTAGAATCGCGAGCATGAAGAATGTCGTCATTCTCGGGGCCGCCCGGACGCCGGTCGGCTCGTTTCTCGGAAAGCTTTCGTCCCTGCCGGCGCACGCCCTGGGATCCGCGGCCATTCGGGGAGCGCTCGCGCAGGCGGGCGTCGACCCCGCCCGGATCGAGGCCGTGGTGCTCGGCAACGTCCTCCAGGCGGGCCAGGGGCAGGCGCCGGCGCGGCAGGCGTCGCTCGGCGCGGGGATTCCCGACTCCGTCCCGTGCGTGACCGTCCACAAAGTCTGCGGGTCCGGGATGCGCGCCGCCATGGACGTCGGAAACGCCATCATCGCGGACGAATACGAGGTCGCCATCGCGGGCGGAATGGAGTCCATGTCGAACTCGCCGTACCTCCTCGAACGGGCCCGGACGGGTTACCGCATGGGCAACGGAACGCTCGTGGACTCGATGATCAAGGACGGACTCTGGGATCCCTACCGCGACGTCCACATGGGCAACTGCGCCGAAATGTGCGTCGCGAAGTACTCGTTCACGCGGGAGGAGCAGGACGCCTTCAGCCTCCAGTCGTACCAGCGCGCGCAGGACGCGACAAAGCGGGGCCTGTTCAAGGACGAGATCATCGCCGTCGAGGTGCCCGCGAAGAAGGGTCCGCCCGCGGTCATCGACGCGGATGAGGAGCCGTTCGCCGCCCCCCTCGACAAGATGGGCTCGTTGAAGCCCGCGTTTCAGAAGGAGGGCGGAAGCGTCACTGCGGCGAATTCGTCGAAGATCAACGACGGGGCGGCGGCGCTCGTCCTCTCTTCCGAAGAGAAGGCCCGCGAGCTCGGCGCAAAGCCCCTCGCGCGGATCGTCGGGTGGGCGGGCGTCGCGCAGGAGCCGGAGTGGTTCACGACGGCGCCGATCGGCGCGATTCGAAAGCTGCTCAAGAAGACGGGGCTGGGAATTTCCGACGTCGATTTGTTCGAGATCAACGAGGCGTTCGCCGCCGTCACGATGGCGGCGATCCGGGAGCTCGACCTCGACCCGAACAAGGTGAACATCCGCGGGGGAGCCGTCGCGATCGGACACCCGATCGGAGCGTCGGGAGCGCGGTTGCTGACGACGCTCGTGCACGCGCTCAGGCGCGAGGGGAAGAAGCGGGGGATGGCCGCCATCTGCATCGGCGGCGGCGAAGCGACGGCGATGCTGATCGAGGTCGAGTAGGAACTTGCCCGAGTCTTCCGTCCCTGTTATCGACCGTTCGGCCACGAGGCAGATCTCCAAGCCTATTCGACCGCGCGTGGGGAGCGTGCGCTCGAAGAGGGACGCGGCGTCTTTCCGCGCTTTGCGCGGGACACCGCTAACCGCTTGATCAACACCACCACCTTCGACGTTCTGCTCGGAGGAGCACCCAGGTTCCAGGCGGAGTCGGCGTGGGCGTGGCGTCTCGCGCGGCGCTATGCGCGGTCGCTGCCCGCGAAGCGATTCACGGAACGACGGGGCTCGCGCCCTGTGGTGGCCGATCTCGCGGGAGACAGCTCCGTCGTCCTGGTGCAGGCGGACCCCGAGGCCTACCTGCCCGCGATCGCCGCCCGGCGTCTTCTCGCCGCGGTCGGTGCCGCGGACTGCGACTTCGCCGTGCCCGTGACCAACGAGCCGGAAAGCGGCGCCACCCGCTGCGACCCTCCCTTTCTCTATCAGACGCCGGCGCTCCTCGACGAAGCGGCGGCTGCCGTCGCTGCCTCTGCGGACGCGGGAGGAGGGATCCGGACGGGAGAGATCGGAGGGGGCGTGCGCTCCTCCGTCTTCGCGGCCCGGCGCGAAGCCCTGCGCGACCTCCCGCCGTCGCTGCCACTCGACGAAGCCGTCTTCGAAGCGGGCTCGAAGGGACGGAGGGTCGTCGTCGACCGCGGGGCGTACCTGCACCGCTACGGGCGCATGGACGCCCAGGCACGGGGCGACCTCGCCCAAAAGATCCCCCCCGGGGCGCGGTCCGTGCTGGACGTCGGCTGCTCCAACGGCGCGACGGCGCTCGCCCTCCGCGGCTCCGGAATCACGAAGATCGTCGGCATCGAGCCCGATCCGGGCGACGCCGCCGCGGCTGCCCTCGTCTACGACCGCGTTCTCGCCGCGCCGCTCGAGGCGGTCGACGGGGTCGACGAGGAGTTTCCGGGCGCCTTCGACGCGATCCTCTTCGGCGACGTGCTCGAGCACCTCGAGAATCCGGCTGCCGCGCTGCAGAGGGTCCGACCGTGGCTGGCGCCGCGCGGCGTCCTGATCGCCTCGGTCCCGAACGTGGGGCACTGGTCCGTCATCGCGGACCTTCTCGAGGGACGGTTCGACTACGTCCCCTACTCGATCCTGTCGGGCACGCACGTCCGCTTCTTCACCCGTCGGACGTTCGTGGATCTCTTCGACGCGTGCGGATTCTCGGTTCGCGCGATCGACGCGGTCCGTTGTGCCCCGTCTCCCGAGGGGGGAGCGCGGCTCGCGCGCCTGCGCGCCTACCCCGGCGCGTCGCCGGATCTCGATGCAGTCGAGTTCCTGGCGGTCGCCGAAGCTGCGGCGGGTATCCCTCGCGGCTAGAATCCATCCGGTGATCGACAAGGTGGTCTCCGATGCGGACGCGGCCGTCGCAGACGTGCCGGACGGCGCGACCCTCGTCGTCGGAGGATTCGGCCTCTGCGGGATTCCCGAGAACCTGATCGCCGCGCTCGTCCGCCGGGGCGTCAAGAACCTGACCGCGGTCTCGAACAACTGCGGGGTGGACGACTGGGGGCTCGGACTTCTTCTGCGCACCAGGCAGATCCGCAAGATGGTCTCTTCCTACGTCGGCGAGAACGGCGAGTTCGAGCGGCAGTTCCTCTCCGGGGAGCTCGATGTCGAGCTCGTTCCCCAGGGCACGCTCGCCGAGCGGATGCGCGCGGGTGGCGCGGGGATACCGGGCTTCTACACGCCGACGGGGGTCGGCACCCTCGCGGCCAAGGGCAAGGAGACGAAGGATTTCGACGGCCGCGAGTACGTCCTGGAGCGCGGGATCGTCGGGGACTTCTCGCTCGTCGCGGCGTGGAAGGGCGACCGCCTCGGAAACCTCGTCTACCGGAAGGCTGCGCGCAACTTCAATCCGATGGCCGCCACCGCGGGCCGGATCTCGGTCGCGGAAGTCGAGGAGCTCGTCGAGCCGGGCGAGCTCGACCCGGAGAGCATCCACACGCCGGGTGTCTTCGTGAACCGGGTCGTGGTGGCGCCGCGGGAGAAGCGGATCGAGCGGCGGACGGTGAGAAAGTAGTCCCGTGCTCGACCGCGAAGGAATCATCCGGCGCGCCGTCCAGGAGCTTCGGGACGGCTATACGGTCAACCTGGGCATCGGCATGCCCACCCTCGTCGCGAACCACATCCCGCCCGGGATGGAAGTGATCCTCCAGTCGGAGAACGGAATTCTCGGCCTCGGCCCCTACCCGACGGAGGCGGAGGTCGATCCGGATCTCATCAACGCCGGCAAGGAAACCGTGACGATCCGCCCGGGAGCTTCGTACTTTTCTTCGGCGGACTCCTTCGCGATGATCCGGGGCGGACACATCGACCTTTCGATCCTGGGCGCGATGCAGGTCGACCAGGAGGGTTCGATCGCCAACTACATGATCCCGGGAAAGATGGTGAAGGGAATGGGCGGCGCGATGGACCTCGTCGCCGGCGCCCGCCGGCTCGTCGTGACGATGGAGCACAACGCGCGCTCCGGCGCGGCGAAGATCCTTCGCCGCTGCACGCTCCCGCTCACGGGGCTCAAGTGCGTGCAGAGGATCATCACGGATCTCTGCGTTTTCGACGTGGATCGCGAGCGCGGCGAGCTCGTGTTGGTCGAGCTCGCTCCCGGAACCACGGAGGGCGAGGTGCGCGAGCGGACCGAAGCCGCGTTCCGCGTCGCGCCGGAAGTCCGATCGATCGCCGTGTGAGCCGTTTTCCGGTGCGCGCCGCCGCGCGCCTCGCTTCGGCGGCCGGCGCACTCCTCCTCTTCGCCTTTCCCTCGCAGGCGCAGAATCCGTTCGGAAGTTCGGATCCCTTCGAGGGTCAGTTGAAGGCCAAGCCCAATTTCCAGATCCGCTTCCGTCCTCCGACCGCGGGCGGAGAAGTCCGGCTGTACACGAAGAAACCTGTGCGGTACGAGAAGGACGTGTCCTGGGAAGGCTCCGACGAAGTCTTGATCGAGTACCAGGACGTTCGAATCACGGCTGACTCGGCGCGATACGACTTTCCGACGAAGACCGCAACACTCGTCGGCCACGTCGTCATCGACCAGGGCCCCACACGGATGTCCGGGGACAGGGGTACCTTCCAGATCGAGGCGAAGACGGGAAAGCTCGAGAATGCCACCGCGGATCTCGCTCCCACGTACCACGTGATCGCGAAGTCGATCGAGAAGATCGGCGATGCCACCTATCGGGTCACGGACGGGATTTTCACCGCATGCGACGTCCCGAAACCCGACTGGTCCTTCCACCTCTCCGAGGGCGTGATCACGCTCGACGACTACGCACGCATGAAGAACGTGTCGTTTTACGCCCGCTCCGTTCCCCTCCTGTACACGCCGTATCTGATCTGGCCCACGAAGGAGGACCGGGCCTCCGGCCTTCTCGTCCCGGGCATTGGATACAGCTCAGGCCGCGGCGCCTACCTCGGCCTCACGCACTACTGGGTATCGGGCCGGTCGACGGATCTGACGTCCAGCGTCGATCTGTACTCGAAGGGAACCATCGGTGCCGGAGAGGAGTTCCGCTGGACTCCGACGACGGAGTCGGCCGGAGTCTTCCAGGCCTACGCGGTCCACGACACGGACGCGACCGTGTGCGCCCCTCTCTCCGAAGGTCCAATTACCGGGGGAACGGCGTGCACCCTTCCCAATGGGACGGCGGGCGTCTACACCGTGAAGACCAGGGATCGCTGGAAGGTGCGGCTCGATCACGTGGCCGACGACCTGCCCTGGGGGTTCCGCGGCGTCGTCGCCATTCGCGATTACTCGGACCAGGAATACCTCCAGGACTTCGAGCGGTCGTTCGCCCTCTCCTCCGCGCGGCAGA
Source organism: Acidobacteriota bacterium (assembly GCA_030948185.1). GTDB lineage: Bacteria > Acidobacteriota > Thermoanaerobaculia > UBA5066 > Gp7-AA6 > JALYUA01. The sequence goes on from JALZAT010000029.1 coordinate 47,446, forward strand.
TCCTTTCCCGCGCGTTCCTGACGAAGAATTTTGGCGACAATTCGGTCAACCTTCGTTTCGAGCGGAGTGAGACGTTCTTCGGAACCACGGTGACGCAGGAGCGTCTCCCGAGCCTCGAGTTCTCGCGCCGGACGTCGCGGATCGGCGAGTCGCCGCTCTTCTTCGCGCTCGAGTCCTCCGCGTCCTGGCTGTACATCAACCGCGGCCCCAATCTGCCGCGCGGCGACTACGCACGCGCCGACGTCCACCCGACATTGTCGCTTCCCTGGAAACGGATCCCGTGGCTTTCCGTGACGGCGCGCGCCGGCGGCCGGTTCACGGAGTACACGGACTCGACCGATTCGGCGCAGACTCGTTTCGTCGGAGAGACGTTGGCGCGCAAGTACGGCGAGGCCGGTGTCTCGATCGTGGGCCCCTCGTTCTCGCGGATCTTCGACGCGGAGATCGGGCCGTACGGCAAGTTCAAGCACGTCATCGAGCCCCGCATCGACTACAGCTGGGTCTCGAAGGTCTCCACGCCGGAGCGGATCCCCGAATACGACGAAGTCGATCTCGCGCTCGGCACGAACCAGATCCGCTACGCGATCGTCAACCGGCTGCTCGCGCGCTCGTCGGATCCGAAGAAGGGAGCCGCGGCGGAGATCGCGTCCCTGGAGATTGCGCAGACGCGCTACTTCACGCTCCCTCAGAACCTCCTCGGAAACTCCGCGACCTTTTCGCAGCCGATCGTCTCGAAGACGGGACCCGTGGAGGCGACGCTGCGCGTGGCGCCCGGTCCGTCGTTTCACCTGGACGGACGGCTGTCCTACGACAGCACGGCGTCGCAGGTAACCGGGACGTCGCTCTCCGCCGCCTATACGTGGAAGACGAGCTTCCTGAACGCGACCTGGTTCGCCAGCCGACCGGTGCTCACCGCGCCGCTGCCGGCGGGCAGCCCTTCTCCCGACTCCGACCAGTTCCGCCTGGCCGCGGGCGTGGACATCTCGAAGGCGTTCCGGATCGACACGCAGTTGAACTACGACGCGCGGCAGAAGCTGCTGCTCGAGGACCGCTCGCTGTTGACGTTTCGAGCCTCCTGTTTTTCCATCTTCCTCGAGGTGCGGCAGCTGCGCCTTCCGCCGACGGCCCGCCGCGACATCCGCTTCGTGATCAACCTGAAGGACATCGGAACGCTGCTCGACATGCACCAGAGCGTGGACCGGCTGTTCGGGCAATGAGTGGGAGGAGCGGCGTCCCGACCCGTTATGATCCTCCGTAAATGAAGGGCCTGATTCTCTCCGGCGGCAAGGGCACCCGCCTGCGCCCCCTGACCTACACGCGCGCCAAGCAGCTCGTTCCCGTCGCCAACAAGCCGGTGCTCTTCTACGGGGTCGAGGCGATCGTCGCCGCCGGAATCCGGGAGATCGGAGTGGTCGTCGGCGACACGCGGGAGGAGATCCAGGCGGCTCTCGGCGACGGGTCCCGGTTCGGAGCGCGCTTCACCTACATCGAGCAGGACGCCCCGCGCGGGCTCGCGCACGCCGTTCTGATCTCGGAGTCGTTTCTCCGCGGCGAGCCGTTCGTCATGTACCTCGGGGACAACCTGATCGCAGACGGGATCTCCGGCCTCGTCGACGAGTACCGCCGGATCGGGTGCAACTCCCAGATCCTTCTCGCGAGGGTTTCCAACCCGGAGCAGTTCGGCGTCGCGGAGCTCGACGGGGACCGCGTCTTTCGTCTGACGGAGAAGCCGCCGTCGCCCAAGTCGGACCTCGCGCTCGTGGGCGTGTACATGTTCGACGACTCCATCTGGGAGGCGGTCAACGCGATCCGGCCGAGCGCCCGGCACGAGCTCGAGATCACCGACGCGATCCAGTGGCTCATCGACCACGGCAAGAGCGTCCACCCGCACGTCGTATCCGGCTGGTGGAAGGACACGGGCAAGATCGAGGACATGCTCGAGGCGAACCGGATCATGCTCGACACGTTCACGGCCAGCGGACTCGAAGGGCTCGACTCCGGATGCCGCGTGGAGGGGAAGGTCGTCGTTGAGAAGGGCGCGAAGCTCGTGCGAAGCGTCGTCCGCGGACCGGCGATCATCGGACCCGGCGCGGAGATTCGCGACGCCTTCGTCGGTCCCTACACGGCGATCGGACCGAACTGCGTCATCGAGCGGTGCGAGATCGAGAACTCGATCGTTCTTCAGGGCTCGCGGCTCGAGCGGATTCCTGTGCGGATCGCGGATTCCTTGATCGGCACCAACGTGCGGATCCATCCGGGCGCGGAGCGGCCGCGCGTGCACCGGTTCCTGGTCGGGGACAACTCGGAGATCGGCATCGTATGAAGACGCTCGGAACGCCATGAAGGTCCTCGTCACCGGCGGCTCGGGGTTCATCGGCTCGAACTTCGTCCACCACATCCTTTCCGCCCGCGGGTCGGGCGTCACCGTCGTCAACCTCGACAAGATGACGTACGCGGCGAACCCGGCGAACCTCGCGGACGTGGAGCGCCTTCCCAGTTACCAGTTCATCCGGGGCGACATCGCGGACCCCGACGTCGTCCGCGTCGCGATGGAGGGGTGCACCGACGTCGTCAACTTCGCCGCCGAGACCCACGTGGACCGCTCGCTCCTCGGGGACGCCTCCTTTATCGAAACGGACGTCAAGGGCGTCTTCGTGCTCCTCGAAGAGGCGAAACGGCGCGGCGTCCGCCGATTCATCCAGATCTCGACGGACGAGGTCTACGGCTCGATCGCCGAGGGTTCCTTCACCGAGGAGTCGGCCTTGAACCCGCGGAACCCCTACGCGGCGTCGAAGGCGGGGGGCGACCGCCTCGCGTACTCGTACTTCGCCTCGTACGGCCTGCCCGTCGTCATCACGCGGGCGTCGAACAACTACGGCCCGTTTCAGTACCCCGAAAAGCTGATTCCGCTCTTCGTGACGAACGCGATCGACGACCAGCCGCTGCCCCTCTACGGCGACGGGCGGAACGTGCGGGACTGGCTGTACGTCCGCGACCATGCCGCCGCAATCGACTTCCTCCTGGACGCCGGCCGTCCCGGCGAGGTCTACAACGTCGCCGGCGGCAACGAGTCGCAGAACATCGACATCACGCGGCAGGTCCTGCGCGAGCTCGGCAAGCCCGAAACCCTGATTCGTTTCGTCAACGACCGTCCCGGCCACGACCGCCGCTATTCTCTGGACGCGTCGAAGCTCGCGGCACTCGGGTTCCGCGCGTCGACGCCCTTTGCGCGCGGACTGTCCGAGACAGTCGCGTGGTTCCGGGAGCGGGAGGACTGGTGGAGGCCCGTCAAGGAGAAGGACGCGGCGTACCGCGAGTACTACCGCTCGCAGTACGAGCACCGGCTGGCGACTTCGTCCGCGACGGCGAAAGAGCCCGCCACGCGCGGGTAGCGGGTAGAGGAGAGATGAGCTCCGCGCCCGCCGCCGCGCCGGTCTCCGAGGCGCTGCCCGCGCGCCAGCCCGCCCTGGACACTCCCCGCCGTGTGCTGTTGACGGGCGCGGCGGGCATGCTCGCCACCGACCTGCTCGCTCCGCTCGCGCGCACCGGCTACCGCGTGTTCCCGAGGACGCGGGCCGATCTCGACGTGACGGACGCGGCGGCCGTCTCTCGGGCTTTTCGTGAAGTGCAGCCGGACGTCGTCCTCAACTGCGCGGCATTCACGAAGGTGGACGACAGCGAGTCGAACCCCCTCGCCCGGGCCGTCAATGCCCGGGCGGTGGCGAACCTCGCGATCGAGTGCAGTGAGAGGGGCGCGACGCTCGTTCAGATCTCGACGGATTTCGTGTTCGACGGAGAGAAGGGCGCCCCGTACGTCGAGGAGGATCCGACAAACCCGCTTTCGGAGTACGGCCGGACGAAGAGAGAGGGCGAGGAGGCGGCGCTGGCGGCGCCGGGCGCGCTCGTCGTGCGGAGCTCGTGGCTTTTCGGCCGCGGGGGTCGGAACTTCGTCGAGGCTATCCTCCAGAAGGCGGAGCGAGGCGATCGGGAGCTCCGCGTCGTGAGCGACCAGAGGGGGCGCCCGACCGCCACGCCGGACCTCGCCGAAGCGACCGTCGCCCTGCTCCAGTGCGGTGCGTCGGGCGTCTACCACTTCGCCAATCGCGGAGAGGCAAGCTGGTTCGAGTTCGCGCAGGCGATCGTCGATCTCGCGGGGCGCACCGAGACGCGCGTGGTGGCGGTCGACTCCGCCTCTCTCGGCCGGCCCGCGAAGCGGCCCGCCTATTCGGCGCTCGACACGACACGTTTCGAAAAGAAGACGGGACTTCCCGTTCGGACCTGGAAGGAAGCTCTCGCCGACTACCTCCTCCTCCGCGCGCGGCCGGAGGCCTGACTGGCATCAGGGGAGGCGAAGCGAAAAGCCGTCCACGCGGGGATGGGCCTCTTCGCGCTCGCGTTGAAAGTCCTGTCATGGAAGGCAGCGGCGGTGCTCGCGGCCGCCGCCCTGGCGTTCAACCTCTTCGCGATGCCTCGAATCGGACGCGGCATCTACCGGGACCCCGGCGCGGCGCGCGATCGGGGGATCGTCTCGTACGCGGCGGCCGTGCTGCTGCTCGTCCTGCTTTTCCGCCACCACCTCGCGATCGCCGGCGCGATCTGGGGGATGCTCGCGCTCGGCGACCCCGCTGCGGCGATCGCGGGACGCGGCATCGGAGGTCCCGCCCTGCCGTGGAATCCGCAGAAGACGTGGTCGGGCTTTCTCGCGAACGTCGCCGTTTCGGCGGCGGCCGGCATCGGGCTGTTCGTCTTCCTGTCGCCCGCGGGCGCGTCGGGCGGCACGGGTTCCGTGGCGGCCGTGCTCGGGGCCGCCGCGGCGTTCGCCGCCGCCGAGTCGCTCCGGACCGGCATCGAGGACAACCTCGTCGCGCCGCTCGCCGGCGCGCTCGTTCTCTGGGGGGCGCTCGCCGCGGCGGGAGCGTCCGTGCCGGCGGGAGGGTCCTTTCCGACCTCGCGCTTCCTCGCGGCCGTCGGGGTGAACGCCGCCGTCGCCCTCGCGGTCGGCCTCCTGCGCCTCGTCGCTCCCTCCGGGTCCGCGGCCGGGCTCGTTCTGGGAACGATGATCCTCGCCTTCGGAGGCTGGCCCGCCTACGCGCTCCTCTGGTTCTTTTTTCTCACGGGCACCGCGGCGACCCGGCTCGGCTACCGCGCCAAGCTCGCGCGCGGAGTTGCCCAGGAGGAAAGCGGCCGGCGCGGTGCGCGGCACGCGATCGCCAATTGCGGGGTGGCCGCGCTCGTTCTCCTGGTGGCCGCCGGGAGCCGTCAACCCCTTCCGGTCGCCGTGTTCGCCGCGGTCGCGGGCTCCTTCGCGGCCGCGCTCGCGGACACGCTCGGGACGGAAGTCGGATCGCTCGCGGGGCGGCCTCCCGTCTCGCTCTTCTCGCTCGCGCCTGTCCCGTCCGGGACGCGGGGCGCGGTCTCCTGGCAGGGAACGGCGGCGGGCGCGGCCGGCGCCCTCCTCGTGGGCGCGCTCGCCTGGGTTATCGGGATCCTTCCGGCTGCCCTCGTGCCCGCGATCGGCGTCGCCGGCGTCGCGGGCTCGCTCGCCGAGAGCGCGCTGGCGGATCTCGGCGGGCGCCGCGGCTTCCGCGTCGACCACGATTTTTCGAACGCGTTGAACACCCTCGTCGGGGCCGCCGTCGCCGCCGAGATCGCGGTCTCGCTCGCCAAGGGGGGACTCTATGTCCCGTTCGAGAACTGAAAACTGAGAACTCCTCGTTGAAGCGCTACTTCCGCCTGGCCCGGCCATTCACGCTGCTGCCGCCGCTCCTCGGCATCGTGTCGGGAGCCGTGTGCGCGTTCGGCTCGGCGCACAACCCCGATCCCGCGCGCCGCGTCACGTGGGCGGTCGTCGTGACCGTCGCGATCGGCTCGCTGTGCGCCTCGGCGATGAACGCGGCCTCGAACATCGTGAACCAGATCGCGGATCTCGAGATCGACCGGAAGAACAAGCCGGGACGACCGCTCGTGACGGGCGAGGTCTCGATCCGCCGGGCGTGGCAGACGGCCGTGCTTCTCTACACGCTGGCGATCCTTCCCACGTGGCTCGTCGTGCCGTTCCCCTACAGCCGTCTGTCCGACCGGCTCTCCGCGCCCGTGGCGCTTCACGCCGCATTCTTCATCTACCTCGTCGGCGCCCTCGCGACGCTCGTGTATTCGTTCCCGGCGTTCGGGCGGACGAAGCGGCACTGGCTCGCGGCCAACGTCACCATCGCGATTCCGCGCGGCGGGCTGCTGAAGGTGGCGGGTTGGGCGTTCGTCGCGAGCGTGGCCGCCCTCGAAGCCTGGGCGATCGGCGGGATCTTCGCGCTCTTTCTGCTCGGGGCGATGTCGACGAAGGACTTCTCCGACATGGAAGGCGATCGCGCCCACGGGTGCGTGACCCTGCCGATTCGATTCGGAGTGCGCCGCGCGGCGTGGATGATCGCCCCATTCTTCGTGGTTCCCTGGCTGCTGATCCCGCTCCTCGCCTGGCTCCCGCTCTCCGGCGGGGCGCCCCTTCTGACGGGGAATCGCACGTTCCTGACGGCAATCGGTTTCGCCCTCGCCGCCTGGGGAGTCTATGCGGCGCTACTCCTCGTTCGCGACCCCGACGAGCTCGCGAGGACGGAGAACCATCCTGCCTGGACGCAGATGTACCTCCTCATGATGGCCGCGCAGGTGGGGTTCGCGGTGGGGTATGTGATTTGAACGTACCGAATTTTTTCGGCTCTTCCGGCGTTACAATGTACCGACATGGAACAAGAAGCGGCGGCGGAGGTTTTCCCTCCGCCTCCCATCGAATCCGGACACCGGGTTCGCTGGAGCGGACTCTCTCTGGTCTTCGATGAACGGACCTTGAACGCTCTGGTCCGGCAGCTCGTGGATCGCATTCCGGACCTGAAGGACCTGCGGATCGCCGTGACCCCGGGGGAGCTCGCCGCGACAGCCGTCGTCCACCGCTTCGGCGTGGCGCTGTCCGCGAAGGCGACCCTCTCGCAGCTGCGGTTGAAGGATGGATTCCTCGCCTTTTCGCTCGACAAGGTCCAGGCACTGTCGTTCATCCCGATCCCGGACCAGCTCTTGAGCTACCTCGCGCAGAAGGCGCCGGCGGGGCTTTTGACGTATTACCCCGAGGACCGGATCATGGTCGTGAACCTGAACGACTGGATGCCGCCGGGGATCGACCTGGCGCTCGAGCGGACGGTGTTCGAACGGGGAAAGCTGACTCTCCAGTTCGCCGGCGGCTCCTACGACCTGTCCGACTTTCTCCGGGACGCGAGCTCGGTCACCGGCTCCGTCTGATTCGGGCCGGTCGCTCAATCCGACGAAGGGTCCCGATGAGCATCGCGCCATCCGTGTGGTATTCGTCCCCGCCGCCGTTCTGCCCCCGCCCCGCGGGTCGGTAGTTCTCGACGCGCTCGACTCCCGCGAGGTATCCGGCGTCCCGCAGGTCGTCGAGCAGCCGCGCCCTTTCGGCGTCGACGTCCGGATCGATGTGGTGCATCACCTCGCCCGTGAAGTGGCTGACACCAACGTGCAGGTCATAGGTCGCGGCGCCGATCCAGAGCGCTCCCGCGGGGTTCTCCGACGGGGCGGCGAGCCAGAAGCGAACGTGGTGGCGGCGCCTCGGGCTTCCGCCCACGGTCTTCTCGAAGCCCAGGTCCTGAGGCCGGCCCCAGACGTAGTGCGTGCTCATCGGCGCGGTCGCGTAGGGCCGCCCGAAGAGAACGCTGTGGGCGTCCTTGAGCCCCGACCGGAACGTGATGGGGTCGGCGAGCGCCCATCCCGCGGCGCGGAGAGCGCCGATGAGCCGGGAGCGGGTCCCGACGAGCGCCACGTTCAGGGGATCGGAGGGAATCCCCTCGCGCGTGAAAGTGACGCGCTCGGCGGGCGGCTGAAGGACGCGGGAGGCCGGATGGCGCCAGGCGGCGGGCAGCAGAACGTACGCGAGCAGCGCATAAGAGGGCAGGAGCAGGAGCGCGAAGGCCGCGCTTCGCAACAGGAGTCGCCTCAGGCGCCGGGCGCCCGTGAAAAGAGCGGATCTCATTTGGATGACGGCACAGTGTATGCCGGCCGGAATGAATCCCCAATGAACAATTCCAGCGAGTCCCCGTAGAATCCTTCAGCGAGAGCACTTTGAGGAGGGGCCATGCGCGCGGTTTCCATCTGCCTTGCGGGGCTTCTGTCTGCGGCCGGCGTACTCGGCCAGGCTTCCGAGATCGTTCCCAACGAGAACCTCGTCGCGGAAGGAATCCCCAAAATTCCGGGTGCGATCGCGGAGGCGGTCCGTCCGTACGCGGAGAGCCGGTCGGCGGGATTCTCGAGCTGGCACCCGACGCGGCGGGAGATGCTCATCGGAACCCGCTTCGCCGACACCGCGCAGGTCCACATGGTCCGGATGCCCGGCGGAGCCCGGCGGCAGTTGACGTTCTTTCCCGACCGGGTCGCGGGCGCCCGCTTCCCGCCGACGAGCGGCGACTTCTTCCTGTTCTCCAAGGACATCGGAGGCGGCGA
>JALZAT010000115.1 GCA_030948185.1 Acidobacteriota bacterium
CCCCCGCCTGGTCGCCCGCGGAGAGCCCCGGGGCCGCCAGGATCCCCACCCCGACGGCGAATACCCCCGCCGAGAGAGCGGCCGGCCCGGCCCAGAGGCGCAGGTCGCGCCGCTCGCGACGGGAAAAGGGGCGGATCCGGACAACGCGGGTGGCGAGGTCGGGTCCCGGTCCGGGGAGGGCCATGTCCCCCGCCTCGATCTCGCGGAGGAAGTCCGCGGCGGCCCGTACTTTCTCGGCGCAGGCCGGACAGGAGGCGGCGTGCGATCGAGCATCGGCGGCCACCATGGGCGGCTCGCCGCTCGCAAGCGCTTCACAGTCAATCGGATCGAGGCGTCTCAGGCATTCAGTCACGACAGTTCTCCGGCCAACCTTTCTTTCAATACGGCTCTGGCGCGAAAGAGTTTGTTCTTGACGGTCCCGAGAGGCATCGCCTTGACCTCCGCAATCTCTTCATACGACAGACCCGTGAAATGGCGAAGGGCAATCAGCTCCCGGAACTCCGCGGGCAGGCCCTGGATCGCAAGGGCGATCGCCCTCCCCCGTTCCGTATTCCGGAGCAGCGCATAGGGGTCGAGCTCCGAGCTCTTGTACTCCGGAGAGGACACACGCGCGTCCCCGCGGGGGTCGGCCGGCTCCAGGGGCACCGTCCGTGGCCGGCGCTTGCGGAGGTGGTCGATGGCGGCGTTCCCGGCGATGCGGAAGAGCCACGTCGAAAACTTGTATTCGGGGTTGTACCGGTCGAGCGCCTGAAAGACCTTGACGAGGATCTCCTGCGAAAGGTCCATCGCGTCGTCGCGGCTGCCGATCATTCGGGCGACGTGGGAGAGGACCCGCGCCTGGTAGCGGCGCACGAGCAATTCGAAAAGCTCTTCCTCGCCGTCGAGAATGCGCCGCACGATCTCGCCGTCGGCGAGGACATTCTCTTCTTCCGCCGTGGGTTTCTTCAATCGTGGCCGGCGGCGTCTCCGCGCGTCGATGCGTTACAATTCCCGCCCATTCTAAATGGACCGGAACGGAGCCGGGAGGAGCGATCCCCATGGAAAAAGCCGTCGCCGAGCCGCAGTTTCCGACGATCGGTTCCTCCCCTCCTCAGGGAGTGGATTCGGCGAACCCGTTCGAGGAAATGATGTCCCGGTTCGACGTCGCGGCACAAAAACTGGGACTCGACCCCGGTCTCTACAAGGTGCTGCGGGAGCCCGTGCGCGAGACCAAGGTCTCGATCCCGATCGCGATGGACGACGGGCGCATCGAAGTGTTCATCGGATACCGAGTGCTCCACAACATCGCCCGTGGGCCGGGCAAGGGCGGCATCCGCTTCGATAAGAACGTCACCCTCGACGAGGTTCGGGCCCTCTCGGCCTGGATGACGTGGAAGTGCGCGGTCGTAAACATCCCGTTCGGAGGCGCGAAGGGCGGGGTCATCTGCGATCCCGGAACCCTGTCACGCACCGAGCTCGAGCGGATCACGCGCCGGTACACGGCCGAGCTCATGGACCAGTTCGGCCCCGAGAAGGACGTCCCGGCCCCCGACATGGGCACCAATCCCCAGACGATGGCGTGGATCATGGACACGTACTCCATGCACGCGCGGCACACCGTGACGTCGGTCGTGACCGGCAAGCCGCTCTCCCTCGGCGGCTCCCGGGGCCGCGTCGAGGCGACCGGCCGGGGTCTGATGCTCATCTGCCGCGAGGCGGCTCCCCTTCGGGGCTTCACCCTCAGCGGCGCCCGGATCGTCGTGCAGGGGTTCGGCAACGTCGGGTCGATCGCCGCCCGCATGTGCCACGAGGCGGGGGCGAAGGTCATCGCGGTTTCCGACATCGCGGGGGGCATCACCGCCCCGGGCGGGCTCGACATGGCCGCCCTGATCGCGCACTACGAGAAGGCCCGCTCGTTCGAAGGGTTCACGGGCGTCACGAAGATCTCCAATACGGACTTGCTCGAGCTCGACTGCGACATCCTCATTCCCGCCGCGAACGAGAACCAGATCCGCGGCAAGAACGCCGGCAACATCAAGGCGAAGATCCTCGTCGAGGGCGCCAACGGCCCCACGACGCAGCGCGCGGACGAGATCTTGAACAAGAACGGCGTGCTGGTCGTTCCGGACATCCTGGCCAACGCCGGTGGAGTGACCGTCTCCTACTTCGAGTGGGTGCAGGACCGCGCGGGATTCTTCTGGCGCGAGAGCGAAGTGAACGAGCGTCTGGAGGACATCATGGTGCAGTCGTTCAAGGACGTCGCCACGATGGCCGAAAAATACAACGTCAGCTTCCGGATCGCCGCCTACATGCTGGGAATCTCGCGCGTCGCGCACGACACGATGGTGAGAGGACTCTACGCGTAGATGATTGAGCGAGGCTGAGAAACTCCGACGATCTGGCGCGCTGCCCGCGCGCCTATCGGGTCATCGTCGGCAGATCTCGCCATCGGGTCATCCATCTGACCATCGGGTGTCCGCTTTCGCGGAGCTCTGTTTTCCGCTAAAGAGAGAAGGTCCCCGCGCTATCGGAGGGTTACCCGGGGCTTGACTCCGGGCAGTTCGATGGCGAGCTTCCTCTCGAGCTCCGGGAGCGTCGCTTCGATGGGCTTCTTCCACGCCGGGTCGAGGAGCGACAGCGTAAGCGTCCGGCCGTGCAGCGACGTCGGCTGGATCTTGCGCGAGAGAGGCTCTCCAACGATCCGTCCCCACCGCGCCTGGATCCAAAGCAGCGTCGATTCCCCTTTCGTCGCCCTCCGGAGCAGTCCGTCGGCGATCGTGTCCAGGCGCGTGAAGGAAGTCCGGCTCTTCTGTTTCACGCTTCCTCCCTTCCCCGCTCACGGCCCGCCTTCTCCTGCGGCACGGCGTGCAGGGGCTTTTCGCCCGAGAGGACGCGGCGCACGTCCTCGACGACCATCCTCGCCATCTCGCGCCGCGTTTCCACGGTGGCGCTGCCGGCGTGCGGCATGAGCACGACGCGGTTGTCGTCGAGAAGCGCGGGGGTGACTCCCGGCTCGTGCTCGTACACGTCGAGGCCCGCGCCGGCGAGAAGCCCCTCGTCGAGCGCGCGGGTCAGCGCCGTCTCCACCACGAGCCCGCCGCGCGCCGTGTTCAGCAGGATCGATCCCGGTTTCATCTTCGGAAAGGTCTCACGTCCGAAGAGGCCCCGGGTCTCCTCGGTGAGGGGCAGGTGGAGGGACACGACATCGGAGCGGCGCAGCAGCTCGTCGAAGGAGACTCGCGGGGGATCGTCCGGGTCGCCCTCCTGCCGGGGAGACCGTCCGAACGCGATGACGGTCATCCCGAACGCCCGCGCCCGGCGCGCGACCGCGCGTCCGATGCGGCCCGGCCCGACGATGCCGAGGACCTTTCCCTTCAGGTCGAACCCGAGCAGGAGGTCGGGTTTCCAGCCGGAGAACCCGCCGGCGCGAACCAGCCTGTCTCCCTCCAGGAGCCGCCGGGCGAGCGCGAGAAGCAGGGCCATCGTCAGATCCGCGGTCGCGTCCGTCAGGACATTCGGCGTGTTGGTCACCACGATTCCGCGCGCCGCCGCGGCCGCGCGGTCGATGTTGTCCACTCCGACCGCGTACTGGCCGATGACCTTGAGCTTCGGCGCGGACCGGATCACGGTCTCCGTGACAGGATCGGACACGAGCGTGATGAGCGCGTCCGCGTCGGCGATCTCCGCGGCGAGCTCGAGCTCGGCCGGCGCGTAGCCGAGGATCCGGACCTCGAACTCCGGCTCGAGCGTCGAGAGCGAGGGCTCGGGGAGCTCGCGGGTGGCGACGACGACGGGCCTCATTTCCCGGCTCCGCGTTCCTGGAGCAGGCGCCCTCCGAAGAAAAGGGCCGCTCCGACGCCGAGAAGGGCAAGCTCGCCGCGGACGTTTCCGCCGAACACGCCGACGAAGAACCCGAAGCCCGTCACGACGAGGCCCAGGAACTGGAGGGCGCGCGCAAGGGCGTACACGGCGTCACAAAGGCGCTTCGATCACCGTCACGCGCACGATCCGCTCCCCCTGCCCGATCCTTTCGACGACCGACTGCCCCTCGGCGACCTGGCCGAAGATCGTGTAGAGCGAGTTCAAGTGTAGCTGGGGGGAGTGGGTGACGAACCACTGACTCCCGCCCGTGTCGGGGCCCGAGAGAGCCATGCCGACCGTCCCCCGCCGGTACTCGAGCGGGTTCAGCTCGTCGCGGATCTCGTAGCCGGGGCCTCCATTGCCGGTCGCCGTCGGATCGCCATCCTGAAGGACGAAGTTCGGGACGACCCGATGGATGCGGACTCCGTCGAAATAGCGGGACCGCGCGAGCTTGATGAAGTTCAGGACGGTCAGCGGCGCGTCCTCTCCCGCGAGACGGATCGTGAACACCCCCACGGCGGTTTCGACGGCGGCGCGCCACGGCCGCCGGGCCTCGGCGACCGCCGCCAGATAGTCGGCGTGCGTTTTCCCCGTGGCGTACTCCGGCGCCGGAAACGCATCGCCGGGGCGTCCGAACGTGTTCACGAGCGCGCGGCGCGCGAGCCTCGCCGGCAGCGTCCGCGTTCCGCGCGCGATGCTCTCGACGACCGCCGCGGCGGCCGGATCGGCCCTCCGTTTCTCGCAGGCGCCGATGACTGCGATCGCGACGTCGGGCGCCGCCTCCGATTTCGATTTTTCCGCCGCCTCCTCGAGGAGGGGCAGGATTGCGGCGTCCTCCAGCTTCGAGAGCGCGTCGATCGCGGCCGCGCGGATCCCGGGGTCGGGGTCGGTCAGGGCCGAGTTCACGATGGGCCGGTTCTCCCGGACGGCGTCTGCCGTCTTGAAACTCTCCAGGTTGGCGAGGCGCACCACGACTTCACGGTCCGACGAAAAGCGGTCCCGGTAGGCCCGGGCATCCGGCGTCGCGAGGAACGACAACGCGTCCGCGGCGGCGGCCCGCAGGAAGGGATCCGGGGAGGCCGCGGCGGAATCCAACGCGGAGAGGGCACCCGCCCGAAACGCGGCGACGACGGATTGGAGAGCGACCTGCCGCCGCCGTCCCTCCCCGGAGAGCGCGATCGACCACAGCCGCCTGGAAATCTCGCGGTCCGCTGCCGCGAATTGCCGAAGGAGCACGAGCGCCGGAACGGCGACATTCGTGTTGGCATCGCCGGCGAGGGCGAGCACTCTCTGCCGCCTCTCGTCTCCGATCCGGGCGGCGGGCGTTTTCTCGAAGACGCCCTCGAGCGCCACGAGAGAGTTGATGATCACGGGCGTTCGCCCGTCGAGCGCCGCCGCGAGCGGCGCGGCCGAAGCGCCGTTGCCGAGGACGCCGAGCGCTCGCGCCGCGATGGCGGCGGTATCGGGATTCTCGTCGGCCAGCGCTCCGGTCAACGCGAGGAGGGAACCGGACTGCGGTTTGCGGGCGAGCGCATAGACCGCCGCGCCGCGCACCCTCGCGTCGCGGTCGCCCGCGAACGGAAGAGCGGCCGCCTCGCTCGCGGCGTTCGAGAACCGCCAGAGCGCCTCGAGCAGCGCCGCGCGAGTCTCCGGCGAGACAGCTCCCGGGATCGCCGCGATGAGCGCCTGTTCCCCCTCCGGGCGGGCGAGAAATCCGACGGCCCGCGCGGCCGCCGCCGCGATGCGCGGATCGGAGTCGACGAGGAGCGGCAGCAGATCCGCCGTCATGCCCGCTTCGGTCAGGAGGCCCGACGCGAACACGGCCGCCGCACGCACTGCGGCGGACGCGTCGCCGAGCAGGGGGCGCAGGAGCGCCGCCGCCCGCGCGTCGCCGATG
>JALZAT010000070.1 GCA_030948185.1 Acidobacteriota bacterium
GGTCGGCCGCGGGGCCTGTGTCTCGACGGGCGCTGCGGTTGCAAGCGGTGCCGGCGCCGGCGGCGGCTTCACCACGGCGGTCGTGCGCGGCGGAGGAGCGGCCTCGCGGGGGGACGGCGGAGGAGGTGGGGGCTCGAAGGGCGCGGGCGTCGTCGGGACGACGCGGGCGACGATCGTCTTCGGTCCGCAGGCCGGGGCCGCGAAGAGGACCGCCAGGAGGGCAACCGCGGTCAGTCCTCGTGCGCGCACGGGCAAAGGCTACATCACGTCGCCTTCGCTGCGCTGGCGCTTCGCTCCGGCTCCCGCCGCGTGAGCCTCCTCCCTCCCTTCGGTCGGGAGACTCCTAACGCGGCGAGCTGTTGTTTCAGCGAGGCGCGGCAGTCATCGGGGCGGTTCCTCCAACGCCAAAGTCCCCGCCGGGACGTTCCGCCGCTCGGTCCGCCGCCCCGAGGGCCAGAGAACAGAGACCCGGTCCGCCCGATCCGCGTCCCCGAGGCCGAAGAAGAGCTGTTTCGAGCTCGAGGACAGAAAAGAGGAGCCGGCAGCGACGACCTGCGCCCGCCGGGTTCCGGCCGCTTCGACGGTGACTACGGCTCCGAGCGCCTCGCGCGTGGACCGGTAACGACCCGGGGCTGCCGGGTCGCCGGCGAGGCGCACGACGAGCGAGCGCGCATGCGAGGGATTGCGGTTGATCCAGAGCGAAGGCCGCTGGAGGAACCCCGTCGCGAACAGGTCGGGCGCGCCGTCGCCGTTGGCGTCGAGGAGAACGAGCCCGCGCTGGTTCGCGTCGGACTCGAGGCCCGTGACCGCGGCGAGCTCGGCAAAGCGCCTGCCATCCAGGTTCCGGTAGAAGCGCTTCGCGGGCCTCCCCCAGAGAGAATCATCGCCGAAGTCCGCGGTCGCGATACCCTTCTCGAACTTCTTGTACTCCGAGCTCATGGTGTTCCAGAAGTCGATCTCGCGCTCGGTCGTGTTCTTTCCCGTCACCATCCCGTTGACGACGAAGAGGTCGGGGCGGCCGTCCATGTCGGCGTCGATGAACACACACCCCCACGACCAGGACGTGTCCCAGACTCCCGCCTCGTCCGGAACTCGTTCGAACGTGCCGTCGCCTTTCGGCCGGAAGAGCGACGAGCCGCGCGAGAGCGCGGTCAGCCGCCGCCACACGAGGGGCCGCCCGAGGGAGTAGGGAAAGCCAGGCATCGGATAGCGCCAGTCCCGCAGGAACCAGTTCAGCGGGAACGAGTAGTTCGACACGTAGAGAGAAAGCCGGCCGTTTCCCTCGTAGTCGTCGATCGCCACGCCCATTCCGAAGCCGGGGTCGAGGATCCCGGCGCGGCTCGCGCGGTTGCGAAACGTCCCGTCCCGCTCGTTGTGCAGATAGGTGTGGTTGCCGAAATCGTTGGCAATGTAGATGTCCGGCCAGCCGTCTCCGTCGAGGTCGGCGCACTCGAGCGCGAGGCCCCACCCCGTGTCGCCCGTCCGCGTCTGCTTCGTGACGTCCGTGAAGGTGCCGTCCCCGTTGTTGTGGAACATGTGGTTGGGGGGCGCGTTGTTCGCCGGGATGTTCGGGCCGCGGTCGCGCGGCCCATACACGAGCACGTAGAGGTCGGGCTTTCCGTCGCGGTCGTAGTCGAGCGCGGCCGCGGACGTGCAGTAGTCCGAAAGGGCGACTCCGGCCTTGCCGCCCACCTCTTCGAATGTGCCGTCGCCGCGGTTGCGATAGAGAAGGTTGGGCCGCTCCAGATACGTCACGTAGAGATCGGTCAAGCCGTCGCCGTCGTAGTCGAAGGCGAGCGCGCCGACCGCTTCGCCCTTCTGCCCCCCGACTCCGGCCCGGGCGGTCACGTCTTCGAAGGTGCCGTCGCCGCGGTTGCGGTAGAGATGGTTTCCGTCACCCCCCGGAACGAAGAGGTCCTCGCGGCCGTCCCCGTCGAAGTCGAGGACCGCCGCGCCCGGGGGCATGTGCTCGCCGGGGATCGGCACGTTGCGGGCCGCGTCGGGGAGGAATGCGTGGTGCACGCGCCCGAGGCCCGCCGCCTCCGCCCGCTCCTCGAAGAGCGGCTCAGAGGCGGATGCCGACATCCAGTCGACGAGGCGCGCCGTCTCCAGGCGCCACCGGGCCGCCGTCCCCGAGGGAACGAGCCGCGCGCGGATGCGGCCACCCTCCTGGCGCAGCTCGCCCGACGGTCCGCGCCCCGTGAGGAGGATTCCCAGGACGACGTCGCGGGCCGCCCCCCGGCGGCGGAACTCGAAGAGCACCGCCTCGGTCCGGCCGAGGCTCGTGAACCTGCGGCGAATTCCGGCGAGGGCGCCGCGGAAGGCCGCGCCGTCCCGGGCCGCCGCGCCGCCTTCCGCGGGGGAGGCCTGGCCACCCGGTTGCGCGCGGTAGATCTCGATCGCGAGCGGCGGCCGCGAGGGAGCGGCGGCGAGGTTCTCGCCGGGGAGCGGGCCCTCCCACCGGAACGCCGGCGCGAGGAGGGCGGCGTCCTCGGTCCCGTCCCGCCAGCCGGCGAAGAACCGATCGCTCCACTCGGAAACGCCGTCGGAGTAGTCGGAAAGGGTCGGGAGAGGCCCCCGGGGCCGCGAGGCGCAGGCGAAGGCGACGGCGAGGACGGCCGGAAGGGCGATCGCCGCGGCGAGCGAGATCGGAAAGCGGCGACTTCGCATCCGTCGCGAAAATATAATGCAGTGTTCCGTGTCCATCACCGAACGCCTGCGGGAGCGGATCGCCCATGAGGGGCCGATCTCTTTCCGCGATTTCATGGCGGCGGCCCTGTACGACGCCCAGGAGGGCTACTACGCGCGCGGCGCGGCGATCGGAGAACGCGGAGACTTCGTCACCTCTCCCTACGTGTCGCCCGCGTTCGCAAGGGCCATTGCCCGCCGGTTCGCTTCGGACGTCCAGGCTCTCGATGGGCCTCTCGACTTCGTCGACGTCGGCGCCGGGGAGGGAAAGTTCCTCGAGGACTTCGCGGCCGCCCTCGAGGCGCAGGCGCCCCAGGTCTCCTCGCGCGTCCGCTATACGGCGGTCGAGCGCAGCGCGGTGGGCCGGCAGGCCCTCGCGAAGCGGCGGCTCTCCCGACCACTGCGGGTCGTGGAGTCCTCGAAAGACATTTCCGAGGGAGAAGTCGCGGGGTGGATTTTTTCGAACGAACTCTACGACGCGCTGCCGGTCGTCCGCGTGACGGGCTCCTCGCGTGGCCTCCAGGAGCTGCGCGTGGACTGCGAAGGCGACGGGTTCGTCTGGCGCCTCGCTCCGGCTCCGGACGCGTACCGCGAGCATCTGGAGCGGTATGGCGTCGCCCTCGAGCCGGGCCAGGTCGGGGAGATCTCCTTCGGCGCGGCGCCGCTTCACCGCATCCTGGCGCGGGCGCTCGGCCGCGGATGGCTCGTCGCCTTCGACTACGGGCACCGCTCGGCCGCGCTCTACCACGCGAGCGCGCGCCGGCACGGCACTCTCGCCGTTCACTTCGCCGGGCTCCGCCGCGGAGATCCGCTCTCGCGACCGGGGCAGGTCGACTTGACCGCGCACGTTCACTGGGACCTTCTCCTCGAAGCGGGCGAAGCGGAAGGGCTCGTCACGCAGGGGATTTCGCGTCAGGGAAGATGGCTGATCGAGGCCGGTCTCTTCGATTTCGCGCAGGGAGACGCGGAGCGTTGGCGCGCGTACCGTCTCGTCGATCCGGAGGGAATGGGAGAAGAGCTCTCGGTCCTCGTCCAGTCGAAAGGCATCGAGAAGAGGGTGACAGGTGACAGGTGACGGGGCACGGGAGCCCCAGGGCGATTTCCGTTCTGCTGTCACCGGACACCTGACACCCGTCACCTTTGATTCCTCGGGTCCCTCCGATAGAATGGCCGCCCAGGTGGCCAACTATTTCCCGATTCTGATTCTGGCTCTCCTGGCGGCGGCTCTGCCTCTGGCGACAATTTTCGTCGCCAAAGCGATCCAGACCCGCCGCCCGAACCCCGCCAAGCTGGAGCCCTACGAGTCGGGCATCCAGCCGACCACGCTCGCGTTCGACACGCGCTTTTCCGTGCGGTATTTTCTGATCGCGGTTCTGTTCGTGGTGTTCGACGTCGAGACGATTTTCCTGTTCCCCTGGGCCGTTCTCTTCCACAAGCTCGGGCTCTTCGGCCTCGTCGAAATGCTGATTTTCCTCGTCATCCTGGTCGTTGGTTACTTCTACGTCTGGCAGCGCAAGGCGCTCGACTGGGCCTAGGAAGAAACGGAAAACATGGGTCTCGTCGACAACCGCTTCGAAGACAACGTCCTGACGACCACGGTTGATTCGGTGATCAACTGGGCTCGCCGGTCGTCGATCTGGCCGATGCAGTTCGGGCTCGCCTGCTGCGCGATCGAGATGATGGCCGTCATGGACGCTCGGCACGACCTCGCCCGGTTCGGCGCTGAAGTGTTCCGGGGCACGCCCCGGCAGTCGGATCTCATGATCGTGGCTGGCACCGTCGTGGAAAAAATGGCGCCGATCGTGAAGAGGCTCTACGACCAGATGCCGGACCCCAAGTGGGTCATCGCCATGGGCTCGTGCGCGACGTGCGGCGGCCCGTACCGGACCTATGCGGTGACGCAGGGGGTGGATCGGATCGTCCCCGTGGACGTGTACGTCCCGGGATGTCCGCCCCGGCCCGAGGCGCTGATCTACGGGATCATGGCGCTCCAGAAGAAGATCGACCGGATGAAAGTCATCCGGAAGGTCACCTAGGAAGAAACCGATGGCCGAGGAATCCAAGCCCCCGGCCGCCGCCGGGCACGCGGAGGCTGCGAAGCCCGAGCTCGTGGCGACGGACGCCGCGGGGCACCCCTGGGTCGCCTCGATCCGGGCCGCGCTTCCCGACGCCGTGGTCGCGGCGAAGGAGTTTGCCGGGCAGGTGAGCGTGACGGTCGGTCGCGAGCGCATCGCGGAGGTGGCGCGGCACCTGAAGGAGAGGGAAGACTTCGCCTACTGCGTGGACGTCACCGCCGTCGACTGGAAGACGAGGCAGCCGCGGTTCGACGTCGTGTACCACTTCTACTCCTTCTCGAAGAACGACCGGATCCGCGTGAAGTGCGGCGCGGCCGAGGGCGAGGATGTCCCTTCGATCGCGGGTGTCTATCTCGCCGCGAACTGGTCAGAGCGCGAGACGTGGGACATGTTCGGGATCCGGTTTTCGGGACATCCCGACCTGCGCCGCATCCTGACCTGGGATGGCTTCAACGGGCACCCGCTGCGCAAGGATTTTCCGCTCGAAGGCATCGACACGGGCGCGGCGATCTACCCGGAGGAGTGGCCCGAGGGCGGCGGCCCGAGCCCGAACGACCCCAACCGCAAGGTGGTCTCGTGAGCGACGAGAAGATCAGCCAGGCCGAAAAGGACGAGGCGGCGTACTTCGCCAGCCGGGCGGCGGCCGCCGGAGTCCCCCGTCCCCTCATGGGCGCCGGAAAGCCGGGGGCTCCCGCAGCCGCTGTCCCGGTCGAAGTCGAGCCGCCGACGCTCTTCGACGTCCAGGAGATGGAGCTCAATTTCGGGCCGCAGCACCCGTCCACCCACGGAGTGCTCCGGATCATCCTGAAAGTCGACGGGGAGAAGATCCTCGAGGCGATCCCGGATGTGGGCTACCTGCACCGCGGCACGGAGAAGCTGTTCGAGACCGAAACGTACCCGATGGGGATTCCCCACACGGACCGCATGGACTACGTCGCCGCCGCGACGAACAACCACGCTTTCTGCCTCGCGGTCGAGAAGCTCCTCGGAGTCGAGGTGCCGCGGCGCGCGCAACTGATCCGCGTGATCTTGGACGAGCTGCAGCGGCTCTCCTCTCACCTCGTGTGGCTCGGGACGTCGGGCATCGACCTCGGCGCCGTCACCCCCTTCTGGTACGCCTTCCGCGAGCGCGAGCAAATCCTCGATTTCTTCGAGGAGTATTGCGGCGCGCGGCTGACGCTGAACTGCATGCGGATCGGCGGCCTGCCGTTCGATCTGACGGCCGGGTGGATCGAGCGCCTGTTCGAGTTCGTGGACGACCTCCCGTCGCGGATCGACGACTACGAACAGCTCCTGACCGACAACCGCATCTGGAAAAAGCGGACGGTCGGCATCGGGGTCCTGACGGCCGCGGAGTGCATCGAGTGGGGCCTCACGGGCCCGATCATCCGGGCCTCCGGCGTCGAGTGGGACCTTCGCCGCGCGCAGCCGTATGAGTGCTACGACGAGCTCGACTTCGTCGTCCCCGTCCGCCAGAACGGCGACACCTACGATCGATACATCGTGCGTGTTCAGGAGATGCGGCAGAGCGCCCGCATCCTGCGGCAGTGCCTCGAGAGGATCGAGGCCGGCGAGATCCGCGGCAAGGTTCCGCGGGTGATCAAGCCTCCCGCCGAGGAGGTCTACGCGTCGATCGAGTCGCCCAAGGGCGAGCTCGGCTTCTACTGCGTGAGCAACGGCACGAACCGGCCCTACCGGATGCACTGCCGGCCGCCATCGTTCATCAACCTGCAGGCGCTGCCGAAGCTCGCGAAGGGGCACTTGATCTCCGACCTCGTCGCGCTGATTGGGACCATCGACATCGTGCTCGGAGAAGTCGACCGGTGACGGCCGCGAAGATCCTGACCCCGACGGTTCTGACCTACGTGAAGGTCCTGCTGATCGTCGCCGTCGTGCCGGCGATCGTCGGGTTCGTGGTCGTCCTCGCGGAGCGCCGGCTGATGGGCTTCATGCAGGTCCGGCTCGGCCCGAATCGCGTCGGTCCGAAGGGCACGCTGCAGGGCCTCGCCGACCTCGTGAAGCTGGTGACCAAGGAGGACGTGACGCCGGCCCGCGCGGAAAAGATGGTCCACTTCATCGCGCCGGTGCTCGCGGTGATTCCGGCGCTCACCGCCCTGGCCGTGATCCCGATGGGCCCTTCCGTGCGCCTCGCCCGCCATGTCTCGACGCCGCTCTACGTGGCGGACATCAACATCGGGCTGCTCTTCCTCCTCGCGATCACCTCGATCGGGGTGTACGGGATCATCCTCGGCGGCTGGGCGTCGAACAACAAGTACTCCCTCTTAGGGGGCCTGCGCTCCGCGGCGCAGCTCGTCTCCTACGAGGTCCCGATGGGCCTCTCGCTCGTTGCCGTGCTGCTCATGACGAGGTCGCTCTCGCTCGTGGAGATCGTCGAGCGGCAGGACCGGCTGCACCTCTGGTTCGTCTTTCCGGGGCTCCTCTCCTTCTTTCTGTATTTCGTTTCCGGGGTCGCTGAGACGAACCGGAACCCGTTCGACCTTCCCGAGGCGGAGTCGGAGCTCGTCTCCGGATTCAACACGGAGTACTCGGGCGTCAAGTTCGCGTTCTTCTTCCTCGGCGAATACGCCGCGATGATCATCATTTCCTGTGTCGCCGTGACCGTGTTCTTCGGAGGATGGCTGCCGCCTTTCCCGCACGTCCGTGCGCTCTCGTTTCTCCACCTGATCCCGCCGTTCGTGTGGTTCCTGGGGAAGGTCGGCTTCTTCCTCTTCTGCTACATCTGGTTCCGCTCCACGTTCCCGCGTTACCGGTTCGACCAGCTGATGGCCCTCGGCTGGAAGACGATGATCCCGCTCGCGCTCGTCAACATCGTGGTGGTCGCGGTCGCGATCCTGGCAACGCCCAACCGGACGACGGGACTGGTCACTCTGGGCTGGATCTACGGCGCGTTTTTCGTGCTGCTGTTCCTGCTCGCGAAGC
This sequence comes from Acidobacteriota bacterium, assembly GCA_030948185.1. GTDB lineage: Bacteria > Acidobacteriota > Thermoanaerobaculia > UBA5066 > Gp7-AA6 > JALYUA01. The sequence continues at coordinate 7,704 of JALZAT010000070.1, forward strand.
TTCGCCAGACGCTCACGCGGCGCGACCGTCTCACGGCCTCGCCCTCCTCGGCGCGGCGGACGGCATAGGGAAGACAATGGCTCTCAAGAAGTGGCTCGACAAGATCGCGCTTCTCGACCTGTTCGACGGTCTCGGGGTGACGGGCAGGCATCTTTTCAAGAAAAAGCTGACGATCCAGTATCCGGAGCAGAAGAAGATCCCCTCCGACCGGTTCCGGGGCATGTTCCGGCTCGACGAGGAGCGCTGCATCAAGTGCACGCTCTGCGCGATCGAGTGCCCGATCAACATCATCTACATCGACTGGCACAACGAGAAGAACGAAGCCGCCAAGTCGGTCAAGGTGCTCGACCGGTTCGACGTGGATCTGAAGCGCTGCATGTTCTGCCAGCTCTGCGAAGAGGCCTGCCCGACGGTCCCGAAGTCGATCTGGCTGACCACGAAGACCTACGAGATGGCGGCGTACGACCGGAACGAATCCCTCTACCTAGACATCCGGAAGCTGACGGACTGGCAGAAGGCGCCGAACGTGAAGCCCTTCACGGTGATGGAGCAGGGTTGAAATGACCGGAGGCGCCTTGCTTTCCGGCGCGGCCGGCTGGCTGTTCGTCATTTTCGCCGTTCTGGCGCTCGGGACCGCGATCGCCGTCGTCGTCGCGAAGAACCCGGTTCATTCGGCGCTCTGGCTCCTCGCCTCGTTCCTCATCGTCGCCTGCATCTTCATCCTGGAGGAGGCCGAGTTCGTCGGGGCCGTCCAGATCCTCGTCTACGCCGGCGGGATCATGGTGCTCTTCCTGTTCGTCATCATGCTCGTTCATCAACGGACGCTGCCCGGCGCGAAGAGGTTCCAGAACCAGTGGGACTACGCGTTATTGTTCCTGCCCCTTTTCTTCATCCCGTTTCTCTACATCCTGGGCACGGAAAAGTTCCCGGAGATCGCGCAGACCCCGGACGCGTTCCGCACGATCGGCACGCGTCTCACGGGAAACACGAAGGCCGTGTCCTGGCTGCTGTTCCGGGACTACCTGCTTCCCTTCGAGGTCGCTTCCATATTCCTGCTCGTCGCGATGATCGGAGCCGTCGTCCTCGGCAAACGTTCGGCGGAGAAGGTGGACTGATGAGGGGAGGAGAGAGGAGAGAGGTCAGAGGGTCGAGGAAGGGGAGGGCGTTTTCACCTCTCACCTCTCACCTCTTTCCCCTCACCTGCGCTTTATGACCATCACGATCAACCACTTCCTCATCGTGAGCTTCCTGCTCTTCGGGATCGGCTTTTTCGGCGTCCTCGTCCGGAGGAACTTCCTGACGGTGCTCATGTCGGTCGAGCTCATGCTGAACGCGGTCAACCTGAATCTGATCGCGTTCTCCCGCCGGTTGTCGGATCTGACGGGGCACGTCTTCTCCATTTTCGTGATCACGATCGCGGCGGGAGAGGCCGCGATCGGTCTCGCTCTCACCATCTCCCTCTATCGGCAGCGCAAGACGCTGAACGTGGAAGAGGCGAGCACGTTGAGAGGATGAGCGCGCGATGAAAGACCTCCTCTGGCTCGTTCCCCTCTTCCCGCTCGCGGGGTTCCTCGTCAACGGGCTTCTCTACGTCGTGTCCCACCGGACCAAGGGGGAACCCGTGCACGGCCCCGCCGGGCACGATTCGCCCGGAATTGAGCCCCCGTCCGTGCACGGCGAGAATCCGGCCCACAGCCACGCGGCCTCCACGGCGCACGACCCCGAGGGGCATTCTCCGATCCCCTTCAAGAGCGTCCACTCGATCGTGGGAACGTTCTCGGTCGGGCTCGCGTGCGTTTTTGCCTTTCTCGCCGTGTTCGACGTCGGCCTCTCGAAGCTCGCGCACGGCGCCGCGCACGTTGTGACGCTGTACCGCTGGATCCCCCTCGGGGTGAACCAGGCGATCGGCCAGGTGCCGGGTCCCGCTGCGGAGTGGTTCGTGGACGCGGCGTTCCGGCTGGACGCGCTTTCCGCGCTGATGGTCGCCTTCGTCACTTTCGTCGGATTTCTGATCCACGTCTACTCGGTCGGCTACATGGGGCACGAAGAGGGCTACGGACGGTATTTCGCGTACCTGAACCTCTTCATGTTCTCGATGCTGCTGCTCGTGCTCGGGAACAACTTCCTGATGCTGTTCGTCGGTTGGGAGGGAGTCGGGCTCTGTTCCTACCTCCTGATCGGCTACTTCTACGACCTGAAGTCCGCGGCAGACGCCGGCAAGAAGGCCTTCGTGGTCAACCGGATCGGAGACTTCGGGTTCATCCTGGGGATCTTCGGGATCTTCGCGCTCTTCGGAAGCGTCGATTTCGGCAAGGTGTTCACGGCGGCGGCCGCCAATCCCGCGGCGTACGCGCCCTACCTGACGCTCGTCTGCCTGTGCCTCTTCGTGGGAGCGTGCGGAAAGTCGGCCCAGTTTCCCCTCTATGTCTGGCTGCCCGACGCGATGGCGGGCCCGACCCCCGTCTCGGCGTTGATCCATGCGGCGACCATGGTGACCGCGGGCGTGTACATGGTGGCCCGGTGCAACGTCCTCTTTCGACTGTCGCCGGACGCCCTGATGGTGGTCGCCGTCGTCGGCGGCTTCACGGCCATCTTCGCCGCGACAATCGGCGTGATGCAGAACGACATCAAGAAGGTGCTCGCGTACTCGACGGTCTCGCAGCTCGGATATATGTTCCTTGCCTGCGGCGTCGGGGCGTTCGTCGCGGGGATGTTCCACGTGATGACGCACGCCTTCTTCAAGGCATGTCTCTTCCTCGGATCCGGGTCCGTGATCCACGCGCTCGGCGGCGAGCAGGACATCCGGAAGATGGGCGGGCTCGGTTCGAAGATCCGGACGACGTACCTGACCTTTCTCGTGGCGACGCTCGCGATCGCCGGCGTGCCCCCCCTCGCCGGCTTCTTTTCCAAGGACTCGATCCTTGCCGCGGCGTTCGAGGCGCGATTCGAGAGGGCCCCCTGGCTGGGGCACGTCCTCTGGGGGGCGGCGCTCTTCACCGCGGGGCTCACGGCCTTTTACATGCTTCGCCTCGTAGCGCTGACGTTCTGGGGAACCTTCCGGGGCACGAAGGAGCAGGAGGCCCACGTCCACGAATCACCCCGGTCGATGACCGTGCCGCTCGTGGTGCTCGCGGCGCTGTCCGTGGTCGGCGGGTGGGTCGGGATCCCCATCGTCAAGGGAGGCGACCGGATCGGCGATTTCCTCGCGCCCGTGATCCTGCCGCTTCGGGGCGCCGCCGAGCACGCGGTGGAGGCACACGCTTCGACGGAGCTCCTTCTTATGGGCGCCTCCGTGGCGGCCGCGGCGATCGGCCTCTTCCTCGCTTTCACCTGGTACGCGAAGGGCGGCGGGGAAGTCCCCGCGCGGCTCGCCGCGCGCTTCCCGGGCGTCTATCGGGTCGTCTCGAACAAGTACTACGTGGACGAGTTCTACGACTCGGTGTTCGTCGAAGGCCTCGCCAAGGGCGGCGGATGCTTCCTCTGGGACTTCGACGCGACCGTCGTGGACGGCGCCGTCAACGCGGTGCGGCACGTCACGATCGGAGCCTCCTGGGTGGCCTCGCTCTTCGACCAGTACGTCGTCGACGGCCTGGTCAACGGCCTCGCGAACACGCTCCAGGCGGCGTTCCGCGGCTTCCGCCGGGCCCAGACGGGGCTCGTTCAGAACTATGCGCTCGTGATGGGCGGCGGGCTCTTCTGCCTGGTCGCCGCCTATCTCTTGTTTCGGTGACGGCTCGAAAATGAACGGACGAACATGAACACTTCACTCAATCAGATTCCCATCCTCTCGATCATCGCGTACATCCCGCTCGTCGGAGCGCTCGCGATCGTCTTCCTGATGCCGAAGGAGAAGCCGGGCGTCATCAAGGCGTTTGCGACTCTCGTCGCGGGCCTCGACTTCGCAGTCTCGATACCGCTCTGGTTCGCGTTCCAGCGCGGGCAGGCGGGTTACCAGTTCGTCGAGCACTCGTCGTGGATCCCGTCCCTCGGGGTCGAGTACCGGTTCGGCATCGACGGGATCTCGCTGCTGCTCCTCCTGCTGACGACCCTGGTCGGCTTCATCGCCGTGTACTGCTCTTACACGGCGATCACGGAGCGCCAGAAGGAGTATTACGTCCTGCTGCTTCTCCTCCAGACGTTCATGATCGGGACGTTCTGCTGCCTCGACTTCTTCCTGTTCTACGTTTTCTGGGAAATCATGCTCGTGCCGATGTACTTCCTGATCGGCGTGTGGGGAGGTCAGCGGCGCCTCTATGCCGCCATCAAGTTCTTCCTCTACACGCTGGCCGGTTCGGTTCTGATGCTGCTCGGCATCATCGCCCTCTACTTCTACAACTCGACCGGATTCCTCGGCTACAAGGGCCTCGGCCACGCGCCCACGTTCTCGATCGAGAAGCTGACGGCGGTCGCGGCCGGGATGCCCGTCGAGCTCCAGATCTGGCTCTTCTTCGCGTTCTTCTTCGGCTTCGCGATCAAGGTGCCGATGTTCCCGTTCCACACGTGGCTGCCCGACGCCCATACAGAGGCGCCGACGGCCGGCTCGGTGATCCTCGCCGCTGTCCTGCTGAAGATGGGGACGTACGGCTTCGTCCGTTTCTCCCTGCCGATGTTTCCCGAGGCCGTGAAGACGCCCTGGGTGATCTCGACCATGGTCTTCCTCGCGATCGTCGGCATCGTCTACGGGGCGATGGTGACTCTCGTGCAGAAAGACATGAAGAAGCTGATTGCTTACTCGTCCGTCTCCCACCTCGGGTTCGTGATGCTGGGCGTGTTCGCGCTCAACATGGCGGGGGTGCAGGGCGGCGTTCTCCAGATGATCAACCACGGCATCTCGACGGGAGCGCTCTTCCTTCTCGTCGGCATCGTGTACGAGCGGCGGCACACGCGGATGATCTCGGAGTACGGCGGGTTGGCGCGCCAGATGCCGGTCTATGCCAGCTACTTCCTGATCATGGCGCTCTCCTCGATGGGCCTTCCTCTCTTGAACGGATTCATCGGAGAATTCACGATTCTCCAGGGGGCATTCGCGAAGAGCTTCTGGTGGGCGCTCTTCGCGTGCACCGGGATCGTCCTCGGAGCCGCCTACCTCCTGTGGCTCTACCAGCGGATCTTCTTCGGCGAGCTTTCCAACCCGGCGAACGCGAAGCTGCCCGACCTCTCCTTCCGCGAGCAGCTCACACTCGCGCCGCTCGTGATCCTCGCGTTCTGGATCGGGCTGTATCCCAAGCCGTTCTTCGACGTGCTCCGGACGCCCGCCGAGAACATCGTCCGGGCCGTCGGCGGGCAGGTCGAGATGCCGCCCGCGTACGCCGGCAGGGCGGGTTCGCGCTCCGGCGGGGCAGTTCCCGGGGCCCCCGCCGAGCTCCCCGCAGCCGGAGCCGCCGCACGGTGAACGTTCAGCCGGCCGACTGGTTTCTGCTGTCTCCCGAGCTCTTCCTGACGGCGGCGGGCCTCCTCGTGCTCGCGCTGTCGCCCTTTCTCGGCAAAGGGAAGGACGATTTCCTCGGTTTCCTGGCCATCCTTTGTCTGGGGGTCACGGGGGCGGTCCTCTCCTTCGTCGCCGCGTCGTCGGTCCGCGAGAAGGGCCCGATCTTCGCCGGCATGTTCGTCGTCGACAACTTCGCGTTGTTCTTCAAGTTCCTGATCCTGCTCTCCGTCGTGCTGACCGTGCTCGCGTCGATCCGCTTCGTCGGGGCTGCGCCGTATCCGGCGGGGGAGTACTACTCCCTCCTCCTCTTCACGACGGTCGGCATGTTCTTCATGGTCTCGGGCTCCAACCTCATCTCGATCTACGTCGGGCTGGAGCTCATGGCCCTGGCGTCGTACGTCCTCGCCGGATACTTCAAGAACGAGCTCAAATCGACGGAGGCCGCGCTCAAATACTTCGTGCTCGGTGCCTTCTCCTCCGCGGTTCTCCTCTACGGGCTGTCGCTCGTCTACGGGATCGGCGGAAAGATGGGTCTTGCCGACCTCGCGCTGCTCTATTCGACGGCCGAGAGGACGAACGTCGTGGTGCTCGGGATCATCCTGGTTCTTGCCGGGCTGCTCTTCAAGGTCGCCGCCGTCCCATTCCACGTCTGGACGCCGGACGTGTACGAGGGCGCGCCGACTCCCGTGACCGCGTTCTTTTCGGTGGGGCCCAAGGTGGCCGCCTACGCCATCCTCGCGCGCATCTTCTACGTCGCGTTTCCGAAGTTTTCCGCAGACTGGGGATTCCTCGTGGCCCTCGTCGCGGCGGCGACCATGATCTGGGGAAACCTGGCCGCGCTCATGCAGACAAACGTGAAGCGGATGTTCGCCTACTCCTCGATCGCCCACGCGGGCTACGCCCTGCTGGGCGTGATCGGGTTCAAGACGAAGTTCGGGATGTGGGGCGTTCTCATCTACCTGCTCGCCTACACGCTGATGAACTTCGGAGCCTTCGCGCTCGTGATCTTCCTCGAGACGAAGGGCTACGCGGCCGAGACCGTCGCGGACTTCAATGGGCTCGCGAAGCGCAACATGCCCGCGGCGCTCGTCATGCTGATCTTCCTGCTCTCGCTCGCGGGGATCCCGCCCACGGCCGGCTTCATCGGCAAGTACTATCTCTTCACGGCGGCGATGAACGCGGGCTATGCCTGGCTCGCCGTGATCGCGGTGCTCGCTTCGGCCGTCTCGCTCTTCTACTACTTCCGAATCGCGGCGGCGATGTTCTTCGTCGAAGGGGAGCCCTCGCGCTTGAACGGCTCCTATGCTCTGACGGCGGCGGTCGTGATCTGCGCGGTGGGCACGCTCGTCGTCGGGATCGCGCCGGAGAGGGTGCTCGACGTTCTCCACCGCTGCCTGCCGAGCCAGTACTGACTGAGCCACCCGGCCGCTCCCGAGCCTCCGCGATCGCCGAGGGCACCGCCGCGGGATTCCTCTTCCTCGCGGGGCCGCTGACCGGCTACTTCCTCGGGCGCTGGGCCGGACGGGCGCTCGGCGCCGGAGACGTGCCCGCATGGATCGGCGGCGGCCTCGGCCTGGCCGCAGCCTTCGCCAACTTCTTCCGGCTCGCCGGAAGGCTCAACCGCTGAGCGATGAAAGGCCGTTCGTGAGCGACTCCGACGCCCTCATCTCCCGCGTTCGCAAGCGGATGCTGATCCTGGGAGGCGTGGAAATCGCGGCGGGTTTTGCCTTCGGATGGCGCGCGGGCGTGTCCTTGACAATCGCCGCAGCCGTGGTTATTTTCAGTTTTCTCGTTCTCGAAAGATTGACGGACCGTCTCGTTCCCGGGCACGCTCACAAGGGTTTTTTGACGATCGTCCCGCTCCTGCTCGTGACGGCGGCCAGTCTCGTGCTCTTCGGCATCGTTCTGTTTCGCTGGAAGGCTTTCAACGCGGTCGCGGGAGCCGTCGGAGTTTCGACGGTGCTCTTCGCGATTCTCCCGGAGCTCGTGATCGGCGGCCGGGGCAAAGAGTGAGGGAGACGGCTTGGAAGAGCATCATTCGATCCTGTACGGCCCCATCAATGGCCTTCTGAAGCGGCTGCTCGGCGAGCCTCCCGTCGACAAGCTCTCGCCCGGCAGGGCGGCCTTCTTCTTTCCCGACGGGAAGGAGGCCTGGATCCCCGACGCGGCGCTGATGACGCTCCTTCTGCTCCTGATCCTCGCCGTGGTGTTCCCTCTGCTCGCGCGCCGTTACAGCAGGGAAAAGCCTTCGAAGACGCAGAGCTTCCTCGAGATGCTCGTGGCGGGGCTCAAGAGCATGGTCCAGGAAACCATCGGGCAACATGGCGAAAAATACCTGCCGATCATCGGAACGTTCGCGATCTTCATCGGCCTGGCGAACATGTTCGGGATCTTCTTCTTCCTCCAGCCGCCGACCGGGTCGCTTTCGACGACCGTGGCGCTCGCGGTGATCTCGTTCGTCTACTTCAACTGGCAGGGCATCCGGGAGCACGGCCTTCTCGCGTACTTGAAGCACTTCACGGGGCCGCTTCTGCTCATCGCCCCGCTCTTCTTCGTGATCGAGATCATCGGGACGTTCGCGCGGGTCCTGTCCCTGTCGCTCCGGCTCTTCATGAACATCTACGGCGAGCACACAACGACGGGCGTGTTCGCGAGCCTGGTCCCGGTGGGGGTCCCCTGGCCGATGATGGCGCTGGGGCTGTTCACCGCGGCGCTGCAGGCGTATGTCTTTGCGCTGCTCTCCGCGGTGTATGTGGCCGGAGCGACGGCGCATGAGGAGCACTGACGTTGCTTGAAGCGGACCCCTCGGCCGCTCTTCGATCGGGCGGCCTCGGGTCCGGGCCGTGCTTACCGCACGGACCGCATGATAGTTTCCGGCATCACCGCGCCGGCAGGCGCGTCAAATAAGGAGATTTGCGGATGGTGAAGAAGTCGGTTCTGTTTTTCGCGGTGTCGCTCGTCTCGGCCCTGCCGGCACTGGCGCAGGAGACGAGCACGGCCGCGGCCGCCGCCCCTTCGGGGGTCCGCTGGGGCGTCATCGGCGCGGCATTCCTTCTGGCGATCGCCGCCGCCGCCGGCGCGACCGCCCAGGGGAGGGCGACCGCCGCCGCCTCCGAAGGCATGTCCCGCAACCCGGGCGCGGCCAAGGACATCCGCGGCATGACGCTTCTGGGGCTCGTGCTGATCGAGTCTCTCGTGCTCTACGCCCTTCTGATCTGCTTCCTGATCTTCAACAAGTAACCCAAGAGATCCTTTTTAGGCTCCGGCGGGCAAGCGCCTGCCGGAGCTTGTTTTTTAGCGGGGTAGCGGCGTCCCGCGCGGAGCGCGGAAAGGCGCCGCGTCCCTATTCGGCCGCGCGCGTCCCACGCACGGCCGAATAGGCTTCAGAAGATGCGCCTGGAAATTGAGCGGTAAGGGTCCTCATTAGGGGACACATTGACCGCTTTTCGAAACTCTTCGGTCCTATTCCGCGTATTTCTTTTGGAACCCGCCCCAACGATCCGGGGTCTTAATCCGTAGAAACAGCATCGTTTAGCCGATTCAGCGAAACGGGGCTCCCGCGGGGGAATGCGGGCAAGGAACTTGAAACACAGGAAGGACATGGAAAAAGGAAGCGTGCAGACGAAAACGGAGCAGGCCGGCGTCTCGACGGTCTCGTCCTGGGACTTCGACTCCCTTGTGATGCCCTATCTGGACTCGCTCTACAACACCGCCTACCGGATGACCCGGAGCGCGGAAGACGCCGAGGACCTGGTCCAGGAGACCTACTTCAAGGCCTACAAGTACTACGACAAGTTCGAAGAGGGGACCAACCTCAAGGCCTGGCTCTTCAAGATCTTGAAGAACACGTTCATCAACAACTATCGGAAGAAGAAGCTCGAGCCGCGGAGCGTCGATTTCGCCGAGATCGAGGACTCCTTCGAGCGCATTGTGCGTCGCGACAACTCCGAGCAGCCGGCGGATCCCGAGTCCGAGTACTTCACCGGGGTGATGGACGACGACGTCAAGAAGGCGCTCGAGTCGCTTCCCTACGACTACCGGATGGTCGTCATCCTTGCCGACCTCGAAGACTTCTCCTACAAAGAGATCGCGGACATCCTCGACTGCCCCGTGGGGACGGTGATGTCGCGTCTGTATCGGGGCCGGAAGCTCCTGGAAAAGGCGCTCTTGAAGTACGCTCGGCAGCACGGGTACATCCGCGGAGCGGAGCCCAACAAGATGAGGACACGGCCCAAGAGCCCGGCGGCGTAACGGCGGGCGGCTTCGGCGGGGCCCGGCGGAATAACGGGACTTTGCGCCTCGTTTCCGTCTGGTGGCATCCATGAACTGCGCCCAGGCCCGATTTCTGCTGTACGCGTACCTGGACCGGGACATTTCCAGCGTCGAGGCCGACGCGCTGTCCCGGCACCTCACCGAGTGCCCTCCCTGCGCCGCCCGGGCCCGTTCGGCCCGCGGGCTTGCCGAAGTCCTCCGGTCTCGGATGACCCGCTCGCAGGCGCCCATCCGGCTGCGGCTGCGCCTCCGGGAGGGTGAGACGGCCGCCCGCCGATTCCGGTACCCGCTTCTCGCCACCGCGGCCGTGGTCCTGTTTCTCCTGGTCCCGCTGGTCGCGGACGTTTCCGGCCGCCGTTCGTTGATCTCCTCGCCTGCCTTCGCCGTGGCAGCGGGCGCTTCGATCGCCGGGACCGCCGTTGTCGGCGCCCGCTCCGCGTCCCTTGCGACTCCCGATCTCGTCACGCGCCACATGACGGGCACCCTCGTGTGTCTCGAGTGCGAGGCCCGGATCGAAGCCGGCCTCTGCCCGCTGCCCGAGGCACGGCACGAAGCCGCGTTCTGCGCGGACAACGGGGAAGTCTGGCGCCTGATGTCGCACGACCCATCCTTCACGCAGAGGTCCGCCGGCCAGACGGTCACGGTGGACGGGGTCGGGTTCCCGCGGTCGGGGTTTCTGAGGGCGAGCCGCGTCGGATACTAATCCGTCGCCTCCACTTCGCTTCGCTGCGTTCCGGCTCCCGCGACGCAAACCTCCTCCCTCCCTTCGGTCGGGAGACTATTTGCGTCGCGAGCGGATGAACGAGCAAGGCTTACACCTCTCCCCGCGCGCGGGGAGAGGGTTGGGTGAGGGGTTGCCGCGAGGGGAAGCAGCGACTTCGCGAAGCGGACACCCGATGGTCAGATGGTCAGATGATCCGATGGCGAGATCTGCCGACGATAACCCGATAGACGCGCGAAGCGCGTCCGATCTTCGTTCCTCCTGATACCTTCCCGCGCGTGATCACCGCCTCGGCCCCCGCCCGCGTCGAC
>JALZAT010000116.1 GCA_030948185.1 Acidobacteriota bacterium
CCCGATCGCCCGCCCGAACTCGGGCGGGCGTCCGAGGCTGTCGCCGTGCCAGAAGGGCATCTTGCCCGGCTCGCCCGGCGCCGGCGTCACGATGACCCGGTCGTGCGTGATCTCGTTGATCCGCCAGGAGGACGCGCCGAGGAGGAACACGTCGCCCGGACGCGACTCGAAGACCATCTCCTCGTCGAGCTCTCCGACCCGCCGGCTGCTTCGCGGGTCGTCGCCCGCGAGGAACACGCCGTAGAGGCCGCGGTCGGGAATCGTGCCCGCGTTGACGATCGCGACGCGGCCCGCGCCTTCGCGCGCGCGAATCCTGCCGCCGATCCGGTCCCAGGTGATCCGCGCGCGCAGCTCCGCGAATTCATCGGAGGGGTACCTGCCCGAGAGCATGTCGAGGACGCCCTCGAAGGAGCCCCGGGGCAGCTCCGCGAACGGCGCCGCGCGCCGCACGAGGCGGTACAGATCGTCGACGTCGATCGGGGCTGACGCCGCGATCGCCACGATCTGCTGCGCGAGAACGTCCAGGGGGTTGCGCGGGTAAAAGGTCTCTTCGACCTTGCCCTCGATCATGCGGGCGGTGGCGGCGGCGCACGGAAGGAGATCCCCCCGGTGCTTCGGGAAGATGATCCCGCGCGACACCGCCCCCACCGAGTGGCTGGCCCGCCCGATCCGCTGCATCCCGGAGGCGACGGAGGGCGGGGCTTCGATCTGGACGACGAGGTCCACGGCGCCCATGTCGATGCCGAGCTCGAGGGAAGAGGTCGCCACGATCGCGCGCAGGTCGCCGCGTTTCAGCCGGTCCTCGGTCTCCTGCCGCTTCTCCCTCGCGACGGATCCGTGGTGCGCGAGCGCCAGTTCCTCACCGGCCACGTCGTTCAAGGCGGATGCGAGGCGCTCCGCGAGCCTGCGGCTGTTGACGAAGATCATCGTCGACCGGTGCTGCCGGATGAGCTCGACGAGCCGCTGCTGGATCGACGGCCAGATGGAGTGCCGCGGCATGCCGGCGGCGGCGGGACCGGAGGGGACCTCGTCGATGACCTCGCCCAGCCGCGCCATGTCCTCGACCGGCACCTCGACGGTGAGGTCGAACGCCTTGCGGCTTCCCGCGTCCACGATCGTGACAGCGCGCGGCGTCCAGACGCCCTTCTTTCCCGCGACGTCGCCGCCGCCGAGAAGGCGCGCGACCTCTTCCAGGGGGCGCTGCGTCGCGGAGAGCCCGATGCGCTGGATCGGCCGCGCCCGCTTCTCCGGGAGAGCGTCCAGCCGCTCGAGGGAGAGGAAGAGGTGCGCGCCGCGTTTCGTGGGCACGAGCGAGTGGATCTCGTCCACGATCACGGTATCGACGAACGCGAGCATCTCGCGGGCGCCGGAGGTCAGCATCAGGTATAGAGACTCCGGAGTGTGATGAGGACGTCGGGCGGATTGCGCTGCATCTTCGCCCGCTCGGCGGTGGGCGTGTCACCCGTGCGGATCGAAACGGAGAGCGCCCGGTGCGGCACCGACGACCGGCCCGCGACCGCGGCGATTCCGGCGAGCGGCGCCCGGAGGTTTCGCTCGACGTCGACCGCGAGCGCCTTCAGGGGCGAGACGTAGAGGACGCGGCAGCGTTCCCCCCTGGCGGGCTCGGGCGAGAACATGAGACGGTCGATCGCGGCGAGAAACGCGGCGAGAGTCTTCCCCGAACCCGTCGGCGCAAGCAGGAGCGTCGAGTCTCCCGCGACGATCGGCGGCCAGCCCCGGGCTTGCGCGCGAGTGGGCGCGGCAAACGACCCCGAGAACCAGCGGCGGACGGGCTCGCGGAAAGCCGCGAGCGGATCGGAGACCAAGGGAAAACTCCAGCCCTACCGGATCGGACGAATGTCCCTCAGACGGTTGTCTCCGATGATGAGTTGCACGTGCGTGCCCTCGACGTAGCGGTTGAACTGCGTCTGGTTCACCTCGAATCGGTAGTGGGTGTTGGCCTCGCCCTCGCGCGCTTCGAATTCGAGGTAGTAAATCGGGTTGCCCTGGATGCCGCCGCCGGCTCCCGGCATTTCCTTCTCGCGGTTGACGACCGTCGCCTCGATCGACTTGAAGCCGCGGTCCCTCGACGCGCTCGAGTTCGGATTCGCCGGCGCGCTCGAACAACCGGTCGAAATCGTGAATGCGGCCGCGGCAAGGAGGAGGGCGGAGGCGGTCCCGGTCGCGAGCTTCATGCGGAGTCTCACTTTCTGTCCCGGCCCATCTTCTCGATTTCCGCCCTGGCGCGGTCGAGCGCCTCCCTCGCGGATTTCAAGAGCTCGACGGAGACGACCCGCCCTTCCTCGAAGAGCGTCCTCCCCAGGGCCGAGAACGACTTCCCGAGCTCCCGGAATTCCTCCGACATCCGCCGCTCCGGCTCGCCCGGCCGGTCTCCCTGCTGGTCCATCTGCTTCTCCTTCTGTTCGCCGAGCGAAGACTGCAAGAGATCTACCGCTTCACCGGACGACCACGACCCCGTTCTTGACGACGAGATCGACCTTCTGGAGCAGGTTGATGTGCGTGAGCACGTCTCCCCGCACGGCGACGACGTCGGCGTAACGGCCCGGCGCGAGAGTCCCCATGTCCTTCTCCCGTTTGAGCCAGATCGCCGGCCAGCGGGTCGCGCCGCCGATCGCCTGCATCGGGGTCATGCCGAGATCCACCCACGCCTGGAGCTCCCGCCAGGTGGAATCCGTGTGGAAGTTGCCCGGAACGCCGGAGTCGGTGCCGACCATCATCGTGACCCCCGTCTCCCGCAGCTGTTTGAACTTCGTCGCGAGGGTCGGCAGCCGCCGCCGCACGAGCTGGAAATAGGGCAGCCCGGTGATGTTCCGGAGAGACGTGCGGATGTCCGCCACGATGTCGGGGGCGAGGTCCTTCTGCCACCGGGGGTCGTCGAGGCGCCCCGGAAAGACGTCGGCCGTGTACGCCGAGAGAAAGAGGCCTTCGACCGTCGGGCACCAGCCGAGTGTCTGATTGCGCTTGCGCAGGCCCTGGAGGATGTCCTCCGGATATCCCGGCTCCGTGCCGAGCCCCGTGTGCTCGAAGCAGTCGACCCCCGCCTTCAGCCCGACGCGGATCTCGTCCTCGCGGTGCCCGTGCGCGACGACGGGCTTGCCCGCCTTGTGCGCCGCGTCCACGATCGCGCGGACTTCCTCCTCGGTCAGCTGGTCCTGGTCGATCAGCTTGATCAGGTCGGCGCCGCCGTCGACGATCGTCTTGACCTTCGCGCGCGCGTCCGCCGCTCCGTTGACGCCCCACCGGAACTCCTTCTCGTACTCGAAGTAGGGGGCGTGCTGCAGAAAAGGACCGGAGACGAAGAGGCGCGGTCCCGGGATCTCCCCGCGCTCGATGCGGCGTTTGACTTCGACGATGTCCTCGAGCGGCGCGCCGAGATCGCGGGCGAAGGTGACGCCGCTCGTCAGGAGCTGCTTCGCCGCCGCCGGCATGATTTCCTTCGCGAAACGCGCCCGATACGTCTTGTCCCAGTGCTCGTAGTCGCCGTGCCCCACGATCATGAGGTGCACGTGCATGTCGGCGAGCCCGGGGAGCACACTCATTCCCCGCGTGTCGATGGTCGGCGTGCCGGGGGGGACCGGGACCTCGGCGCGCGTGCCCACCGCGACGATCCGCTCGCCTGCGATCAGCACGACGCCATCTTCGATCGGCCGGCCTTCGTAGCCGTCGATCACGCGGCCTCCGACTAAAGCGAGCGTCGGTTTGGCCGCCCCCGGCTCGGCAGCGGTAGCGGAGGCCGCGGAGGCGGCGGCGCCGGCACAGAGCAGGAGCCCCACGAGGATGAACCCTGTTTTTTTGCGCATATGTGGCTGCCAATCCTAGCTTTTTTCTTGTTAAGGTTCCCCTCTCGCGAAGGAGGATCCCGTTGAACAAGAGCGCGCGCGCCCGGGTGGCGCTGGTGGGCCTCGGCCCGATCGGAATCGAAGTCGGAAGGGCGCTCGTCGGACGCGCCAGCCTGGAGCTGCTCGGCGCCGCCGACCCTGCGGCCGACAAGGCCGGCCGGCCCCTGGGCGACCTTCTCGGCACTTCCGCCTCCGGAGGCCCGGTCGTCGATTCCTCCGCCGCAACGCTCTACGCGCGCTCCGCGAAGGACCGCGGCCGCGCCGACGTCGTGATCCTCTGCACCGGCTCGCGCCTCGCGAGCGTGACCGCTCAGATCGAGGAGGCCGTCAACGCCGGGATGCACGTCGTCTCGACGTGCGAGGAGCTGTCCTTCCCCGAGCTGAAGAGCTCCGCTCTCGGACGCCGGATCGACGAGCGCGCGAGGGCGAACGGGGTCGCCGTTCTGGGGACGGGAGTGAATCCGGGGCTCGTGATGGACCGTCTGGCGCTGGCGGCCGCCGGCGCCTGCGTGCGCGTGGACCATGTCAAGGTGACGCGGGTCGTCGATGCCGCGAAGCGGCGCGGCCCGCTGCGCGCCAAGGTGGGGGCGGGCCTCTCGCGCGAGGAGTTCCTCGCCGGCGTCGCCGCCAGGAAGCTCGGCCACGTCGGTCTCTCCGAATCGGCCGCGATCATCGCGCTCGGGCTGGGTCTCCCGATCGACGAGATCACGGAGACGATCGAGCCCGTCATCGCCACGCGTGAGACGGACGGGATCGCCGCCGGGCGGGTCCTCGGGCTCCACCAGATCGCCTTCGTGCAGGCGGGAGACGAGCGGAAGGTGGAGCTCGACCTGACGATGGCGGTCGGTGTCGAAGATCCGGCGGACACGATCGAGATCGGCGGCGATCCTCCCGTCCACCTGCGCGTCTCCGGCGGGTTCCACGGAGACCGCGCCACCGTCGGGTGCGTCATCAACGCGATTCCCTTCGTGGTGAACGGTCCGCCAGGCCTGCAGACCGTCGTCACGCTGCCTCTCTTCGGCCTGGCGCCTCAGGAGGCATGACAGCCTGTACTCCCTCCAACAATCGCAGCTCATCCCGGCTCCTCTTTCCGAGGTCTTCGCGTTCTTCTCCGACGCCGGGAATCTCGCGCGCATCACGCCTCCGTGGTTGCGGTTCCGGATCCACGGCTCGTCGCCACCGATCGCGTCCGGCGCCCGGATCGAATACCGGATCCGGTGGCTCGTCTTTACGCTCTCGTGGGTGACCCGGATCACGCGGTTCACGCCGCCTCGAGAGTTCCAGGACGTCCAGGAGAAGGGCCCGTACCGCGCGTGGAT
The DNA here is from genome assembly GCA_030948185.1 of Acidobacteriota bacterium. Lineage (GTDB taxonomy): Bacteria > Acidobacteriota > Thermoanaerobaculia > UBA5066 > Gp7-AA6 > JALYUA01. Next base: position 5,180 of record JALZAT010000116.1, read on the forward strand.
TCACACGCACACCTTCTCGGAGGAGGGCGGCGGGGTTCGCATGATCGATCGGGTGGAGTACGCCCTTCCGCTCGGCGCCGCGGGAAGGCTCGCGCACGCGGTCGTCGTCCGCCGGCAGCTCGAGGGGATCTTCGCGTTCCGGCGGCGCGCTGTCGACGAGATCTTCGGAAGGGCCGTGTGGCCCGCGGCGCCCTGACGGCCTCCATCCCATGGCTCCGATCGTTCACTGGTTCCGCCGCGATCTGAGAATCGCCGACAACACCGCGCTCTCCGCGGCCGCGCGGGACGGAGACGGGGCGATCACGGTCTTCGTCCTCGACGATCGCCTCGGAGACGATCCCGACATCGGACCCTCCCGATTCCGTTTTCTTCGCGAGTCGCTCGAAGGTCTCGAGAAGGACCTCGCGTCCGTGGGCGGCCGG
>JALZAT010000117.1 GCA_030948185.1 Acidobacteriota bacterium
CCCGAAGACTTTGCCGAGCTCCTTCCGGATCTCGTCGGCCGGGAGCGGCCCGATTCGTTCGAGCAGGAGCAGGTCGACGAGATCCTTGACCCTCGTGTTTCGCTCCCGCGGCTGCGTGTAGGCGTGAATCTTCTCGGCGAAGTGTCGCGCTCGCGAGACCACGCGGAAGCGTTCGACGGGAATACCCGCGAAGACCAGAAGGCCCGATCCGTCGATGTCCTCGGTGGGAACGGAGCCGGGCTCGTCCGGCGCGACATCGAGCTGGAACCGGTCGAAGACCCGGCCGGCAAGGGACGCGACCACCTGGAACCGGTGGGCGTTCACACCGTCGAGGTGAAGATCCGTGTCCGCTCTCTGCGGCAGCGTGAACTCGAAATAATCTTCTCCGACCTCTTCGCCTCCTTCCTGAAGGCGGTCGCGAATCTCCTCGCTGATCGCTGAGCTCGCTCCGGATACTTCGAGCTCGATGGCGAGATCCATGTCCACGGTCGTTCGAGCCCGTTCTCGAAGGCGAAGCTCGAGGGCGACGCCTCCCTTGAGCAGCCAGTGATCTGGCGAGTCGCTCTGGAGTCGGACGAGGTACCGCTCCATCGCGAGCCTCTTTCGAAGGCGACCGACGCTTTCGGGGGAGCGAGATCGAAGCCGCTCTTCCAGCGACTGACGGAAGGAGGCGGCCGTGGCGAACCGATTCACCGCGGGTTCTCCGCTGCCTTGATGGCCGCCCGCAGCCGGACCGCCTCTTGCTGGGGCAGATCGAGCGCGAGATCGAGGAGTTTCGCTTTTCGGAGGAGGCCAAGCCGGAGGCCGTCGCGAACGGCCGCTTCGAGGTGCTCCGGCGAGAGCGGCGATCGAGCGGCATCGGCGACGGTGCGCAGCGGCGTCGTGACGCTGAAGCCGGAACGCGCGAGCACGTCGATTGGTCGAAGGTCGGCGCGGTGCAGGGTGACACCGGCGATGCGCTTGCGGAAACTCGGAGGAACGGTGAGATGAACCGTATCCGGGAGGACATCGCTCAGCCCCTGGAGCGAGAGAGCGGACTCGTGCGAAACGACTCCCTTTCCGCCACTCACAAGGGTCGCGAGGATGAGGCCCTCGTTTTCATCCGACGGCCAGTCGGGCAGCCGGTAGATGCCGCGGGTGATCCGCCGCCAGTTGCCTGACGATGAATGGTGGTGCTGAAGGCGGGTGGAGTAGCCGGCGTGAGCCGCCTGGCCGGAGGTGAAGTAGCCTGCCTGGGCCGCGGCGATTCGAGCGAGCGCCCGCCGCCGGTCCTGCTGGGTCCCTCGGGTCTTCACCCCGCGAAGCGTATCTTAATGGAGCTTGTCAGTTAAGCATAATTACTACATAAAATGTAGCTAAATTGCCAAGTCACGCTGCGTAAATCGTTTGCTCGAGCTCTCCTACGGCGCTTCGCAGGCCGTCCGGGCCTCCGAAGAGCTGAGCGATCTCGACGGCCGAACCATGGCGGGAGAGGGGATCCACCTCGAGCACACGGAGGTCATGCAGCTGCGAGGGACCGTGCTCGGCGTACTTTTCGAGAAGATCCTTCAGTACCTCTCTCGCGGGGGGACCGAACTTCTCGAAGAACGGCTCTTCCCCGTAGGACGCCTTCCGCGCGCTGGCGCCGGGTCCTGAGCGGGGCGTTCCAGGCGACGTGAACCAGCAGATCGAGCGGATCGGCGTCCGGCTGCCGTGTGATTTCGGAGAGCTGTTCAAGGGTGATCCCTCGTGACGCAAGCGCTTCGATAACCTGACCGCGTTGTTCCTCCGAGGTCCAGCGGGTCCGGAGCTCCGCGGCGTTCGTGAAGAGTTTTCGGACCTGGTCCGCGGAGTACTCGGTATACGTCGATACGTTCATCCGCTTCCCGTCGGGCCCGAGCTGCCAGACGGCCTCGACGCCGATCTCCACGGGAACACCGTCGACGTACAGTTTCCGGACGATCAGCGGAGGATCGATAATCACGCCTCCGGTCGGGTCCTCCTCCTCGTCTTCTGTGCCATCACTCTCCGCCACGACGCCTTCGTCAACGTCAATCGATTCGCCTTCTTCGTCGATTTTTTCCTCGATCGCAACCTCGGGGAATCCGTCGAAGTCTGGATCCGCGAACAGCCGGGTTGATCCCGTGTAGTCGAGGATCGTGAAGAAGAGCTTGTCCTTGTCGGGATAGAGACGGGTGCCTCGTCCGATGATCTGTTTGAACTCGACGATCGAGTCGATCGGCTTGAAGATCGCGATATTGCGGCAGTCGGGGAGGTCGACGCCGGTCGTCAGGAGCTGCGAGGTCGTGAGGATGACCGGAGTCAGCTTCTCGGGATCCTGAAAATCGTCCAGGTGACGTCGTCCCTCTCTTCCCTCGTCGGATACGACACGAGCCACGAGGTGGGGATACTCTCGGGTGAGATCGGCGTTCGCGGTTTGCAACGCCTCCCGCATCTGGAGGGCGTGTTCCTGGTCCACGCAGAACACGATTGTCTTGTCGAAACGGTTCGTGCGCTTCAGATAGTTTGTGAGGTGCTTCGCCACGCTCTCCGTGCGCGTGTAGAGCGACACCGCCTTCTCGAAGTCCTTGGTTCCGTATTCCCCGTCCGGGACTGGCCGTCCGTAGCGGTCTTGCTGTCCGTCTTGCGGGCGCCAACCCGTCGCGTCGATGGTCGGAATGACGCGGTGGACCCGATACGGAGCGAGAAAGCCGTCGTCGATTCCCGTCGCAAGGCTGTAGGTGTAAATCGGAGACCCGAAGTAGTCGTAGCTGTCCACCTTCGAGGTCTGCAGCGGCGTGGCGGTCATCCCGATCTGCGTCGCCGGCTCGAAGTAGTCGAGAATCTCCCGCCAGCGGGAATCCTCTGCGGCGCTGCCGCGATGGCACTCATCCACGATGATCAGGTCGAAATAGTCGCGGGGATACTCACGGTAAAGACCCGGCCGGCTCTCGTCCTCGGAGATCGACTGGTAAAGAGCGAAGTAGATCTCGCGGCCCTTCTTCGCGTCTCCCTGGATCTTCCAGACCGCGTCCCCGAAGATCGAGAATTCGCGCGACATCGGCTGATCGATGAGGATGTTGCGGTCCGCGAGATACAGGATCCGCTTCTTTCGTCCCGTCTTCCAGAGCTTCCACGCAATCTGGACCGCGGTAAACGTCTTGCCGGTCCCCGTGGCCATCGTGAGGAGGATGCGCCGCTGGCCTTCCAGCACCGCCGCGACGGCGCGGTTGATGGCGATCACTTGAAAATAGCGGGGTGTCTTGACGGAACCGTCCGGATTTCGGAGCTCGCGATTGAAGGGAAAGATCAGATCGCGCGCGGCTCCGTCATCAACCGGAACGGCATTTCCCCGCAAGCGGCCCCAGAGATGTTCGGGACCGGGGAAACCAGGAAGGTCGGACTGTCTGCCGGTCGTGTAGTCGTGCTCGACGATCCCGTGTCCGTTGCTGGAATAGGCAAAACGCAGATCGAGTGTCTCGGCATAGGACATCGCCTGCTGGAGTCCGTCGCCGGGAAGCTTGTGCTCGGCTTTCGCTTCTATGACCGCGATCGGGAAGTGGGAACGATAGAAAAGAAGGTAGTCGGCTTTGCGGCCGGGCAGGCGGCGATGTTTGCGGCCGATCGGTATGACCCGGCCGTCGGTGAAGTATCGCTGCTCGCTGATCTGGTCGTCGTTCCAGCCGGACTCATAGAGCTTCGGCAGGACGTGCTTTCGACAGGTATCCGCCTCGTTGGACAAGTCCCGGAAGTCTAAGACTTATCCGGGCGCCAGGAGAGGACGTTGGCGAAGAGCCGGTACGCGCCCGGGACCCCGGCGGGCAGCTGGCGGAAGAAGGCGAGGCCCGCGTACACGTACCGGCCCTTTCCGAACTGCGCCGCGAGCATCGAGCCCCGCTGGGGCGTGTCGCCCGGGTCCGCCATTTCGAAGAGCGGCGTGAAGGCGGGGGACCAGGAATGGGCGAAGTAGAGGCCGCGCTCCTGCACCCAGCCCTTCCAGTCGTCGGGACCGATCGGGTTCGGCGAGTTGAGGATCGGGTGCTGCGGGGCGAGCGGGGTGACCGGCACCGTCTCGTCCGTCACGCGATCGATGGGGCGCACGATATCGAGTTTTTCCGGCGCGAATCCTCCCTCCGTGAAGCCCGTCTGCTGGTACTGGACGACGAGGAGCCCGCCGGCGCGCATCCAGTCGAGAAGCCGCCGGTTCGATGCGGGCAGGGAAGGCTCCGTCTCGTAGGCGCGGGGTCCGATCACGATCGTGTCGAAGCGCCCGAGGTCGCCGTGCTCGAGATCCGGCCCCGAGAGGATCCGGATCGGAACTCCGACCGCCATGAGCGCCTCGGGGATCCGGTCGGAGGCGCCGCGCACGTATCCGATGGGAGTGGTCCGGGCGGGCAGCTTCAGGTCGACGGCCGTGACGGAAACGGAGCTCTGGTGCGGGAAGGGGGTCGGGCGGATGTGCCCGTAGTCGAGGATGCGGATCCCCGAAGCGAAGCGCTCTCCCGACTCGAGCACGGCGGAGACGGGCACGTCGAACCGCTCCGCGCGGGCCGTCTTCGCGCTGCGGACGAGGGACATCTCGATCGCGGCACGCTCGCCTTTCTTCGACAGGGAGAAGGGCTGCGGCGCGGCGGACCATCCGGCCGGCAGGGCCGCCTCGATTTTTCCGGCGACGGGCTTTCCGGAGTTGGACGTCACGGTCACGAGGAATCGCGCCGCCCCGGCCGCGCCGAGGGGCTGCACGATCCGGGAAGGCTCGATGAGGAGGTCGACGGCGGGAACGGCGCGGACGGCGTGCCGGATTTCGCCGTATTCCTCGTCGCGGAACCGGAACGTCACCTCCCGGGTGAGCGTGATCCGGCTCGTCCCGACTTTGAGGACGACGACGGCGGAGAGCGGACTCGGCGCGTACGGCTCGCCTTTCACGATCGCCGGCACTCCCGTCCAGTCGTACATCGCCCCGCGCAACGGGTGCTCGAGGAAGTACGGGACGGTGGGCCGCGCGCCGGCCGGCACGGACGCGGAGAGCTTCCACTCCTCGACGGCGCCGGCGGCGACGGGCTTGCCCGCGGCCGCCGCGGGGACGGTCCACCCGTTTGGGCTGTGCAGCGCGGCGCTCTCGATCTCGACGGCGGCGCGGGCGCCGTTGGCGACCTGGATCGTGACCGCGATCGCGTCTCCGGGAGCCGCCGTCTCGGTCGGGGCGAGCGCATCGAGGGCGATCCCCGCGGCGGCGGCCACCGCGGCTTCGGCGGCGCGGATCTTTTCCTCGAGAGTCGCCGCGGCGGACACCGCCTCGGGCGTGCTCGCGTCGAACGCCGCCCGCGCGGTCCGGAGATCCTCCAGGATGCCCGCCACCGCCGGCACGGAAGCCGAGAGATCCGCGGCGGAGATCCGGCCGCGCGCCTCGCGGGCCTGGGATACGACCCGGGCGAGGCCCGCCTCCACGGCCGCGCGGCGCGGCGCGGGCGCGGCGGCCGCGGGCGCCGTCAGTTCCGAGCTCGTGCCCGCGAAGAGATCCGGCGC
>JALZAT010000071.1:0-2483 GCA_030948185.1 Acidobacteriota bacterium
GGCGTCACGTTCGCCGGAGGCGAGGGCCGGCGCTCCGGTTCCTCGGACGGCCGGCTCGGGGCGCCCGGGCGCGCGGACGATGGCTCGGAGCCGGACGCGGGCGGCGGAACCTCCGCGTCGCCGCTCCGCGCGCGACGACGCTCCAGATCGATCGTCTTCCTGGCGCGCGCGATCAGGTCCGCCTTCTCCTTCTCGAGTCCGGCGCGGGCGGCGAGGTCCGCGGCGCGGTCGAAGTACTTCCGGCCGTCGACCCACGTCTGGAGCGCGATCGAGCCGGTGGAGAGCGGGTCGCCGCTCCAGAGCACGAAATCGGCGTCCTTGCCGGGCTCGAGCGAGCCGACCCGCTGGAAGATGCCGAGCTGCTTCGCCGGATTCGAAGTCACGAACGCGAGCGCTTCGGCGGGAGGAACGCCGCCGTAGCGCACAGCCTTGGCCGCCTCCCAGTTGAGCCGCCGCGCGAGCTCGTCGGAGTCCGAGTTGAACGAGACGAGAACGCCGCGCTCGCGCATGAGCGCTCCGTTGTACGGGATCGCGTCGTACGCCTCGGGCTTGTAGGCCCACCAGTCGGAGAACGTCGAGCCGCCCGCGCCGTGCTTTGCCATTTCGTCGGCGACCTTGTAGCCCTCGAGCACGTGCTGGAGCGTCGCCACTTTCACTCCGAACTCCTCCGCGACGCGGAGCACTTCCAGGATTTCGTCCTTGCGATAGGAGTGGCAGTGAATCTGCCGCTTGCCCTCGAGGATCTCCGCGATGGCTTCGAGCTGGAGGTCGGGCTCGGGGGGCACGGGGGCCGCGCCTTTGACCGCCGCGGCCTTTCGATACTCCTCCTGGCGTTTCCGGTAGTCGCGCGCGGCGAGGAATCGCTCCCGGATCAGGTTGGCGACGCCCATGCGCGTCGCGGGATACCGGGGGCGCGGGTTCTGGAAGTTCGACTGCTTGGGATTCTCCCCGAGCGCGAATTTGATTCCCGCCGGCGCGCCGGCGAGGAGATAGTCTTCCGGGCCGGAGCCCCACCGCCACTTGAGAATCGCGTTCTGGCCGCCGATGGCGTTGGCGGAGCCGTGGAGGACGTTCGCCGTGGTGGTTCCCCCCGCGAGCTCGCGGTAGACGGCGACGTCGAGCGGGTCGATCACGTCCTGGATCCGCACCTCCGCGGAGACGGCGCGCGTGCCCTCGTTGACCTGCCCGTCGACCGCGGTGTGCGAGTGGCAGTCCACGATCCCCGGCGTCAGGTGCATGCCGCGCCCGTCGATCTCGATCGCGCCCGGGGGCGCGGCGAGCGCCCGCCCGACGCCCGTGATCTTCCCGCCGACCGCGACGAGATCGCCGTCCTCGATCACGCCGGCCGGGGCCGACGTCCAGACCGTCGCGTGCCGGATCACCACGGATTTCGGAGTCGCGAGCGGGCCCCCTTCGCGCGGGGGGAGGGGACGGAGGTCGGCGTCGTATCGCGGCTCGACGGCGGGCGCCCTGCCGCCCGCGGGGGTCCTGCGCTCCGGAAGCTCGATCCTCCGTCCTTCGATCCAGATCTCCGCCGCGCGCGTCGATTCCCCGAAGGGCTCTCCCGTCTCGACGACGAGGTTCGCGATCCGCCCCGCTTCGAGGGATCCGAGCCGGTCGGCGAACCCGAGCTGCCGCGCCGGAACGACGGTGACCGCCGCCAGGGCATCGTCCTTCGAGAGGCCGCGCGCGATCGCCTCGCGAACCCGGCGCGCGAAGTCGTCGACCTCGTCGAGGCCCGCCGTCGTCAGCGAGAAGCTCGCGCCCGCGTCGCGGAGCCACTTCGGGTTCGAGGCGGAGCGATCGAACCGCCGCAGGCGCTCGAGCGGGATCTCCTGCCATTCCGCGTCTTCGTCGAGGCGGACGGGACGCGGGAAGTCGACGCGGACGATCAGATCCGGCTTCGACGCGAGGACGAGATCGCGCAGCCGGTACTCGTCGCCCGCGGTCACGAAGCGCGCCTTCAGCTTCAGCTCCCTCGCGAGCTTCTCCGCGCGAAGGAGGGAGAGGACGTCGCCCGCCTCGAAGACGACCGGCTCCCGGCCCTCCGCCGCGGCGACGAGCGCCGCACGGCCCGCCTCCCACGAGAGACGCCGCTGCCCCGCGGGCCGGCGCGAGTACGCGGCCTGGGCGTCGCGCCACCAGAGCGCGTCGGCGAAGGTCTGCCGGACGAGAGCGACTGCCCCCATCCTGGAGACGGGGTAGGCCGCGCGGCCGAAGTTCCCGAAGTCGAGCCGCTCCGGATCGAGAGTCGCGTAATGGGCATCGTCCGAGGAGAGGATGCGGCCTTCGAGCGGACCCTCCCCGAGTGTCACGACGGCGCCGCGGCCCCGCAGGATCCCGGAGCCGGGGACCGCCGCAACGACCGCGAAACCCGCCCGCCGGTACGACTCGGCCACGCGCTCGGCGACCCGCAGACTCTCGACGACACGCAGCTCCGGGTGGGCCGGGTCCGGGGGAGTCGCCGCGGAAGGCGCGGCGGG
>JALZAT010000071.1:2493-18166 GCA_030948185.1 Acidobacteriota bacterium
GGCCGCGCCGGAGCCGCGGCCGGGCGGCGTCGTTCCTTCGCCTGCCTCCTCGTCGTCGATCGGGACGCGGGGCCGCCGTCCCGCCAGCCGGTCCACCGGGACGTAGGGATCGACGAACGCGGCGTGAACGACCCGTCCCTTCCGGTCAAAGACTCGGGCGTCGGGAGGGATTGCCGTCGTCCCTGCCGGCCCCACCGCCTCGATGACCCCGCCGCGGACCACGACCGTTCCGGGGTCGAAGACTCGGCCCGGCAGCGCGATGACGCGGGCGCCGGTAATCGCGAACGCGAGGCGGTCGCCGGTGCCCACCTCGGTCGGCACCGCGCGGACGGCGGTGGAGAGGAGAAGCGCGGCGGCGAGGAGCGCGAACGGCGTCGCGATCACGAGCCCTCGTCCGGACCTTTCGAGCGCACTCTTCATGGCGAAAACGGGCGGATTCTACCCTTTTCAAATAGACTCGCCCGGCCAAAGAAGATTTCAACGATTACGAGGAGGACACATGCATCGACGTCAGTGGATCTTCGCAACAGCCCTTCTGGCGGGCAGCACGGTGGCGATCGGGCAGACGACGCCGACCCCCGCCGCCGCCGCGTCGACCACGGCCGCTCCGGCGGCTCCGCGCCGCGCCGCGAGCCCGGCCGGCACGGCGGCGACGCAGGTGGGTGGCACCTGGAGCGCACCCGACAAGGATGGGAATCAGCGCTACTCCGGCGGAAAGTGGATCGAGATCGAATACAGCCGGCCGATGCTCCGCGGCCGCGCGGACGTCTTCGGCAAGGGCGCCGATTACGGCAAGAAGGTGAACGCGGGAGCGCCGGTCTGGCGCGTCGGCGCGAACCAGACCACAAGGCTGAAGACGGAAGTGCCGCTCGAGATCGGCGGCAAGCGCCTCGCGCCCGGCGAGTACGACCTCTTCGTGGATCTGAAGGAGCCGGCCTGGACGTTGATCGTCTCGACGCAGCCGACGCAGGAGAAGTACGACGCGAACGACAAGACGAAGATCTGGGGCGCCTACGGGTACGACGCGAAATTCGACGTCGTCCGCGTGCCGATGACGATGGTCAAGCCCGCCGTTTCCCACGACCAGTTCACGATCGGCTTCGTGGACATGACCGACAGGGGCGGGAAGATCGCGATGGCCTGGGAGAAGACGGGAGCGATGGTCCCGTTCACGGTCGCCCAGTAATCGTATCGATTCCGCCGAGGCGCTCCTCGAACGCGGCCGATTCGTCGGCCGCGTTCTTTTAGTTTTCGGGTCGGAACAGCCGAAGCTCGACGGGCCGCGAGAGAGCGGACCCCTTCCCGAGCGAGGCGGCAAGAGCCTCGTCCCCGCTCAGAACGATCGTCGGGAGGGGGTTCGAGGAAACTGCCGTATCGCCGGAATCGCGCGCGGTGCTCTGGACGTAGACGTACTCCTTGCCGTCGGCGTCACTGCGGAGGGCGGTCGCCGCCAGGACGGCGACCACGGACCGGCCGTCCTGGGAGAGGTAGCCCGACACGACCACCTCCCGCGTCAGCCCGGCCGTGTCCTCGACCCTGCTCCGAAAGGAGAAGGGCGTTCCGGGGCGGACCTGAAGGCGGGGAGCCGCGAGCGCGAGGCGGCTGCCGTCTTCACGGAGCTCATCGACCCGAAGGAACACCGTTTCTCCCCGGCCCCTCGAGGCCGACCCGGCGCCCTCCGCGCAGGGCGCGTTCGCCGGAGGGTGAGGGAGGATCGCGAGGCCGTTCGGGAACCGCATCTCCCCGGGAAGCGACGGTGGGTCTCCGAGAGCGATCGCGCGCAGGCCCTCGGGCCCGTCCACCGCGATCAGACGCGTCCGGGTCACGGGCTCCCAGCCGAACGACGTCACCGAGGTCCCGTCCGCGTCGAACGTCGTGCCGGAGGTGAACGTCAGCCGCGCGCATCGCTCCGTCCCCTCCGAGCGCCAGCGCACGAAGAGGGGCGCCAGATCCTTGAAGGCTCCCCGGTAGTCCTTCACGGCGATGCGCGGCGCGTCCGGGAGCGGGACGGCGGCGGCCGCCCGCGACTCCCGAGACGCGCCCGAACGCGGCGCCGCGACGAGCTTGCCTCCCTCGATCTTCAGGGTAAAACCGAGGGGCTCGGAGACCTTCCGGAGCACCGCCTCGTACGGGACGTTCTCGAGCCGGATCGTGATCGACCCCTGGATCGACGGATCGATGGAGACGGGGAGGTGCGCGAGCGCGCCGAGAAGGGTTATCACCTCCGTCACCTTCGCGTCCTTCAAGTCCAGGCTGATCGGCTCCTCGAGCCGGAATTCCGGCGTCTCCGCGAAGAGCGCCGCGGAAAGAAGCAGCGTGAAGAGCGCTCTGAGTGCGGTTTTCATCGCGAGATCTCCTTGTGGTCGTGCGTGTTTTGTTCGAGCTCCGGATGCCCCGCCGCGACGACGCCTTCGGGCGTCTCGGCGACCACGCCGGACGAGGTTCCGACGATCCGGTAACGAGCGGTTTCTCCGGAACGCGCCGGATCCCGCAGGTTGGAGGGAAGCATCCAGACGACGAGCGCGACGACCGCGGCGGCGGCGGCGACCCGGAGCGCCTCCTCCGCGAGCGACCTCCGCGAGGGTGCGAGCGAGGCGAGCGCGTTCGCAGCCAGACGGGTCTCCCGGCGGCACTCGGAGCACGCGCCAGCGTGTTCGAGAACCGTCGCGGCGTCGTCGTCGGTCCACGCTTCGATGCGCGATACGTATTCGTCGTGCCTCACGGCGTCCTCCTCGTGTCCAGAGATCTGGCGAGAATGGTCCTCGCCCGGCAGGTCCGCGCCCGGACCGCATCCGCCGAGCAGCCGAGGACCTCCCCGGCCTCCCCGGCGGAAAGCCCCTCGAGCGCGGTCAGGAAGAGAGCTTCGCGCAGCGGTTCCGGAAGCCGGTCGAACGCCCGGCGCACGTCCAGGACCGCCGGATCCTCCGGACGGGCGGGCAGGTCCTCCGTCAGCGCCAGAGAGGGGCGCTCCGCGCGCCGGGCGGAGACGAGCTTCCGGTAGGCGATCGAGAAGACGAGGGACCGGAACCTGCCTCGCTCGCGATACGAGGGAAGCAGGGAAAGGAGGGCGAGGAGCGTTTCCTGCCGTAGTTCCTCGACACGGCCGTCGTCGGGGAGGCGGCGGCGGAAGTACCCGTCGAGCTCGGACCCATATCGCGACGCGAGCCGGTCGAAGGCCTCGTGATCTCCGCTCGCCGAGGCGGCTGCGAGGATCTCATCCGACGGAATAGTCATCATTGCCTTTGCTACTGTTATCGCGGCGGTCCCACAAACGTGACGAGATTTCTTCGCTTCGCCTTTTTTCTGCCCCCCGCCTTCGCGCTTTTTCTGCCGCTCGGCTTCGCCGGCGTGGCGGCGGCGCAGGAGCGCGCGGTCCCGTTCTGGCCGGATGAAGTCCCCGCGGCGATCCGCGCTGAAGTCGACGGCAACTCCGCGCTCGAGACGGTCCGGGAGATCTCGCGCTTCCACCGCGTCCACGGATCGCCGGGGTTCGCCGCCGCCGCGGTGATGCTGCGGGACAAGCTCTCGCGGGCCGGCCTCTCCGAAGCGGAGGTTCTCCGGTTTCCCGCCGACGGAAAAACGCGGTACGCCCACTTTCGCAGTTACCTCGGCTGGAACCCGGTCTCCGCGGAGCTTTCGGAAATCGAGCCGGCGCGGCGTGTGGTGTCGCGCTTCCCCGACGAGCCGATCTCGCTCGCCGACTACAGCCAGGACGCTGACGTGACCGCCGAGCTCGTCGACGTCGGCGCTGGCACGGACCCGAAGAACTACTCGGGGAAGGAGGTCCGCGGAAAGATCGTCCTCGCGGACGGACCCCTGCCCTCCGTCCACCGGCGCGCCTGCGAGGAGCGCGGCGCCGCCGGTTTCCTCTCCGACTTTCCCAACCAGACGACCGCCTGGTCCGGCGACGACCGGGACCTCGTGCGGTGGGGGCACCTCTCGCCGTACCAGACGGGTAACCGGTTCGCGTTCATGATCTCGAAGCGCCAGGCGGAGGACTACCGGCGGCGCCTGTCTTCGGGCGAACGGATCGTGCTCCGCGCGGTCGTCCGCGCGAAGATGGTTCCCGCGACGTTCGACGTCGTTTCGGCGACGATTCCGGGAACGGATCCCGAGGCGCGCGAGATCGTGCTCACGGCGCACCTCTGCCACCAGTCCGCCGGCGCAAACGACAACGCGTCGGGCAGCGCGGCGATCTTCGAAGCCGCCCGCGCACTCCGTGCCGCCATCGCGAGGGGAACTCTGCGGCGGCCGCAACGCACGATACGGTTCCTCTGGCTGCCCGAAATCGCGGGATCCCAGGCGTGGCTTGTGACCCGGCCCGAGATCGCAAAGCGGCTGGAGGCCGGCATCCACATGGACATGGTCGGCGGGCTCCTCTCGACGACGAAGGGAACCTTTCACCTCTCCCGGACGGCGGGCTCCCTGCCACACGTCGTCAACGTGATCGCGCGAGCGTGGTTCGACCACGTCGTCCGCGCTTCGGCCGCGTACGCGGAACGCGGAGGCAATCCCGCCCACGGGCTCGTATGGCTTCCCGGCTCCCGTGAGGCGTTTCTCGGCGATTTCCGCGCGCTCGAGATGGGAAGCGACCACGAGGTCTTCCAGGCCGCCCCGTTCGCCGTGCCGATGGTGTACTTCCACGACTGGCCGGACGTCACGATCCACACGAACAAGGACCTCCCCGAGAACCTGGACGCCACGAAGCTCGGCCGCGTCGCATACATGGGAGCCGGGATCGCGTGGACGCTCGCCGCGCTCCGGCCGGAGGAGGCGGGGACGCTCGCGGAGCTCGCCCGCGCGGAGGCCGACACGGCCACCGCCATGGCGCGCGCGAGCGGTGGCTCCCGGCGGGACGTATCGCTCCGGATCCGCGAGGCCGCCACGGACGGAGAGCGCACGCTTCAGACGCTCGCGGACCTGTGGCCCGTTCTCCTGATGGCTCCCCGAACGCTCCCCGCCGTCGAGCCCGCCCCCGCGGGATCCGCCGCCGATCACCGCATCCCGGCTCGAAGCCCCGACGTGCGCGGGCCCGTCGGCGTCTACTACTTCGACCTCATCACCGAGAACGTCGGCCCCGACCCTCCCGCCTCGGCGCTCCTTTCGCGGCGCAACGGAGACGTTCTGGCCTTCGAAGCGCTCAATCTCGCCGACGGCCGCCGGACCGTTTCCGACGTCCGCGACCTGCTCACCGCGCTCTACGGCCCCGTTCCTCTGGAGGAGCTGGCCCGGTACTTCGATCTGCTCGCGCGGGCGCGGGCGATCGTCTGGCGGTAGGCCGTGGCCTTCGACTTCTCCGCGGCCAACCTCGACCGCGAGTTCCCCGTGCGCCGCCATCTCACGTACTTCAACCATGCCGCGGTGTCACCGTTGCCGCGGCGCGTCGCGGCCGCCCTCGAGTCACACAACGCCAACGTGCGCGACCGGGGAGCCGCCGACTGGCGGGACTGGTTCGCGCGCGTCGAGTCGGCGCGCGAGGCCGCCGCGCGTTTCATCGGCGGAAAGAAAGAGGAGATCGCGTTCCTCCCCTCCACCTCCTGGGGCTTGAACCTCGTCGCGCACGCGTTTCCCTGGATCGCGGGCGACAATGTCGTGGGCGACGACATGGAGTTTCCGGCCAACGTCTACCCCTGGATGCTGCTCGAACCGCGTGGCGTCGAATTTCGCCGCGCCCGGAGCCGGGACGGGCGCATCGGCGTGGACGACATCGTCTCGGCCTGCGATTCCCGCACGCGTGTCGTGGCGATCTCGTGGGTCGCCTTCCACAACGGCTGGGTGTACCCGATCGACGAGATCGGAACATTCTGCCGCGAGCGGGGAATCCTGTTCGTCCTCGACGCGATCCAGGGCCTCGGCGCGCTTCCCATTGACCTGCGCTCGACTCCCGTCGACGTGCTCATCGCGGACGGGCACAAGTGGCTCCTGGGGGCCGAGGCGTGCGCGATCTTCTCCGTCGACGAGCGCGTGCGCGACCGCGTCCCTCCGCCCTTCGGCGGCTGGTGGAACGTCCGCCACAAGGAGAGCTATCTCGATTACGGCCTCGACTTCTTCGAGGGCGGCCGCCGCTACGAGGCCGGCACTCTGCCCACCGGCCAGATCTTCGGCCTCGCCGCGGCGCTCGCGTTGCTCGAAGAAATCGGCGCCGAGAACGTCGCTCGACGGATCCTCGAGAACACCGCGGCCCTCGCCTCCGGTCTGGCGGGCCTCGGCTGGAAGATCGCCTCTCCCGAGCCGAGGCGCTCCGGAATCCTCGCCGCCGCGCCTCCGGAGGGCACCCCCTACTCCGCCGCGAAGCGTTTCGAGGCGGCGGGGATCATCGTCTCTCCGAGAGAGGGCGCCGTGCGGTTTTCACCGCATGTGTACAACGACCGCGACGAGGTCGAGAGAGTTCTCGAGGCGGCGAAGCAGTAGAAAGACGTTCTCAGAACGCCGAGGTATCCGCGACGCTCGCGAGCCTGCCCTGCGGATTCGAGTACGTCCTCGACGTTCCCGTCTGCGTGTCGGTCACGGTGATCGTGTACTCGACGTCGGAGAGTGCGCCGTAGAAGACCCAGAAGTGGCCGGTCACGGCGCGCCCGTCGACGACCTTCACGATGAGCTCGAGGTTGCCGGGGGAAAAGAACCAGAACGAGCCCGAGTCGCTCGACAGCGGAACCGTCTGCCCGGCGCCGGAGCTCCCGATGTTCGCGGCGAACCAGTTGACCTGGACCCGGAACCGATCGCCGTTCAGGCAGAGCGACGTCGCGTCGGCGACGCAGGGACCCGCCGCCGCCTGCCTGTTCGCGGGGGCCGCCCACACGGAGGCTCCGCCGGGTGGAGCGGACGCGGCGCCCGCGGATCCGCGCCCGAGCGGGAAAGCGGCCGACGCGATGGCTCCGGGGAAGGCAGAAGTGTCCGCGACGCTCGCGAGGCGGCCCTGGGAGTTCTCGTAGGTCTTGCGAACGTTGGTCAGGGTGTCGGTCACCGTGATCGTGTACGACACGTCCGAAAGCGCCCCGTAGAAGACCCAGAAGGCGCCGTTGTACGCGCGTCCGTCGACGACCTTCACGACGAGCTCGATGTTGCCGCTCGTGAAGAACCAGAAGGACCCGGTGTCCGACGTCAGAGGCACGGCGGTGCCGGCACCCGCCGTTCCCACGTTGATGGCGCGCCAGGCGACCTGGACGCTGAAACGGTTTCCGTTCAAGCAGAGCGTCGTCGGCCCGGTCGTGCACGCCCCGGAACCGGAGGCGAAAGAGATCTTGAAGACACTGTCGTTCACGGCTCCCGCGTAGACGGTCGTCGGCGTCCGGGGATCGACGAGAATCGAGCTCACGACCTCGTCGGAGAGCCCCTCGTTGACGCCCGTCCACGTGCCGGCGCCGCTCGCGCTTCGGAACACGCCCTTCCCCGTGCCGGCAAAGAGACCTCCCGCGGGGTCGGCAGCGAGGGTCAGAATGGCCAGCCCCTCGATGCCGCCGTTTGCCGCCGCCCAGCTCGCCCCGGCGTCCGTGCTCTTGTAAACGCCGTAGCCCGTCAAGCTCCCGGGATTTACGGACGAAAACGTCCCGGCGTAAACGACGGCCGAATTGGCGGGATCGACCGCCAGCGAGAGCACGCCGCGGTTCCCGAAATTCGTCGCCGTCCAGTTCCGTCCCCCATCCGACGTCTTGAAGACGCCGCTCGCGGTTCCCGCGTACACGACGTCAGACGCTCCGGGGTCGACGGCGAGCGCGAGTACGCTGCGATCGCTCAGGCCGCCGCTCGCCGCCGTCCACGTCAGACCGGCGTCGGGGCTGCGGAAGACCCCGTCTCCCGTGCCCGCGTAAACGATCCCCGAACGTCCGACCGCGATCGAAAGCACGACCGTGCTCGTGAGCCCCGCGTTGGCGGACGACCAAGTTGCGCCGCCGTCACGGCTCCGGTAGATGCCCCCGCCGTTCGTGCCCGCGTAGATCGTCGCTGGAAATCCCGTGTCGATCACGAGCGCCTGGACGGTCCGGTCCGGAAGGCCATTGCTCGCCGGCGCCCATGTCCCGCCGGCGTTGGTCGTCTTGTAGACGCCGCCTCCCGTCGTTCCGGGCCGTCCCACTCCGGCATAGAGGATGTTCGACGACGAGGGGTCCATCACGAGACCGTTGACCGTGAACGTCGAGAACGAAACGTTTGACCCGGCCCACGTCCGGCCCTGGTCGGGGCTCCGGAAGAATCCCGTCGTCCCCCCGGCAAACACAGCCGCACCCGCCGGATCCAGAACGACGTCGTTCACGGTCTCCGGGCTGCCGACGAGCCCGCGCCAGGTCGCGCCGGCGTTGGTCGTCACGAATACGCCGCCCCCCTGAGTGCCCAGGAACACCATCCCGGCGACGGTCGGGGAGGCGGCAACGGAAAGCACGGTCGCGTTCCCGAGCCCCGTGTTCATGGGAGCCCACGACGCGCCGCCGTCCATGCTCTTGAAGACGCCGGACGTCGTGAAGACACCTTCCGTGCCGGCATACACGATCGACGGGGTCAGGGGATCGACGGCCACGGTGCGAACGGACGCGGCGAATCCGGGTGCCGGGTTCCAGGTCCTCGCTGCGTCCGCCGACCGGTACACGCCTCCCGAAGTCGCGGCAAAAATCGTCCCGGACGGCGCGGGAGCGACTGCGAGCGAACGGATCTCCGTTTGCGGGAGGCCGTTGTTCATGGCGCCCCAGGTGCTCCCCCTGTCCGTGCTCTTGAAGACGCCGGCGGTCGCGGTCCCCGCGTACAGGGTCGAGGAGTCGCTCGGATCGATCGCGAGTGTCAGGACCGCGATCTTTCCCAGGCCGGTCCGTCGCGCCGTCCAGCTGGCGCCCGCGTTCACGCTCTTGAATACGCCACCGTTCGTCCCCGCGTACACGGTCTCGTGCGCCGAAGGATCGAGAGCGAGCGCGTACACCGTGAAGCTCGTGAGCCCCGCCTTGACCGGTCCCCACGTCACCCCGGAATCGACGCTCTTGAAAATGCCGCCGTCCGTGCCCGCGTAGAGAGTGCCGGAAACGGCCGGGTCGATCGCGAGGGAGCGGACGTTCCCGCCGGGCCCGTACGGGCCGATGCTCGTCCATTCATTCAGGCCGGCGCGGGCCGCCAGAGGCACGCAAGCCGCGCACAACGCGAACAGCGCGGCACGGATCGCATTCCGTGTCCTGCGGCTTTGAACCAGCATTCCGGGTCTCCTGACTTCCGAGGTCCGGGACTCTTTCCGCTTTGCTCTTCTGCCTGCTGCTGCAAGGACCCTGCCCATTCCCGCCGCTCCTGCTAGAGTCAGCGGCCGTGAAACGCGGCGCCGGACGGGTTCCCTGGAGGAGCCTCGCGACCGAGTCGGCAAATCGACGCTCGCGGGACCTCGACCGGCTCGGGATCCACGGCGTCGTGGCGCTGATGCAGTCGGAGGACCTGGCGATGGTCCGAGCGGTCGCAAAAGCGCGGCCGCAAATCTCCCGCGCGGCGGCCCTTCTCTCGGCGGCCTACGCGGCCGGAAAAACGTGCGTGCTTTTTGGAGCGGGCACGAGCGGCCGCCTCGCCGTGATCGAAGCCGCCGAGCTGCCGCCGACGTTCGGGACCGACCCGAGGCGTGTCCGCGCCGTGATCGCGGGCGGCCCACGGGCGGTCTTCCGCGCGAAAGAGGGCGCGGAGGACCGCGAGGACGAGGGCGCCCGGGGCGCCGCCCGCCTGCGCCACGGCGACCTCGCGATCGGCGTGTCCGCGAGCTCCGTGACTCCTTTCGTCCGCGGGGCTCTTGCGCGGGCGCGCGCGCAAAGCGCGGGCACCGTGCTCCTGACGGCGAGCGGGTCGCGGGGCCTCGCCTCCGTCGCGGACGTCGTGATCGTTCTCGACGTGGGACCTGAAGTGCTCGCCGGATCGACCCGCCTGAAAGCCGGCAGCGCCACCAAGCTGGCGTTGAACCAGATCACGACGGCGGCATTCGCCTCCGCGGGTAGGGTCTACGGGCCCTGGATGGTCGACCTGCGCGCGGGCTCGGCGAAGCTCAAGGACCGCTCGGTGCGAATCGTCGCCGCGGCGTGCGAGGTTTCTCCGCGCCGCGCGAAGTCGCTGCTCGAACGGGCAGAGGGCGAAGTGAAAACGGCTATCGTGGTGGGGAGGCGGAAACTCTCCGTCTCGTCGGCGCGGCATCGGCTCGCCGCCGCGCAAGGGGACCTGAGGCGGGCGCTCGAGGCCGCCGCGGAGTGACGCTCCGGCAGCCTGAGATGGCATCCGCGTTGCTCCGCAGTACGCCCAGGCGAAGCTCGCACTCGCGCTTGCGCTTGCGCTTGCGTCCGACGGGAGACATTTGACGAGACCCCCTTCTCTGCCCCGGGCGAAGAAGCGGCCCCGGCCGAGACCGAGGCCAAGGCGCAACCAGGGGCCCGGGGTGCAACCTCCGGCGGCCCGCATCGCGCCGCGCCCGGAGGGACACGGCTACCCCCGCCCGCAGCTGCAGCGCAGCGACTGGATTTCGTTGAACGGCGAGTGGGACTTCACGCTCGACCCCGACGCGGAGTGGGAGGCGCCCGCGCAGGTTCGCTGGTCGCGAACCATCGTGGTGCCGTTCTCGCCCGAGACGCCGGCGAGCGGAATCGGCGACACGGGCTTCTACCGGGCCTGCTGGTACCGCCGCGTTCACGCCGCTCCGCGTCTGGTTGCTGGCGAGCGGCTGCTCCTCCACTTCGGCGCCGTCGACTATTCCGCCACCGTCTGGATCAACGGCTCCCGGGCGGCGCAGCACGAGGGAGGCTACACCCCCTTCACAATCGACACGACGGGATACCTCGCCGGTTCCGACGTCCTCGAGATCGTCGTCCTCGCGGAAGACGATCCGGCCGACCTCGCGAAGCCCCGCGGAAAGCAGGACTGGCAGCTCGTCCCGCATTCGATCTGGTATCCGCGGACCACCGGGATCTGGCAGACCGTATGGCTCGAGCGCGTCCCGGCGAACTGGATCGAGGAGATCCGTTTCACGCCGAACCTCGAGCGCTGGGAAATCGGGCTCGAGGCGCGCGTCGGAGGAAAGCGGCGGCAGGGCCTCTGGCTCGCGGTGAAATTGCGCGCCAACAACACGCTCCTCGCCGACGACAGCTACCGCGTGATCGTCGGTGAGGTCCAGCGGCGGATCGCGCTCTCCGATCCCGGAATCGACGACTTCCGGAACGAGCTTCTCTGGAGCCCTTCGCGTCCCCAGCTGATCGACGTCGAGCTCCAGCTCTGGGCGGGGCGCGGCGAGCTCGTCGACTCGGTCCGCAGCTACACGGCGCTGCGATCGATCACCACGCAGGGCGACCGGATCCTCTTGAACGGCCGCCCCTACGGCCTGCGCATGATCCTCGATCAGGGCTACTGGCTCGAGACGGGTCTGACCGCCCCGGAAGACGCCGCGATCCGGCGCGACGTCGAGCTCGCCCGCGCGATGGGATTCAACGCGGTGCGCAAGCACCAGAAGATCGAGGATCCGCGATACCTCTACTGGGCGGACGTCCTCGGGCTCGCCGTGTGGCTCGAGATGCCGAGCGCGTACCGGTTCACGGACCGGTCGATCGAGCGCGTCACCCGCGAATGGATGGACGCCGTGAAACGGGACTACAGCCACCCTTGCGTGTTCGCGCTCGTCCCCTTCAACGAGTCCTGGGGAGTCCCCAACCTGCCGGACAGCCCGAAGGAGCGCCACTGGGTGAGGGGTCTCTACTCCCTGACGAAGACGCTCGACCCGACCCGGCCCGTCGTGGGCAACGACGGATGGGAAAGCGTCGCGACCGACATCATCGGGATCCACGATTACGACCCGAACCCCGAGAGCGTCGCGCGCCGCTACCAGGCCGACGAGACGTCGCCCCGGCTTTTCAAGCGGGAACGGCCCGGGGGGCGCCTGCTCGTTCTCGAAGGACAGACGGACCATCCCCTCGTCCTCTCGGAGTTCGGCGGGATCGCGTACTCGCAGGAGATGCGCAAGACGTGGGGATACTCGCGGGCGCCGAGCGCCGGTGCGTTCGCGGAGAGATACTCGAGGCTCCTCGAGGTGGTCCGTTCGATCCCGATCTTCTCCGGGTTCTGTTACACGCAGTTCGCGGACACATATCAGGAAGCCAACGGGCTCCTGTATGCCGACCGCACGCCCAAGATCCCGATCGACGTGATCGCGGAGGCGACCCGCGGCTCCGCGTCGGGGCCCGCAGCGCTCCCCTCCTCCATCCAGAACCAGCTTCCCTTCCTGGGCGACACGGAGCCCCCTCCGAACGTCGTGGAGGAGGACGGGGATGGGGGCGAAGGCGGGCAATGACGAGGCGGTCTCGATGCACATCCGCGACCTGACCAAGCCGGACGGGCGCCCGCTCCGGCTCTACTCGCGGCGTCCCATCCCGCCGGATCTCCGGGCTCCAAGCCCCGAGTCGCTGCCGTTCCAACCCAACTCGCACCTGCGCTGGCACTCGCTGCGCGGCGAGTGGGTGGCGTATGCGACGCACCGGCAGAACCGCACGTTCCTTCCCCCTCCCGAGTACAACCCTCTCGCGCCGACGACCGATCCGGCCCACCCGACCGAGGTGCCCGCGGGAGACTGGGATGCGGCCGTGTTCGAGAACCTCTTTCCGACGCTCGCGCCGACCTCGCACGATCCTCCCGCGGAGATCGTGCCGACGCGGCCGGGAAACGGCGCGTGCGAAGTGGTCGTGTACACCCAGGACCCGAAGTCGAGCCTCGGCGCGTTGCCGCTCTCCCATCTCGAGCTGCTGCTCGATGTGTGGGCGGACCGCTATCGCGTCCTCGGCGCGCGGAAGGAAGTCCGCTACGTGTTCCCCTTCGAGAACCGCGGAGTCGAGGTCGGCGTGACCCTCTCGCATCCTCACGGGCAGATCTACGCGTATCCGTTCGTCCCTCCCCTCCCCGCAAGAGAGCTCGACCTCCAGCGCGCGCACCGCGATAGGACGGGCCGGGGACTGATCGAGGAGACTCTCGACGCGGAGATCGCGGACGGGAGGCGCGTCCTCTACTCGGGAGATCACGCGGCCGCCTGGGTCCCGGTTTTCGCGCGGTATGCGTACGAGGTGTGGGTCGCTCCGCGCCGCGCCGCCGGAAGTCTCGCGGACCTCTCGGACGCGGAGCGCTCGGATTTCGCCCGCGCGTTGAAGTCCGTGCTGCTCCGTTACGACGGTCTCTGGTCGAGACCCTTTCCCTACGTCATGGTCTTTCACCAGGCGCCGACGGACGGCGAGCCCCACCCGGAGGCGCACGTCCACATCGAGTTCTACCCGCCCCTGCGGATGCTCGACCGATTGAAATACCTTGCCGGAAGCGAGCTCGGCGCCGGCGCATTCACGGCGGACACCCTTCCCGAGGAGAAAGCGGAGGAGCTCCGGCGCGTCGAGGTCCACCTTGATTGATCTCGAGCCCGCCGGATTCCGGGAGATCTTCGGGAAGCGGGCCGAAGGAGCCGGGGAGGCGCCCGGGCGCGTCAACCTCATCGGAGAGCACACCGACTACAACGGCGGCTTCGTCCTGCCGACGGCGATCCCGCAAAAGACGCGGGCGGAAGTGGCGCGGCGCCCCGACCGGATCGTGAGAGCCGCGAGCGCGAGCGAGGACGGCGGGAGCCCCTGCGAGTACGAGCTCGGCCGCGAGTCCCGGAGGCGCAGGTGGATCGACTACGTCCAGGGCGTCACCGCCGAGCTTGCCCGCCGCGGAATGCCCGTTTCAGGTTTCGACCTCTGGGTGCAGTCGACGGTTCCGACGGGCGCCGGGCTTTCGTCGAGCGCGGCGCTCGAGGTCTCGGTCCTGCGTGCGCTTCGCGACCTGTTCGGCCTCGCTCTGGACGACGTGTCTCTGGCGCTGGCCGGCCAGCGGGCGGAGAACGACCTCGTCGGCGCGCCCGTCGGAGTCATGGACCAGATGGCTTCGAGCCTCGCCCGAGAAGGCGTCGCGCTGTTTCTCGACACCCGCAGCCTGGAGTACGAGCGGATTCCGATCCCTCTTGAGGCCGAGATCGCGGTGATCGACTCCGGCGTCCGGCACGACAACGCCTCCGGCGACTACCGGAAACGGCGGGAGGAGTGCGAAGAAGCGGCACGCCGGCTCGGAGTCCTGGAGCTTCGGGACATCTCGACCGAGCGGCTCGCCGACGTCGAGGACCTGCCCGAGCCGTTGAACCGCCGGGCGCGGCACGTCATCACGGAGAATGCGCGGGTGCTCGAGGCCGCCGGCGCGCTCCGGAGGCGCGACCTCGAGCGCCTCGGGAATCTGTTCGACGCGTCCAACGATTCTCTGCGCGACGACTTCGAGGTCTCCGTGCCCGAGGTGGACGCGATCGTCGCCGCCGCGCGCGCGCACACCGACGTCTACGGCGCGCGCCTGACGGGCGGGGGCTTCGGCGGGAGCGTCCTGATCCTCGGGCGCGAAGGTTGCGGCGACTTCGTGGGACTGCACGTCGTCCGCGAGGTCGCGCGGCTCGCCCCGGCGGCTCGCCTCATCGTTCCCGACACCGCCGCCGCGACGCGTTCACGCTGAAGAATCTCCGTTTCAGCGAGGCGGCACGCTTCTTGAAAAGACGCCGGCATGGAAAATCGAACTCTTACCCAGTCACGCGGACATCGCGTGCCTTCGTCTTTGCCCTCTTCGATGCCGCCGCCGCCCGCTCCCGTCGACAAGACCGCGGCGCGCCACACCCAGGCCACAGAAGCGGTGTCGCAACCGGACATCGTCTGCCTCTCGCACCTCCGCTGGGATTTCGTGTTCCAGAGGCCGCAGCATCTCCTGACGCGGTTCGCGCGCGAGTCGCGGGTGTTCTACGTCGAGGAGCCAGAGTTTCATCGAGGCGCTCCGTCCCTTTCGGTGACGCTTCGGGAAAACGGCGTTCACGTCGTCGTGCCCCGCCTTCCGGAAGGACTCGGGGCCGATGAGGAAGCTCAGCTCCAGAAGGACCTTTTGGACGATCTGCTGCGCCGGTACGCCGTCCGTCGCTACGTGCTCTGGTACTACACGCCGATGGCGCTCTCGTTCTCCCGACACCTGACGCCGCTCTCGATCGTCTACGACTGCATGGACGAGCTGTCGGCGTTCGCCGGCGCGCCCGTCGCGCTGCGGGAACGCGAAGCGGAGCTCATGGCCCGAGCGGACCTTGTGCTGACGGGAGGCCAGAGCCTCTTCGAGGCGAAGAAGAACCTCCATCGCAACGTCCACCCGTTCCCGAGCAGCGTCGACGTCGCGCACTTCGCGCAGGCAAGGAAGCGCTGGGGAGAACCGGCGGACCAGGCGGCAATCGCGCGGCCGCGCCTCGGATACTTCGGGGTCATCGACGAGCGCATGGACTTAGACCTCGTCCGCGGAGTTGCCCTCGCTCGGCCCGACTGGCAGCTCGTGTTCCTCGGGCCGACGGTCAAGATCGATCCGGCGACATTTCCGAAGCTTCCGAACGTGCACGCGCTCGGCCGCAAAGCCTACGAGGAGCTGCCCGCTTACGTGGCGGGATGGGACGTCGCGATGCTCCCGTTCGCCCGCAACGAATCCACCCGGTTCATCAGCCCCACGAAGACCCCCGAGTACCTCGCCGCGGGACGTCCGGTCGTCTCGACTTCCATTCGCGACGTCGTGCGGCCCTACGGTCAGCAGGGCCTCGCCCGCATCGCCGACGACGTGCGCGACTTCGTGGCAGCGGCGGAGGCGGCGCTCGCGGAAGATCCCGAACCGC
>JALZAT010000030.1 GCA_030948185.1 Acidobacteriota bacterium
GCCACAAGGGCCGCCCCTACAGGTTTTTGTCTGCGGTCTGTCAACGCCTTCGGAGAAATTCCGCGGAGACTGCGGCGACAACGAGGCCGCTGAAGAGCCCGGGGCGCCACCGAACTCAAACGACCGAACTGGCGCTCGTAGAGACGGAACGCCTCGAGCGTGACCCAACGCTTGCTCCCAGCACGCCGTATATTTTCAGGATGAGGACCTGGCCGTCTTTCGCCGCCGCTCTCCTTCTTTCCGCATCGTGGTTGGGCGCATCGCCCGAAAGCGGGCGAATCCTCTGGCAATTCGACACCGGCGGCTGAGTCTTCGCGACGCCGGCGGTCGCCGGGGACCTCGTCTTCGTCGGCTCGTGCTCGAGCGTTCTCTATGCGCTCGACACGAAGTCGGGAAAGGTCGTCTGGAAATATGACATCCGGCAGGACGGAGAGCAGCGGGAGTTTCACGCCGACCCGGTGCTCCGCGGGTCGGCGGTGTTGGTCGGGACCGACTACCGGGACGACACCGGCATCGGTCACGTGTACTCGTTCGATCAGCAGACGGGGATCGTTCGCTGGAAGCGTCCGGCGCCGCGCGGCTTCCCCGCCGACTTCGCCGGATCTCCAGGTCAGACATACGCGGTGACCTTCGCCGGGGAGATCCTCGCCCTCGACGATGCGAGCGGCGCGATCCGCTGGAGGTTCGGGAACGACGCGCCCGGCCGTGACTCCCGCAGGCCCTCGTCGCCGGCGGCTTCGCAGGACACGGTCTATTACGGATCCGCCGATGGGAAAGTCTTCGCGCTCGACGCGGCGACCGGAACGGTTCGCTGGACACGAGCGCTCGGGAGTCCTATCCAGACACCTCTGACCCTCTGGGGAAAAACGGTGTCGTTCGGAACGGAAGACCGGCGGGTCTGCCGGCTCGACGTGCGCGACGGGTCGACCGTGGCGTGCCGAAGCTTTGACGAACTTCCCGCCGGGAAGCCTCTCGTCGCGGGCGACTCTCTCATCGTCCTCTTCGGCGGATCCCGATCCTGCTGTGCTTCGATCGCGGCGCTCGATTCATCCCTCCGCACGCGGTGGGTCCAGGCGGCGCCGGATGGAAGCGCATGGGACACCTTCCGCCCGGCCGCGCGCGGCGACGCGATCCTGATCGGGTCGGATCGGGGCGAGCTCTTCGCTTTTCGACTGGCTGACGGAGCGAAACGGTGGTCGCGGACATTCGGCGGGCCGGTTCGCAGCATCGGCTCGGCAAACGGCATCCTCTACGTCGGAACGCTGAACGGAACCGTCTACGCCTACGAACCCGGGGCTGACTCGCTTCCTCCCAGTGCGGTCCGGCGCTGACTGAGTATCCGATCCTGATCCGCCCTCGGAGGAGGCGAACCGTCGCCTTCAGGGCCGCGATGCCAGAAGCGCCTTCAACCGGTCGATCGGCAGCGCTTCCACTTTCACCCCGCAATAGCCTGTGACCGTCGTCGCGCGGGTCAGAGAGTTGTACACGGCCTCTTCCACCGATTCGACCGCGGCGAGGAGAGCGGGCGCACGGCGTCGTTCTCAAGGTCCTCGACCGTGCGGACCGGACGCTGGGACCCTCGCAGATGGGGTCAGCCTTGATTTGATGAGTCGTTGCCGTCAATGAGCGGCGGGCGCATCAATTCAAGACTGACCCTCGCCTGATCGCAAGACGACGATCATCAGGCCGCCGGCCACGCCGTAAAGGAGAACGTCGCGCGTCGGGTTCGGGCGGACCTGCGGCGCTATCTCCTGCGAGGTGCCCACCGGCGGAATCATACGTGCTGGAAGACCGAAGGCGCCCCCTCACCCCTCCTCTCCCCCGTACCCGGGGGAGAGGAGGGGGCGTGTCTCCTCTCCCCGCGTGAGCGGGGAGAGGTTGGGTGAGGGGCGCCTTGTCTCCTCTCCCCGCGTGAGCGGGAAGCCGGGTGAGTGGTCACGCGACATATCCTCTTCGCAAAGTGAGGCTCTCCATGCCCATCGACCGACGCCGGCTGCTCGCCTCGTTGACCACCGGTCTCGCGTGGAACGCCGCGGGGCGGCCCATGCTTGCGGCACCTGCCGCGCCTCCTCCCGAGAACGCTCTCCGGCGGCCGGACGGCTCGGTCGACTGGCGCGCCGTGCGCGATCTCTTTCCTCTCGCGACCGACCGGATGCACTTCGCGTCGTTCCTCTTCGTCTCCCAGCCGGCTCCGGTGGCCGCGGCGATCGAGCGGTTTCGCAGGCAGCTCGACGCGGACCCCACCTGGCTCGAGGACGCCGCGTTTGGCGATTCTTCCTCCGAAGGTCGGCCCTTCCAGGCTGTCAAGGAGGCGCTGGCCGCGTACGTGGGCGGGGCGCCCGAGGAGATCTGCCTGACCTCGAACACGACGGGGGCCCTCGCGATGGCCTATCAGGGCCTGTCCATTCGCGCCGATCAGGAGATCGTCACGACGGAGCACGACCACTACTCCCACCACGAGTCGATCCGGCTCTCCGCCGCGCGGTCGGGCGCGGCCGTCCGCTACGTGAGCCTCTACGACAAGGCCGGCGACGCCCGGGGGGAAGAGATCGTCGCCCGCGCGGCGCGCGCCATCGGGCCGAAGACGCGGGCGCTCGGCGTGACCTGGGTCCACTCCTCGACCGGCGTGAAGCTTCCCGTCGCGGCCATCGCGAAGGCCGTCGAGAAGGCCAACCGCGGGCGGGCGGACGCGGACCGGTGCCTCTTGATCGTGGACGGCGTCCACGGGTTCGGCAATCAGGACCTGGACATCGCGCGCCTCGGCTGCGACTTTTTCGCCTCGGGAACCCACAAGTGGCTTTTCGCTCCGCGCGGCACGGGGTTCCTCTGGGGGCGCAAGGACGTGTGGCGCGAGCTGCGGCCCACGATCCCGACGTTCGACCCCGACGGGATACCGCAAACGTTCGGGGCCTGGATGGATCGCAAGCCTCTGCCGCCGACGCAAGCGGCCTTCGTCTCGCCCGGAGGGTTCCTCGCGTTCGAGAACCTGCTGGCGGTTCCCGCGGCCGTCGAGCTCCACCGGGCGATCGGCCGCGACCGCATCGCGGCCCGCGTCGCGGAGCTCAACGCCGCGTTTCGCGAAGGCGCGGCGAAGCTGCCCGGCGTCACGCTCCACACGCCCCGGGACCCGGAGCTCTCCGCCGGCATCTCCTGCTACGAGGTCGCGGGGCTCTCGCCCCAAGAGGTGGTCCGGCGCCTCGCGGCCAAACGGATGCGCACCACGACTTCGCCTTACAAGGTCTCGTATGCGCGCGTCTCCGGCGGCGTGATGAACTTTCCCGAAGAGATCGACGCGGTGCTCCGCGAGATCCGAGCGCTGTGGGCTCGGGCGGCCTGACACCGAGGGCGCCAGCGCTTTCAGCCGCTCGATCATCTGAGGGTCAGAGTCTTCCCTCGGCGGCAAGAACGGCCTTCAAGCCTCGTTCGACGACCGCGGCGCGGCTCAAGCCGAGGTCTTTCGCGAGGGTATCGGAGCGGGAGAGCAGCTCTCGTTCCACGCTCACGGAGATGACCTTCGCTCCTTTTCCGCGGCGTGGACGGCCGGGCTTTCGGCGCGCCTGACCCCATCGCTTCGCCGCTGCGCCGGTCAGAGGCTTGAACTCGTCGATGACCATTTCTCGACCGTAGGCGGATGTGGCCTCGGTGAGCCTGGAGGTCGTCATCGTTTCGAAGTTCTTTCGTTTCACGGCTTTCTTTTTCATTTCCTCCTCCGTCGATATCGCTTCTTTTCAGGTTCGGTCAACGGTCTGCCGTGAATCACGAAGACAGAGTTCTCCGCGTCGATCACGAAAACAATCTGCAGAAGTCGTCCTTCTTCAGTCGGCCCCCAAACCAGGTACTTCTCGTCAGCTTGAACCAATGGAAATGGCGATCGGGCTCCGAGGATGACCTCCTCTGCCTCGGCTGGGCTCACGCCATGCCCCGCCAGGTGGTCTTCGTTCCAGTCATTCCAACGGAAGTCCATGGCCGCGCATCGAGTTTATTATATAAGAAATTTGACGATCGTTGGGCCGGTCCACCGGCTTGGAAGAGAGGGCAGGAGGCGGGAGGCGGATCCCGGCGCGAAATCAGCGAATCCGGACTGATCCCAGGAATCTCACCTCAGACCTTCCGCGATGTAGAGGTCTGACAGGGTGTGCGAATACCCGAACAGGATCGTCTTTCCGTCCGCCGAGATCCCGTTCGGCCCGATCGCGGTGATCCCGGTCGGGTCTGCGGGCATGAACTCCTTCCAGACGTCCCGGCGGCCGGTCGTCAGGTCCACCCGATAGACGCGCGCCGGAAAATTCTCGTTCGGTCTGGCGAGGAAGAGAGAGCGGCCGTCGGCGGCCCATCGGAGCGGCAGGTCGTTCGGCTCGAGACCGCGGATCGGCTGCGCGGTAGCGGCGGAGCCGGCGCCGGATCCTTCGAGCGGAAGCAGGGCGAACTCCTGCGAGGGGGACTGCGTCAGGAGGTATTTGCCGTCCGGTGAAATCAGCTTTCCGCTGACTCCCTCCGCGGTCACGGGGCGTGCGGCGCCCCCGGCGAGGTCCTGCACGAAGACGCGCGGGGGCTTGCCCGGCTCATGGCCGTTGTACGCGATCCGCTGGCCGCCCGGCAGGAAGACCCCGAACGAAATCGCGGCGGAGCGATCGATCGAGTCCTTCGGGAAGGTCTTCGGCTGACCGGCGCCGGTCGGCAGGAGCACGAGGGTCGCGGGCGTCGTCTGGATCTGGTTAGCTAGCACCCACTTGCCGTCGGGAGACACGGCCACCGCGTTGCCCTCGCCCAGCCGCACCGCCGCGGAGCCGTCGACCTTGCGGAGATAGACGGAGTAACCCGGACCGCCGGCTTCCCCCTGCTCGCTGAAGGCGACCGACTTTCCGTCCTCGAAGAGACGCGGGAAGTTCGACCATTCGAGGTTCGAGAGGTCCCGCTCCTTTGCCTCTCCCGGAAGGAGCGCCAGGAACCCGACCCGCGCGTTGTTCTGCTCCACGAGCACGCGCCCGTCGCGGGAGATGTCCTGGAGCACGATCCCCGTCGGAGTCGTGAGCACGGAGCGCTCGCGGCCGGCCCGCGTCACGGCGTAGAGGGCGCGGGCGCTGCCGGCGCGGGTCGCGGTGAACCAGATCTCCCGGCCGGAAGCCGACCATGCCAGGCCCTGCATGCTTTCCCATCCAACGGACAGCGTCTTCGTCTTCCCCGCCAGATCCATGATCGCGACGGACCCGCGGTCGTCGCCCAGGATCGGGTGGTCGAGGAACGCGATCGCGTCTCCGCTGGGAGAGAGGCGGGGATGGCTGACGTAGCCGGTCGTTTGGTAGAGAACCTTCCCCGCCGGATACTCGAGGCGGTATCGCCATTGCGGCGCGCGCACGACGAGCTGGCTCGCCCCGTCCGGAGACCAGTCGGCGTCGCCGACGTCCTCGAGGATCGGCCGCGACGCGCTGCCCGACAGGGGCGCCTGCGAGAGCGTGCCGACCGCGGCGAAGCCCACAGCGATACGCATCGAGCTCAACACGAGCATCTCGCCCGTGCGCGAGATCGACTCGACCATTCCCTCGTCGAGCGGCAGGCGAACCGATTCCGGATTCTCGATGCGCGTCGAGTAGAGCTGCGGCTTGGCCGCCCCGTCCCATTGCGCCGAATAGACCACGGTGCTCCCGTCGGGGGCGAAGCGCGCGCTCCGGACCGGTCCGCGGCGGTACGTGATCCTGTGGAACGACGGTTGGGACTGGAGAGGCGTCTTCCAGATCAGCCGGCCGGCGGTCAGTCCGATCGCGAGAGCGGCGAGGAGAGCCGCCACCGCCCATGGCCGCCATAAGGAGAGCCGCGACGGGAAGTCGATACCGCCCTTCGCCTTCGAGGGTTCTCCGCGGGGCGTCGAGACACCCGACAGCGCTTCCAGATCGAAAGCGACGTCGTGCGCGGAGTGGAACCGCTGCTCGGGACTCTTCTCGAGGCAGTGGCGGACGATGCGGTCGAGACCCGGGGAGATGTTCTCGTCCGAGATGGAGAGGTCCGGCGGGTCCTCCTTCAGGATGGCCGACATCGTGTCCGCGGCCGAGTCGCCGTGGAAGGCGCGCTTTCCCGAGAGCATCTCGTAGAGGATCGCGCCGAAGGAGAAGATGTCGCTGCGCGCGTCCGCCGGCTTGCCGCGCACCTGCTCCGGCGACATGTAGCCGAGCGTGCCCAGCACCATCCCGGGCTCGGTCCCGGGGGAGCCGACCTCGGTCGGCATGTTCGTCGCGAGCGACTCCGACTCCGGACGAAGGAACCTCGCCAGCCCGAAGTCGAGGATCTTCACCCGGCCGTCGTTGGTCACGAAGATGTTCTCGGGCTTCAGGTCCCGGTGCACGATCCCCTTCTCGTGCGCGGCGGCCAGGCCCCGAACGATCTGGAGGCTGTAGTCGATCGTCTTCCGGCGGGGTAGCCGGTTCGTTGCGCCCGAGAGGGCCGCTCGCAGCGTCTCGCCCTCGAGGAGCTCCTGGACGACATACGGAGCGCCTGCGCCGTCGCTCGCGCTCGTGCTTACGTCCGTCCCGATGTCGTAGACCGCGGTGATGTTCGGATGGTTCAGGACTCCGGCCGCCCGCGCCTCCTGCTCGAACCGGCGAAGGCGGTCCGGATCCACGGAAAAGGAAGGGGGCAGGACCTTGATCGCGACGTCACGCCCCAGGCGCGGGTCCTTCGCCCGGTAGACCTCGCCCATCCCTCCGGCGCCGATCGGCGCGAGGATCTCGTAGGGACCGAGGCGCGATCCGGGTGCGAGCGGCATGGATCGGCGAGATTGTATCGGCAAGAATGGGCGGGCTATTTCCTGCCTCTTCTTTTCCGTGACGCTGCACCCGCCCGGCGGCCGCCCGAGCCTTTTGCCCTTTTCGATCTCGCGGGAGGCGCAAGGCCGAGTCGGATCAATCTCTCCGCGAGCGCGTAGATGTCGTCTCTGGCGCCCTCGCGACGAAGCCCTGCGGCGACGACGAACACCATCCGGGGATCCGTCGAGAGCGAGTAGATGAGCCGGTGACGCTGGCCGATCGCTCTCAGACTTCGAAAACCCAGAAGTCCCTCGCGCAGAGCCTTCCCCTGCTTCTCCGGCTCGGAGACCAACCGCTTCGACGCGTCGAAGAGCTGTTGCTGAATTCGACGGTCGCCGATCTCCTCCAGCATTCGGACCGCCGTCTCGGTCCAACGAATCTCATAGACCGGCGCCGACGTCATCGGCGAAGGTCGAGCCGCTTAGCGACCTCCGCGAGCGAATGGACGCGACCGGCCTGAATGTCGGAAAGGCTCTTGCGGAGAGCTTCCGCCGCCTCGGGATCCGTGAGGACGTCCAGAGTCTCGATCAGGGAGTCGTAAAGCTCCGCCGAGAGAAGAGCCAGGGCGGGCTTGCCGCGATTCGTGATCCGCACTACGGTCTCGGGACGTGCTTGAAGCTCCCGATTCAGCCCTGAGAGTTTTTCCCGCGCCTCCATCAAAGCCAGCTCGACCATGTGCCCTCCGTACGATTAACCGTACGGATAATAGTACGTTGGTGAGAGCCTCGTCAAGAAGGAGCCCTCGAAGCAAAGCCAAAGCACCCGGACCCATTCCGGCGGCGAAAGTCTCCAACCGCCGCGGAACCTACCCGCTGTGCCGGATGTTCATGACATCGCCGTCCTGGACGATGTAGTCCTTGCCCTCCAGGCGGAGCATGCCCTTCGAGCGGGCGTTCGCCTCAGAGCCGGCTGCGAGAAGTTCGTCCCAGCGGATCGTCTCGGCGCGGATGAAGTGCTTTTCGAGGTCCGAGTGGATGACGCCGGCCGCCTCCTGCGCGCGCACGCCTCGGGGCACGGTCCAGGCTCGGCATTCGTCTTCGCCGACGGTCAGGAACGATATGAGGCCCAGCAGCTCGTAGCTCTTGCGGATGAGGCGCGCGAGGCCGCTCTCGGTCAAGCCATAGCTTTCGAGAAACTCGGCGGCTTCTTCGTCGCTCATCTCGGCGAGCTCGGCCTCCACTTTGCCGCAGATGGCGGTCGCCCCCGCGTTCGGGCGCGAGGCCAGCTCGGCGAGTCCGAAGCGGGCGACCGCGGCCTCGAGAGCATTGCCGAGCTCGGCGCTCTCGCCGATGTTGACGACGTACAGGATCGGCTTCTGGCTCAGGAAGGCGAAGCCTCGCAGGCGCTTCTTGTCGTCGGCGGAGAGGTCGCGCTCGCGGATGGGCCGCTCGGCCTCGAGGTGCGCCTTGCACATCGTGAGCAGCTCGTGCTCGCGCACGAGGTCGGGGGTCTTTGATCTCTTCAGGTCCTTTTCCAGGCGCTCCATGCGCTTGTCGATCTGCACCACGTCGCTGACGATCAGATCGGCTTCGACGTCGAGCGCGCCCTTGCGGGGATCGAGCGCGCCGACGTGAGGGATCGCCGGGTCCTCGAACGCGCGCAGCACGTGGATGAGCGAGTCCACCTCCCGAAGGCGGTCCGAGTAGGCTTGCTCCTGGAGCGCCTCCTGGCCAATGGCGGCGACATCCACGTACTCGACCGTCGCGTGCGTCGTCTTCTTCGGATGATAGAGGGCCGACAGCCGGTCGAGCCGCTCGTCGGGAACCTTGGCGACGCCCACATGTGCGTCGCGGGAGTGCATGGCGTGCGCGTCGAGTCGCGCCTTCGTGAGGATCTTGAAAAGCGACGTCTTGCCCACTTGCGGCAGGCCGATGATGCCGGTTCTCACGTCGCGCTAGCTTACGTCGCTTTGCGCAGCGAGGATCAGCGCCGCCTGGCTTACGGCGCGCCTTCTCGCTGCGTCGACGCCAAAGCGGCCTTCAGCCGATCGATCGGCAAAGCCTCCGCCTTCGCGCCGCGGCAACCGGTGACCGTCGCCGCCGAAGTTCGACTGGACCAGCGCTCCGAGCGTGTACCCGCCGAGCTTTGCCGGCAATACGCGCGACGAGGTGCCGATGCCGCCCTTCCAGCCGAGAGCGACGGTTCCGGTTCCCGCGCCGACCGATCCCTCCGCGAGGGGGCCGGTTCTCGCGGACGCGATCGCGGCGCGCACCTCTTTCGCAGAGACGCGCCGCGCGCGGATGTCGTTCAGGCGCCCGTCATTGGTCTCGCCGACCACCGCGTTGACGGAGCGGACCTCCTCGTTTCCGGGCTGCTCGAGCGTCCAGGCGACGACGGCCTCGACCGCCGTCCCGACCGAGAGCGTGTTCGTCAGGCGCACGCCGGCGACGTCGGTGATCGCGTTCCACTTTCCGACGGGGAGGATGCCGGGGCGGACGCCGAGGTCGCGGATGCGCGGGCGGTCCTGCGCGGGGGCGGCGGCGGAGAGGGTGAGGAGGGCGGCGACGAGAAGCGTCGTTGGCTGGATGGAACGGGTTCGTTCGTTTCTCACTGGCCCTCCGGTGGGGCGCCCCTCACCCTGCCTCTCCCCGTCACCGGGAAGAGGTGTTGCTCAACTCTACTCAGCGAGTCCTGCAGAAAGCGCCGCACCGTGAGATTTTGGACAGCATAAGGTATATATTGAATATATAACTCTATATAATAACGGGGTGGAAGCCGCTGATCTCCTCCGTCAGGCACGTCGGCGCGCGGCGCTCACCCAGCTCGAGCTGGGCAAACGGGCCGGCGTCACGCAGGCCTCGATCTCCCGGATCGAGGACTCGCGGACTCGACCGCGTTTCGACACGCTCGACCGCCTGCTCGAGGCGTGCGGGTTCTCCCTCGAGCTCTCACCTCGACTGGGCGAGGGCGTCGACCGCACTGCGATCCGAGCATTGCTTGGGCTCACGCCGGCCGAGCGGGCACGACTCGCGGTCGAGGAAGCGCGCAACCTCGAGCGGATCGGCCGTTGACGCTTCGCCCCTTCGATCCGCTCCGCGCTCTCCAGACGCTCGTTCGCCATCGGGTTCGCTTCGTCGTCATCGGAGGATTCGCGGGCCGCCTGTGGGGCTCGACGACGGTCACGAACGATCTGGACGTCTGCTACGCCAGGGATCGCAAGAACCTGAAGGCGTTGTCCGGCGCCCTCCAGGAGCTCGGAGCAGCGCTGCGGGGCGCTCCTGACGGACTCCCCTTCCGACCGGATGCGGAAACCCTCTCGAGTGGAGATCACTTCACCTTCACGACGAACGCCGGCAACCTCGATTGCCTCGGCGATCCCGCGGGCTCCCGCGGGTTCATGGATCTGATTGCCGGAGCGGAGCCGATGAAACTGGATTCCGTCGAAGTAGCGGTCGCTTCCCTCGACGACCTCATTCGCTTGAAGCGCGCCGCCGGCCGGCCAAAGGACCTGGTCGAATTGGAAATTCTGGGGGCGCTGAAGGAAGAGATTGAAAAGAAATAACGAAGCCTGCGGGCCGTGGGAGAGGGAGAAGACCGCGACTTTTTCGAGACAACGTCAGTAATCACTCCATCGCGCCCGCCAACGAGGACGGTGCAGCCGGGGTTCGCGTAAGGCGCCGTACGGGGGCTACTTCGTCGTCGCCGCGTTCATCTCCTTCTGCGCTTCCGAAAGTTCGTGCCCGGCCTGGCGTTCGGCGTCTTCCGCGTCGTAGTAGGCCTTGCGCGCCTCCTTGCTCATCGCGTCGATCATCTTCTGCTTCGCCTCGCGGGCGGCCTCGTCCAGGTCCTTCATCTTCTGTTCCGCGTCGTCCAGCGCCTTCTTGTTCTCCGCGGTCTTGTCGGCCTCGTACTTCGCCGAGACGGAGACGAGGGTGTGCCAGTACTTGTGGGATTCGGTCGTGGCCGTGTCGGAGGCTTCGACGGCTTCCTTGGGCGCGGTCTTCTTGCCCTTGTCGAGCGCCGCCTCGGTCTTCTCGATGGCCCGGTGGTACGCGCTCCGCGCTCTCTGCAGCCGTTCGTAGGCGATGCGGATGCGGCGCGCTTCCGGGGTGTCGGAAATTTCCTCGGCCTGCGGTCCGGCGGCGCCGGGGGTCGGAGCGAGAGCGGCGACGACGAGTCCCTGGATCACGAAGCCACCGCTCGTGAGCGACTGGATGCCGCCGTCGTGGGAGAACACGCCGTCTTTGAAGTCCCGCTCTCCGAGGTGAAAGACGCGGCGGTTGCCCGGCATGTCGGGCACCGTGACCGTTCCCGGCGAGGCGTTCGTCAGGACCATCAGGACTTCGCCGGGCTGGTCCGCGCGTGGCAGGCTCGTGCCCGGGGCTTTCCTCGCGGCCGCGGCCGGGTCGACCAGGTCCGCCGGGACGAAAGCGCTCCGCCACGCGGCCGGAGGGACGCTTCCCACGCGGAGCCGCACGTGGTATCGCGTGGACTGGCCGCGCACGAGGCTCAACTGGTCGGCGGACATTTCGAGCGCCATGACGAAGACGTCGAAGGCGGCGGAGCGGTCTCCCTCCCGGAGGACGACGCGATGGCGGCCGGGCGTCGCTCGCTCGGGAAGGAGCCAGTACACGGCGCGCGGGGTCTCGGCGACGATTCGCGCCGGTATTCCGTCGACGTCGACGCGTGTGCGGGACGCTTCGCCGCCGAGCGGGCCCCAGATTGCCTGCACGAGGCCGAGCACGCAGACGGACTGCGCGCGCCATTCGCCGGGCGGCGCGTCGGAAGGCGACCTCGGCGACGCGCCGCCCGGTATCGCGATGTCCTGACGCTCCTCGATCGGCGACGGCCCAGTGTGCGCGATCACTCGGATGGGAAGCCGCGCGCCGTTTTCGGGGACGCGTAGCGTAACGGGCCCGTTGGCCGGCTGCTCGCCGCCGCCTGCATCCACCGTCACGCGCTCGAGCACTGGCTGGCCGGCGTCGTTGCGCGGCAGGGGCAGCCGCACCGTGACGACTCGGACGGCAGGCACCTCGTCCCAGATGCGCGGGTCCGTCGTCACCGAGCCGGAGACGGTCTCGTCGGGGCGCGCATCGCTCGGGATCACGACTCCCAGGATCGTCGAGGTCGTCTCGCCTACGCCTCCCGTCTCGTCGTCGATCGCGGGGACGTCGTCGGCGATCGATCCCAACGTCGGTCCTCGGTGGATGAGTCCCGCCTGCTCCGCTCCCTGGAGGAATCGGCACGGCTCGGCCTGCACCCGGAGACCCGTGTACACGCGCTGCGGCATCGCGACGTAGAGGGCCGGCTCGCGCGGCACCGCGTCCTGGAAGTGCCGCGTGCCCCAGTAGAGAACCTCCGGCACGCGATAGTCGGCCGTGCGGCCGCCCGCGAGGTCCACGTCCATCCGCCAGTAGCCGTTGCCCAGAAGAACGTAGATCGCGAGCGTTCCGTCTTTCATCTCCCCCGCGCCGCCGCAGCCCGCGAATTCGAACTCGGACTTGTCCTTCACCGCCTTCTTCATGCTCAACGTTAAACGGGGTCAGTCCTGATTTGCTGATTCCGAGCCTCAAATCACCTTTTCAGGACTGACCCCATAGTTCCTTCGCTCCGCTGAGGATCAAAAGGGGGGTTCTGAAGGGACCCTAGAGTCTTCCTTCGGCCGCGAGAACAGCCTTCAGGCCTCTTTCGACGACGGTGGCGCGGCTCAAGCCGAGGTCCTTCGCGAGAGTGTCGGAGCGGGAAAGCAGCTCTCGTTCCACGCTCACGGAGATGACCTTCGCTCCTTTTCCCCGGCGGGGACGGCCGGGCTTTCGGCGCACCTGACCCCATCGCTTCGCCGCCGTGCCGGTCAGAGGCTTGAACTCGTCGATGACCATTTCTCGACCGTAGGCGGATGAGGCCTCGGCGAGCCTGGAGGTCGTCATGGTTTCGAACTTCTTTCGTTTCACGGCTTTCTTTTTCATTTCTTCGTCCGTCGATATCGGGCTCGGAGGATGACTTCCTCCGCCTCGGCTGGGCTCACCCCATGAACCGCGAGGTGTTCTTCGTTCAGTCATTCCAGCGAAAGTCCATGACCACCCATCCGAATTTATTATATAAGAAATTCAAGGTCGGCACGATTTACGCAATCGAAGACGGGAACCGGAGAGGAGGAGACCTGGATTCTCGTTTCGGTGCGCGTTTTGTCTAGGAAAAAGGCGCGGGGCTTCCCTGGGCGCGCCGGAGGAGTAGTCCTCAAGACGCTCGCCGTTCTCTACGCGTCGTACCTCATCGCGGCCAACGTTTTCCTGCACACGTCGATCCTGGAACGCAAGCTCGACAAGGCGTTCGCGGGCTCCATCGTCGGAGTCCACGTGACGCGCGGGGCAACATGGTCGTTCTTCCCCGGCCACATGTGGGTGCGCAACGCGACCGTGCGCTGTTACAACTACGACTTCGAGTGGATCCTTCAGGTCGACGACCACGTGGCCTGGCTCAATCCTTTCGCGATGGCATGGCGACGCGTTCACGTCATGCGCGCGTGGGGAAAGGGCGTCCGGTTCCGCCTCCGCTATCGGCGCGACCGCAATGCCCCCCTCGGGGCCAGCCATGACGCGGTCGCGTGGATTCCTCCCATCGACGGGATGCCGGACCCGCCCGTCCATCCGAACGTGCCGCGTCCTCCTCCGATGGGTCCTCACGACGTCGTCTGGTCGATGGTCTTCAATCACCTCGACATGGAGGACGTGCGAGAGATCTGGATCGAGAAGTATCACTGGATCGACTCCGGACGGACTCGCGGAAGGTTCTCCATGACGCCCGGGCGCTCGCTTTCCGCCGCGTTGCAGATGGAGATGCGCTCCGGGGAGATCCTCGTCGGAGACGAAGTGACGCTTACGGGCACTACCGGGCATCTCGAGCTCGCGATCGCGCCGATGAAGCTCGACGCGGCCCCACCCACCCCGCTGATTCCGAACCTCTCGGCGGGCGGGCAGGTGCTCGCGCGAATCCTGAGCCCGCGTCTTTTCGCGCCGCTCCTCGGCAGCGGGACCCTGGATGCGCGTGTCGCTCTCGCCGGCAACATTCGAGCCGGGGTGCTCAGCGACGGGACGATCGCCGACCTATCGATCGCGAAGGCGGACGTCCGCGCGGGCGGGTGGAACTTCGCGACGCTCGGAGAGCTCTCCGTCTGCGTGAGGCAAGCGGCCGGCGGCGGGAAGCCATCGGAGCTCGTGGTTTCCGCCGAGCTCGACCACCTGGATGCCAGGCAGGCCGGCCCTCCGGCTTCGGATGCGATCACCGTTCGCGGGGCGCGCCTCGTCGCAAACCTGGTGTCACCGTGGGTCGACGTCGGGAAGCCGTTCGACCCAGGCGAGGGGCGGCTGCGGTTCGACGCGAAGTCGGCGTCGGTCCGGCTGAAGGACCTCACGGTCCATGGCAGCGTGTCGAGCGAGCTCCACTCGCGGCCGGCTTCGTCGGGTGTCTACCACCTCGACGGCAGCCACGTGGAGGTCCGCAACGTGTCCGCCGGGCGGGCGGGGGAAGGAGTTCAGGAATCGAGCGACTCCGGGTGGTGGGGCCGGGTGGATCTTCCGGAGCTCGAGTACCGACCCGCGACTCCGGCGGTGCGCGCCCGAGTCGTCACACGGTTGCGCGACGCCAAGCTCCCTCTCACGGTCGTCGATCGCTTCGTGGCGTTTCCCGTGAAGTTCCTGAAGCTCCTGACGAGCGGGAATGCCGAAGCTCGCGCGACGATTCACGCCCGGCCGGGCTCCCTCGCGCTCGACGGCCTCGACGCCGCCGATGGGGACAAATTCCACTCGCAGGGCTGGCTCCATCACGATCACGCGGCGAAGCGCGGCGCCTTTCTCGTCGAGATCGGCAAGACCGCGCTCGGCATCCACGTGACGACAGCGAAGACCGAGCTCGTCATCAAGTCTGCGCGCGAGTGGTTCGCCGGAGTGTCGGAGGCGGGAGCGAGGGCGAAGTAACATCCGACCAATCGAAAGGATGCGTATGAGAAGCCGAGCCTCCGGGCGAGCTTTCATGGTGGCGGCACTGGTGGGATCCGTTCTCCTGTCGATGCCGGCGACCGCAGCCGAATCGAACGACAAGACCACGGGCCTGCCGCTCCACCCGGGACTGACATTTCAGCAGGAAGTGAGCTCGCCGGTCTGTGGCCATGCCGCGCAAATGAACCTCTACGACGCGCCACAGACCGCCACCCTCGCCGAGTACGTCTCCTGGTACAAGGAGCATCTCAAAGGGTTCCACCATGTCCACAAGGTCTGGAGCAAGCGCGCCCAAGAACTGTTCTACAACTCCGACGGCTCGAACGGGGTGGGGCTCACCGGAAGCGCAACGGGGCCGGGCGTGTTCGCGGTCAGCTACATGAAGATGTCGGTCAAGTTGACGACCCGCCAGATGGACGCCTTCGACCCGAGCAACCCGCACTGCAAGTGAGTCTGGAGAAGCCGGCCGCCGGCGGATAGCTTCCAGTACACGGTCGATTCCCTTCAGCCCCGTACAATCCCGTTCGGCATGACCCTCCTTGCCGACTCCATGCTCGGCCGGTATCGAATCCTCGGCCTGGTCGGGGCCGGGGGGATGGGTGAGGTCTACAAGGCGCAGGACACCAGGCTCGACCGGACCGTCGCTCTCAAGGTGTTGCCGCGGGGGCTGGCGTCGTCGGCCGAGGCCCGCCAGCGGCTCGAACGGGAGGCGAAGGCGATCGCCGCGCTCTCTCATCCGCACATCTGCGCTCTCCATGACGTCGGAAGAGAAGGCGAGATCGAGTACCTGGTCATGGAATATCTGGAGGGAGAGACCCTTGCGGAACGGCTCTCGAAAGGCGCGCTCTCTCTGGCGCAGACTCTCCGCTTCGGCGTCGAGATCGCCGACGCCCTGGACAAGGCCCACCGGCAGGGAATCGTCCACCGCGATCTGAAGCCCGGCAACGTGATGCTGACGAAGTCGGGCGTGAAGCTGCTCGACTTCGGACTGGCGAAAGCTCTCGAGCCGGCCGCGCCTTCGGCTGCGACCGCCATGCCGACGAAGGCGGCGCTGACGCAGGAGGGCACGATCCTCGGGACGTTCCAGTACATGGCGCCCGAGCAGCTCGAAGGAAAGAACGTCGACGCGAGGACGGACATTTTCGCGCTCGGCGCCGTGCTCTACGAGATCGCGACGGGGAGGAAGGCGTTCGTGGGGTCGAGCCAAGCGTCGCTGATCTCCGCGATCATGACGCGGGAACCGGAGCCGATCTCGTCGATCCAGCCCATGACTCCCCCGGCGCTGGATCGCGTCGTGAAGACGTGTCTCGCCAAGGATCCGGAGGACCGCTGGCAGTCCGCCGGCGACGTGGCGAAGGAATTGAAATGGATCGCGGAAGCCGGATCGCAGGCCGGCGCACCGGCGGTGATCACCGCGCGGCGCAAGAACCGGGAACGCCTCGCGTGGGCGGCGGCTGCAACAGCAGCGCTCGGCGCGCTGGCGCTCGCGGTGGCCCTCGTCCGCAACCCGCGCGCGACTGCTCTACGGACGTGGTCCTTTCTGCTGCCTCCGGAGAAGACGGCCTTCGAGGTCAGGGGCGACAGCTGCGCGTCTCTGACGGTTTCGCCGGACGGCCGCTGGGTCACGTTCGGGGCGAAATCCGCGGATGGGAAGGTCATGCTCTGGCTTCGTGCTCTCCAGGACCCGGTAGCGCACCCCATCGCCGGCACAGAAGACGCGAGCTTCCCGTTCTGGTCCCCGGACAGCGAGCATCTGGCGTTCTTCGCGGGCGGGAAGCTTCAGCGCGTGGATCTCAAGGGCTCGCCGGCGATCGCGATCGCCACGGCTCCGAACGGGCGCAGCGGATCCTGGAATCGGGACGGCGTCATCCTCTTTTCCCCGGACGCGAACACCGAGGTCTTCCGAGTTGCGGCCTCGGGGGGCCCTACCAGGCCCGCGACGAAGCTCGACCTGGCGCATGGCGAAACGACGCACCGCTGGGCGACTTTCCTTCCGGACGGAAAACATTTCCTCTACATGGCCGGCTCGCACGCGGCGGGCACGTCCAGCGAGATCAACGCCATCTATCTCGCCTCCCTCGATTCGACCGACAAGACACGGATCCTGGATGCGCGATCGAACGTTTTCTACGCGTCCGGCTTCCTCTTCTCCATGAGCAAACAGATTCTGGTCGCGCAGCGTTTTGATCCGAAGCGGGGACGTCTTTCGGGAGATTCGATCCCTCTCGTGGACGGCGTCCAATACGACGTCGGCTATTTCCGCGGGACCTTCTCGGTCTCCGAGGCGGGCGTTCTCGTTTACGCCACGGGAGAAGGTGGAACGTCGACGCGATTGCAGTGGTACGACATGGACGCGGGCAAGCCCGTCGGAGACGTGTTCGGCGATCAAGCCGATTACTCCGCGATGTCTGTCGCCCCGGGCGGAAACCCCATTGCGGTGACGATCGGCGATCCGATCTCCGGGCGATCCGATCTCTGGCTCATGGACGCCTCGGGCGCGCGCACGCGCTTGACCATCGGCGGCTCGGTCGGCTCTCCGATCTACTCTCCCGACGGAACCCGCGTCGCGTATTCGAAGTATGACCCGCATGGGACGACGATCTTCATCAAGCCCACGAGCGGCGGCGGCCAGGAGCAAGCTGTCTACCAGACCGATGCGCAGGTTTCCGCGAACGACTGGTCTCGCGACGGCCGATTCCTCTTGCTGGACTCCATCAAGGCGGGCAGCAAGACCAAACAGGACATATGGGTCCTTCCCCTCTTCGGGGACCGCAAAGCCTTTCCCTTCCTCGCCACCGAGTCCTCCGAACAAGGCGCCACGTTTTCTCCGGACGGCCGGTGGGTTTCATACATCTCCGACGAATCCGGCAGATCCGAGTTGTACGCCGTATCCTTTCCGACTCCCGGGCGGAAGCTGCAGATCTCACCCAACGGTTCGCTCGGAGGAACATGGCTCGGCGGGGACCGCATCGCATTCGGATCGCCCGCGGGACGTGAGATGGTCGTCGTCCACGTTCGCACGACAGCCGAGGGCCTCGAAGTCGGCGCCTCGAAGTCCTTTCCCCTTCCTGCGATGGCCGCGAACCCCTCGTTCACGGCGGATGGCCGCC
The DNA here is from genome assembly GCA_030948185.1 of Acidobacteriota bacterium. Lineage (GTDB taxonomy): Bacteria > Acidobacteriota > Thermoanaerobaculia > UBA5066 > Gp7-AA6 > JALYUA01. The sequence goes on from JALZAT010000030.1 coordinate 17,842, forward strand.
GCGGCCTCTTCGGCATGCAGGGACACGGCACGCAGGCTACCAACGTCGCGGTCGTGACGAACTGGAGCGCGGGGCTGCCAAAGGAATGAGACATCCGACCTGTTGCATTGACTCGACTCCCGTCACGCCATAGCCCCCGTCGCCTGGAGGAACGATGGCAAAACGAAAGCCCGCAAAACCCGCCCGCGCGAAGAAAGCATGAAAGACGGCAAAGAAGGCGAAGAAGTCTCCCGCCCGGTCGAAGTCCGCTCCGAGGAAGTCCGGCGGTCGCGCCGGGTCGCTCGCGTTGCGGTCGGCGTCGCCGAGCTTGACGGTCGGCGACCTGCAGATGAGCCTGGCGTTCTACCGGGACATTCTCGGATTCGAGGTCGAAGAGAACTGGAAGGACGACGATGGCAACGTCACGGGCGTTTCGCTCAAGGCCGGCGACGTCTCCTTCATGATCGGGCAGGACGACTGGAAGAAAGGACGCGACCGGAAGAAGGGCGAAGGATTCCGGATCTATTGCGAGACGAACACGAAAGTCGACGCTCTTGCGAAGCGGATCGAGGCCAAAGGCGGCAAGCTCGATCAGGGACCGACCGACGAGCCCTGGGGCGTGCGAGACATCACACTGACGGACCCCGACGGTTTCAAGATCACGATCGCCGGCCCCAAGCGCTGACGTGGATCTAGCGCGATGCCAGTAGAGCCTTCAGCCGGTCGATCGGCAGAGCTTCCACCTTCGCGCCGCGGTAGCCGGTGACCGTCGTCGCGCGGGTCAGCGAGTTGTACACGGCCTCTTCGACGGACTCAACCGCCGCGAGGAAGAGCGGGCTGACGGCGTCGTTCTCGAGTTCTTCGGTCGCGCGCACCGGGCGCTTTGGGTCGTACGGCACCAGATTCGCCGTCGAGAACACGATCACGAAGTCGCCCGAGCCGTTGGCCATGTAGGAGCCGGTGCGGGCGAGGCCCAGCACCGCGCGGCGGGCGAGGCGCTCGAGGTTTCGCGAGGAGAGAGGGGCGTCCGTCGCCAGGACGATCATGCAGGAGCCGGCCGAGGCGCCGCCCAGGTCCTCCTGGAAGTCGTACCTCCCGAGCTTCTCGCCGACGCGGACACCGTCGATCGACAGGATCCCGCCGAAGTTGGACTGGACGAGCGCTCCGAGCGTGTAGCCGCCCAGTTTGGCCGGCAGCACGCGGGACGACGTTCCGATCCCGCCCTTCCAGCCGAACGCGATCGTTCCCGTTCCCGCGCCGACGGATCCCTCGGCGACAGCGCCCGATTGCGCGGACGCGATCGCGGCGCGCACTTCCTTTGCGGACACGCGCCGCGCGCGGATGTCGTTCAGATGCCCATCGTTGGTCTCGCCGACGACCGCGTTGACGGAGCGGACCTCTTCGTTGCCGGGCTGCTCGAGCGTCCAGGCGACGACGGCCTCGACCACGGTCCCCACGGAGAGCGTGTTGGTCAGGACGATCGGCGTCTCCAGGTTTCCGAGCTCGCGGACCTGGAGGAAGCCGGCGGCCTTGCCGAAGCCGTTGCCGACGTAGACGGCGGCGGGGACCCTCGACTGGAACAGGTTGCCGGCGTGCGGCAGGATCGCGGTCACTCCCGTGCGGATGGACTCTCCCTCGACGAGGGTGGCGTGTCCGACTCGCACGCCGGCGACGTCGGTGATCGCGTTCCACTTTCCGGGCGGGAGGATTCCGGGGCGGACGCCGAGGTCGCGGATGCGGGGGCGGTCCTGCGCGGGGGCGGCGGCGACGATGGCGAGGAGGACGGCGGCCAGCAGAGGCGCTGCCTTCATCGGTCGGGGTCGGCGTTCGATTGTCATTTCAGCGATCCTCTTGTGGGGCGCCCCTCACCCTGCCTCTCCCCGTCACCGGGGAGAGGTAATCCGTGGGGCGTCCAGAGGCGGATCTTAACGAGCGGCGCTCGAGCCTTGTCATCCTGAGCGAAGCGAAGGATCCGCCCTGTCGCGGAGTGGGTTTCTACGGCACGCGCGGTCGGGGCGTCCGCGGGATCCGCCCGTCGACGGGCTCTGCCGGCCGATCCCCGAATGTCGACTTGAATGTCTCGAGCTTTTGCCGGTCCTTCGCGGCCTTCTGAGCGTCGGCGACGCTTCTGGCCACCGGCCCGCGGGCGCGCGTCACTCTCACCGGCAGCGTCGTCAGCCGCGTCGGTGCGCTGGGGAAGCGGACCGGCGCCCGGTAGAACGCGACCGGGCTGCGTGGGAACTTCGCCTCGAACTGCTGCCGTTGCGCCGGCTGCAGCCCCGCGACCAGACTCGCCAGTCGGTCCTCCGGCTCATCCTCGCGCACCTCGACGACGTGCGGGCGCGCGCGTCCGTCGCTGAACGTCGCGAGCGTCCCCTCGAACGGCGGGTGCAGGGCGCCGCCCGGCGGGACGGTCCACTTCAAGTGCAGCTCGCCGTTGACCATCTCGCCCGGGAGCAGCGGGCTCTGCGGCACCGCCATCGCGAAGGACAGGAGCACTCCCTGGTTGTTCGCCACCGCGAGACTTCCCGTCGCCTGGCCGAGCCTGGACTCGAAGACTGTCGCCGGGTTGACTCCCACGTCCGTCGCGCCGGGTCTCCAGGGCAGGCGGAACGTGAACGTGTCGTTGAGCAGATCGTCGAGGTAATGCTGCTCGCTGCTGCAGAAGCCCTCGTTGCCGAAGCGGCGCACGAAAACTGCCCACGTCTCGTCGGCAGGGTCGCTCTTGACGCGGATCGCCATCGCCCAGACCGGGTGAATCTCGCTCGCGCAGGTGTGGGGGCAGTCGAGGCCGAGCACGCCGCTCACAATCCCGAATGCGCCCGCGTTTCCATCCGCGCCCACGACCATCGAGTTGGGGTTGCTGAAATTGCCGGTGTCTACGGCATCGTGGAACTTGTCCCACCAGGGAGTCTTCCAATGGTCGATCGTTTCGTCGGAATCGAACTCGAGCTTCATGCTCTTTTTGTCCGGGCCCGCCTTGACCCTGTTCTCGGCCGTCATCCCTGCCTCGTCCGAGCGGACGAGGCGGAAGTTGTAGTCGTCATCGGCGATCCAGCTCGACTTGTCGTTCCAGAAGATGGTTCCCTCGTACGTGGCCGCCACCCAGTTGTGATGTCCGTCGACGATGCCGAGGGTGGGCCAGGAGCACTTGGCAGCGTTGTCCTCGTGCGTCGGCTGGGATGTGCAGGAGCCCGAATACGGATCCTGGTTGTTGCACTGGCTCTTGGCGGGCAGCTCGTGGTTCGTGATCTGGCGGCCCCACATCGGATTCAAGAGGATGAAGTTGTCGTCCACCGGAGGGTTTCCGGCGGTGACCGTGTTCACGGCGATGTCGAACGGACGGAGGTTGGTCGCGGTCGGCACCAGCCCGCCGTGCGTGATCGTCACGATGACGAACGCGTTCTCGACCCACGAGTTCCCGATCTTGCACTGACCCTGCGTGCCCTCGTCGTGGGAGTAATACCCGTTGTCGCCGTAACCGTCGTCCTCGTAGCCGAGCCAGAGGTGCTGGTACCGCGGCTCCGTGATGGGCTTCACGTCGAAGTCGTGGCCCTTGATGATCAGAATCCGCGCGAAGCGGTCAAGGTCGTTCGCGGGAAGCTGCCCGATGGCGCCGGGGATCAGAACCATCCCGTGGTACAGCTTGTCGGAGTTGGGTCCGAGCGGATCGACGTACCGCTTCCACGTCTTTCCGTGGCCGCCCGTCTGCACGCAGCCGCCGCCGGAGACGCGCACCTTGTCGCCCGGCTGGACGCGGATCTGCTGGAACTCGATGATCTTCTTCTTGACGTTGGGCTCGTCGATCCGCCAGGTCTCCGTGTTTCCGCTGACCGTGTGCGTCACCCGTCCGTCGGGCTCCGGCGGCGGAGACCCGAAGGTTGCGACGGCGAACCCGAGCAAGACGAGCAACGCGGCGGCGATCGCGGCCCGGATCGCGTAGGACGCGGAAACACGTCGAAACACCAACGTCTTCATAGGAGAGCTCCGATCACCACGTGAGGTTGCAGGGGCACGGCTGGTCGGCCGGGCACGGGGTTGACTGGCAACCGATCAGAAGAAGTACGAGCAGGTCGGCGACCGCGGCCGCGGCCTGGATGGGGGCGGGGATCCTCGATCTCATGGCCGCCTCCTGTTCTTTGCGTTCAGGCAGACCCGGGGTATGAGGCCGGCAAAGGCCGTCCTACCTTCGTAATCGCGTGAGATCGGGAAAAGGCTAGTGACGGAGTAAGAAACTGCGTTCCTTTTGTCAGTCAGAGGGCAGATCCTTCGCCTGGCTCAGGATGACACGCTGAAGCTGCGGCCCGGGCGAGCCTCGCGCGGTAGAACGTGCGGCTCCCCCGCGGGATCCCGAGCATCCGCGCGGCCTTCGCCATTGTGTGGCCGTCGCGGATCAGCGCGAGCAGGTGCCGCTCGGTCCGGGGCAGGACGGCCGCCATGCGGTCGAGCACCTCGCGCGCCTCGAGGCGCCGGGCCTCGTCGCGGCAGCCGGGCTCGGGGATCGCGTCGATCGCGACGCCTTCGCGAACGCGGAGCCGGCCGGCGCGGCGGCGGAACCGGAGCACGTAGTTCTGCGCGACCGCGGAGAGCCACGGAGCTGTCAGCGCAAGCGTCGGCGTTCCCGACCGGAGGAGCCACGTCCAGATGTCCTGCGCGACGTCTTCGGACTCCTCCCGGCCGAGGCCGGCTTTGAGGCAGACGCGGAGGATTTGCGAGTAGATCTCGAGCGCGGCTTCTTCGGAGTACCTCGGCCGCAAGGCCGCCGATTCGGACGGTGCGGGCTTCGGAGCATCCGGAACCTCAGGGTTGCCGGGATTTTTTCGCGTTGCGGGGAAAGGTCAACTGTAAGCTTGTGAGAGTGCGAAAGAAGGCGGCCGAATCCGAGCCTGAGCCGCGATGGCCGGTGCTGATTGCCCTTCTCGCGGTCGGGGGGATGTACCTGGCTCTCCCGGAATACCTCATCGTCGGGCCGAGCTGGATTCTCCCCGCCGCGGTCGGAGCGTTCGCCATTCCCACGCTCGTCTTCCACCGCATCGGCCACCACCGGCTCGACCGGATCCTCGGGTTCCTGATCAACGGTGTCGTCACGACGGGATTGATCGCCACGGTCGTTCTTCTCTTGACCCGCGTTCCGGCCAAGAAAGAAGCGGCCGCGGATCTGCTGCGCGCAGCCGGTGCTCTCTGGGTGACCAACGTCCTCGTTTTCGCGCTCTGGTACTGGCGTCTGGACGCCGGCGGGCCTCATCGCCGGGAATCGCAGACCCGCCATACCGAAGGCGCCTTCTTCTTCCCTCAGATGATCGAAGGCGCGCCGTCGACCCAGGCCGAACGCTGGTCTCCGCGTTTCATCGACTACCTGTTCATCTCCTTCAACACGAGCGCGGCCTTCTCGCCGACCGACACGCCGGTCCTGGACCGGTGGGCGAAGGTGCTTTCCATGCTCCAAGCCGTCATCTCGTTGCTCGTCGTCGTGATCCTGGGGTCCCGCGCCGTGGGCCTGCTCTGATCGTTCGTCGCCGGAAATTTCGAGGGAGGGATTCCGATGCCGTGCTCACCCGACGTTCTCCGTGAGGTGCCGCTTTTCAAGCTGCTCGACGACGAAGAGACGGCAGTCCTGGCTGCCCAGGTCGAGCTCAAGACCTTCGCGCCCCGGCAGCGGATCTACAAGATCGGCGATCCGGGCGACAAGGCGTACGTCCTGGTTTCCGGCGGCGTGCGGGTGACGACGATCGACGAGGACCACCAGGAGGTCGTCGTCGACGAGCCGGTGCAGGGCGAGTTCTTCGGATTCGCGTCGATGCTCGAGCAGACTCCCCACCAGACCACCGCGATCGCCACGGAGGAGACGGTCTGCGTCGAGGTCGACCGGCACGACATCACGGTCCTCGTCGAGAAAAAGCCCCACGCCGGGATGGACATGCTCGCCGTGCTCGGGCGGCAGTTCCACGCCGCACAACGGCTCGTGCGCGTGCGCGCGGCGCGCAACCCGAACGAGGTCATCGAGGAGAAGGAGACGATGGGCGAGCGCATCGCGGACGGGGTCGCGCGGTTCGGCGGCTCCTGGAGATTCATCATCACGTTCGCGATCATCCTCATCGCGTACGCCGGCCTGAACGTCGGCCTCCGCCAGAAGGCGTGGGACCCCTACCCGTTCATCCTTCTGAACCTCTTTCTCTCGATGCTAGCGGCGATTCAGGCTCCCGTGATCATGATGAGCCAGAACCGGCAGGACAAGAAGGACCGCCTCCGCAGCGAGATGGATTTCGACGTGAATCGGCGCGCCGAGACGGAGATCCAGGGACTCGCCCACAAGATCCACCTGATCGGCGACAAGATCGGCGACGTCGAAGACCTGCTCCGCAGGGACCTGGGCACGCGGTCCGCGTCCTGAGTTGAAGGGATGAGCGGCCAATGAAATCTCATCGGCCCTTCGCGGGGATTTCAGAGAGCGTCGGTTGAGGACTAAACCGGAATTCAGCGAGCGGAGGGATTCAGAGCCGCGGAGATGCGGCATTCCCCGTTGATCCAGAGTCCGATCGCCTTGTTCCGGCAGTCATTCTCGTTATGGACGCTCTGGTCGACGTAGTAGCGGCCCATTCGCTCCAGATCCTGTCCCGCGGCCGCGAGCTGCCCGCGTTTCAGGTCGATGCCGTTGGCCTCGCTGTAGAGATCGGCGCGCAGAGAGGGGTCGAGCACGAGCGCCTTCTCATAGTCCGCGTTCGCGCGCGCCCGGTCGTTCAGCATCTGATACGCCCACCCGCGCCCCATGTAGCTTCGCGCTCCTCTGGGGTTGAGCTCGATCGCCTTGGTGAACTGGGAGACTGCGAGACGCATGTTCGGCTGGTCCGAGCCCATGTCGCCCGTCTGAAAGCACACTTGCGCGTAGTTGTGCCTGGCGGCGTAATCGTCGGGCATCTTCTGAATCACGTACTCGAGGTCCTTCGCGGCCTTGTACAGCCAGAAGAAGCTGTACGGATTCTTGTGCGCGGCTGACAGCTCGAGGTAGCCGCGGGTCTTGAGCGCCTCGACGTTGCGCGGATTTCTCGCGAGGGTTGCATTCACGTCGTTCAACTGCCGAACGATCGCCGGGTTGACCCGGTCACGCATCTTCTGCTCGTCAGGCATCGCGATCTGGGCGAGTACTGCGGCCGCCGAAGCGATCAGCAGTCCCGCTGAAATTGCCCCGACGGTTCGACCCTTGATCCGATGGGAGCCCTTCATGGGCGTCTTCCTCCCGCGTTCTGCCCCGGATCCTACGCCGAAACATATGATCCGTCGGGTCCTGAAATACGACACGTCGAACGGGGGACACATGCGGCCCCAGACGGCCCGGAAGAGACGCCTCGCGTGCGCTGCCGTTGCGGGTCTGTTCTGCGCCTTCGTCCGACCGGACGGCGTCCGGGGACAGTCCGGTCCAACGCGGACTCCGCTCAGCGGCAACGTCACGATCCAGGACGACCCGCGGCTCGACAACCCCAGCCAGCTCTGGAGCGACATGTACCACGAGCTGTCCATCATCCTGTTCACGCCTCCGCGCAGCCACGAAAGGCTGGAGGCGGACTTCGCGAGATACGACCGGCTGCTGCAGCGCGGCAACGCCGAGGCGCGGCAGCTCGATCCCTGCGTCGAGCCGCTTCGGCAGGCGACGCCTCACGCGTATCGGGCAGCCGAGCTCTTCGGGCAGAGGGAGGCGAGGGACGCGAGGGACAGGGAAGAGAAGATCGGTCACGAGCTGCTGACGCAGGCCGCTCGCTGCTCAGAGCAGCCCCGCCCGTGGATCTCGCCCACGCCGAACGAAAGCGGTCCGGTCGTCGACGGGCAGGTCACCCCCGTTCGGCCGCCTCCCGGCGTTCCGCCCTGGCAGCCAGCGCCCGGCACGCAGCCCACGAACCGGCCCGGTCCGCCGCCGACCCCGGTTCCCGGCTCGGGTCCCTGCAGGCCGTATGGTCCCGGCGGCTACGACTACTGCAACAACCCCGAGGGCACGCGCCTCCCGCCCGGTTGCGTCTGCAGATATCCGGGAATTCCCCCGGCCCAGTCCGAGCCCACGCCTGAGCCCGGCCCGTGCGAGAACGTGCCGCCGGTCGAGGACCAGGCTGCGCTGCGCCGGACCGGAATCGAGCTCCTCGATACGCTCGCCGGTGGCGGGCAGCAGACGTCCATCTTTCTCGAGCACGCGAGCAAAGCCACGATCGCCGGCATCGCCCAGATGCTGCATCCCGTCGAGACTGTCGAGAGGTCGGCCGGCGTCGTCGCCGCCGTGGTCAATTTTCTGGGGAATCAGGACCCGACGAAGTGGGTCGCCGTCCGCGACGTCGCGGAGGCGGCGGTGGATGACGCGCGTAAGTCGCCGGCCGGGTTCCTCGGAGACCAGACCGGGGCCTATTTCGCCGGGCGCCTCGCGATGCCGCTCACGACGGTCAAAGCCTGCCGGCTCCCTCCGAACGCCGCGCGAGCTCTCTCGGAAAAGGCGAGGAAGACGGAACGCGCGGCGAAGACCGCGACCCGCCTGAATCGGAACACGAAGGTGCCCGGCAATCAGCCACCGTGCGGCATCACGAAGAAGGAGGACTGTTTCTGGCGCGCGATGCGCGACGCGACCGGCGACAAGGCCTTCGACAAGCTCATCAACGGGCCCGGCGTCAAGGACTGGCCCGAGGTCTTCGAAAACCTGAAGAAGTACTTCGCGGGGCGCGTCCCCAACGTTGCCGATCCCGCGTCGCACGTCGAGGGGTGGCCGTCCCTACGACAGCTCGACGACATCCTGACGAAGGACCTCGCGCGGAAGGGGTCGGAGGGGCTCGTCTTCGTCCGCTTCCAAAACGGAAAGAACCACGTGTTCATGGGAGCGAACCTGACGGGGACGCCGGGATTCATCGACGATCAGAAGCAATTCTGGGGACCGGGCAGCGGCTCCATGAGGCTCGAGGATGCGTTCCAATCGCCTCCCGCCGAGTGGAAGTTCTACCAGACGAGGTAGCGGTCCGGGCCCGCGTTTTCCGGATGAAGATGGTGCTCTTCGCCCTTGTCCTCGCGCTCGAGATCCTGCGGCCCCGGGGCGACTGGCTGTTCTAGAGACCGCTGTCGAGCCGGGCGAGACGTCTCGAGCACTCCTCGACGGCTTCCCGAACTCCGGACGCGGCGTAGAGAGCTCTTGCCTCGTTCCAGAGCCTTCTCGCCTCGACCCGATCGCCCGCATCATCGCGCAGGATCGCGAGAGGGCGGATCGCGTTCGCGAGGTCGAGCGCGGGTACCGTCGTGGATCCGCGGTAGATCTCCAGCGCCTCGAGGTAGCACCGCTCCGCCGGCTCCGGGCGGCCCGCCTCCCGATGGAGGTCGCCGACGTGCCGCACCGTGTGCGCGATCGTGAGCGCGTCCCCTTCCAGGCGGGAGATTGCGAGCGCTTCCTCGTAAAGCGGAAGCGCCGCCTCGCAGCGTCCGAAGTCGCGCTCGATTTGCGCGAGCCCCGTGAGCGCTTGAATCAGTACCGCGCCATCTCCCTCACCGCGGCCACCGCGCGCCGCCTCCACCGCCTCGCCATAAAGACGATGCGCGTCGGCGAGGCGATCCTCCCGCCGGGCGCTCGCCGCTTGCGTCAGCCGATCGGAGGCCGTGTCCATCATGCCGGATGTTATCCGGCCTCGACGTTCGCCCTCGACCCCGCGAATCTCGCTGTTCTGAAAATCGGGGTGTAGATTTCGAGGCCCTGGCGAAAGGAGCCCGAGCATGGCCGGCAAAGTGAAAGCGATTCCCGAGGGATACCACGCGGTGACGCCGTACCTGATCATCGACGGCGCCGCCGCGGCGATCGAGTACTACAAGAAGGTGTTCGGCGCCGTCGAGGTGATGCGGATGCCGGGGCCCGACGGACGCATCGGGCACGCGGAGATCAAGATCGGCGACTCGTACGTCATGCTCGCCGACGAGCATCCCGAGATGGGCGCCCGGTCGCCCGGGTCGGTCGGCGGCTCGCCGGTCTCGCTCCTTCTCTACGTCGACGACGTCGACATGATCGTCGACCGCGCCGTCGCCGCAGGAGCGAAGCTGGAGCGGCCCGTCGAGGACAAGTTCTACGGCGATCGGATGGGCGGGATCGAGGACCCGTTCGGGCACCACTGGTACGTGGGGACGCACATCGAGGACGTCACGCCCGAGGAGATGAAAAAGCGCATGGCCGCGATGAGCCACGCTTAGAGCCAGGAGGAGGAGGCAAAGATGGCCAAACGAAAGCCCGCAAGATCCGCCAGCGCGAAAAAATCAGCGAAGGCGAAGAAGTCTCCCGCCCGGTCGAAGCCCGCGCCCAGGAAGTCCGGCGGCGGCTCCGGGGCGCTCGCGTTGCGGTCGGCGTCGCCGAGCTTCACGGTCGGCGACCTGGAGACGAGCCTGGCGTTCTACCGCGATGTGCTCGGGTTCGAGGTCGAAGAGACGTGGAAGGACGACGAGGGCAGAGTCATGGGCGTGTCTCTCAAGGCCGGCGACGTCTCTTTCATGATCGGGCAGGACGACTGGAAGAAGGGACGCGACCGGAAGAAGGGCGAAGGGTTCCGGATCTATTGCGAGACGAAGAAGCGCGTCGATGACCTCGCGAAGCGGATCGAGGCCAGGGGAGGCCGGCTGGACCAGGGACCGACCGACGAGCCCTGGGGCGTGCGGGACATCTCGCTCACCGACCCCGACGGGTTCAAGATCACGATCGCCGGCCCGAAGCGCTGACTCCGACGACCGCCCTGCGCTCGACTCTTTTTCTCGCGGTGCTGCTGCCAGGGCACTTGCTCGGCTCGACGCCCGCTTCGAACAGCAGCCCGACCGCGTTCGTGGGTGTCTACGTGGTGCCGATGGACTCGGAACGCGTGCTGCGGGATCAGACCGTGGTCGTCTCGGGCGGCCGGATCCAGGCCGTGGGGTCTGCCGGCTCGACGCCCATCCCGAAAGGGGCGCGCGTCGTCCGCGCGGCCGGGCAGTACCTCATGCCCGGGCTCGCCGACATGCACGTCCATCTGTATTCCCCGGAGGAGCTGACCTTGAACGTCGCCAACGGCGTGACGACGGTCTTCAACCTCGACGGACGGCCCGTGCACCTGAGGTGGCGCCAGCGGATCGCCGCCGGCGAGCTTCTGGGACCCGCGATCTATTCGGCCGGTCCCATGTTCAAACGGCGCCGCACGCCGGAGGATGCCGTCGCCGAGGTAGACCGGCAGGCCGCGGCCGGGTACGACGCGATCAAGATCTACAACCAGGTTGGAAAGACCGAGTACCCCGCGCTGACCGCGGAAGCGAAGAAGAAGAACCTCCTGCTGATCGGCCACGTGGCGCGGGAGCCGGGGTTCGCGGCGACGCTCGCCGCCGGACAGTCGATCGCGCACGCCGAGGAGTACCTCTACGCGTTCTTCAACGACGGCCCGCATCCGGAGAGAGAGATCGACCATCTCCTGGACGCGGCGAAGATCCCGAAGGCGGTCGCCCTGACCCGCGCCGCCGGCATCTCCGTGATCCCCACGCTCGTCGCGTTTCACAACATCGTGCGCCAGGCGACCGGACTGCCGGAATATCTTCGGAATCCGAACCTCGCGTTCCTGTCGCCCGCGCAGAGGCGGCAGCTCGAGCCGGAACGCAACAAGTACGCGAACCGGTTCCCGCGCGAAACGCTGCCCGCCCTCAAGGTCGACTACGAGTTTCAGCGCAAGCTCGTGAAGGCGTTGCACGACGGGGGCGTGCCGATCTTGACCGGCACCGACGTCTCGTGGCTCGGCGTTCCGGGATTCAGCCTGATCGAGGAGATCGAGAACCTCCGGGAGATCGGCTTTTCTCCCTTCGCAGCGCTGAAGGCGGCGACGGCCGACTGCGCACGATTCCTGAAACGGGAAGACGAGTTCGGGACGATCGCGCCGGGCCGGCGTGCGGACCTCCTTCTCGTGCGGCGAAACCCTCTCGAGGACGTCCGCAACGTGCGCGACCTCGCCGGCGTCATGGTCCGCGGAAGGTGGATCCCGGACGAGGAGCGCCGGCGGCTGGTCGCGTCGGTTCCCGCCTCGTACCGGGACGGCCTCGACAAGCTCACGCGACGGGCGGAACCCAGTCGAGCCTCCGGTAGCCTCCCCCGGTGAGGCGGGCGATCGCCCTGCTAAAATTCGTTGATGAAGCGCTTCGGCCTGCTCGCGCTTCTCCTCGTGTGCGCGGCGCCCGTCCGGCCGGAGCAGCCGGGCTCGCGGACCAAGCAGTTCCTCTCCCCCGTTTACTCGATCGACCGAAGGTACCGCTCGGAAGAGGGTCCCTGGTCCCGGCAGACGGTGACTCTCGCGGACGCCACTCCCCGGGAGCTCCTCTGGATCACGGGCATCCGCACCGAGATGATCGGTCCCGACGCGGCCCCGATGCTTCCCGAGTTCATGTGCCACGTCAGCCTGAACTTCGAGGACGTGGAGAAGCACCGCGCCAATTTCGGCTGGGGCAATCAGGGCATCGCGCGGATCCTCGCGCTGTCCCAGGGGGAGCTGTCCGCCCGCCTGCCGGCCGGGTTCGGGATCCCTCTCTTTTCAGACGAAGGCCTCACGCTGACGACGCGGGTTCTCAATCACAACCGGCCGGATGAGCGCTTCGAGGTCCGGCACCGCGTGACCATCGAGTTCCTGCGTGACGCGGACGCGCGCGACCCGATGAAGGCGCTGCGCAACGTCGTGGGCCACGTCCTCGTCCCTCTGCAGCCGGCCGCGGGGAAGGCCGCCATGCACGACCACACGCACGCCGACGACGGAGACGACGATCATGCCGGCGTCGCGGCGCCGACCATGGTCGCCGGAGTGTTGAAGGACAGCCACGACCGCGAGTTCGTCGGGCACTGGGTCGTGAAGCCCGGACGGGAGGTTCGGAAGAAGAACGTGACGGAGACCCTCCAGATCCCCTTCGACACGACGCTCCACTATTCCGCCGTCCACATGCATCCGTTCGCGGAGTCGCTGGAGCTGCGCGACCTGACGACGGGCGAGAGCCTCGTCAAGATCCTCGCCCGCCCGCTCGCGAAGGGCATCGGCATGGAGCACGTGGATTCCTTCTCGAGCGCGAAAGGGGTTCCGATCTACAAGGACCACCAGTACCAGATGATCAGCGTGTACAACAACACGACCTCGGTCGATCAGGACTCGATGGCCGTGATGTTCCTGTTCGTCCTGGACCGGCAGTTCCGGAGACCAGGCTAGAAGGACAGAGCGGTGCGCATTTGCGCGACTGACCCCTATCTGCGGATCCAGAGCTCCTCGTAGTTGATCGTGGGGCTGGTCTGTCCGACGGAGTGGAATCCCTCGACTTCGGGACGCGCGAACGCGTAGACCTGGTCGTGGAAGAGAGGCAGCAGCATCGCGTCCCGCGCGACGAGCTCCTCAACTCTCCGGTAGAGCGAGTGGCGCGAGCGCGGGTCGGTCTCGGCCCTTCCCTGTTCAATGAGCGCGTCGAGCTCCGCGCTTCCGACGAACCGGCCGAGGATTCCCGCCGTCGAGTGAAGGACACTGTAGACGAACGTGTCCGCGTCCGGATAGTCCGCGCCCCACCGTCCCACCACCAGGTCGGCGTCTCCCCTTCGATTGATGTCGAGGTACTCGGCCATCGTCTTGTTGGCGGGCCGCAGGACGAAACCCATCTGGTGGAACGCTTCCGAAACCTCGCGAGCGAACGCGGAGAGCTCGCCGAAGAAGATCGGATGCGTCGCGACGGACAGCTCGACGGTCTCGCGCGAGACCGTCGCCTGCACGGAAGTGTCGGAGGGCGCGCCGGCCAGCGACGCTCCCGATTCCTTCTTGTGTGCGGAATGGCCGAGCAGGCCCGGCGGTATCAGACCATGCGCGGGAATGGCGAGCCGGCCGAGAGTCCGGCGAACGAGACCCGGCACGTCCACGGCGTGGATGAGGGTCCTGCGGAGAGCGGCGTCCCGCAACACGCCCCGATGGCAATTGAACGTCGCGAAATACGTCTGGAGCTTAGGACCTTCCCGGTAACCGGAAGCGAACCGCGGATCGTGGCGGAGCGCCTCCACGTCCGCCGGCAGGAGATCGAGCGCCACGGAGAGCCTGCCGGCCTCGAAGTCCTCGCGCACTTCTTCCGCCGATGAGCCGAAACGGAAGACGATGCCCTCGCTCCGCGGATACCCCTCGCGCCAGTAGTGGGGGTTCCGCTCGAGCTCGAGCCTGCGGCCGGGCTCAAAGCTGACGACCCGGAAGGGACCCGTTCCCACGGCGTTGTCGCGCCAGCTCGACCCGATCGTCGCCGTGCCTTCGGGAACGATCCCGACCCCGCTGTAGGAGATCAGCGCCGGGAAGAAAGAGACCGGTTGATCGAGGTCGATGAAGAACTCCATCGGCGAAACGATGTGGAAGCCTTCGAGGTCGGTGCCGGCGCCGTCGAGCAGCTTTCGCGCTCCACGGATCGGGGCCAGCTGCCAGCGGCAGTCGCTCTCCGGGTTGGCGAGGAGCCGCTCGAAGGAGTAGCGCACGTCTCTTGCGGTCAGACGGCGTCCGTCATGAAAGCGCACGCCCGGCCGGAGCTTGAAACGGAAGCGCGTGCCGTCGTTCTCGATGGAAAAGCTCGAAGCGAGCCAGGGCACGATCCGCGTGCCGTCGAGGGCGTACGTCAGTGTCTGAAAGATCGAAGGGAAGACCTCCGCCTGCTCCACAGTGCCCGAGAGAGAGGGATCGAGGCTGCGCACGATCCCGGCGATTGGCACCTGCAGAATCCCGCCTCCGGCCTGGCGAATTGCGGCCGCGGGCTCCGCCGGCGTCTCGCCTTTCCCGAGCTCGACATAGTTGACGTACGGGGCGGTGCTGTGGAGCTGGAGACCGCGGAGAGCGGGGCCTCCGATGCGGTAGTCGACGTCGTGGAAGAGCGGGACGAGTGCGGCCGAGTCGACCACGAGGTGCTCGAACTTGCGGTAGAGGCTTTCGCGCGCCGCCGGCCGGGCCTCCGCCCGCGCCTCCTCGAGGATCGCGTCGGCTTCCGGAGTTGAGAAATAGCTGCGCAGACGGCCGTTCTTGGAGTGGAAGAGGGTGAACGTGAAGTTGTCGGGATCGTCGTAGTCCGCGATCCAGCGGCCAAGCCAGAGGTCGAACCCCTTCGCTTCGTGCCAGGCGTCGATGAACTCGGCCATGGTCTTCGTGCCCACCTCGACCTCGACGCCGAGCTCCGCCCAGGTCTGGAGGAGCGCGCGCGTCAGGCCGGCGTACTGGTTCTGCAGGATCGGGTGCACGGCGGCCTTGAGCTTCTGCGGCAGAGAGAACCCGGAGGAGCGGATCATCTCGATCGCCTTCTCCCTCGGCACGTGCGGGTGACGGCGTCCCGGGTCGTGGCCGAGGATCCCGGGTGGAAGGAGCCCGGTGGCGGGAAGCGCGAATCGGCCCAGCGCTCCCCAGACGATGTCCTGTGCGCGGGAGGCGCTCCCGAGGGCGGCGCGCAGGGCGGCGTTCGACCCCGCGGCGGTGTTTGAGTTGAAGAGAGCGAAGTAGCTGTTCTTTTTGGGCGTCTCGACCAGCCCGGCGCGGAAACGCGGCTCGCGCAGGACCGCTTCGAGATCCCTGGGGAGCAGGTCGCGCGCGAGGTCGAGCTCGCCCGAGCGAAGGCCGGCCGCGATGGCGGCGGCCGAGAGGGTCGCCTTGAACTCGATGCGATCGATGCGCGGCGGCTCTCTCCAGAAGCGCGGGTTGCGCTCGAGGACGGCGTGGTCGGGCGTGTGGACGACCGTCTGAAACGGGCCCGTGCCCAGAAGCTTCTCCGGACCGGCATTTCCCGATGGCGGGGCCAGGACGATCGACGTCCGACCGTCGGTCAGAAGCGACGGGAAGATCGGCAGCGGGTCCTTCAACCCGATTTCGATCTGGAGGTCGGACGGGGTCGCGATCCCTTCGATGCCTTCGACGCCTTCGCCGCCGTTCGCCTTGCCCTCCAGATACTCGGCGACGCCGCGGATCGCGGCGAACGCCGCCGGCATCGCGTCGCGAGAGAGCCGGATCGAGCGTTCGAGCGACGTCTTGACGGCGGACGCGGTCAGCGGAGTGCCGTCGGAAAAAACGATCCCGGGCCGGAGGTGGAGGCGCACCATCCGGGCCTCGTCCTCGAGAGACCACCGGTCGCAGAGGAGCGGCGCGAGGTTCCCCTGGGTGTCCGTCGTGACGAGCGTCTCGAACACGTTCGCGAGCACCTCGTGCTCCTCCGTGGTCGCGTAGGTGCCCGTCTCGACTGCCGCGACGGGGTTGGACATCGCCACGATGACGACCCCCCCTTTCGCGATCTCCTCGCTGGCGGCCTTCTCCCGCGGGACGAGCGTTTCGAGCTCCGTCTGGTACGCCGCGGCCTGCTGGTACTCGCCGCGGAGATTGGCCACCGCGGCGGCCAGGGCGAGAAGCTTGCCCAGGCGGTCGGATTCCGCGGCGCCGGCCGAAGGTGTGGAAGAGCGCGCCGCCTCCAGGCCTCTCTCGATCCAGCGGCGCGCGTCGTCGATCCGGCGAGCCTGCCAGGCGGTCTCCGCCGCGAACAGCATCGCGCCCATGGCCGGCCCGGGCTTTCCGCGGGCCGCGAGCGCCTTCGCCGCGGCCTCGGCCTCTCGCAGCGCGGCGTCCACGTTGCCCGCCATGCGCTGGCCTTCGGCGAGCAGCAGGCGCGTATGCCCCTCGAGCGAAGGGTCGCCCCCCCACTCCTCGTCCTCGAGGTAATCGAGCGCGATCTTCGACACGCGAATCGCTTCCTCGGGGCTGAAGGTGTCGAGCGACTTCCGGGCGAGCTTCAGCCCGTACTCGACGGTCTTGTCCGGGACGTCCGCCTGCGAGAAATGGTGGACGAGCTCGGGATAGATCCGTTCGAGCCGCCCGGCGGACCGTTTTTCGATCAGCTCGGCGTACTTGCGGTGCAGGGAGCGGCGCTTGCGGCGCGAGAGGGCCGCGTAGAGGACGTCGCGGACGATTCCGCTCGTGAACGTCAGCCGGTCGCCGCGCGACTCGCGCTCCTCTTCGAGGATTCCGTCCCGCAGCAGCTTGTCGAGGTCGTCGTCGAGGTCCCGGGAGCCCTCCGCGTCCACGAGCGTCTCGAGGTCGCGCGCGTCGAACGTCTTGCCCAGCACGGACGCGACGGAGAGCGTGTCGCGGAGCTCTTCCGGGAGCCGCTCGACGCGCTTCTCGACTGCCTGCTGGATCGTCGCGGGCAGCGCGTCGGCGGAGATCTCCTGTTCTTTCGAGAAGCTCCAGGCGCCGGTGTCGTCCCGGGAAATGCCGCCCGAGTCGACGAGCGAGCGGATCAGCTCCTTCGTGAAGAACGGATTGCCCTCCGTGGCGTCATGGAGCCGGCGGGCGAGCGAGTCGGACACATTGGGGGCGCCGACCAGCGACGCGACCAGCGACCGGTGCTCCGAGGGCGAGAAGGGCGAGAGCGTCATGGAGACGAAGCGGGGGTCGTCGGCGAACGAGTCGAGCATGCGGGTCAGCGGGTGGCGCTTGTCCGTCTCCGTCTGCCGGTAGCTGCCGGCGATAAGGGTCGGCGTGGGGCCCAGCCGCCGCACCACGTATTGAAGCGCTTCGATCGACGCTTCCGCGCCGTGCAGGTTCTCGAGCATGAGAACGAGCGGCTTGGCGCCGCCGATGCGGGTCAGGGCGCGGGCGAGGAGCTCGAAGATCTGGATGCGGTCCTCGGGCTTCTTCTCCTCGGGGGCTGCAGCCGCCGCACGGGTCGCGCCGGAAAGCGCCGCGCGCAGCTCGCTGATCTCGGAGAGCTGGGGAAAGAGGGCGATCAGGTCGGCGGCGAGGTCGGACAGGTCGGGACGCTCCCCCGACGAGCCGGCCGCGTCGCGCGAGCGGAAGTAATCCTGGATGAGCTCGCAGAAGCCCTGGTACGAGAACGTGCCCGCCTGCTCGACGAAACGGCCGTAGAGGACGCGGATCTTTCGCGCCGTGGCGAGGGTCTTCAGCTCCTCGAGAAGACGCGTCTTTCCGATGCCGGGCTCCCCCGCGACCACGGCGAACTGGCAGTCGCCCGAGATGGCCGCGTTCAGGCGCCGCTGGAGCTCGGCGAACTCCTTTTCGCGGCCGATGAACGCCGAGACGGAGGGCCTCTGGATCATCCGGCTCGGGCTCGCCACGATGGACATCCGGAACTCTTCCGTCGCGAGGCTCGCCTTGTGCCGCCGGAGCGCTTCGGAGATCTGGCCCGCTTTCTGCGGCCGTTTGGCGGGATCCTTCTCGAGGCAGCGCATCACGATGTCCTGGAGCTCTTCCCGGATCTCGGCGCCGAGCGCGCGGGGAGGCTGCGGGTTCTCGTGGACGATGCGGTAGAGGATCGACTGCACCTCGCCGGTGAAGGGCGGATCCCCGACCAGGCACTCGTACAGGACGACGCCGAGCGAATAAATGTCCGACCGCGCGTCGAAGGCTCGCGAAGAGACCTGCTCGGGCGAGAGGTACGCCATCGTGCCGATCAAAGTCCCCGTCTTCGTGAGGCGCGACTCGGTGTCGGCGCGGGCGAGGCCGAAGTCCATGACGCGCACGCGGACAGACGACCCCTCCTCCCGCGTGACCATGATGTTGGCCGGCTTGATGTCCCGGTGGACGACCCCGCGCGCGTGGCTGTACTCGAGAGCGTCGGCGACCTGGATCCCGATGTCCACGACGTCGCCGAGGCGCAGCGACTGTTCCCGAACCAGGCGCATCAGGGTCGTCCCGGCGACGAGAGGCATCACGAAGAAGAGCGAGCCCCCGTCGTTGCCGAAGTCGTAGATCGGAACGATCGCGGGGTGGTCCATCTGGGCGACGATCTGGGCTTCCCGCTGGAAGCGGCCCTCGATCTCGGGCGCGAGGTCGCTCGAGGAGATGAGCTTGACGGCGACCTCGCGGTTCAAGAGCGGGTCTCTGGCGCGGTAAACGACCCCCATGCCGCCGCGGCCGAGCTCGCCGGCGATCTCGTATCGGTTCGAGAGCTTGGATTGGGTCAAATTGTCCCTTGGGCGAGCCGCGACTATATGATGGTCGGGCGGCGCGATGCGCATTTGCGCGACTGACCCCTTTTGCGCGTTTGCGCGACTGACCCCATGGCATGACCGACGTCCCGTCTCTCTTCGGGCAGATCGACATCTACCTGTTCGATCAGATCCTTCGGGGACGGATCGCGCCCGGGATGACGATCTTCGACGCCGGGTGCGGGCAGGGGCGCAACCTCGTCTTCTTTCTTGGGGAAGGCTACGAGGTCTATGGCGTCGATCCTGCCCCGTCCGCCGTCGAGGCCGTGCGGGAGCTCGCCCGGCGGCTCGCCCCTACGCTTCCCGCGTCGAACTTTCGGGCGGAGGCCGTCGAGGCGAACAGCTTCGCCGACGCCTGCGCGGACGTCGTCGTCAGCAGCGCCGTGCTGCACTTCGCCCGGGACGAGCAACACTTTCGGGCGATGCTCGAAGGAAGCTGGCGCCTGCTTCGGCCCGGCGGCCTCTTCTTCAGCCGGCTCGCGTCTTCCATCGGGATGGAGGACCGCGTGGTGCCGCTGGGAAAGCGGCGCTTCACCCTTCCGGACGGATCGGACCGATTCCTCGTCGATGAACCGTATCTCCTCGCTCTGACCCGGGAGCTCGGAGGGCGTCTTCTCGATCCGCTGAAGACGACAGTCGTCCAGGATCAGAGATGCATGACGACCTGGGTCATGCGGGAAGAGAGGTCAGCCTTGTGAGACGAGGCTCGATGAGACGTCGAAGCGTATTCGCCGGATACAATTCCGTTTAACCGATTCCTTTGAGTCCGGGCGGCGGTCAGGGGGCGGTTGTATGGCGGAGCGAGGCGGGGAATCGTTTCGCGGGACTTCGAGATTCGAACTGCGTCGACGTCTCGGCGCGGGTGCCTTCGGCGTGGTTTACGAAGCCCTGGACCGCGAGCGCAACAGCCTCGTCGCGCTGAAGACGCTCCGCCGCACCGGGGAAGAAGCGCTGTATCGGTTGAAGCAGGAGTTCCGATCTCTCGCGGACATCACGCATCCCAATCTCGTCTCTCTCTACGAGCTCCTTTCCGACGGGGAGCAGTGGTTCTTCACGATGGAGCTGGTCGAAGGACGGAGCTTCCACGAAGCCGTGTGCAACGTCGATGGCGACTCGCCGATCTCCTCGGGGATGACGTTGGGAAACGCCTCCTTCGTCGAGAACACGCAGACGCTCGACGGCACCTCCGATCAGGGGCCAGGCTTTTCCGTGGCGCCGGCCCCGATCAGCCGCCTCACCTCGCACTTCGACCTCGGCCGTCTTCGCTCGGCGCTCGCGCAGACCGTGGCCGGGATTCAGTTCCTTCACGCCGCCGGGAAGCTGCACCGCGACATCAAGTCGTCGAACGTGCTCGTGACTCCTTCGCAACGTGTGGTACTTCTCGACTTCGGACTCGTCACGGAGCTCGACCTTTCCGATGGGGAGGACCGGAGCCTGGCGCTCGCGGGCACCCCCGCTTACATGTCTCCGGAGCAGGGAAGCGGCCAGCCACTGTCCGAGGCCAGCGACTGGTACAGCGTCGGGGTGATGCTCTACGAGGCGCTCACGGGCCAGACTCCCTTCGCGGGAACACACGCGGAGATCCTGCTCGAGAAGCGGCGCCGGGAGCCCCGTCCACCGGAATCGATCGCATCGGGAATTCCCAGTGATCTGGGCCGCCTGTGCGCGGATCTCCTGCGAAGAGATCCTGCCGACCGACCGACCGGGGCCGAAATTCTGCGGCGGCTCGGAGGTGCACCGCCCGCCGTCAGAGGGACCCCGGCACTCGCCGTCCGAACCTCGCCTCTCGTCGGCCGCGACCGCCACCTCGCTGCGCTCGAGGAGGCATTTCGCGAATCGGAGGCAGGGAAGACCGTCGCCGTCGCCGTCCACGGCGGCTCGGGCATGGGCAAGTCGGCGCTCGTGCGCCAGTTTCTCGAGAGTGTGCGGACACGCCCCGGTGTCGTCGTGCTCGCCGGCCGCTGCTTCGAGCGCGAGTCAGTACCCTACAAGGCGCTCGACAGTCTCATCGACGTTCTGAGCCGCCACCTGAAATCCCTGCCGAACGCGAAAGTCCAGGCGCTGCTGCCGAGAGACGTTCTCGCCCTCGCGCGCCTGTTTCCGTCGCTGCGCCGGGTCGAGGCGATCGCCGGAGCCCGGAGGCGTGTCCTGGAGATCCGTGACGCGCACGAGCTGCGCCGGAAAGCGTTCGAGGCTTTCCGCGAGCTGATGGCTCGCCTTTCGAACGACGGACCTCTCGTCCTCTTCATCGATGACGTCCACTGGGGCGACGTAGACAGCGCGGCCCTGCTGGAGGAGCTGATCCGCCTGCCGGAGCCGCCGCCGCTGCTGCTCGTTCTGGCCTACCGCTCCGAAGACGCCGCGACGAGCGCTTTTCTAAAGCGCCTTCTGCCGCCGGAGCTCGCGCAGCCGTCGTGGCTCGAGATCCCCGTCGAGCCACTCGGCCCGGCTGAGGCCCAGCAGCTCGCGAGGTCTTTGCTGGCGGACTCACCCCGCCGGTCCGACGCCCTGGAAGACGCCGTCGCCCGCGAGTCCTCCGGAAACCCCTTCTTTCTTTCGGAGCTCGCCCGGTCCGTGCGGAGGGACGGCGACGTGGCGATCCCCGGGGGGGATTCCGAAGGCGACGGCGCGGTAACGCTCGACGGCGTCATCCTCGCGCGAGTCGCGCGGCTCGCGCCGGGCGCCCGGCGATTTCTGGAAGTCGTCGCCGTGGCGGGAAGGCCGATCCGCTTCGGCGTCGCAAAACAGGCGGCCGATCCCAACCCAAGGGAAAACGTGATCGAGGTCCTGCGGAGCGGCCACCTGATTCGCACGCGCGACACGGACGCGAGGGAAGAGGTCGAGGCGTACCACGACCGAATCCGAGAGGCCGTCGTGGCCTCGCTCTCGCCGGAAGACGCGAAATCCCACCACCGCCGCCTCGCCATCGCGCTCGACGCTTCCGGAGACGCGGATCCCGAGTGGCTCGCCCTCCACTGGAAGGAAGCGGGAGATCTCGAACGGTCAGCCGATTACGCGATCGCAGCGGCGGCGCAGGCCGTGGAAGCGCTGGCGTTCGACCGCGCGGCGCGGCTCTATTCGCTCGGTCTGGAGCTTTCGCCCCCGAGCGAGACGGAGTCCCGACGGCGTCTCCAGATCAGCCTCGGGGACGCTCTCGCCAACGCCGGGCGCGGGGGCGAGGCGGCCGCCATCTATCTCGCCGCCGCGGAAGGAGCGCCGACCGCCGAGGCGCTCGAGCTCCAGCGGCGTGCGGCCGACCAGCTCGTCCGCACTGGCCACATCGAGGAGGGTCTGCCGTTGCTGCGGCAAGTGCTCGAGAAGGTCGGGTTCCGGTACCCGGAGACATCGCTCGGATCCATCCTCGCGTTTCTCTTCCACCGGCTGCGCATTCGCCTGCGGGGCCTCGACTTCCGCGAGCGCGACGAATCGCAGATTGCCCCCCAGCAGCTTTTCCGCATCGATACGTGCTGGGCGGTCGCGCTCGGATTGAGCATGATCGACACTCTTCGCGGGCGCGATTTTCAGGGGCAGCACATGCTTCTCGCGCTGAAGGCCGGCGAACCGTATCGCGTGTCGCGCGCGCTCGCCACCGAGGCCGGTTATTCCGCGACGACCGGGCCGGCCGCCTCCGCCCGCACGGCGGACCTGCTCGACCGCGCCGTCCGGCTGGCGGACAAGGTCGGCCGTCCGCAGGCGATCGCCGTGACCCAGGTCGCGCTCGGAATCACCGCGTACGCCGAGGGCCGCTGGAAAGACTCCTGGCAGCGCGCCCAGCAGGGGGCATCCATCCTGCGCGAGCGTTGCACCGGCGTCGCATGGGAGCTCGACACCACCCACATCTATTCTCTTCGTGCGCTGTACTACCTGGGGGAGATCGCTGAAATGGCAACGCGGCTTCCGCTTCTCCTTCGGGAAGCCGAGGCCCGAGACGATCAGTTCGCGGAAACCAGCCTCCGGACGCGTCACTCCTACGTCGTATGGCTGGGACAGGACGAGCCGCGCCTCGCGCGCGAAGAGCTGCTGCAGGCGATCGCCGGCTGGTCGAAGCGCTCTTTCTACATGCAGCATTACTGGGCGCTCGTCGCCGAAGCGGACATTGCGCTGTACTCCGGGGAGCCCGAGACGGCGTCACGGATCGTTCGGGAGAGGTCGCCGGCTCTCCAACGCTCTCGCCTGCTGCGGGTTCACCACCTCAGGATCGAATGGCTCCACCTGCGCGCGCGAAGCGCCATCGCGGTGGCACTCCGTTCCCCTGCCGCCGAGGCAAAGCCGCTCCTCGCCGCGGCGGAAGCAGGCGCTCGACACATTGAGTCGGAGAAAGTCGCGTGGGGCAATGGACTCGCTTCTCTGCTGCGCGCGGGCGTGGCCTCGGTTCGACACGATCGTGCGCAAGCTCTCGAGCGGCTCGAGTTTTCGCAGCGCGCGTTTGACGGCTGCGACATGTCTCTCTACGGAGCGGTGACCCGCTCGCGCAGGGCCGAGATGCTCGGAGGACAGGAAGGCGAGGCTCTATCGTCCGAGGTCAAGGCCTGGATGGAAAAGCAGCGAGTCCGGAAGCCCGAGGGCTTCGCGAGAATGCTCGCCCCGGGACGATGGCGCAAAGGAGAGGAGACATCGTGAGACACGCCGCGCGGGTTGCCGCAGTTTTCTTTGCGCTCGTCTTCTTCGGCTGCTCCTCCTCCGGCCGCTTCTACCAGAAGGATCTGCGGCCCCAGTGCGCGAGCCTCTTCAGCAGCCCGCTCCAGATCTCCGGCTACTCCTTCGAGGCGCCCGCGTGCCCGCCTCCCTGCCCGCTGCTCGCCGGCGCGGCGAGCGAGGACATCACCCCGCCGGCGGGCTTCCCCATGGGCGGAGCCGGCCCCGCGGGACGATTCGCGCGCGGCTACTGGACCCGTCTGTACGCGCGGGCGTTCTATTTCCGCGACGTGAAGGGCAGGAGCCTCGCCCTCGTGTCCTGCGACCTCGCCGCCGTGAGCAGCGGACTTCAGATGGAAGTGGCTCTCCGGCTTCACGAGCGGGGAGTGAACCTGACGCGGGAAAACCTGATCCTCGCCGCGACGCACGTCCACCACGGCCCCGGCGATTTCATGAGCTTCAGCCTCTACAACAAGCAGGGCTCTCCCGGCAGCGGCTGGGACAGGGACCTCTTCCGCTGGCTTGCGGAGAAGATCGCTACGGCGGTCGTTCGCGCGAAGCAAAAGGCGGAATCGGTGCCGGCCGACGTGAAGACGGAGCTCGTGGTCCGGGAGGGCGCGGTCCGGAATCTCCTCCGCAACCGGGCGCCGGAACCGTTCATGTTGAACGCCGACCGCGACGAGGTCTTAAGCGAGGTTCCACTCCCCGCCCGTCCGTGCCCAGAGCCGTTCGTCGCGGAGTGCCCGCGCTTTCGCGCGGTCGACAACCGGCTCGTGGTCCTGGAGATTCAACGGACGGGGCCCGCCGGAGAGCGCCAGTCGGCCGCGAAGCTCGTCTTCCTGTCGGTACACCCGGAAGCGATGACGCACGACACCGAGTTGTACCAGTCCGATTTCACGGGGCTTGCGATGGCCGCCCTCGAGAGGAGAGAGCCGGACGGATACGTCGCGGGATTCTTCAACGGCGCCGACGGCGACATCTCCGTGCGCTGGAAGCGTCAGAACCGCGCCGAGGCCCTCAAGTTCTCGCACAGGCTCGTCCGGGCCGTCGACGCGGCGGCGGAGAAGAATCGCGAGTCCGCCGTGCAGATCGACCTGGGGCGCAAGGAGCTCGTCTCCAACCCCTACTTCGTCCCGAACTTCCGGGATTCGTCTTACTGGCCCCGCTACTGCGTGGACGAACGCAAAGGGCCGTGCCTGGCGCGGGAGCCGATGTTCGGCGTCGCCACCGTCGGCGGCGCGGAAGACGCCCGGACGCCGCTGTTCGACCTGGGATGGAAACCCGGGATCCGCGGCGCTCCGGACTCCGATCAGGGCGTCAAGGTGCCCGCTTTCACGTCGCCGCTCCTGCCGTGGATCTACATCACGCGCCTGATCGCCGCTTCCTGCGACTACCCGGAAACGATTCCGCTCGGCCTGGTCGCGCTGCGGGGCCCGGGGATCGCTCTTTCCTTCGCCGTTCTTCCTGCGGAGCTCACGAGAACCGCCTGGCGGCGGATCGAGAAACGACTTCCCTCTTCGCTCGGCCGCGTCGTGCCGGTCGGGCTCGCAAACGAATACGGGTCCTACGTGACGACGCGGGAGGAGTACGCCTTTCAGGGTTACGAGGGCGCCTCCAACACGTTCGGTCCGTTCACGGCCGAGGTCTTCCAGGCGGAGCTCATCCGTCTGGCGCACGAGCTCGGCCCTCCCGGGACCCGCGTCGAGCCGGCCATCTTCTATCCCGGACGTCCGCTTTCGGCGAAAGAGTCCTTCGGCCCGGAGAGTCTCGGATTCCTGCACGGCGATCCGGACGAGGCGCTCGAGCCGCTCCTCGCGGACAAGCAGGGCATCGTGCGAAGACACCTGCCCCGTTTCGCGTGGAAGGAGCGCGGGATTCCGGATTACGACTCGGCGGGGCGCCGCGTCCGCATCCTTCCGGTGCGCTCTTCGGATCCGGGCGGAGACGACGAACGGGGACCGAACCTCCTCACGGTCTTCGTCAATCCCGCTGCTGAAGAGCTCTACGCATACGGCGTCCGCAGGCGGGCGACCGGTTCCCCGGTCCGGCGCTCCGGATCAAAAAAACCCGCTGATCGCTGCTGGATGGCGATCTGGCTGCCGCCGCCGGGCGTCCCGAACGACCAGGAGTTCGTCTTCTCCGTGACTCTCGCAGACAACACGAAGGTGCAATCCGTACCCTTCACGGTGGGGGCCGTTTCCGCCCGACCTCCGGCAACGCTGCCCCGGTCCGACGGGAAAGCCGAATGCCCTTGAGAATGGCGGTCTAGCTCCGGCTCTGGGTCTCCGTCGTCGCAGTGGGGCGGCCGGTCCGCAGAACCAGCGATACGGAGCCCACGCGAATCTCGTCGCCGTCGCGCAAGGCGGTCGGCGACTGGACGCGCCGTCCCTGCAGAAAGGTTCCGTTCTTGCTCTCCAGGTTCTCGAGCATGGCGCCGTCGCTCCCGACGACGAGCCGGGCGTGGTGGCGGGACACGCTCTTGTCCCGAAGCCGGATCGTCGCGTCGCGGCCGCGCCCGAGAATGACCGGACCTGGAGGGAGTGGGATTTCGCGGCCGGCGACGACCAGGAAGAACCCGGCTCCCTCGAGGTTCTCGCCGGAGTCCGCCGGGAGGTCCATCGAGGACGCTGGCCGAGGGGGCGCCGCCCGCCGCGCCGTCCGGGAATTGAGGCCGGACTCCTCGGCCGCCGCGAGAACTTCCTCCAGCGCGTAAGCCAGATCATGCGCCGACTGGAAGCGCTCCTGCGGCCGTTTCGCGAGGCAACGGAGTACGACCCTCTCGAGCGCCGGGTCGCCGGAGGACATGGGCGGGGGATTCTCGCGCAGGATCGCGATCATGGTTTCGATCGGCGAATCGGCGCGGAATGCCCGCCGGCCCGTCGCCATCTCGTAAAGGACAGATCCGAAGCTGAAGATGTCCGACCGCGCGTCGACGACGTTCCCGCGCACCTGCTCGGGAGACATGTACCCCACCGTGCCCATGACGATTCCCGGCTCGGTGGCCGTGACGAGCGTGGGCGCATCGGACTCGTCGGCGCCCTGGATTCGCACCGGCACGATGCGCGCGAGTCCGAAATCGAGAAGCTTGACGGTTCCCTGTGAGGTCAGAAAGAGGTTCTCGGGCTTCAAGTCCCGATGAATGACGCCCTTTGCGTGGGCAGCAGCGAGCCCGCGCGCCACATCGAGAGCCACCGCCACCGCCCGGCGGAGAGGAAAACCGCCGCTGGAGATCCACGTGCGGAGATTCTCGCCCTCGAGCCACTCAGAAATGAGGTACGGCCGTCCTTCGTGCACCCCCACGTCGTAGATCGAAAGAATGTTCGGATGATCGAGGCGGCCGGCGGCGCGAGCTTCCTGCTCGAACCGGCGGAGCCAGGCGTCGTCCGCGGCAAAGGCTTCCCCCAGAAGCTTGATCGCGACGAGGCGAT
This sequence comes from Acidobacteriota bacterium, assembly GCA_030948185.1. GTDB lineage: Bacteria > Acidobacteriota > Thermoanaerobaculia > UBA5066 > Gp7-AA6 > JALYUA01. The sequence continues at coordinate 44,860 of JALZAT010000030.1, forward strand.
CGATCGTCGTGTCCTTCGCTCGAAACACCTCCGAGAGGCGGCCGCCGGGAACAGCCTCCAGGAGCTCGTAACGTCCGAGTCGCGCCCCAGCCTCGATTGGTTTCATGCGGGAGAGGGGGCTCCCTGCGTCGTCGTGCGCAGGCCCCAGAGCGCGAGCGCGAGGACGAGGCCGATCGCGATCGCGCCGACGTAAAAGTACCAGGCGGAGGGGTCCGGCGTCATCACCCAGGACCCGAGCCACAGGTTGCAGGTCTGGCAGACGAGCGCCGCAAGCAGTCCGAATCGAATGGCGATCACGACGAGAAGGCCGGTCGTCGCCGCGGCGAGCGGCAAGGTCACGTGCAGCGGAGGGATTGCCAGGTAATTCGCCGAGAAGAAGAGAGCCACGATGATCCCGGCGATCCATTCCTGCCGCACGACCCGCCGGACCAGCACGAGGAACATCACCAGCCCCAGGACCCACACGATACTGATCGCCGGCGCCTGGATCAGCCACGCCAGGCCTCCGCGGACACTCGACGGATCGCCCGCGATGCCGCGTGGGATGGGAGGAGGCTCGCCGATCCAGCCGGGAATGTAACGCCGGATCGGGCCCATCAGGATGCCGATCAACGCACCGGCCGATGCACCCACGAGAAGATCCCGGCCCACGAGCGGATCCCTCCAACCTCCCGCGAGCAGCCTGGTCCACGAGATGAGCATCCGGGGCCAGTGCCGGCGCATGAACGGCTCGAGGGCGATGTACACGACCCAGAAGTAGACGCCGAGCATGGCGGCGTCAGACAGGCCGATCGCGAAGATGTCGAACTCCTCCAGGGTCGAGACGTGGTGGGCGCCGAAGGCCCACATCGAAAGCTGCAGCACGAACACCGCCGCCGCGAGGCGCATGGCTCCCCGACGGTCGCCCCGGCCCGCGCGCAGGTTGCGCCGCGCCATCCACGCGCCCGCGAAGAGCAGAGTCAGGAGGATCAGGAGCCAGACCACGTCCCCAACGTAGGCTGCGGCACTGCGCTGACCAGGGACATCGCGGGAAGACCGGGACCACGGGCCGATCCAGAGGAACGAGACCGGCCGGCCGCGCCAGGCCGCCGCTTCCACGCGCATGGTCAGGCCCGGACGTTCCGGATGCGGACCCTCCCACGCGGCGCGGACGTCGGCGTGCGCGCGCGGGCTCCATTGCGGCTCGGCCGGCCGAAAGAGACTCGAGTCGAGTCCCGCGGCGCGGAAAAGAGGCGCCCAGTCGGGGCCTGCGGGCGCGCTCGCCGAGGGCTTCTCGATCTGCGGCGGCACGACGTGGAGCTCCTTCAACCGGCCTTCCGGGTCGAGAACCACTTCCTTCATCCCGGTGCGCACCGGCGCAGGATCGAGCTCGGTCACGAGCGGCGAGGGGAAGGGGCCACCGGTGAAGTTTTCTGGAACCAGCGGCAACGGGCTCTCCCGATACAGGTAGCTCAGGGCATCGCGCGAAATGCCGTGATGCCAACGCTCGCTCGAACTGTCATGGCCGGCCACCCATTCGAGGAAGCCCACGTCGGGCGCGAGGTTTCCGGCCCAGTCGGCCGGACGCTCGGGCATGCCGAGACCGGCCAGGACCTCCCGCGCGCGCACACGCAGAACTTCGCCCGATTTCTCGGATCCGGCGAGCGGCAGGATGCTGATCCGCGGTGCCAGGAACGCGTGGAGCAGCATGACCGCCACCGTCGCGGCGACGAGGCCTCCCGCAACCGCGGGAGACAGGCGGTCCTCGCTGCCCGCGGCGGCGACCATCTCGGGGGACGGCGTCTCCCCCGCCGCGATCGCGGCCGCGAGCGGATCTCCTCCCGGGAGGGCGGCAGCGACCTGCGCCGCCGACGCCGGGCGCATCTTCGGGTCCTTCTCGACGCAGCGCAGGATTGCGCGCTCGACCGCCGGATCGAGGCCCGGGACGAGGGCGGAAGGGCTCGACGGCGTCTCCTCCACGTGCTTCTGGCGGTAGCCCGCCAACGACGGCGCGTCGAAGGCGTGCCTGCCGGTGTAGAGCTCGAACAGCACGAGGCCGAGCGCGTAGAGGTCGCTCCGAACCGACGCGCCCTTGCCCGCGAAGAGCTCCGGCGCCATGTATGCGGGCGTTCCCGCGATCTCCATTCCGGCGTCCGCCTCGCCGGCGGCGACCGCCAGACCGAAGTCCATGATCCGCGCCCGGCCGCGGCCGTCCACCATGACGTTGGCGGGCTTCAGATCGCGATGCAGAACGTTGCGCTCGTGAGCGGCGGAGAGGCCGGCGCAGAGCTGGCGCGCGATCTCGAGCGCCTTGGGCTGCGGAAGACCGCCGATCCGGCGCAGCAGCGAGGCGAGGTCTTCCCCGTCCACGTACTCCATCGAGAGGAAGTGGCGTCCGTCCGTCTCGCCGACGTCGTACACGCGGCAGACGTTCGGATGCGATACCTGGCGCGCGGTCCGCACCTCGGCGAAGAGCCGATCGAGAAAGGCTTTGTCCGAAGAAAACCGCTCCGGGAGAAACTTCAGCGCGACCGGCTGGCCGAGCTTCAGGTCGTCCGCGCGGTAAACCTCTCCCATCCCGCCGCGCCCGATCAATCCGATGACGCGGTAGCGCTCGGCGAGCATCGTGCCCGGCGTGAAGCCTCCGACGTCGATCGAGTCGGAGGACGCGAGGCGGCCGACGACCGAGGAGGAGGATGGCCCGCGCCCTCGGCGCGCGGCCGCCTCCGCGACCGACGGCGAAGCGAGGTTCGTCGGCATCCGCGAGGCCGAAGAAAGGGAAAACGCCTCGCCGCAGGAGGGGCAGAATCGCGAGCCGTCAGGAGTTTCCGCCGAGCAGCTCGGGCAGCGGATCACGTTCTCCGGATCGTATCGCGGATGCGCTCCGCTCAGGGCGCCCCTGGAAGTCGGGAGCGCGAGAAGTGATATTCAAGCTGCCAACATCAAAGGAGATTCCATGACGAAGACCGGATTCCGCATCTGGACGCTTTCCCTCATTGTTCTCGTCACCATGGCCGCGTCCGCGCTCGCTCAGGCCGCCGACTCGAAGATGACCGCAAAGGCCAAAGGCCGAGAGATCATCTGGCCTGCCGGGGACTACAAGTGGGTCGACGCGCCGAACGCTCCTCCGGGAGTGAAGCAGGTCGTCCTCTGGGGCGATCCGACGAAGGGCGGCCGGTTCGGGGCCATCCAGAAATTCCCGGCGGGATTCTCCGCGCCGCTGCACACGCACTCGGCGGGCCTCCACATGGTGATCATGTCGGGAACCGTCATCCACATCCCGGAGGGGAAACCGGAGGTGCGCCTTCCCGCGAATTCCTATCTCTACGATCCGCCGGGCTACAGGCACTCGACGAAGTGCGACGCGGCATCCGAATGCGTCTTCTTTCTCGAGGGCGACGGCAAGTTCGACGTGAAGATGGTCGAGAAGAAGTAGAGGGACACCAATATGTTTCGCACGGAGGAACCAGCAATGAGACGTGCAGCGAAAACGGCTCTGTTCCTTCTCTGTTTGGCGGTACCCGTGGCGGCCTTTGGCCAGACGACGCCATCCGCCCCGGCGGCGGCTCCGGCGGCGGCCCCGAGTTTCCAGTCGGACTGGACGTCGGATGTCGACTTCGTCAGCAAGAGGCTCGTCGATCTTGCCAACACCGTTCCGGCGGAGAAGTACGGCTGGCGGCCGGCGCCGGGCGTCCGGTCGGTCGGCGAGGTTTACATGCACGTGACGATCGCGAATTACTTCCTTCCCCAGCTGCTGGGAGGCAAGCTCCCCGACGGCTTTGAGCCGACGATGGAGACGAAGGTCACCGACAAGGCCAAAGTCACCGACTGGCTCAAGAAATCGATCGACAACGCCAGAACGGTCGGCGGCGGGCTCTCGAATGCCGACCTCGACAAGAAAGTCGCGGTCCCCTTCCTGGGTGGCCGCGAACTGACGAAACGGCGCATCCTGATGATCGTGCAGACGCACCTGCACGAGCACCTGGGTCAGTCGATCGCGTACGCCCGATCCATCGGCGTGACACCCCCGTGGACGGAGGCAGAGCAGGCGCCGCCGCCGAAGAAGTAGAAAACGGAATCGAAACGCTCAACAGGAGGCGAAATGAACCGGAAGACCATTCTGACGACTCTGGTCGGGCTTTGCGTGGGCGCGGTCTGCCTGGCGGCGGACGCCAACATGGGCACCTGGAAGCTGAACGAGGCGAAGTCGAAGTACGCCCCGGGCTCGCCGGTGAACCACACCGTCGTTTACGTGGCCGCGGGTGACAGCGTGAAGGTCATCGTGGATGGCGTCAGCGACGGGAAACCCGTCCATAACGAGTGGACCGGCAAGTACGACGGCAAGGACTACCCCGTCACCGGCGACCCGAACTACGACTCGCGGTCCTACACGAAAGTCGACGAGCGCACGGTCGATTTGAATACCAAGAAGGCCGGCAAGGTGATGTCGACCGGCCGGATCGTCGTGGCGGCCGACGGAAGGTCCCGCACTCTGACGACGACGAGGACGGATGCGGCCGGGAAGAAGACCACCAGCACGTTCGTGTACGACAAGCAGTAAGCGAGCCCCTCACCCGACCCTCTCCCCGCGCGCGGGGAGAGGGCTTCTATCGCCGCCCGACCTCCACCACCACGTCCCGCACCGCGTTCGCGACGGGCACCTTTCCCGCGACGTGCGGGTGCCAGATCCTCGTGAGCGGCTCCCGGAAAAAATCCTTCCGCTCGTAGAGGCTGTTCTCGCCGGCGGGGACGTACCCGGGCACGCGCGCCGCGGCGAGCTCCCCCGCCGTGTCGAAGATGATGGCGTGCTCGAGGTTGCCCGGAATCTTCCGGCCCTGACGCCGTCCCTCGTCCGCGAGCAGCTTCTCGATCTCGCTGTCGAAGGTGTGGGACGCCTCGTGAAAAAGCATTTCGAGAGCGCCGTATCCCGCATAACCCGGATCCGTCGTCGACATCGTCGTCCGCGGGGGGACCGCGACGGTGTACGCGCCGGCCCAGTCAAAGACCAGGTCGCGTTCAGCGAACGACTTCCCGTAGATCGCGAGGGCCGACTCCATCGCTTCACGGTCCGCGGCCGGGAGCGTCGTCTTCTCGAGCTCCTCGGGTGCATCGGCGGCGAGGGCTTCCCGCAGAGTCTGCGGGGTCTTCAGCCGGTCGCGCGCGACGACGTAAAGAAAGTGATGCAGGTCCGTCCAGAACGCGCCGTGGAACTCGAAGGCGGGCGTGCGGGCGAGAAGTCCTTCCGGCTTCGCCTCCTCGGAGCGTTCCGCGTGCGCCGCCGGGCGGGCTTGACCGGTGCATCCGGCGCCGAGGAGGACTCCCAGAAGGAGCGCCGCCACCGGAACCCAGCGCGAAGGATTCCGGTGCCTCGTCGAGGTTCTCCCCACGAACTCGATCTTCTACGGACGGCGCCGCGTTTTCGCCGGTAGACCGACCGCGTCGACCACTAGACCGCCCGAGTCTTCAGAAACCGCTCGCGGGCCTTTGCGGCGACCTGATGATCCGTCAGCTTGTCCGCCGTTTCGACGCCGACGATGTGCTCACCGAGCCCGTCGTCGCGAATCTGTTTTTCCAGCTCGTGCTTCGCCTCGCCCGGGCCGAGCAACAGGATGCCGCCCGCGTCTTTGATGTGCGAAATCACGGTGTCGTAATAGGTGCGGAGATGGTTCGCGAATCGTCGATCCCGCTGGTCTTCCGCGCCACTCTCGTTCCCCGATGCCCCCCCATGCTGCACGTGGGATGTAACTCTGTTCGTCGTTTCGGTTTCCCCGGCGATGGCCGCGATCACAGCCTCTTTATGGTCGATCCACACCGCCACGTTGCGCTTCATTGAGTTCTCCTGTTTTGAGCTTTCGTAACGATACCGCGCCACAGTCACTACAATTGCGGCATGCCGCGCCGGCCCAGCGTGACGCACCGAGTCGGGTCTGGATGGGCTCCGCTGTTGGCGACGCTCGTGCTGGCGACGGTTGCCGCCCCCACCCGGACTTCGCCCTTCCGTTCGCCTCGCACCATCGAGTTCGGCGCCGGGCATTCGCCCTCGGCGCTCGCCGCGGCGGACTTCAACGGGGACGGCAGGCTCGATCTCGCGGTGGCGAGCGACGGCGCCGAGGACGTCACGATCTTTCTCGGCGACGGGCGCGGCGGTCTTCGCCGCGCGGGCGCGTATCCGGCGGGGCCGAGCCCGACGGAGATTGCCGTCGCGGATTTCGATCGGGACGGACACCTCGACATGGCGATCGCCAACCACGGCACGCCGCGCGTGACCATCCTGCTCGGGGACGGCAGGGGCGCGTTTCGGCCGGCGCCGGGATCGCCGCTCGCCGTTCACAGCCTGCCGCATCCGCACACGATCGGCGCCTGCGACGTGGATGGGGACGGGCGTCTGGATCTCGTCGTCGACAGCTGGGGCGAGAACCGCTTCACGGTGCTGCGCGGCGACGGCAAGGGCGGTTTCGCCGTGCCCGGCGCCACGGTCGAGGCGGGGCGCAAGCCCTATCGGAACCTGCGGCTCGCGGACCTCGACGGCGACGGGCGCTGCGACATCGTCGCGCCGAACATGGTCGAGCGCGGCGTGACGATCCTCTTCGGCGACGGGCGCGGCGGATTCCGCGGCGCGCAGCAGCCTGCCGTTGCGGCGGGTCCGTCGCCGTTCGCCGTCGCCGTGGCGGACCTCAACCGGGACGGCAAGCCGGACCTCGTCGTCGCAAACTACTCCGGGCACATCAGCGACCCGTCCGGCGACGGGCTCACGTTTCTCTTGAACGACGGGCACGGACGCTTCCGGCTCGGGCCGAAGATTCCGACCGGGAGAGGTTCCGGAGACGTGACAGCCGGGGACGTCGACGGGGACGGGTACACCGATGCCGTCACCGCGAACGCGGGCACGAACGACCTCACCGTCGCGTACGGAGGTCCGGACGGGCTCTCACCGGCGCGGACCGCGACGGTCGGATACGGCGGGCGAGGGTCCTTTCGCGTGATCCTCGCGGACTTCGACGGCGACGGGCGCGCGGACGCAGTCACCGCGAACGCGGAGAGTCACTCCGTCTCGGTGCTCCTCACGCGATAGCGCGTCCTGGTCAGGCGGACCGCCGAAGCACGAGAAGCGCCGTCCCCGCGAGCAGCACGATCGGAACTCCGAACCCGGCGTAGTCGAGCGTCGGGATCGTTCCCGTGGGAGCCGGCGCGGACCCCGCGCAGGCGTAGACGAGGCTGGTGTCGAGGGTGACGGCGCCGTTCTGCGCGAGCGCGCGTCCGATGGGGCGGATCGGTCCGACGTGGCTCCTCCCGATCTGGATCGCAGGCTATGGGTTGCAGCTCTGGCTGGCTTCCGCGTGGCTGCGGCGGTATCGATTCGGGCCCGCCGAATGGCTCTGGCGGTCGCTGATGGACTGGAGGATTCAGCCGCTGCGGATCCGGCGATAGCAGGGCTGCTGGAATGCTCCGTGCAAAGGGAGAACCGTTCGGTCCAACCGCCGCCCGGTCTCGAAGGACAGAGATCGGCGCAAGCGCAGCCACAGCCGCAGCAGACTCAGAACCAGTAAAAAGACCGGGGCCGGCCACAGGATGAAAAGAAACCCCAGGAAGAAAAGAAACACGGGAACTGACACGTCCCCCTCACCCAACCCCGGGGGAGAGGAGGAAGCCTCGCTCATTCATCCGCTCGCGACGCAAATAGTCTCCCGACCGAAGGGAGGGAGGAGGTTTGCGTCGCGGGAGCCGAAGCGAAGCGCCA
>JALZAT010000031.1 GCA_030948185.1 Acidobacteriota bacterium
GCCGGCCGCGACGAGCGCGACGGGCCGGTCGCGTTCCGCGAGCCTCCGGGAAAGGGTGGAAAAAACGTCGCGGCGCCCGACTTCGATTCCGCGGAGGAGGTCGTGGTCGCCAGGGGAAAGCGAGAAGAGAGACACGCCCCCGTCGGCCGAAGGAGCCAGCGCCGCCGAAATCCCCCCTTCGACGGCTTCGAACGCCTGCGCGGCCGCGGCGAGATCCGGCGCGACGTCGCCGCCCACGACGACCACATGGCCGCCGGGCTGGGACACGCGGCGGACGGCATCCTCGAGCCGCTCTCCGAAACTCGACCCGCGCTGCGCGACCCAGACGATCCGCGAGGAGGGGCGCCTGCGGCGCCAGGGTGCGAGATCCTCGGCCGGTGTGGCGACCACGATCCGGGCGCCGAGCGTCTCTGCAACGTCCACCCAGCCCGCGGCAAAGGAGGCGAAGACGTCCGCGGCGGCCGCCGCCGAGAAGCCCTTTGCCCGGGCCTCGCGGCCGGGGTCCTTCGCGAACAGAACCAGGGTTCGGGTCACTGTGCCTATCTTACGTCGCGCTCCGGACGGCGGATTTCTTCGTCTGTCCCGACCAAAAGAAAAGGGAGGGACTTCGCCCTCCCTCGATCCGCAGGCCAGCCGGCCGGCGTCAGAGATTCCGGTCGATGAACTTGACGAACTCGCTGCGGGGCAGCGCGCCGAGGACGCGATCCGCCACCTCTCCGTTCTTGAAGAGGATGAACGTCGGAATCGACGTGACCTGGTACTTCATCGCCACCTGCGAGGATTCGTCCACGTTCAGCTTGGCGACCTTCAGCTTGTCTTTGTACTGCGTCGCGAGGTCGTCGACGATCGGAGCGACCGAGCGGCAGGGGCCGCACCAGGGCGCCCAGAAATCGACGAGAACGGGTTTGTCGTGCTTCAGGATGTCTCCGTCGAAGCTCGTGTCGGAGACCTGATGAACATTCGGGTTATCGGCCATTCAGTTCCCTCCAGACCACTACATATGCGGAAACGTTGCCGAAGGATTCTAGCAGTTGTGGCTCATCCGTCAGTGCACATGGGCGTGGACCCTTCCCCGCACGTGCGCCAGGCCCTCCCGGAGGAACCAGGGGACCATCAGGAGCGCGAGCGCCGGGTCGGTCCAGCCCGGGGCGCCCAGGAGGCCGCCGACCATCGCGAGGAGCGTCAACATCGAATCCGCGGAGCAGGCAATCGACTCCTTCGCCTCCGCCGCGAGCCCCTGACTGCCGAGCTCCCGGCTCGTCTTCCACTTCCAATAGCCGATGAAAGGCATCCCGAACGAGGCGAAGATCGTCAGGAACAGCCCCAGGACGCTGCGCTCGGCGTGCGTCCCCCGGGTGAGCTCGAGGATCCCCCGGCTCGTCGTATAGGCCGCCAGCAGCAGGAACGAGACGCCGATCCAGCGGGCGAGGTTCTGCTCGCTCTTCGCGTGGTCGTGTTCCTCGTCCGCGAGCTTTCGAAGGTGCCGGACCGCGAGGAGGGCCGCCCCGCCCTCGATCACGCTCTCGAGCCCGAACGCCAGAAGCGCGAGGCTGCCCACCCGGATCGACTCGTACAGAGCCAGCCCCCCCTCCCCGACGACGTGGAGGAAGGTCATCCCGAGCAGCCAGTGCATGCGACGCCGCAGCGCGTCCAGGGACGGGCCGGATTCGGGGGCAGGGCGCGCCCTCGGAGCGTCTGACATGAGGGGCATTGTAGGGCGGCACCACCGGCGCGCTGCGGAATACAATGTTTGAGTGCGCCGTTGCCCGATCGGGATGTTTCACGGTTTTCGTACGGCCCGCCTGGGGCGCGCCGTCCTGCTCCTTGCCGCGGTTTTCGCGGTCGCCGGCTCGTTCGGGCTTCATCCCGAGCCGGCGAACGAGCTCTTGGCTCCGCCGCTCGCGGGTTCCGCGCCCGCGTGGACCGCGTCCCTCGGCGGTACGGCCGCGGCCGATCCCTGCACGGCGTGCCTCGCCCACCGCTTCGTCTCCCTGACGGGGCCCGCGGTCTTCAGCCCGGCGGGAGCATCGGCGATCCCCCTCGCGGCGCTTCCTCCAGCGCGCCTGCTGTCCCTCTCCGCGCCCCGCTTCATCGACGGGCGCGCTCCTCCCTCGGCCGGCTAGCCCCGGCAGCGTCGCGGCCTCCTGCCGCGCACGCGGAGGTGCCGGCTCCACAGCCGGCGGAGGACATCGTGAAGCACAAGTTTTGGCCGTTCCTGTTTGCGTGCATCATCATCGCAGCCGCGGCCATCGGGGCCGCGAGCGCGCAAGAGCCCGGGTCATCTTCCCCGCCTGGCGCGCCGGGGACGGCACCGCTCCAAGGCTCGAACATTCTCAATCCCAACATCAGCCTCGTCGGGAATCTGGTCGGATTCGCGGGAAACGATCGGACGTTACCAAACCGAGCGTTCGACCTGTCCGAAGCGGAGCTCGGACTGCAATCTGCAATCGACCCTTTCGCGCGGCTCGACACCTTCATCGCGTTCTCGCGCCAGGGCGTGGACATCGAAGAGCTCTACATCACCTGGCTGGCTCTTCCGGCGACCTTCGGCCTCAAAACCGGAAAGTTCCGTTCCAATCTCGGAAAGTTCAACCGAACCCATCCTCCTGAGACTCCTTTCGCCGATCGACCGCTCGCCACAGTTCGCTTCTTCGGTCCGGAAGGCCTGTCCGCCGTCGGTGTCTCCGCAAGCTATCTGGCACCGACCTCCTTCTATCTGAACTTCGACGCGGAGGTGACCACGAACTGGGAGAACGCCCCGGCCTTCGGCGAGGTCGAGCCGTCCGGGGATGTTGTCGCCGGGGGGCGAAGGAAAGACCTCGGTTACCTCGGCCGGGCGACCACCTACAGCGATTTCAGCGAAACCCTGAACGGCACATTCGGAGCAACCTACGCCCGGGGGGTCCACGACCCGGGGGGGCAATTCGCTACCGAGGTCCTGGCTGCAGACGCCACGATTCGCTGGAAAAACCCACGGCGAGCGATTTACCGAGCCTTGATCTGGCAAACAGAGGCCTACTGGGTCCGCCGGGAAGAGGACACCCGGGCGCTCCGCTCCTTTGGAGGCTTCTCCTACGTCGAGTACCAGTTCAGCCGGCGTTGGCGCGTCGGTCTGCGGGCGGATTATGCGGATCAACCGGTCGAAAAAGGCGTATTGGCCTACTTGACCTTATGGCCGTCGGAATTCTCGGCGCTTTCCCTGCAGGGCCGCGAGATCCACAGACCGGACGGGAAGAACGATCTGGCGGCCCTTCTGAAGCTCACCTTCAACATCGGCCCGCACGGGGCCCATCCTTTTTAGAAAGACATGCCATGAAACGCCAACCCGCCCTCGCACTGGCCCTCTTCTCGCTTGCCGTGACCGGCTCCGCGGCGCCGATTCGCGTCGTCACGACGACGTCCGACCTCGGCTCGCTCGCCGCAATGATCGGCGGCGACCGGGTCGTCGTCTCCTCGATATGCAAGGGATATCAGGATCCCCACTTCGTCGAAGCCAAGCCTTCCTACCTGCTCGAGCTCCGGCGCGCGGATCTCCTTATCGCGATCGGTCTGGAGCTCGAGGTTGGCTGGTTGCCCCCGCTCTTGACGCAGTCGCGCAATCCCAAAATCCTGGGGCCCTCCGGTTATCTCGACGCTTCGGCGGCCGCAGAAATCCTGGAACGTCCGAAAGAGCAAGTCACACGGGCCATGGGCGACGTTCATCCTTTCGGAAACCCGCATTACTGGCTCAACCCGGAAAACGGACGGGCGATCGCCAGGGCAATCGCGCAGAAACTCGAGGACCTAGACGCCGGCGGCAAGCCCACGTTCGAGAAAAACCTGGCGGCCTTCGAAGCCAGGCTATCGGAGAAGGAAAAAGAGTGGGCGGGCCGGATGGGTTCCTATGCGGGAACCGAGGTGATCACCTACCACAACTCGTGGCCGAATTTTCTGAAGTACTTCAATCTCAAGGCGGTTGGCTACATCGAGCCGAAGCCGGGCATTCCGCCTTCCCCCTCGCACACACTGGACATCGTCAACCTCGCGCTGGCCCGCAAGGTGCCTGTCATTCTCGTCGAGCCGTACTTCGATACAAAAACACCGTCGTTCATCGCCTCGAAGACCGGGGCCAATCTTTTGATCTTTTATCCATCGGTGGGTGGCGTGCCTGAGATCAAAGATTACTTCTCGATCTTCGATCACGACATCGATCTCTTTGTGAAAGCGATGGGAACGAAAAAATGACGGTCTTTCAGATCCTTCTTCCCGCGTTTGTCGCGAGCCTGATCCTGACCGGCATTCACGCGTACCTGGGCGTGCACGTCGTCGAGAGGGGGGTGATCTTCGTCGACCTCTCACTCGCCCAGATCGCGGCTTTGGGCTCCACGGTCGCGTATCTGGCCGGATACGACCTGCACTCGACGACCGCCTATCTTTTTTCGCTCGGCTTCACGTTCCTCGGCGCTGCGATCTTCGCCTTGTCCCGCGTGCACCGCAAGACGAGGATCCCGCAGGAGGCGATCATCGGCATCGTCTACGCGGTCTCCGCCGCCGTGGCCATCCTCGTCATGTCGAAGGCCACGCAGGAGACGGAGCATCTGAAGGAGATGCTCGTCGGGAACATCCTTTCCGTCACCTGGCCGGAGCTCGGCAAGACTGCCGTCCTCTACGCGATCGTCGGCGCGTTCCATTACGTGTTCCGCCGGCAGTTCCTCGCAATCTCCATGGACGAGCACGCCGCGGAACGGCAAGGCCTGAACGTGCGTTTCTGGGACTTTCTCTTCTACATGTCCTTCGGGTTTGTCGTGACCTCGTCCGTCGCGATCGCCGGCGTGCTCCTCGTCTTCTGTTTCCTCATCGTTCCCTCCGTCGCGGCGATGCTCTTCGCGGAACGCCTCGGCCCGCGACTGGCGATTGGCTGGTCCATGGGCGTGATCGTTTCGGCCGCGGGCGTAGCGCTGTCCTTCGAGTTGGACCTCCCGACCGGGGCGGCAATCGTGGCGACCTTCGGCGCCGCGCTGCTCGTGGTCGCGGCGTATCGATGGGTTTTTCGAAGGGTCAAGGCAGCTCCGGCGTCCGTGGAAGTGGAGCGCGAGACCGCCGTGTGACCGACGGCTACCGAGCCGGCTTCAGGGAAAGAGCAGCTTTCCTATTTCCGCTCTGACTCGCACCACGAACCGAAGGTTCCACACGCGGATGACGAAACGACGTACTCCGTGCTCCAGCCGCCCCGCGAAACCGCGTTGCGATTTCCGTCGGATGCGGGGACGCTTCGACATGAAGGCGGCGCAGATCGCCAGCGCCTCGGTGTCGCCACGCCCGACTACGAGATCCTGGTCGTCGCCCCCGAAATCGAGCGAGCAGGCCCAGCCGACGGGCGTCTCGGTAACTGCCGTACGGCCGGCCTCGCGCCTCTCAACGACGTCGAGAAGGAACTGCGCCCGAAAAATCTCGGCCGTGTAACGCGGCGGATTCCTCCACGGCACCGGGCTTCGATGGAGAAGTCGGGCGACGTGCTTCTCGATCTCGCGATCGAGGGTTGGGCCGACGTCGCTCTCGCGGTAGAAGATTTCCTGGCGCTTGGACTTCACTGGCATTCGCTGCGGGCCTACATCTTCATTCCGGCGTGAAACCGGACGTAGCCGTGGATGGAAACCGGCGAGAGGCCGTATCGGGGATCGAGAGCGGCCGGCAATGTGTGGTCAGGAGAACGTCCTCGTTCCTTCCGCACGACCTCCGCGCGCCCGTAAAACTGCTGGAAATCGATGGGGCCGCCTTCGATGTCCCACCGGCGCTCGTCGGGCTCCTCGCCCCGGAACACCGAGCTGCGGGCGAGCTCCGGATGGTGCTCGTGTTGCGCAAGCACGGGAACGGCAAGGAGCATTCCCAACAACGCAGCCCAAAATTCCTTGAGTGCCATCGAGCGTACCTCGGTTCAGTCGATTTCCGCATGCGCGGAGCTGGAGCCGCCGCACGGGGCGCCTATCGAGGAACCGGATTCAGACGCGCAGAATGAGGAGAAGCGAGGGTCCGCGCGGGGAGGGATGGAGCTTGGGCTCAGCAGCGCGGATCGCGAAGGTCCGCGAGAGGGCGACCGGCAGGAGGAGGGAGGGCACGACGGCGGCGACCCGCGAGGAATCCATGGCGATGTCGGCGGGCGCGAGGGAGAGACAGGCGGCGACGCCGTCCGGAGCGTGACAGGGAACTTCCGTCCCAGCGCCGGAAAGAGGTGCGGTTTCGCCCCTGGAATGCGCGGGGCAAGGCGACGCCGGTGCGGAGACGGCGCTCGACACACCGGGGAAAGCGGAGCAGCGCAAATTGCAGACCCCGGAGATGACCGTCGAAGCGCCGAAGACGAGTCCCAGAAATGCGGCAAGAAGGCGCTTCGGCGGCACATGGGCCGCAACTCGCGCTCCAATGCGAGTGTTCCAATTCCGCATTTTGAACCTGGAACCTTCCTGAAGGCCGCCGATCCTAACGTGAGACACCGTGGAAGAATACACGGTCGTCGCTCCGAGCCCGCACCTTCAGGAAGAGTCGAGGAACGGTTCCATGCTGATCCAACCCATCGATGTTTTTGTCTATGCCTGGTTGATCCTGGCGGTGGCGTCCGCCGCCTACGTGGCCTGGGATCAGTTTCGAGGCAATCCGGAGGCGGCGGTCATGAAGTGGGGCTTCGTGCTGGTGACCCTATACACCGGTCCGGTCGGCCTGCTGCTCTACGTGATGGCCGACAAGGAGCCCAGGCCCGGAAAGCACGAGGAGTTCATCCAGCCGCTGTGGAAACAGGGGGTCGGCTCGACGGTTCATTGCGTGGCGGGCGACGCCACGGGCATCATCCTCGCCGCGGTGACGGTGGCGTTGATCGGCCTTCCCATGTGGGCCGACTTGATCGTCGAATACGTCGCCGGATTCTTGTTCGGCTTGCTGATCTTCCAGGCCCTCTTCATGCGGAAAACGATGGGCGGCACCTACGCCGAAAACGTGCGGCGGAGCTTCCTCCCCGAGCTGATTTCCATGAATTGCATGATGGCGGGCATGGCCCCAGTGATGGTGTTTCTGATGATGGGCCGGGACATGCGGGCGATGTGGCCGGGCGAGCCGCTGTTCTGGACGGTGATGTCGCTCGGCGTCACGGCGGGTTTCGCCATCGCGTATCCGGTGAACGTGTGGATGGTCGCCCGGGGCATGAAGCACGGCTTGATGACCGAGCGCGCGAAATCTCGCCGGCCTGCGCCGGGGCGCGCCGACGCCCGCAAGGGAACCGCCGTTATGGATCATGAAGGAATGGACATGGCGCCCTCCACCCCCGCGCCGGGACGCCCCATGTCCGGCGGAGCGATGGAGTCCGATCTGACCGGCGCGCAGCTGGCGGCAGTCACTGCGTTCACACTTATCATGCTCGTTGGAGGGATGGCGCTGCCGGCCGCGTTCGTCAACCTGCGGCTGAGCGCGCACGAGGTGGGGGGCGCGATCATGCCGCCGGGAATGATCGTGGACAACAACACCCCTGCCGCAGCGATGCTGGACATGGCGGCCGTCGACCCGCGGTACGTGACGGCCACTTATGGCCTGAGTAGACGAGGGGCCACGGTCCTGTCGCCTCGGGTCGAGAAGGGAGTCAAGGTCTTCGACCTCGAGACCTCCGTGATCCGCTGGCAGATCCTGCCCAACGTTTCCGTGGACGCCTTCGCCTTCAACGGACAGGTGCCGGGGCCCACCTTGCGATTCCGGCAGGGTGACCGAGTGCGCATCAACGTCACCAACCGGCTGCCGGAGACGACCACTGTCCACTGGCACGGGCTGATCCTGCCCAACGTCATGGACGGAGTTGCCAGCGTCACGCAGAAGCCGATCGGGAACGGTCAGGTCTATACCTACGAGTTCACGGCTCTCCAGTACGGCTCGTACCTGTATCACTCTCACGATCACGTCGACCGCCAGCAGACGCTGGGACTGTATGGAGCGCTCCTCATCGATCCGGCGAACGCGGCAGACGAACTGTCCGCCGATCACGAGTACACGATCCTGCTGCAGGAGTGGTTGATTCGCGAAGGCCTGACCTACCCGGCCATGCCGATGGACGGAGGCCAGCCGAACTTTTTCACGATCAATGGGCGGGCCTTTCCTTCGACCGACACGATCCAGATGAAGGTCGGCGAAACGCTCAAAGTGCGCTTCGTCGGCTCCAACAGCGGCTTCATCCATCCGATGCATATCCATGGTGGCCCGTTCGTTGTGGTGGCGCGCGACGGCGAGACGCTCCCCCCCTCGGCTCGGTTCAAGGCCGACACGGTCAACGTGGGTCCGGGGCAACGCTACGACGTGATCTGGACGGCGCTCAAGCCCGGGAAGTGGATGATCCATTGCCACATCTCGCACCACACCACCAACAACAACACCGAGCAGAACGGGGGTGGCGGGCTGATGATGCACATCGAGGTGGCGGGTGATCCAAAGGGATGAGAGGGAACCCCTTCGTAATGCCGGGCCGAAGAAGGGTCGAAGCCTTGAAGTCGGCCGTCAACCCGAAAGTGCGGCGAGGACGTCCGCGGCAACGTTGGGCACCTCTGGGACAACGCCCGGGAGGCCGATCAGCAGTTCCGGCAGGCGAACGTCCCTGAACTGCAGCGCGAGTGGACGGGCATGATGCAGCTGCTCGCGCGAATCCGAAACGCTGCCGGTTACTGAGCCGACTCGTATCGTGGCGCCAGAGCCGGGGCATTCGCTCCGGCTCTTTTGTTTCTGCGCCCTCTCTCTGCGAGGGGGCGGCTGATCTCAAAGGAGGTCAGAAGGCATCGCGAAGAGACAGCCGGGGGCAAAAAGGCGGCGAGCGGTCCGGGTCCGAGCATTGAATCGAAAGCACTTAGAGCGCGAGCCGTCCGGGAAGGTGCAGGCATCGGAGTTGCGATAGATCCCTGCGGAGGAAACAGAATGAACAGAAAATGGCTCTTCGCTGCGGCGCTTGGGGCAGCGATCGTTACGGGCGTCTCGTCGCCGGCCCTGGCCGACGATTATTGTGCGCGTCCGTACTCCGGTCAGAACGCTTACGTCGGCGGCGGGTACTCCCAGGGCGGGGAATATGGCTACGTCCGCCAGCACGATTCGTACAACGGAGGATACGGCTCCCAGGGAAATTACGGGTACCAGGGAAACTATGGGTATCCGGGTAACTACGGCCAGGGTGGATACCCGCAGACGCGATACGAGTATTCGCAGCCCTATTACCAGGACGGCTATGGAAACCAGGGCTACGGCGGCACCGTCCATGAGGATCACTCCCGCACATCACTCAGGCTCTTCCCTTTTCCTCACATCGACAAGCGCGTGGTGCACCACGAGCATCGCGCCTACTAAGCTCGTCGGAGGCGGAGCTGCGGCTCCGCCCCTTTTTTGGCCTCGGACCGGCGTGGTCTTCCCGATGTTCGTCCAAGTATTGCCGGGCTGAGGGATCCCGGAGCACAACGAGTCTCCGCCGAACTGAGCCGGCCGGAGACTCAGCTCCCTACTTTCGCGAAGTACTCCCGGGTCGCTTCGATATCCTTCCCGATCTGCTCGGTCAGCGCCATCATCGAATCGAACCTCCGCTCCTCGCGCAGCCGCTCCTCGAAGAAGAGCTTGATGTCCTCACCATAGACGTCCGCCGTGAAGTCGAGAACGAACGTCTCGATCGTCGTCCGGAAGTCTTCGTAGACGGTCGGGCGGCGGCCGATGTTCGTCACGCACTGGAAACGGCGCCCGAACGACGTGATCTCGATGACGGTGACGTAGACGCCGTCGGCAGGAAGCAGCGTGTTCTCCGGGGCGAGGTTGATCGTGGGGAACCCGATCTTCCGTCCCACCCGCTCGCCCCGCGAGACGATGCCGCGCAGCTCGTAGCGGCGGCCGAGCAACGCCGCGGCTTGCGCCACGCGCCCGGCGATGATCGCGTTGCGGATCCGGGTGGACGACACCGGCTCTCCGTCCTGGATGACTTCTTCGACGCCCGACGCGATGAAGCCGCACTCGGGCCCGAGTCTCTTCAAGAGCGCGAGGTCGCCCCGCTTCTTTCGGCCGAACGCAAAGTGCTGGCCGAGGATGAGCTCGGACGCGCCGAGGCGCTCGGTCAGGAAATCGCGGCAGAACTCTTCCGGCTCCGTCAGCGAAAAATCCCTCGTGAACGGGATGACGAGGAGGTAGTCCAACCCGAGCGCCTCGATCGCCTCTTCCTTCTGCCGGAGAGTCTGGATCCGCCGCGGCGCGTGATCGGGGCGCAACACGGCGAGGGGATGCGGCTCGAAGGTGATCGCCACGGACGGCCGCGCCGCCTCTCGAGCGTGTGCGACGGCGGTCTCGAGAATTCGCCGGTGGCCCAGGTGGACGCCGTCGAAGTTGCCGATGGTGACGATCCCGCCGCGGGGAAGGTCCTCCGACCGCAGCGGATCGCGGATGACGTGGAGCGACTCGGTCACGAAACCATGATCCAGTGGACGAATCGATGGAGGAACGTGACCTGAATCGTCACGCCGAACAGCATACAGGCGAACGAGAGAGCGGGCCGGCGGGCGAGATCGGCGGCGAGCGCGAAAAACGCGGGAAACAGGGCGAGCACGTATCGATCCATGCCCGCGAGCGTGCTCGCGTGGAAGAGCAGGAGCAGGCTCGCCGCGGCGTACAGGCCTTCGGCCGGAAGCCCCCTGCGAAAGAGCCGTACGGTGAGGTACACGAACAGGACCGCGCTCGCGAGCTGCGAGGCAAAGCTCAGGCTCTCCAAGCCGGCCGGATCGCGGAAGGCGTCGCGGAGGCCGGTCCCGATTCGCGCGAAGAGCGTCAGCAGCGAGCCAGAGCGCATGTCCCACCCCGCCGCCTTGCTGTGGAGGTAGAGGAGCGGGTCCCCGAAGCGGCTGCCGAGGAACGCCGGGAAAACGGCCGCGCCGGCGAGGGTCGCGATGACGGCAAGCGCCGCTGGAGCGCCCACGGCCGCGCGCTTTCGGGCTCCCCCGCGCTCCCCTTCGCTGCGGCGCTCCTTGCAGAACCGCCATCCGTACCAGGCGATCGGGATGGCGAGGAGGAATCCATTCAGCCGCGTGAGCGATGCGAGAAAGCCCGCGGCGCCCGCAACGGCCCACCGGCCCCGCCGGGACGCCCAGAACGCCGCGACGGTCAGCAGAAGAAACAGCGATTCCGTGTAGACGGACGCGAAATAGAACGACGTCGGATACAGGAGCAGCGCCGCGGTCCCGCGGATGGCGCCCGCCTCCCCGCCCCATTCGAAAAAGATCTGGCCGGCGAGCAGAAGCGCCCCGAGAAGGCAGGCGAGCGAGAGGCCGATGCCGATCCAGAGGATGTTGACCGGCAGCAACCGCGAAATCGCGCGGACGGTTACCGGGTACAGCGGGTAGAACCCCACGTTGTTCTCGAGGGAAGAAGGATCGTTCGTGTATCCGTCCAGAGCGACGCTGCGGTACCAGACCGCGTCCCAGCGCGCGAGCGGCGGCGCGTGCACCGCCGCGGTCCAGGGGCTGGAGTTCGAGACCGGGAGTGTCATCGCGAGCGCTGCTGCGAGAAGCGTCGCGCACGACCACGCCAGCCACATCCCGAAGATCGTGGCGGCCGGGGCCGGCGCGCGGGATGTTCCCGCCGCGGCCGCGTCCGGGAGGCTCAGGGAATCACAGCTCCGACGAGGTCGTACTCGTGCGTGTCCGAGATCCGGACGCGCACGATCTCGCCGGGCCGGACGTCGCGCCCCGACGTGTCGTTGATCAGAAGGCGCCCGTCGATCTCCGGGGCCTGCGACCGGATCCGCCCCTCGAGAAGGTGCTCCGTCTCGTCGCACGGCCCTTCCACGATCGCCTCGAGCTCACGGCCGCGTAGCGCCCGCGCCTTCCTGCGGGCAATGGGCCGCTGGAGGGACAGAAGAAAGTCGCGGCGCCGGTCCTTCTCCTCCGCGGGAACGGGATCGCCGAGCGGCTCGGACTTCGAACCGGGCTCGGGCGAATACGTGAACGCGCCAAGGTTGTCGAACTCGGCGTTGCGCACGAACTCGCAGAGCTCCGCGAACTCGGCGTCTCCCTCGCCCGGGAAGCCGAGGATGAACGTCGTGCGGACGGCGATCCCGGGCACCCGTTCGCGCAGCCTCTCGAGGAGAGCCATATACGAGGCGGGGTCACCGCCCCGCCGCATCGCGGAGAGCACGGTTCGCGACACGTGCTGCAGCGGGATGTCCACGTACGGAAGGAACCGGCTCTCGCGCGCCATCACGTCGAGAACCGAGTCGTCCAGGGTCTTCGGGTAAGCGTAGAGGAAGCGGATCCAGGGAAAGGTCGTCCCGGCGAGGAGCGCCTCGACGAGGCTCGCCAGACCCTTGCGCTTCATCCCGAGGTCCTCGCCGTAGCGGGTCGTGTCCTGCGAGATCAGGACGAGCTCCGAGACGCCCTGCGCCTCGAGGGAGCGGGCCTCGACGACGAGCGACTCGATCGAGCGGCTGCGCTGGAACCCGCGCATCTGGGGAATCGTGCAGAACGTGCAGGGGTTGTCGCAGCCTTCCCCGACCTTCAGGTACGCGTAGCCCCTCCGCCGCGACAGGATCCGCGGGGCGGCTTCGTACAACCGCGTCGCCAGCGGCTTCTCCGTGAAACGCGGGAGCGTTGGAAGCCCGATCGCGGCCGCGGGCGCAAGCTCCAGCTCGTCCAAGCCCACGAAGCCGTCCACCTCGGGGATCTCGGCGGCGAGCTCGCGGCCGTACTTCTGGACCATGCAGCCGGCGACGACGACCCGGTCGATCTCGCCCCGCTTCTTGCGCGCGACCTGCTCGAGGATCGCGTCGATCGATTCCTCTTTGGCCTTGTCGATGAAGCCGCACGTGTTGACGAGCACGACGCGCGCTTCTCCGTCCGGGACGATCGCGTGCCCGGCGCGCGCCAGATGCCCCAGCATGACCTCCGTGTCCACGAGGTTCTTGGCGCATCCCAACGAGACGACGCCGACGGTTGGAAGGGCTTTCCCCGTCACGGATAAATCCGGTTGATCGTCCGTGGATAGGGGATCGCCTCGCGCAGGTGGTGGATCCCGCAGACCCACGTCACGAACCGCTCGAGGCCCATTCCGAAGCCGGAGTGCGGGAAGGTCCCGTACCGGCGCACGTCGAGGTACCACTCGTAGGCCTCCCGCGGCAGTTTGTGCTGTTCGAGCCGCGCCTCGAGCAGGGTCAAGTCCGAGATCCGCTCCGAGCCGCCGATGATCTCGCCGTAACCCTCGGGCGCGAGCATGTCGAGCCCGAGGACGACGTCCGGGTCCACCGGGTCCGGCTGCATGTAAAAGGACTTGATCGCCGTCGGGAAACGGGAAACGACGAGCGGCTTGTCGAGGTCCTTCGTCAGCGCCGTCTCTTCGTCCGCGCCGAGGTCGTCTCCGAACTGGATCGGAAACCCGAGCGTCTGGAGCTTCGCGACCCCCTCGCGGTACGTCGTCCGAGGAAAGGGCTTCTGGATCGCCTGGAGCTTCGTGACGTCGCGCTCGAGCCGCTTCAGGTCCTCGGCGCAGCGCGCGAGCACGCGTCCGACGAGGGAGACGATGAAGTCTTCGGCGAGCTCCACGAGCCCGTCGAAGTGGAGGAACGCCACCTCGGGCTCAACCATCCAGAACTCGGTCAGGTGGCGGCGGGTCTTCGACTTCTCCGCCCGGAACGTCGGTCCGAAGCAGTAGACCTTGCCGAACGCGGCGGCGGCGGGCTCGAGATAGAGCTGCCCCGACTGCGACAGGTAGGCCTTCTGGCCGAAGTAGTCCGTCTCGAACAGCGTGGACGTCCCCTCGACGGACGAGCCCGTGAGGATGGGCGAGTCGATCAGCACGAACTCGCGCTCGTAGAAGAAGTCCCGGATCGCCTGCTCGACTTCCGACCGGACCCGCAACACGGCGTGCTGCTGCGACGAGCGCATCCACAGGTGGCGCTGCGACAGCAGAAAATCGACGCCGTGCTCCTTGGGAGTGATCGGATAGCCCTCGGACGTCCCGAGGATCTCGACCGAGTCGGCCGTCATCTCGAACCCGCCCGGAGCGCGCTTGTCCTCGCGGATCTTGCCGCGGACGCGCAGCGAGCTCTCCTGGGTGGCCTTCTCCGCCGCTTCCCACACTTCCGGGGACGCTTCCGCCTTCGGGACGACGACCTGGAGGTATCCCGTTCCGTCGCGGACGATCAGGAACTGGATCTTTCCGGAGGAGCGCTTGTTGTACAGCCAGCCCTGGACCGCGGCTTCGCCGCCGGCCCGCTCCCCCACGTGCGAGATCGAGATGGATTCCATAAAAGCGGGCGATCTTACCTCAGCGGTGCGTTTTCATCGGATCACGATGCTGCGCCGGAGGAGAGTCCGTCCCCGATCCTTGCCCGTGATTTCCACCGTCAGGACGTGGGGACCCCTCGGCAGCGGCGGTACCGTGAATCCGAATCCCGGACGCGCCGAGTCGGGGTGGTTCGGGTAGACGGCCGCGACGCCGGGGAATTCCTGGTGGAGCGCCGCCGGGGCGGGGGGCGAGCCGTCCGCGGAGACGGTCACGGAAGCGACCCCGGAGTCGTCGAGCGCCCACCCGAACCCCCACGAGCCCGCCGCCACTTCCTCGTTCTCGCGCGGGCGCTCGACGACGCCGAAGGGCGGCGAGAGGCGGAACTCGTAGTCGCGCATCGCCCGGATCGTCTCCGACGGATCGCCGATCGCCGCCTCGGCAGGAACGGGGATCGGGAAGGACGGGGATCCCGCCAGCTTGAACGCGAAGTCGGGAAAATCGGTCCCGGGCCGGCGAAACGAGGCGAGCGGCGTCAGCTTGCCCTCGGTGACGCCGCGCCGCACGGCGTCGAGATACTTCTTCCGGTTGTCGTCCGTCGTCTCCGTCGGGTGAAACAGGAGCACCGACGCTCCGAGCCTGCGCATCTCCTCCCACACCCCGTCGGGAATCCGGGGCTGCGCGAGGAGCGAAGTCAACGCGTGGTAGTGGGGCGGCCCGAATCCCGAGTAGCCGTTGACGAGCGGCTTCCAGTGCGCCGTCGAACGAAAGTCATGCTCCGGCTCGATGTCGTCCGTGATCGGCCACTCGACGGCGGCTCCGGTCAGCGGCACTCCGGCAAGCCAGGCGTACACGGGCGCGGCGTCGCGTTCCACGGAAGGAACCTCGATCGGGAACGCGCGGTACTCGATGGCAGTCAGAAGGAGGGCGGCGGCGGCGACCGCACCGGCCTTCCCCGCAGACCGGGACGCCTCGCGCGCGGCGATCGACAGACCCCACGCCGCGAGCACGCCGAGCGCCAGGTCGAAGAGCACGATCCCCCTCCCGGGGACCCGGATGGAACGGAAGGCCGCGCCCATGGACTGGACGAGGAACCGGTAGAAGGGCGTGTGCGACCCGAACGCGACGAACACCCCGAGGCAGGCGATCGCCGTGAAGAGGAGCGCCTCGCGCGGGAAGCGCGATCGTCGCGCAAAATCTTCCAGGTTCGCGTACCGGGAGCGTTCCGGGAACCGCAGCAGGATTCGGATCAGCACGAGGACCGCGACGAACACGAGGATGCGCCCGGGGTCGCGCAGGTGCACCGGCCCGATCGACTCGCGCCCCAGGATGCGGACCACGGCCCACAGCGCGAGACCGAGCGCGGCGAGCGCGTCGAGGACGGGGACCGCGCGCGAGCGGGGCTTCCTGGGAGCGGGCGCGGCCGCGGAGGACGTCCGCCGGAGGCGAACGAGCGCGAACGCGGCGAGCCCGAGCGGGACGAGGCCGGGGAAGAAGTCGCCCTCGGCGTGGGCCCACTTCTGGGTCAGCGGCGCGTAGAGCTTGTTCTGGGGCCCCGCGGTGAGGAAGTCGATCGGCCGGCCGGAAAAGTGCTCGATCTCGCCCTCCGACCGGACCATCCCGTAGAGCTTCGACACCTTCGCGTACGGAACGTAGAACGGGAGAACGGCGATGCCGGCCAGAGCGACGGCGAGCGCCGCCCCTTTCCACCTCGGCCGAAACGTTGGGCGGTCGCGGGCGAGCGCCCCGTGCGCGAGGACGAGAAGGACGAGCAGGCCGGAGAACATCGCGTAGTGGACGTTGGTCACCGCGTTCCAGGCGAAGAAGACCGCGAAGAGAACGGCATCCCGCCGCCGTCCGCCGTCGAGGTAGCGAAGGAGGAAGAGAAGGAGGAGCGCGAGGAAGGGACCCCACTGGAACTGCACGTGCGGCAGCTGCGCGAGCCGCCACGGCACGAACGCATAGACGATCCCCGCGAGGAGAGACGCGGCGGAGTCGCCCGTGACGTACCTCGCGAGGGCCCACGCGGAGATCCCCGACAGGGCCATTCCGAGCAGCATCAGAAAGTTGGCGGTGAAGAGCGTGGACGCTCCGGCGGCGAAGAACGGAAATCCGAAGATCGCGGCGCCGAAAAGGTTCTCGGAGAACGCGAGGGTGTATCGCGCCGGGAAGAAGATGTTCGCGTCGAAAAGATGCAGCGGGTCGTGGAAGAACTGATGGAAGTCCCAGTGAAAGATCCAGGCGTTCAGCTTGTCGTCGAAGAGGTCCGGCATGCCGCTCGACATGCGCGCGGCCAGGGGCCAGGTGAAGAGAACGGCGGCGAGGGCGAAGAAGAGAGCGGCGCCCGCGATTTCCGCGGCGCGGCGGCGAGTCAACGGTTCAGCGGTTGCGCGAGCGCACCGCGTTGGCGACCGTGATCGCCTGCTGCAGGCGCTGCAGGCGGCGCTGCCGCTTCTGGATCGCCTCCTGGTCGCCGGCCGGTGCCTGCGCGGACCGGATTTCGCGGAGGTACTTCTCGGCGTCCATCTGAAAGTCCGTCAGGTCCTGAGGCTTGTAGGTCTTGAAGGTGCGCTCGGTGACGATGATGAAGCCGTCGGCGAGCTCCCGAACCATGTTGTAGGCGGATCCGCCCAGGAAAACGCTCATAGGCTCGTTGAATCTTAACGGAACCGCGGACCGAACCACCTGATAGATTCGCGCCCTATGGCGTTCGGCGGCGTGGATTACATCGACTGCGACTCGCTTTTGTCCGAAGAGCAGCGCATGGTCCGCGACACCGTGCGGGACTGGGTCGACGACAAGGTCCTCCCGATCATCGAAGACGCGGCCTACGAGGGCCGCTTCCCCAAAGAGCTCATTCCGGACATGGCGCAGCTGCACCTCTTCGGGTCGACGATCTCCGAGTACGGCCTTCCGGGGCTCGACAACGTCGCGTACGGCTTGATCATGCAGGAGCTCGAGCGCGGCGACTCCGGGCTGCGGTCGTTCGTCTCGGTCCAGTCGTCGCTCGTCATGTACCCGATCTTCGCCTTCGGTTCGAAAGAGCAGAAGGACAAGTGGATCCCGAAGCTCGGCAACGCCAGCGCGATCGGCTGTTTCGGGCTGACCGAGCCGGACTTCGGCTCCAACCCCGCCGGCATGCGCGCCACGGCGCGCAAGGACGGCGACTCGTTCGTGCTGAACGGCGCCAAAGCGTGGATCACGAACGGCTCGATCGCCGACGTCGCCGTCATCTGGGCCAAGCTCGACGGCGTCATCCGGGGGTTCCTCGTCGAGAAGGGCGCGAAGGGCTTCTCGACGTCCGAGCACAAGGGCAAGATGTCGCTTCGCGCGGCCGTCACCTCTCAGCTCGCCTTCGAGGACTGCCGGATCCCGGCCGAGGCGATCCTTCCCGGCGTGACGGGGCTCAAGGGGCCGCTCTCCTGCCTGACGCAGGCCCGCTACGGGATCTCGTGGGGCGCGATCGGCAGCGCGATGGCGACGTATACCGCCGCCCTCGAGTACTCGAAGACCCGCAAGCAGTGGAAAGACCGGCCCATCGCCGCCCACCAGCTCGTCCAGGAGCGCCTCGCCTGGATGATCACGGAGATCACCAAAGCGCAGCTGCTCGCTTGGAAGCTCGGCTCGATGAAGGACGCGGGGACGATGAAGCCGCACCACGTCTCGATGGCGAAGCGCAACAACGTCTGGGTCGCCCGCGAGTGCGCGAAGCTCGCGCGCGAGACGCTCGGCGCGAACGGCATCGTCAACGAGTACCCCGTGTTCCGCCACCTCGCCAACATCGAGAGCGTCTACACGTACGAGGGGACCCACGACATCCACACCCTGGTGATCGGCGAGGCCGTCACCGGGATCGCCGCCTACAACCCTCCCGAGGAGTGAGGCGCGGGGGCCGGGCGCCGGCCGTCGCGCCCGACTTCCGCCTGGGAGCGCAGCGAAACCCCCGGCAGGCGCATCCGCCGCTCGCCCAAACCGCTGACAGTCCAGCCCTTGCGGTAAAATACGCGGTTCAGAGCAAATTGGTGGGAATCACCGGCAATCTCAAGACAATGCAGCTCTCGGAGCTGCTTCAATGGCTGTCCCTCGGACAGAAGACCGGAACCCTGCTCATCGACGGGCACGGGGTCGAGAAGCGCATTTACTTCGCAGACGGGAGGATCAACTCCTCCTCCTCCTCGGATCAGCGCGAGTATCTCGGCCACTTCCTCGTTTCCCATGGCTACATCACCGAGGAAGAGCTGAAAATGGCAATGGAAGTGCAAGAGGAGTCCAACATCCTCCTCGGCAAAATCCTCGTCATGATCAACGCCATCTCCGAGCCGGACCTTCTGCGCCTGATGCGCAAAAAGGCGGAGGAGTCGATCTACGATGTCTTCCTCTGGGAGGAAGGCGGCTTCGAGTTCGTCGACGGGGACCTTCCGGATTTGAAGATGGTCCCCCTCTCTCTCGACGTCACCGGCATCATTATGGAAGGCCTTCGGCGCTACGACGAGTGGCAGCGGATCCGGCTGCGCGTTCCGGACGATTCCGTCGTCCCGCAGATCGTTCGCCCGCTCAACCTCGACGAGCTTTCGGAGCGCGAGAAGCTGATCGTGCCGTACATCGACGGGCAGCGGACCATCGAAGCGATCGCGCTCCAGACGCACAACGCCGAGTTCAACGTCGCGAGGCTCGTCTTCGAAGGCCTGCGCAACGAGACGATGGCTCTCGCCGAAGTGGAGCGGCCGACGCGTGTCGCCGTGACCGCGGGAGGAGGCGACAACGAGGTCGAGCAATTCCTCGCCCGCGGGAAGGCCCACCTGAAAGAAGACCCTCAGAAGGCCTACAAGATGTTCAAGGTGGCCTCGGACCTCGACCCCTCCGACGGCCGCGCCGCGGAGGCGATCCGCCAGGCCGAACGCGAGATCAAGTCCGCCCTCGAAAAAGACGGAATCACCGGCGAGAAGATCCCCGAGCTCGACATCCCCATCTCGAAGCTGACGGAGATGCCCTTCTCGCCGCACGAAGGCTTCGTCCTTTCGCGGATCAACGGAAGCTGGGACGTCAAGTCGATCATGAAGATCTCGCCCATCAAGGAGCTCGAGGTCCTGATGATCTTCCAGTCGTTCAAGAAAAACGGCGTGATCCGCTGGAAGAAGAAGTAGGCCGGCGGTGAAGCAATGACGCGCCAACGGGCCCTCCGCTTTCTTCAGATCGGCGCACCCGCGGCCGCGGCGCTCCTTTTTCTCCTCGAGGTCCGCAGCTTCCCCCTGGACCGTCTGCCGGAGATCGCCTTCTTCATTGCCCTCGCCGCCCTGGCCTTCCGCCTGCGCGTCCGCTACGCGGGGAACTTCCTGGGCCTCGAAGCGGCCGCGCTCGTGCCCGCGATCCTCCTGCTCCAGTCCCCGGCGGCGGTCCTGGTCGTCTGCGCGGCGGGAGACACGCTCGCGAAAGTGCTCCGGCCGAAGAGGCGCTTCACGCTCTCCTCCGCTTTCGACCTCTCGCAGATCTGCCTCTCCTACGGGCTCGCGGCGATCTTCTTCCGCGCCGTGCACCGCCCCACTTCCGGCGCGATCGGCCTCGCGGCGGAAACCGCGGGCGTCATGCTCGTCTTCTTCTTCGTAAACACCCTTCTCGTTTTCGCCTACCTCGACCTCTCCCGGCTCGTCGCCCGGGAGCGGCTCCTCGAGATGGGCCTCTTCCAGCTCGTCACGCTGCTCCTCCTCGCGCCCCTCGTCGCGCTCGAGATCCTCGTGTATCCGCACTACCGGATCCCCGGCCTGCTGCTCGCCTTCTTCCCGGTCGTGCTCGCGTCCTTCGTGGTGCGGAATTTTTCGTCCGTCGAGGAGAAGTACTACGAGGTGGAGCGCGAGAACCGGCAGCTCGACGTCCTGCGGGAGATCTCCAACATCTTCTCCGTCGGCGGGCGCGGCGACCGCTACCAGCGGATCTTCGACGCCCTGCGGCGCCTCCTTCCCATCGAAGCCATGGCGATCGTCGAGTGGATGGAGGAGCCGCAGACGGACCTCTCGATTCACGTGGCAGGAGAAGTGTCGGCTTCGCCCGACGCGATCTCGGGCTGGGTCCGCGACAACCGGCTCGACGAGAAAGCGATCGACCCCGCAAACCCCGTCGACATGCGCAACGACGAGCAGCGACAGATCCGCCTGACCCCGGGCCCCTGCTACCAGGTGATCGTCCCGCTCTCGACGTACGAGCTCAACACGGGCCTGCTCGTGATCGAGAGCTCCTTCCGCACGATCCACTCGAAGAGCTCCCTCTCCTCGCTCACGACGCTCGCGGAGCAGATCGCTCTCGTCCTGCAGGACCGCGCCATCCGCGCGCAGCTCCAGGACCTCTCCGAGCGCAACCGCGACCGCGCCGAGACCCTGAACCAAATCCTGGAGATCTCCAACGAGCTCAAGAAGCACCTGAACCTCGACAACCTCTTCCAGACGATCGTCACGGCCGCGGGCCGCAGCCTGGGCTTCAATGCCGTCCTGCTCTCGGTCTACGAGCCGGAGAAGAACGCCTTCGTCCACCGCGCGCAGTTCGGCCTGGACCGGCGCTGGGACGAGATGAAAGGGCGCGAGATTCCGGCGGGCGAGATCACCCGCAACTGGACCGAGGAGAACCGGGTCTCGAAGTCCTACCACCTGAAGCAGAGGCCCACGAAGGAAGCGGACCCGTTCGACGCTTTGATCTCCCGCTCACCGCGGCGCGCGGGACCCACGGCGTGGCGCCCGCACGAGACGCTCTGGATCCCGCTGGTCGCCGGCGAACGGCTCGTCGGGTCCCTGCGGGTCGACGACCCGAAAGACGGCCAGTCGCCGAAAATCGACACGATCCGTGCGCTCGAGATCTTCGCGAACCAGGCCGTAACCGCGATCGAGATCGCGCGCTCCTACACCGACGCCCGCGAGCAGAGCATCCGCGACGGCCTGACCGGCGCCTACAACCACCGGTACTTCCAGGAGTCCCTCCAGAAGGAGATCGGCCGCGCCGAGCGGCGCGGGAGGCCGCTCTCCGTGCTCCTCCTCGACATCGACGACTTCAAGGCGGTCAACGACACCTACGGCCACCCGGTCGGAGACGCCATCCTCCAGCGGATCGTCGCCGAAATCCGCAACGAGGTCCGCGGAGACATGGACCTCGTGGCGCGGTACGGCGGCGAGGAGTTCGGCGTGATCCTGCCCGAGACGCCGGCGGACGAAGCGGCAGAGGTCGCGGGGCGCGTGCGGAGCCGGATCGACGAACGGCTCTTCCGCCCGCCGGACACGAACGACGTCGTCCGCGTCACCGTATCGATCGGCGTCGCCACGTTCCCACTCGACGCCCGCAACAAGAAAGAGCTCATCGACCGCGCCGACTCGGCCCTCTACAAGGCGAAGCGCGGAGGCAAGAACGCGGTGGTCTCGACGAGCCCGACGGCGTTCCGCACGCCGCCGACCACGCACTAGGAGACCGACTCCCCCATCTGTCGATGTAGGGGCGGGGCTTGTCCCCGCCCGCCCGGTTGCACGGACGGTAGGGGCGGCCACAAGGGCCGCCCCTACCCCTCCGGGAGGCGCCGCCCCGACACCGCCGCCGAATCCCGATCGAAAAACCGCAGCGGCCATCCCGCCGCCTCCCCCGCATAATCGACTCCGATCCGCGGCGACACCCCGAGCCGGGCCGCTCTCCCCCGCCGCCTCCGGAACACGCGGATCGGTCCGTCCCCGACGAGGTCCCGCCCGCTGTCGCGCACGGTGATCCCGAGTGCCTCGCACAGCTTTCCGGGCCCCGAGAGAAGCTTCGCCGGCACCGACGACCCCTCGGGCCCCTCCGCCGCGCGCAGCAGAACGGCGTGGGGGATGCCGGCACGCGCCGTGACGACGTTGGCGCAGTGGTGCATCCCGTAAACGAGGAACACGTAGAGGTGCCCCCCGTCGGCGTACATCGGCTCGACCCGCGCCGTGCGCCGGCCGCCCGCGGTATGCGCGGCGGCGTCGTCCATCCCGAGGTACGCCTCCGTCTCCACGATCCGCGCCCCGTACCACCGGCCGCGGTAGCGCCGCGCGATCCAGGCTCCGACGAGATCGCGCGCGACGGCGACGGTGTCGCGCCGGTAAAAGCGTCGCGGCGGCTCGGACAGGCCAAGCTCCTCGAGGCGAAACAGAAGCCGGGGATCCGGCGCGCTCTTCATCGGTTCACACTCTCTCTGGATCGACTCTTGCAGCCATGAAAGCTCCGCCGGTTGGTATCATTCGGCGGCAATCGAAAAGCGAAAAAGGAAGGATTCTATGAACATCCTCGTCACCGGCGGAGCCGGTTTCATCGGCTCGCAGATGGCGCGGCGGCACCTCGCGGACGGGCACCGTGTGGTCGTCGTGGACAATCTGTCGACCGGGCTCCGCGAAAAGCTGCCGGAGGGCGCGCGGTTCGTCCAGGCCGACATCGCCGAGACGGACCTCGAGCCGCTGCTTCGCGAAGAGAAGATCGACTTCGTCTCCCACCACGCGGCGCAGATCGACGTGCGTCACAGCGTTTCGGATCCCCTGTTCGACGCCCGGTCGAACATCCTCGGGTCGCTGAAGGTCTTCGAGGCGTGCAGGCGCGCGGGCTCCAAGCGCGTCCTCTTCTCCTCGACGGGAGGGGCCCTGTACGGCGAGCCCGAAGGGGGCAAACCGGCGACGGAAGACCACCCGACCAACCCGATCTCCCCGTACGGATGCGCCAAGCTCTCGATCGAGAAGTACCTCCACTACTACCAGGTGATCCACGGCTTCCAGACGGTCGTCTTCCGGTACGCGAACGTCTACGGCCCCGGCCAGAACGGGCTCGGCGAGGCGGGTGTCGTCGCGATCTTCTGCGAGGCGATCCTCCACGGGCGCACCCCGAAGATCCGGGGAGACGGCGGGCAGACGCGCGACTACGTCTTCGTGATGGACCTCGTGCGCGCCGCGGCGGCGGCGATCCAGACCGACCGCAGCGGGACCTGGAACCTCGGGACGGGAGTCGAGACGTCGGTCAACGAGCTCTTCGCGGAGGTCGCGCGGGGCCTGAACTTCTCGGGCAAGCCCGAGTACACGCCGCTGCCCCCCGGCGAGCAGCGCCGCAGCGTTCTGGACAGCAGCCGGATCCGCCGCGACTTCAACCTTTCCGAGTGGACGCCGCTCGTGAAGGGCATCCCGGAGACCGCCGAGTACTTCCGGCAGAAAGTCGCCGCGGAGAAGGCAGCGAGGTTGAAGGAGGACGAGACCGCCCCCGCCCGAAGCTGAGGTCTAGGAGCTCGAGTCGGTCCAGCGCGTCCCGTCCGGCCTCGAGAGGCCCTCGCCCGTGCGCGCGGGCGCGTCCTCGCCCCTCTTGAGGACGACGACGGTCTGATCGTCCTCCGGTTCCCCTCCGCCGGTCCACGCCCGCACGTCGTCCACGAGCCGGCGCGCGATCTCGTCCGCCGGGTTCTCCCGCAGGGCCCCGAACGCCTCGATGAGCCTGTCGGTCCCGAACTCCCGGCCCTGCGCGTCGTGGGCCTCGGACATGCCGTCCGTGTACATGAGGATCGCGTCGTCCTTCTCGAGCGCGCGAAAGCCCCGGCTGTAGGTGGAGGTGGCGGACGGCCCCAGCACCATCCCGGTCTGCTTCAACATCGTCACGCCGCTCGAGTGGAAGTGGATCGGCGGCGGATGGCCGGCGTTGACGTACATGAAGTTGCCGTCCCCTTCCTCGACCTCGCCGTAGAAGAGGGAGACGAACCGCGTGGTCATCCGGGACTGGTTGATGATGCGGTTCAGGCGCTCGACGGTGCGCACGATCTTGAAGTCGCGCTCCACCCCCATCCGCAGGCCCGTGTAGACGTCCCGGACCTGGAGGGCGGCCGGCAGGCCGTGCCCGGACGCGTCCGCGATCGCGATCCCGAGGATGCGGTCGGAGAGCGGGATGAAGTCGAAGTAGTCGCCACCGACGATCTCCGCGGGCGCCGTGTACCCGGCGACCTCGATGGACCCGCGGCGAAGCGACCTCTTCGGGAGGATCGACATCTGGATCTGCCGCGCTTCGTTCAGCGCCGAGAGGAAGCGGTTCTGCCGGAGCTTCTGGTCCACGGCGAGACGCATGATCCCGAGCGACGACATCAGGTCCTCGTCGGGCGCCGTCGGGTCCACGGAGAAGGAGAGGATGAACTGGTCGTCCCCGACCGCGATGGCGGCGAAGCGGTCCGCGTCGAGGCGCTTCTCGAACTCGGGGTCGATGCCGGGGGCGGTCAGGTCCATCACGACGACGCCCTCGTCGATGACGGCCTGGACGGGCGGATAGGCGTCCGGGACGAAGATACCGAGCTCGACCGGCTTCGTGCCGCCGAACGTGCGGGTGAGCTCATACCCGCCGTCCCGCCGCTCGTAAAGTCGCCCGCCCCGGACCCCGAGGTCCTCCCGGAAGTTCTCGATGACGGCCTCGGCCGTTTCAGCGATGGTCGAAGCGACGTCGGGCGACCGCTCGATCGCTTCGATCGCGCGCTGGACTTTGCGGAAGAGAGACTTGCGGGCTTCCATGCGAGCGGGGGATTCTATCCTCTCGCCCGCCCCGAACCGAGGGAATCAAAATCCGAACGGGATCAAGCGAATCCCTCGCCGCGACTCCTTTGGCGGAATCTTACGTCCGAGCCGCGCCTTTTGTGGGAAAGCGACTCCTGTCACTCGGCGAAACAGTCGAACGAGGATCTTAGTCACGGTTCACCTGCGCGATCAGATCGAACACTAATTCCCCGCACTCGGCGCTGCTCGAGGCAATTCGGGACAGTAAGTTCATGGCGTGCATCCCTTCCACAGCCATCCTTTCTTTTCTGATCACCGGAACCGCTATTGCCAGAGCTTCAAGAGCTGAAGCAAAGCGACCAACACTGACGAGCGCTTCCGCCTCGAGCACTCTCGCGTAGGCGTGCCAGTATCTCGCTCCTATCCTTTCGGAGATTTGTGCGGCCACTTCGTACAACCGAGCTCCCTCGGCAATCCGGCCAAAAGCAACCTCAGAGGAGGCGATCGACAGGACTACCGACGACAACGTAAGCAGATCGGTGGGATCACCTATTTCTAATGCTTCGGCATGGGCGGCCCTGGCGGGTTCTTCCTCGCCCCGTTCGGTGTGGAATTGCGCAATATTTGCGAACGAAATCGCAGCAACAGACGTCATCGAACTACGATGGCACTCCGTCGCAATCTCCCTATATTTTGCACAAGCTGGGCCGCTACCGCCCATCAGCTTTGTCACTTCAGCTATCGCCAGCCTGCAAATCGTCCCTTCGTGATACATCCCCAATGAAAGCAGGTCTCGCTTTATGATTTGCAAGCGGGACACGAGATGACGATGTCGGTGATCGATCAAGTGTTTCATCGCCGTGACAAGATGAAGGCGCGCTCGAAACCCTTCTCGAGAAGACATCCTCCGGAGCTGCTTCCGTGCAAGATGGAGCCAGGTACTTAGTTCAGCGCGCCTGCCAAGCATTCGAGAGACTGCGGCCACTAACCACGCCGCCTCTCCTGCAAAGAATGCGAGTTCCCCCGAGGCCTGTACGGGTCTCGATGTGACCCACCCGTAGATGTTCTCGGCGGCGGCGATCACGGCGAGCGGTTTCCTCAGACGATCCCTCCTGAGAATCGCAAGGCTCAGGAAGAGATCTAGAGAGGTGCTCAAGAACGTCCGACTAAGCTCTTTAGATTTTTGTCGCTCGGGAAGATACAGATACGCTTCAAGCCTCTCAAAGTCTGCACCAGCCTCACTTACTAGCAGATCACCGATCCTGATCCACTGCTGGCTCTCCTTCTCGTAGCCGAGGAGGTAGGAGGTTCGCCAGCCAAGAAAAGCTAGATTGGCCCCTATCTCATTCCTCTCACCGAGAGTGTCGTGCGGAAGCGATTGATGAGCTAACTCATCGAAGAGCTCGCCCACTCGTCGCAAGGCGCCGCCGTCCGGCAACCTTTCGCGAAGCATGAGCGAAATCTCGTCGGTAATCCGCCAAAAAAGGGCGGCGCGGAAAGAATCTTTCCCAATGGGGAAACGTTCGCACCCTCCGTTGAGCCAACGGGTGGCCGCCTTAGTAACCAACTCAGATTTCATCGTTGTGTCCGACGGTATTCTTGGTCGACGGCGCCCACGTTGCGGTTAGACGAGCCCTTCTCGCGATCTTCCGTCGATAGTTTGTAGCGAGGTGGTCGACGACCTGATAAAGCCACGCGCGCGGGTTCTTCGTCATGTCGAGCTTCACTATCGCGAGAAGAAACGCTTCTTGAACCACGTCGTGTGCGTCTTCCCTCGAAAGGTGGTTCCGGCGAACGACCCTACGCACGAGCGGAAGGAAGTATTCACGGTAAAAATCTTCCAGTTCGACTGGAGCCTGGGGCGCAGAAGTCGCAATGGAGCGAAGGCGCCTCTCCGGGCTTGGCGAGGGTTCCCGCCGGGGATTCAAAAAATAGGGTCTCTGCCCTATATATTGTCGTGACGCGGGACTCTCGGCGCGAGTTTTTTAGCCGGCGTTCAAGCGCTGACGAATGTCGGCTAGGGCAGAGCCATCGATTCGCTTCCGCCCGACCGATTCTCGAAGTACCGCTACCGCCGCAAGTCCTTCCGCCACCATCTTTTGCTCTTCAATGATGGGTAGAGCGGCAAGAACCTCCCATTCGGCTTCTCGGCTCCGTCCGTCCGACAGAAGAGCTTCGGCAAGAATAATTCGGAGATAGGCAAGGCGAGATCGCATTCCGGCTTCCGAGGCCTCTGCAGCCGCAGCGCGCAGGAATCCAATCGCTTCGACGCACTGCCCCTTGCTGCGGTATGCCTCTCCAATCGCGGCCTTGAGTTGAATCGATGCCATCGTATCGCCCGTCCGCTTGGTGATTTCGAGTGCCTCATGGTAGGCGCAGATCGCCTGTTCCTGATCGTCGCGCCGGCCGTACTCCTCAGCAATATGCGCAAGCACCAAAGATCGGTAATTAAGCTCTTCTTCGAACGCATCTCTCAGTTCGAGAAGAGTTGCAAAAGCGAGGTCCGTTTCGCCGAGCTCTTTATGCGTCAAGGCCTCAAGAAACTTTGTCTTGTTTAGATCGCTAACCATCCCCAAACGTGCGTATTCGCGCGCTACGTTGGGGAGAAGCACAAGGACCTCACGGTAGCGGCGCATGTCATAGCGAAGAGCAAGTCGGGCGTGGGAAACGCGGACCAAAAGCGGAGCACAATTGATCGTGTGGCGAAAAGACGAATCGGCCAAATCGAACCAATGGTCGGCTACATCGTAGCGTCCGCTGAGTCGGGCAGTCGTCCCGGCTAGGAGTGCCGACTCCCCCAGGAAATAATCGCGCTCGTCGAACACACCGAGGGCGGAGATTTCGCTGATCCGCTCGTAAGCAGCCACGGCTTCGCCGAACGCATAGTCCGGCTGAGAGTTCACGAATTTCTTTATGGCCTCAAGGATCGCGACCGTTAGGTCAGCGTTCCCTAAGAGGTCCCAAGTGGCTGTCGCACGCGTCGCGTGAGGCTCAGCAAGAAACTCGTCAGCCGCACGACGCGCCGCTTCCGCCGTGTAGACGGCGGCGGCAGGGCGCGCAGGGAATCTCAATACTCGCGCGGCTTTAGGCATCGGGGTTATGACGGTAGATGAGTAGTTCCAAACTCCTGGAAAAGTCTCTCGCAACTTCGGACGGCTCTCGCGCCAAGATCGTCTGTGTACTCGGATCGGCCTCCCGAAGCCCGCTTCCGATCACGTACTTTTGATACTCGCGGGCAAATTGGCAGGAAGCGACGAGAAGGAATGAGCGCGACTCCTTGGGAGACTTCGAGCCCGGCCGCATACAAAAGCGAAGGAACCAGAGATAGAGATCTTTCTCGAGCTCGTTTGCTTCCGCATCAACCATTCCGTAGTGAGTCACGAGCGCGATATGAATCAAGCCG
Organism: Acidobacteriota bacterium; assembly: GCA_030948185.1. Classification (GTDB taxonomy): domain Bacteria; phylum Acidobacteriota; class Thermoanaerobaculia; order UBA5066; family Gp7-AA6; genus JALYUA01. The sequence continues at coordinate 28,129 of JALZAT010000031.1, forward strand.
AGAGTGTCCTGAAATACAGCGCGAACGTCGCGCTCGAACGCACTCTCTTGCTTCGCAGAGACGGTCGTCTCGTCCGAGATCTCCATGCTGAAATCCTTTCTGGGAGTTGGGAAAGGATAAAGAGTATCGAGAAGATAGTCAAATCCCGTCATCGAGTCTCCTCGATCGGGAGTAAGGCCTTTAAAGGCGGATATTTACCCTGGGATTTGGCCTGTAAGACTGATCAATTGAACCCCTTTCGCCAAAGTCCGGGAAAAACTCCCGAACCAAAAACAGCTCGAAAACACGCGCCCAGAAAGGCGGCGCGCGTCCGGTTACACCTGTGGCGGTTACCTTTTCGAGTGAATCCCACCGAGCCTTAAAGAGAATCGGGAGTATTGGACCACAAACCCGAGGTCAGGGTGTCAGGTTTTTGCGTCCCCCTCGCGCCCGCCCCGCCGGCGCCGCCGGGCGCGTCCGGCCCGCTACCCGAACTTGACCAGGGAGCGGATCAGGCGGTCCTGGAAGGCATGGGCGCTGCCCTCCCACACCGACCGGCCGTTCAAGAGGATGGCGAAGACGTAAGTCTTTCCGGATGAGCCAGTCACGTAGCCGGCGAGGGTCGAGACGCCCTTGATCGTGCCCGTCTTGGCGAGCACCCGGCCTCGCAGGTCCGGATCCCGGAAGCGGTGCCGCAGGGTGCCCTCGGTTTCGCCGGAGGAGGCCATTGTGGATTTCCAGGCGGCGGCCTGGGGGTGCTTGCTCATCGCCCGCAGAAAGGCGACGAGGTCCCCCGCCGCGACCCGGTTCGTCGCCGCGAGGCCCGAGCCGTCGTGGAGGTCGTAGTGCGTGGGGTCGAGGCCGATCGCCGCGAGGAACTGCTTCTCCGTCGCGATCGCGCTCGCCCAGCTCCCCTGCCCCGTCTTCTCGGCGGCCACCGTCTTGAACACCTGCTCCGCGTAGAAGCCCTGGCTGTGCTTGTTCACGACGGCGAGCGTCGGCAGGAGCTGCGACTCCGTCTGCGCGATCAGCGTCCAGCTCGCGTCCGCCTTGATGGGTTTCTCGACGACGTTGCCCGTCAGCGTGATTCCCGCCGCCTTCAGCCGGCCCCTCAAGGCCGCCCCGAAGAACTCCGGCGCGTCGTCCACCGCGATCGGCGTGGACCACCACACTTGCCGCGCCGGGACGGTCCCCGAGACCGTGACGTAGTCGGAGCCCGCGGATCGGCCGACGGCGAGGCGCACGGCCCCGCCGCTTCCCACCGTCCTTGCCGAGGAGAGAGGCCGGAGCACGCCCGTCGGAGGATCGATCGAGACCGCGACCGGCTTGCCCGGGCGGCCTCCCGGCCGGATCGACACGAGCACCACGTCGTCGTTGAAGGCGAGCGCCGACACGGGCGCCTGATACCACTTGGCTTCCTGGTCCCTCGGCCACTCGGGGTGGCGCGCCTGGGTGTCGAAGAAGCTCGCGTTCAGCACGAGGTCTCCGACGACCTGGCGGATGCCCGCCTGGACGAGGCCCTGCGCCCACTTGTCGAACACGGCGTTGAAGTCGTCGTTGTAGAAGCGGCCCGAGATGTTCGGGTCGCCCCCGCCGACCACGAGCAACGAGCCGACCAGCGTGCCGTCCCGGATGTCGCCGCGCCGCCAGAACGTCGTCTTGAACTTGTAGTCGGGGCCGAGGAAGTGCAGCGCCTCCGCGGTCGTGAAGAGCTTCGTGATCGAGGCGATCGTCTGCGGGGACTGCGGGTTCCTCTCGAACAGGACCTGGCCCGAGTCGAGGTCCTGCACGGAGATCGAGAGGCCTTCCGGGTTTCCGGCGGACCTGCGCATCGCCTGGTCGAACGCCTCCTCGAGCGAACGCGGCTCGGCGATCCGCGGCAGAGACACGGAGAGCCGCCGTCCCCTGCCCTTCCGGCGCGGCGCGGCCTCCGCTGGTAGCGCCGTGAAAATGATCAGGAGGAGTGCAAAACTCCGAAGAAGAGATCGCAACACCAGGCGCTAATTATAATCGATCGCGGTGAAATTCGACGAGGCTTTGAAGACGTTCGAGGTCTCGGTCCGCGAGCTCGCCGAAGAAGAAGGGTTCCGCCGGGTGGGTTTCGACCGCGGCGACGGGTGGCGCCGGCTCGGGCTCGGGGCGCAGATGCACACGCGGGTGCTCGCCGCGCGGTGCGACGCCCACTCGGGGTACCGGTCCGAGGTCCACCTGACCGCCCGCATCGCGGTCGAGGACTGGACGGCGGTCCTGACCGGGCGCCTCGACGGCTGCGTCGAGCGCGTTCCGGGCGAGTGGCTGATCGAGGAGCTCAAGTCGACGAACCTGTCCGTCGAGGGCGTTCGCCCGAGCGGCGCCTCCTTCGAGCGCGACCGGCGGCAGCTTCTCGCCTACTGCTCGCTCTGGCGGCGGCTCGGCCATCCGCGCACCGCCGGCGCCCTCGTCTACGTGGACATCGAGACGAGCGAGGAGGTGTCGATCGCCGTTCCCGACGCCGGTCTGGATGGGGACCGCGCCATCGACCGGGCGCTCGCGCGGCTCCTCGCCATCTGGCGCGCGCAGGAGGTCTCCCGCAAGCGCAAGGCCCGCGCCGCGGAGAGGCTCCCGTTCCCGCACAGCGCGCCCCGGCCGATCCAGGAAAAGATCATCGACGCGGTCCAGCGCGCGATCGCGCAGGGAGAGAACCTGCTCGCCGAGGCTCCGACCGGCTCGGGCAAGACGGCCGCCGCCCTCCATCCCGCCCTCGTCGCGGGGCTCTCGTCGGGACGGCAGGTCGTGTTCCTCACGTCGAAGACGCTGCAGCAGAACATGGCGGTGCAGGCGCTGACCGCGATGAACGAGCGGGCGTTTCGCACCCTGCAGGTCCGCGCCAAGGAAAAGATGTGCGCGAACGACCGGATCCTCTGCCATGAGGAGTTCTGCCGCTTCGCGAAGAACTACCCGGAGAAGATGGCCGCCTCCGACATCCTCGGCCGCCTTCGCGACTCCTACTTTCACCAGGACCCGTCCGTCGTGTTCGAAGAGGCGCGGCGCGAGGAAGTCTGCCCGTTCGAGGTGCAGCTCGAGCTCGCCTCGCGCGCGGACGCGATCGTCGCCGACTACAACTACGTCTTCGAGCCCGGCGTGGCGCTGCGCCATCTCACGGGCGACAACCTCGCGAACGCGATCGTGCTGGTGGACGAGGCGCACAACCTGCCGGACCGAGCCCGGCAGATCTTCTCGCCGGAGATCCTCGAGGAGGACGTGCGCGGGCTCATCAATCGCCTCGCGCTCCAGCCCGGAGAGATCTTCGCCGACATCGTCCTGTCGATGGAGGACCTCCTGGTGCTCCTCGAAAGAACCGCGGAGGAGCTTCCCGAAGGGGACGCCATCGCCGAGTGCGAGGCTCCCGCGGACGCGATCCGCGCGCTGCGGGCGGAGTGGGAGCCGAAGCTCTTGAGGTACCTCGCCTGGAAGAGGGACTCGAAGCTCGCGCTGGTCGACGACCCCGTGATGGATGCACATTTCACGCTCCAGCGCTTCGCCGCCGTCCTGAAACTGTTCGGCCCGGAGTTCACGTGCGTCGTCGAGCGGCGCTCCGCGGGGATCCGCCTCGCGCTCGTCTGCCTCGATCCCGCGAAAGTCCTCGGCCCGGTCTTCCAGGAGGCGTCGTCGACGATCTTCCTCTCGGCGACGCTTTCGCCCGCCGAGTCGTTCCAGAGGATCTTCGGCCTCGAGGCGGACCGGACCTCTTCGATCTCCCTTCCGCCGCCGTTCCCGCCCGAGAACCGCAAGCTCATGATCCTCCCCCACGTGCGCACGACGTACTCCGCTCGGGAGAAGAGCTATCCACGCATCGCGAAGCTCATCTCCGAGATGTCGGACGCCTACGTCGGAAACGACCTCGTCCTGTTCCCGTCGTACCGCTTCCTGACCGAGGTCGCGTCCCGGATGCCGAAGACGCGCGCTCACCTGCTCGTGCAGCGCTCGGACCTCTCGGACTTCGAGCGCCAGAACATCCTGGGCGCTCTCGCGGCGCCGCCGCCGGAAGGCATCCTCCTGCTCGCCGTCTCGGGCGGGATGTACGCCGAGGGCGTCGATTACCCCGGCGAGCTCATCTCCGGAGTCTTCGTCGTCTCTCCCGCCCTGCCCCAGGTCTCTTTCGAGCGGGAGCTCCTCCGCCGGTACTTCGACGAGAAGGAGGAGGCGGGCTTCGACTACGCGTACCTGCAGCCCGGAATGACGCGGGTCGTCCAGGCGGCCGGCCGTCTCATCCGCAGCGAAACGGACCGCGGCGTGATCGCGCTGATCTGCCGCCGCTTCGTCGAGGAGCCCTACGCCTCCCGGCTGCCGCGCGACTGGTACGAGGACACACCGATGGAGCTCGTGACGAACCGGCCCGCGGAGGACATCCGCGAGTTCTTCGAGGGCTACGGGCGGGGCGCGGCCGCCGACGTCGACCCGGACATCCCTTGAATCCGTGAACGAGCTCGACTTCTACAAGCGAAAGAAGGTCCCGCGGGTCACCGTGGATGCCTGGATCATGGATGGGCGGGGGCGGCTCCTCCTGATCCGCCGCGGCGGTCCGCCCTTCGAGGGGAGCTGGGGATTGCCGGGAGGCTTCCTCGACTGGAGGGAGACGACGGAGGACTGCTGCGCGCGCGAGGCGTTCGAGGAGACGGGCCTGGAGGTCGAGGTGGGCAAGCTCCTCGGAGTCTATTCCGCGCCGGACCGGGACCCGCGCGGGCACAACGTGACCGTGCTCTACGAGGCAAATCCCGTCGGCGGCAAAGCGAAGGGCGGGGACGACGCGGCCGAAGCGAAGTGGTTCACGCCCGGGCAGCTGGAACGCGTGGACTACGCGTTCGACCACGCCGAGATCGTCAGGGAATTGATGGCTCGGCGGGCTCGGGGACGACGGCGGGCGTCGGGTCCTGTTCGGCGCGGTCGGCCCGGCGCCGCTCGAGGATGAGCATCTCGCGCGCGGAGTCGAACTTCTGCTTGTGCCGCTCGATCATCGCGATCGAATCGTCGATCGACGTCGAGAGGTGAACGAGGTCGAGATCTTCCCGATTCACGAGCTTGCGGGGAACCATTTCCTGGTTCATCCAGTCGACGAGCCCGCGCCACATCCCGCCGACGAGCACGACGGGACGCTCCGTCATGAAGCCGACCTGCAGGAGCTGCCAGACCATCATCAGCTCGAGCGCCGTCCCGATGCCGCCGGGGAAGATGACGAAGGCCTGGGACATCCGCACGAAGTGATGGAGCCGGGAGAAGAACGTCCGGTGCGCGGTCACGCTGTCGAGGTACGGGTTCGCCTTCTCGTAGGGAATCGCGATCGTCAGGCCGAAAGACCGAGTCTTTCGCGACCCGGGATCGCGTGAGGAGGCCGCGCCCTCGTTGGCGGCCTCCATGAGCCCCGGTCCTCCTCCCGTCACGATGTCGCACCCGAGCGCCGTGAGGCGCGAGGCGAGCTCGCGAACCTGGACGTACTCCTTGTCCCCGGGCTGCACCCGCGCGCTGCCGAACACCGCGACGCGGTAGAAGTGCAGCTCGGCGGGGTTCAAGGACTCGAGCTCTTCGATCGTGTCCCAGAGCCGCACGATCGTGCGGTCGATGATCCTGCCGACGTCCGGCGGCCGCCGGACGCGCTTGTTCGACTTGTCGTTGCTCACGACTACTCCGCCGTGCGGAGCGTGGCCGAGAACGCGCGGGCGAGGAGCCCGTCTTCCGTCACCGCCCAGACGCTGTAGCGATAGAACGTTCCGGGAGCGGCGTCCGCGTCGAGATACGCGTAACGGTAGGACGCGTCGGCCTGCGCCGTGGCGGGCAGCATCTGGGGGCCCGTCCGGACGATCCGGCCGTCGGACAGGACCTCTTCCCGGAACACCGCCCAGCCGGCGAGCCCCTCGTGGCTCGCCGTGGTCCAGGAGACGCGCGGAGAGCCGGGCCCCGCCGCCGCCTGCGCGCTGACGGAGGTGAAGGGGAAGGACGCGAGCACCTGCACGGGCGCGGGCAGATCCTCGAGCGGCGGGCCGGAGGCGAGCCCCGCGACGACCCAGTCCACCCGCGTGACCCCGGCGAGCGGGATCGTCCTCGTCGCGCCCGCCTTCCAGAAGACGACGTCCGGAGGAAGCGCCGCGTCGCGATATCGGACCACGGCGGCGGCGGGAGCGGAGCGCTCGGGCCAGGAAATCCGAAGGGCTCCCGTCGCGTCCCCGCTGGAAAGGAGCGTGCGATGCCGGACGGAGAACGTCGCGGGCGTGGCCGCGTCGAGCCCGCGCGACTCGAGATCGGCGAGCCCGATCCGGGAAGGCGACGCTTCGGGCTCGACCACCGTGTAAACGCGGGCCGCGGCGCGCAGCAGGAGGGTCTCCTCCCGCTCGCCCGTCGTCTCGGTCCAGGTGCGGAGGAAGAGCGGCAGGACCTCTTCGCCGGTCCCCGACGCGCGCTCCCACAGGGCCCGCAGCGGCGCAATGCCTCCGACGGCGCGCGCGAACTCTTCCACGTACATCCGCCCAACCGAGTCGGGCTGCCGCGCGACTTCGAGCATGGGCGCCGCCGCGGCGATTCGCAGCCGCTCGTTTCCGTCGTCCGAGCCGGCGGCGGCGAGGGCCTCCGCGACGGACGCGGACAGGAACGTCGGATCGGCGACGCCATACGACTCGAGGACGGCCAGCGCATAAAGGCGGGAGACCTCGTGAAGCGCCTCGCCGGCTGACAGGCCGCTCGCGTCGATCTGGATCGTCGCGCCGACTAAGCGGTGGCGGTCGACGGCGCGGGCCGAAAGCCGGCGCACGCCCTGGGCCTCGCGCCGCGCGAAGTAGATCCGCAGAGGATCAGCCTCCGCGAACGGGTCGGCCCAACCCTCTTTCTCGTGGAGCTCGGCGCGCAGGCGCTTGAGCTCGGAGGCGAGCGCCGCGCGAAAAACCGGGTTGTCGGCCTCGTCGGAGACCTGGACCCCCGCGAGGATCCTCCGGGCAGGCTCGAAGCTCCGGAAGGGGCTCGCGGCCCAGCTCTCGGCGTCGCCGGCGGGCGAGACCGCCGCCCCGAGGCCCCGGCCGTCGGCCGCGAGGAGGGCGAAAGTAGCGCAGAAAAGGCCGCAGATCAGCAGTTTGCGATCGATTTGCGATCCCCTTTTCACCCGCATCGGATTTTCAGAATAGTCTCCGGGCGCGACCCCGTCAACGCTTATACGAAACTGGAAATGCCCTCGTTTGAACCTTCCTCCCTCCCGGCGAAGGAAAACGAACCGGCGAATTGTCGTCCCCCGGCCCTCGAGCGTCCCATTTCCATTGCCGGCGGAGCGGTGTCATCCGCTCGCGACGCGAGGAGTCTCCCGACCGGAGGGAGGGAGGAGCCTTGCGTCGCGGGAGGCGGAGCGCCAGCGGAGCCGACGTTTACGCGGCCGCCTCTTCGATCGACACGATGACGACCGTGATGTTGTCAACCCCGCCTTTTTCGTTGGCAAGCTCGATCAGCTTTTCGCACATCTCACGCGGGGTCTTCTGCGCGACGACGACGTCGCGGATCTCCTCGTCCGAGAGCATGGTGGTCAGGCCGTCCGAACAGAAGATGTAGCGGTCGCCGGGCGAGAACACGAGCTCCTGCAGGTCCGGCGCGACCGAGGCCCCGCCGCCGAGAGCGCGGGTGACGACGTTCTTGAGCGGATGCGACTTCGCTTCCTCTTCGGTCAGGATGCCGGCCGCCACCTGCTCGTGGACCCAGGAGTGATCGTCGGTCAAACACGAGAGCTGCTTGTCGCGAAGAAGGTACGCCCGGCTGTCTCCGACGTGCGCGAGAGAGAGGAGCTTCTCGTTCAGGAGTCCCGCGACGACTGTGGTCCCCATCCCCTTCAGCCAGGGCTGGGCCGCGACCGCCGCCATCACGCGCTCGTTCGCCTTCTCGATCGCGACGGCGAGCCGGTTGCTGTTGAAGTCGAGCTCGTGGTTGTACTTGAACGGCCACGTCGCCTCTTCCTTCTGGCGGGTGGCGGCGATGAACTCTCCGATCGTCTCGACGGTGATCTTCGAGGCGACCTCTCCGGCCGCGTGGCCGCCCATGCCGTCGGCGACGATGAAGAGTCCCTCGTCCGCGTCGAACGCGAACGAATCCTCGTTGTGCTTGCGCTTTCGGCCGACGTCGGAGAGGCCGAAGACATCGATCCTCGTCGTCATGCTCCCTTGACGGCGCGCTGCGCGCGTATGTCCTCGAGGGCCTTGCGCACGTCGTGTGCGGTGGGATCCCAGCGCATCGCCTCTTGAAAGGCCTTCTCCGCCTTCGTCAACAGACCGGCCTGCCGGAAGATCGTTCCGGCGTCTTTCAGAAGCCGCGCGTTCTGCGGCTCGATCGCCATCGCGGTCTCGAGAGCTTTCACCGCGGTCCGGAGATCTCCCGCGCGCGCCGACGCGAGACCGAGGTAATGCTGCGCTCGGACGTCCTTCGGATTGCGGTGCGCCGCGAGCTGGAAGTTCCCCGCCGCGTCCGCGTACTTCTGTTCCTTGTAGGCCACGATGCCCTGGGCCACATAGTTCGAGGCGACCATGTCGTCCCCCTGGTGGCCGGCGCTCGAGGCGGTGAGCATCGAGAGCTCGAAGTCGTAGACCTTGCGCCGCTCCGCGTGCGTCAGCACGTTGACGGCCTCGGCGAGCTCCTGGAACTTGGCTTCGGCCTCCCCCCGGCGCTCTTTCGGAGCTCGGTCGGGGTGAGCCTCCCGCGCGAGGGCCCGGAACCGTTCACGGATATCCACCTCCGAGGCGTCTCGGGAGACACCCAGCAGCTCGTAGTAGTCGACATCTCGGGGCATTCGTTGACCTTGTCTCGCGTCCGAAGTTACTCAAAAGATTAACATACGGGAATCGGCGGGTTCCGGCAAGAAAAGGGGCGCGCAGGCCCGCCCGCACCGCCTCGCGAGGCTACCGCCGCCGGACCTTGAAGAGCTTTCGGGCCGAGATCCGGATCCCCTCCGGGAGGTTCGTGTCCCGCATGATGGTCTTGAGATCCCTCTCGTTCAGCCGCTTGATCAGCGGAAGGGTCACCGAGATGTTCACCTTCGGGTTCTTGACGAGCGCCAGCACAATTGGCGGCCGGCGCATCCACTCCCGGCTTTCGGCGATCTTTCGAAAGATGTCCTCGTCGAGATGCCGCATGGAGCAGTACGACTCGACCTCGTTGACCGTCAGGCCGCGCGACTTGAGCACGGCGGCGCCGATCAGCTTGTTGGAGTCGCCCATCAGGATGCGGCGCTCCTCCTTGCCGCCGCTGTACGCGAGCTTGATCTTCTGCGAAACGGTCATCGTCGAGATGCGCTTGTAAGCGGCGCCCGTCGTCAGTGATTTTTCGAGATCCGGGGACGGCTTGCCGCGCCGCCCCTTGATCCGGACTTCTTCCGCTTCGGCTGCGGCGAGCGACGCGGCGATCTCTTCGGCGAGTTCTGGATCGATCGCTTCATCCCCGCGCGCCTGCTCGCTCTCCCGCCTGCGATCCTCCTTGTCGAAGAACTCCTCCCGCACCTCGAGGAGGCGGCGGCGGCCGTCGGGGGTCAGCGACGGGTTCTCGAAGAGGGCGTCGATCAGAGAAGGCGTCCGGATGAGGCGGACCTGATTGATGATCAACGCTTCCTGCGGCGCGCCCTCCACCGTCCGCGCGAGGCGATCGAGCGTCACGTCGGAGACGTCTTTGTGGCGGATCACCTGTTCCAGGACGAACGGGTCTTGCGTGTGGAGCGCGATGCCGTCGAGCTCCTCTCCCGTCGGCGCTCCATCGAGAATGAACCGCGAGAGCTCGTCGTGGCCGACCTCGCGGAGAGCGGCTCGCGCCGACTCCGCCGTCTCCGCGTCTTCGTCTTCCGCGACGAGGAGAAGCGCGCGGGTCTGGTCGTTTCGGTCGAGTGGGAGCAGCCCGCGCGCGGCGAACTGCCGGATCTCGAGCGGCGCCTGTCCGGAGCGGAGAAACGAGACGATATCGTCGGGCGCCGGGGAATCCTGAGCCAAGGGGAGAGTCAGCCCCGGGTCGACGCGGCGGGCAGGGGCAGATCCCGAACCACTTCTCCCGCGGCGCCGAGACGATCGAGCGCGTGTCCGTCCACGCTGACCCGCACCCCGCCGGCGTTGCCGAGCGTCACGCGGAATCCCGCTTTCGCTTCGAGACTCCGGGTTTCTCCGCGATGGACGAACGCGTTCAAGACGGTGGTCCCGTCCGCGTCGATCTTCGCCCAGCAGTCTTCTTCGAAGTCGAGCTTCAGCGAGATCGGCGCGATGACAGCGGAAGAGACGGGAGCGGAAGAGACGGCGGCCTTCCGGACCGCGGCGGTCTCAGACTGGAGCAGCGGAGTCGGCTCGATGGAGATCGCGACGTTCTTGAAGGCGACCGGCACCGCACGCGGCGGAACGATCTTCGCCGTCGGACGCTCGCGATCGCGGCGCTGCGGATTCGCGATGAACCCGAGCACGAGGAGAACTCCTCCCACGAATGCCACCATCATTCCCGCGTTTCCGCGGCGGCCCCGCCAGAACCGGGACCGGGGCCGCGGCCGTTTCGACGCGACGTCATGCGGCTCGCCGGTCAGATCGGAGAGATACGCGTTGACCTTCTCGTCCGCGTCGATTCCCAGGTGCGTGGAATAGGCGCGGATGAATCCGCGGGTGAAGGCAGGAGCGGGGAGCTGCTTGACGTCGCCGCGCTCGAGAGCGCTCAAAAGACGAACGGAAATCTTCGTCGCGGAGGAGATCTCCTCGAGAGAAATACCCCGAATTTGGCGCTCGCGTCGCAGCTCTTCGCCGAACCCGAGCTCGGGAGAATCGTTCATTGGCTGCCTTTTCCCCGAACTTGTGAAAGTAGATGCTAGACCCCGCTCCTGCGTTCCGCAAGAACTCTTTCCGCGCACGCGCGAAGAATCCTCGCGAGGGACGGACTCTCGAGCAGCTCCCGGAGTTCGAGGTCGCGGGAGACTGTCAAAAGGGACAGGCCTGCGCCGGTTTGAAGCAAGCGGTTGCGAAGGAGGGCGCTCCGGACGGCCCGGCGAAGCCTCCACCGGGGGTGGGAGGCGATCACGGCCAGGGCCTCCGGGGCCCCGTCGGGGTTCGCCGCGGCCTGGACGACGTCCGGCTCGGTCGCGAACCGGTTGTCGAGGACCGCCGCGATCACCCGGGGCTCCCGGTCGAACCGCAGGGCCTGCAGGGTTCCACGGCCCGCCGTCCGGGCGAGGTCGACCCTCTCGGCGAGGGCCAGGTCCGGCAGCCTTCTCAACAGGTCCCGGTCGGCCGCGCGGCGCACTTCCGGATGGACCCGGACGTCGGCGGAAAGGTGCGCCAGGTCACGCCAGTAGAGCGTCGAAACGAGCGAGAGGGCCTCGCGGCGGGGGGTCCGCGGGTGTCCGGCGAGAGCGCGGCGGACCGCGTGAAACCGGCGCGCGGCGCGGTCCGCCAGGATCTCCTCGAGGGCCTCCCGGGAGAGGTCGCCCCGCTTCAGAAGCTTGAGGTAGTTGCCCTCGGTCCGGGTCGCGGTCGCGGTCGCGGTCGTCACAAGGGCCGCCGTCACCCCGCGGATTCGGGACGCGTCCGGACGCAGGCGGCGGCAAGCCGGGCCGCGAGCGTCGCGACGGCGGCGGCCGGGTCCCTCCCGGCGAGGACGGCCTCCTCCCCCGCGCGGACCAGGGCGGACCCCACGACGACGCCCTCGGCCATCCCGGCCGCGACCCTCGCCGCTTCGGGAGTCGAGATCCCGAAGCCGATCGCGCGTGGCAGCCGCGGCGCGGCGCGGCGGGCCCTCGCCGCCGTCCGGGCGAGCTCGGGGTCGAGCGCCGTCCGCGCCCCCGTGATCCCCGACCGCGAGACGACGTACAGGAATCCGGTGGACAGGCGGGCAGCGGCGAGCATCCGGCGGGGCGGCGAGGTCGGCGAGACCAGGAAGATCGTGTCGAGACCCGCTCGGGTCAAGGCGGGGCGGTACGCGGAGGCCTCCTCGGGCGGAAGGTCCGTGACCAGGACCCCGTCGAAACCGGCGCGGCGGGCTTCGGCGGCCGATTCCGGGAGTCCGGACCGCAGCAGCGGATTCAGGTAGGAAAACAGCACCAGCGCGAGGCCCGTCTGCGCCCGGATCCTGCCGGCCATCTCGAAAACCCGGGAGAGCGACCCGCCCGCGGCGAGGGCGCGCGCTGCCGAGCGCTGCAGCACCGGACCGTCCGCGATCGGGTCGGAGAAGGGAACTCCCAGCTCGAGCACGTCCGCGCCCGCCCGTTCGAGGGCGATGGCCGTCTCGACCGTGACGTCGGCGGACGGGTCGCCCGCGGTCAGGTAGGGAATGAACGCCGCGCGCCGTTGCGCCGCCGCCTGAGCGAACGCCGACGCGATGCGGGGTTCCGTCCCCGCCGCGCCGGCTCCGCGGGGCGGTTGCGAGGACGCCGCCGCCGCGCTCATGGCGCTCCCGGGTCGTCCGCTTCGGCGCGCAGCCGGCCGACTTCCGCCAGGTCCTTGTCGCCGCGGCCCGAAAGATTGACGAGGATCCAGGCGGCGCGAGGCATGTCCGCCGCCAGCTTCAGCGCGAAGGCGACCGCGTGGGCGCTCTCGAGCGCCGGGATGATGCCCTCCGTCCGCGACAGCGCCTCGAAGGCGTCGAGAGCCTCTTCGTCGCCGACGCGCACGTAACGCACCCGGCCGCGCAGCGCGAGGTCGGCGTGCTCGGGACCGACGGCCGGATAGTCGAGGCCCGCCGAGACGGAGTGCGTCGGCAGGACCTGGCCGTCCGCGTCCTGCAGCAGCATCGTGCGCGTGCCGTGGAGCACGCCGACCGAACCACCGCCGGCGCCGAAACGCGCCGCGTGTTCTCCGGGGCCGGCGCCGCGGCCTCCCGCCTCGACGCCCCACAGGGCGACTTTGCCGGCGAGGTAGGCGGAGAAGAGCCCGATCGCGTTGGAACCTCCCCCGACGCACGCGACCGCCGCGCGAGGATCCCGTCCCGCGAGACGCCGGAACTGCGCGCGGGCTTCCCGCCCGATCACCGACTGCAGCTCCCGGACGATGGACGGATACGGATGGGGACCAAGGGCGGATCCGAGCACGTAGTGCGTGGTCGCGACGTTCTCGGTCCAGTCGCGCATCGCCTCGTTGATGGCGTCCTTGAGCGTCTGAGATCCCGACTCGACTCCAACGACCTCCGCTCCGAGGAGGCGCATCCGGGAGACGTTCGGCGCCTGGCGTGCCATGTCGACGACTCCCATGTAGACGCGGCACGGGATGCCGAGCTTCGCCGCGGCGGCGGCGGTCGCCACCCCGTGCTGCCCGGCGCCGGTCTCCGCCACGACGCGGGACTTTCGCATCCGCTTCGCGAGGAGCACCTGTCCGAGCGAGTTGTTGAGCTTGTGCGCGCCCGTGTGGAGGAGGTCCTCGCGCTTCAGGACGATTCTCGCTCCGCCGGCCTCGCGCGTCAGGTTGTCCGCGACCGTGAGCGGCGTGGGCCGGCCGGCGTAGTTGCGGAGAAGCCCCGAGAGCTCGGCTCGAAAACCCGAGTCGCGGCGCCAGCGCTTCCACGCCGTCTCGAGCTCTTCGAGAGGAGCCATGAGCGTCTCGGGCGCGAACCGGCCGCCGAACTCCCCGTAGTAGCCGCTTCTGCTCCCTCTCCCGGCGGGAGAGGGGCGGGGTGAGGGGCTTCTGCTCCCTCTCCCCGCGGGAGAGGAGCGCTTACTCCTTATTCTCATCCGCCTCCTTCACCGCCTCGAAGAAGCGGACCATGCGCTCCCGGTCCTTGATCCCGGGAGCCGACTCGACGCCCGAAGCGACGTCGACTCCGGCGGGCCGCAGCCGCGCGACCGCCGCGCCCACGTTCTCCGGCGTGAGCCCCCCGGCGAGGAAGAAGGGCACCGGCCAGCGCCGGCCCTCCAGAAGGGACCAGTCGAAGGCGCGGCCCGTGCCTCCATCCGCGGATCCGGCTGCGGAGTCGAAGAACACGGCGCGGCACCGCTCCAGGGACCCGGCCGCGGGGACGTCGAGCGGCGCGCCCGCGACGTGGACCACGGCGAAGACCGGCCGCGGAATTTCCTCCACGTCCTGCGCGCGGAGGGGGCGGTGGACCTGGACGGCGTCGAGGGATGCGGCGGCGACCGCGCTGCGGATCTCGTCGAGGCTCTCCCGGACGAAGACGCCCACGCGACCCGTTCCCGGAGAGGCGAGCGACGCGAGCGCGAGCTCTCTCGCGCGGTTGAGGCCGACCCGGCGCGGGGACTCCGCGGCGAAGTTGAAGCCGAGCCATCTCGCGCCGAGCTCGCACGCGAGCGCGACGTCCTCGGGACGCGTCAAGCCGCAGATCTTGACTTCGGTAGGGGTCATGCGCGCAGCTCCCGGAGGGTTTCCTCGGGATCCTCGGATCGCAGCAGAGTCTCTCCGACGAGGAACGCTTCGTACCCCGCCGCGCGCAGGCGCCGGACGTCTTCCCGCGTGCGGATCCCGCTTTCCGCGAGGCGCACGGGCCCCGCGGGAAGCTTCGGAGCGATCGCCTCGAGCGTGTCCAGGCTGGTCGCGAAGGTACCGAGGTCGCGCGCGTTGACGCCGATGACGTCCGGGGAGACCGCAGCGGCGCGTTCCGCCTCGGCCGCGTCGTGCGCCTCGGCGACGACGGCGAGGCGCTCCCGCTTCGCGGCCGCCGCGAGGCCCGCGAGCTCCGTATCGGAAAGCGCGCGGACGATCAGCAGGATGGCGTCGGCGCCGTGCGCGGCGGCAAACGCGACCTGGTTCTCCGCGACGACGAAGTCCTTCCAAAGCGCCGGAAGGCCGGAGATCCGCTTCGCGCGCGCGAGCCAGCCGGGCTTTCCCCCGAAGTGGTCCTCCTCGACCACGACGGAGATCGCGGCAGCGTGGCCGCGCCGGTAGGCGAGCGCCATCGTCTCGACCTTCCCGTCCGCACCGGGCAAAATCTCCCCCGCGGACGGCGACCTCGCCTTGATCTCGGCCACGATCCGCACGCCCGGTTCCCGGAGCGAGGCGACGAAGCGCGCCCCGTCCGGCCTGGGTACGTCCGGCTGCCCCTCGGGCGCGGCGGCCGGCGCCGCGTATTCCCCGCGCGCGAGCCGGGCGCGCTTGTCCGCGAGGATGCGCTCCAGAACGCCAACGCCCTCGCTCACGGAGTGCCCCTGGCGGCGGCCGCCGATTCCGCGCGGAGAAACGCGAGCCGCTCTCCCGCTCCCCCGCCGTCGATCGCCGCCGCGGCCCTCTCGTAGCCATCCGCCGGATCCGACGCGCTACCCTCGACGGTCAGGGCGACGGCCGCGTTCCAGAGGACGGCCTCGCGCCGCGGGCCCCGCTCCCCGTCGAGGAGCCGGCGGAGCATCTCCGCGTTGGCGGCCGCGTCACCGCCGCGGAGCTCTGCCACGTCGACCGACCCGCGCGGCATCCGTTCGGTCTCCAGTCGCCACGGGCGCGTCCATCCGTCGCGGACTTCGATCCCCTCCGCTTCGACGCCGGGAACGAACTCGTCGAGCCCGTTGGCGGAGTGAAAGATGACCGCCCGCTCCGCGCCGAGAGACGCCAGCGCGTCGGCCAGGAGAGAGACGAGCTCCGGCCGGCCGACGCCGATCAGCTGCCGCCGCGCGCCCGCGGGGTTCGCGAGCGGACCCAGAGCGTTGAAAATCGTGCGCACGCCGAGCTCGCGGCGGACCGTGCCGAGCTCCTTCATCGCCGGGTGGAAAGAGGGAGCGAAGAGAAAGACGAGCCCCACGTCGTCGAGGACCCGTCCCGCGGCTTCCGGAGTGAGGTCGACGGTGACGCCGCAGGCCGACAGGACGTCCGCCGATCCCACCCGGGAGGAGATTGAGCGGTTGCCGTGCTTCGCGACGGACGCGCCGGCGCCCGCGGCGACGATCGCGGCGGCCGTCGACAGGTTGAAGAGGTCCCGGCCGAGGCCTCCCGGGCCGCATGTGTCGAGAAGGGGCGAACGCCTGGATTCGACACGGCGCATCCGCGCGCGGAGCGCCGAGACCGCTCCCGCGATCTCGTCCGAGGTCTCGCCCCGCGTGGCGATCCCGAGCAGCAGCGCGCCCTTCTGGGCCTCCGTCGCCTTGCCATCCATCAGATCGAGGAAGACGCGCTCCGCGAGATCGCGCGAGAGCGCCTTGCGGGCGGCGACCACCTTGAGGGCTTCCGCGACGTTCGGGGTCATCGGCCGGCCAGTCGCAGGAAGTTGGCGAGGATCGCGGGCCCTTCGAGCGTGAGCACGGACTCCGGATGGAACTGGAGTCCGAACACGGGCCTCGATCGATGCGCGAGGGCCATCACGAGGCCGTCGGCGCTCCGCGCGGTGACGGCGATTTCCGGAGGAAGGGTGTCTTCGCGGACAACCAGCGAATGGTACCGCGCCGCTTCGAACGGAGCGTCGATCCCGTCGAAGAGGCCCGTTCCGTCGTGGTGCACGGTAGAGCTCTTCCCGTGGCGGGGCTGCGGGGCTCGCTCGACGACCGCGCCATGGCAGGCGCCGATCGCCTGATGGCCGAGACACACGCCGAGAAGCGGGATCCCCCGCCGTTCCGCCTCGAGGATCAGCGGCATCGTCCGGCCGGCGCCCTCGGGCCGGCCCGGGCCCGGCGAGACGATGACGGCGTCGGGTTTGCGGTCGAGTGCCTCATCCGGCTCGAAGCGGTCGTTGCGGACGACGACGATATCCGGGTCGATCGCGCCGACCGCCTGGACCAGGTTGTAGGTGAACGAATCGTAGTTGTCGACGATCAAGATCATCGGGACATCCCAAAGCCCAGGCGCTCGCCGCGATGCCGCGCGGCCGATGCGGCCCACTCGCGCGCGCGATCGACGGCGCGAAAGAGGGCCGCGGCCTTGTTCTCGCACTCTCGGTACTCGCTCTCCGGGACGGAGTCCGCGACGATCCCGGCGCCCGCCTGGATCCGGCAAACGGATCCCTCGACGACGGCGGTTCGGATCGCGATCGCCACGTCGAGGTCGCCCGTGGCATCGATGTAGCCGACGGCCCCGCCGTACACGCCCCGGCGGACCGGCTCGAGCTCGTCGATCAGCTCCATCGCGCGGATCTTCGGAGCCCCCGTGAGCGTGCCCGCGGGAAAGCACGCTTCGAGCGCGTCGGCCGCCGTGCGCCCGGGCGCGAGCTCTCCTTCCACTTCCGAGACGATGTGCTGGACATGCGAGTACTTTTCGACCGACGCGTAGCGCGGCACCTTCACCGAGCCGATGCGGGAGACGCGCCCCACGTCGTTGCGTGAGAGGTCGACGAGCATCACGTGCTCGGCGCGCTCCTTCGGATCCGCCAGCAGCCGCTCCGCGAGCGCCTGGTCCTCCTCCGCCGTGGCGCCGCGCGGCGCCGTGCCCGCGATCGGCCTCGTCTCGACACGGCCTCCCCGGCAGCGGACGAGCATCTCCGGCGAGGCCCCGAACACGACCGCCTCCCGCGTCTCGAGATAGAACATGTAGGGAGACGGGTTCAACATCCGCAGGGCCCGGTACACTTCGAACGCGTCCACGTCGAGCTCGCCCGTCCAGCGCTGCGAGAGCACGACCTGGTAGATCTCCCCCTCGCGGATCAGCTCCTGGGCGCGCGCGACCCGCGCGAGGAAGTCCTCCCGGTTGGAGCCGGGGACGGGCGACCAGCCCGTGCTCGTGCCGGGGGCGTGGCACGGGGCGGGGTCATCGGCCGCAACGAGCGCCTCGAGCGCGTCGAGTCGCTCGACGGCCTGCCAGGCGGCCGCGGCGCCCGCGGAAGGATCCACGTCGGTCAGAAGCAGCAGCGTCTGCCGGGCGTGGTCGAAGGCCGCGATCGACTCGAAGTGCAGGAACACCGCGTCCGGAATCCGCCCGTCTCGGGGATGCCGGTCGGGAATCTTCTCGAACGCGCGCACGGCGTCGTACCCGAGAAACCCGACGGCCCCGGACGAGAGGGGCGGGAGCGAGGGATCCCTCGCGAAACCCTCGCGGATCGCGAGCCGTTCGAGCTCGCGCAGCAGCGGACCGGAGGCGGATCGCACGCCGGACGCGTCCTCGATCTCGATTGCCGAGCCTGTCGCCGTCAGCCGCGCGGTCGGACCGCAGCCGAGAAACGTGTAGCGCGCAATCGACTCTCCCCCCTCGACGCTCTCGAGCAGGAAGCACTCCGCGCCGGACGCGCGCATGCGCCGGAAGAGCATCACGGGAGTGAGGGAGTCCGCGGGAAAGACGCGCGCCACGGGAGCCGGGCGGCCCTTCGCCGCGAGGAGTGAGAATGCCGCGCGCTCCTCCTCGCGCCCGCTCATGCTGGCGCCCCGGGGAGAAGCGCCTCGACTTCCGGGAGGCGGGCGTCTTCGATCCCGAACAGGCGCGCCTGCCGCACGGCCTGGGCGGCGAACATCGCGAGGCCCGGGACGAAGGGACACCGGAACCGGCGCGCGGCCGCGATCGTCGCCGTTTCGCCGTCCTGCCGGTACACGCAGTCGAACACCAGCGGCCGGTTCTCGAGGACCCGCTCGGGAATTGCGGAGGGATCGTCGTCCGAGGACCCGACGGGCGTCGCGTTGACGTACAGGTCCGCCTCCGTGGCGGGAAGGTCGGACCACGCGACGGAGTCGATCTTCATTTCCGCGCCGAGCGCGTCCGCCGCCTCGTCGCGGCGGCTGGACACCGCGACCTCGTACCCGATCCGCTTTGCCGCGACGATCGCCGCGCGTGCCGTGCCTCCCGCACCCAGGACGACGGCGGAGCGACCCTCCCCTGTGTCGTGATCGGCGAGCGGGTCGAAAATCCCGTCGACGTCGGTGTTCTCGGCGCGCCACCTCGTGTGGGAGAAGCGCAGCGTGTTCGCGGCCCCGGACGCCCGCACGTCTTCGGATGGGATGCCTGCACGCGCCGCGGCCTCCTTCCACGGGCGGGTGACCGAGAACCCGTGGAACGGAGCGGGGAGGCCCTCGAGCTCGTGCGGACGCTCGCGCTCGAAATCGGAGACGGGAAGCGGAAGGTAGAGCCACGGCAGGTCCCTGGAGCGGAAGAGCCCGTTGTGCACGCGGGGCGAGAGGCTTCTTCCGGGATCGGCGGCGACGATCCCGAACAGGGCACCCGGACGGCGCGGCGTCCCGGTCCCGTAGACGTCCAGGAGGTCGGCGAGCGCAAGCTGGCCACGGGCCGTCCTGGCCTCGACGGAACCGATGACGAGCGCGGCTCCGAGGTGGGCGGAGAGCACGCGTCCCGGAGCGCTCGCGGGGCCCATGGGGAAGATCGCGGCGGCGCCGAGCCTTCCCACCGCCTGGAGCCCGGCGATCGCGAGCGAGGACGCGAGGTCGGCGGCTCCGGCGACGAGCTTTGCCGCGAGAACTCCGGACGACGACATCGATTCCACGAGCTCGGTGGCGTCCGCCGGCAGGCCGAACGGGAAGTGCGCGCTCGAGATCACCCGCCGCCGTTCCCGGAGGAACGCCGGGTCGGAAAGGATGCCCGACGCGTGCTCGACGTCCACGAGCGCCCCGGCTTCGTACGCCTCGCGCACGAGCGATCGGTACTCCTCAGCGGATCCCGTGAAACGCCCCCCTTCCCGCGTCGACCTCCACGTGGCGAGGACGGGACGGGGGTCGAGCGCCAGCAGGGAGTCGACGGGGATCCTCTCCGAAGCGAGGTCGAGGCGGTACTCGATCGCGCCCGCGCCGGCGGGAACGAGGAGCGCGAGCCGCCGCGCATCCGCGAGATCGCGCGGGGCAAGAGAGGCCACGTGGGCCGGCAGATCGAGGACGCGCTCGCTCAAAACAAAAAACCCCCGGACCTTTTCGGCCGGGGGTTCTCAGAATTCGTTTCGCTCTGCCCCGGCCGATCGACTCGGCAGGGCGGGAATCGCCCTACCGCATTGTTGCGGGACGCCACCAGGAAGGGACGACAGAAGAGAGATTCACGCGGATGAGGGTATTTGGTGCCGTCGGAGGCTGTCAAGCGTTGAGTATTGAGTTTGGAGTCATGAGTTTGGAGTCTTGAACCCAGAACTCATAACTGATTTCCCTACCCCCTCTTCCACCTCGTCCCCTTCGGTCCGTCCTCGAGCACGATTCCGCTCGCGGCCAGGGCGGCGCGGATCCGGTCCGCCTCCGCGAAATCGCGCCGCTTGCGCGCTTCGTTGCGGGCCTCGATCTGCGCCTCGATCTCCGCCGGAAGGACTTCCGCGCGCGCGGGCAGCACGCCGAGAACACGGTCGGCGGACTCGAGGGCGGCGAGCGCGGCCGCCGCGCCCCGGGCGTCGAGCGCGCCCTCGTCGAGCGCCGCGTTGGCCTCCCGCAGGAAAGGAAAGAGCGCGCCGAGCGCTTCGGGGGTGTTCAGGTCGTCCTCGAGCGCGGCGCGGAAACTCGCGAGAAACGCGCTCGCCCGTCCGGCGCCGTCGAACGACCCCGCCTTCGAACCCGCCGACGAGGCGGCCTCGCGAAATCGCGTCGCGGCGGCCCGGAACCGCTCGACAGCGGTGACGGCGCCGGTCAGTCCCTCCCACGTGAAGTTCAGCTTCTTGCGGTAGGGAACGGAGAGCAGGAGGTAGCGCACGGCGGCGGGGTCGTTGCGGCGCGCGAGGACGTCCGCCAGGGTGTACGTGTTGCCCTTCGACTTCGACATCTTTTCGCCGTCGACGATCAGGTGCTCGGCGTGGACCCACAGGTCGACGAACTTCTGACCCGTCGCCCCCTCGCTCTGCGCGATCTCGTTCTCGTGGTGGGGAAAGATGTTGTCCACGGCGCCCGTGTGGATATCGAAGTGCGGGCCGA
The DNA here is from genome assembly GCA_030948185.1 of Acidobacteriota bacterium. Taxonomy (GTDB): domain Bacteria; phylum Acidobacteriota; class Thermoanaerobaculia; order UBA5066; family Gp7-AA6; genus JALYUA01. The sequence continues at coordinate 48,797 of JALZAT010000031.1, forward strand.
GGTACTTCATCGACATCGCGGAGCACTCGATGTGCCATCCCGGCCTGCCGGCTCCGTACGGAGATTCCCACGCGGGCTCTCCCGGCTTGGCGGCCTTCCAGAGCGCGAAGTCCTTGACGTCTTCCTTCTCGTACTCGTCGTCCGCGACGCGATCCCCGCGACGCATCTGCGTCAGGTCGATCAGCGAGAGCTTGCCGTAATCCGGAAACGTCGCGATGCGAAACCAGACCGTGCCGTCCGATTCGTACGTGTGCCCGCGCTCGCGGAGCTTCTCGATCAGCGCGATCATCTCCGGCACGTGGGCGGTCGCGCGTGGGTACTCCTCCGCGGGCTCTATGCCGAGGGTGCCGAGGTCGCGGAAGAACTCGAGCGCGTACTTCTCCGTGAAGTCCCCGAGCGACAGTCCCACTTCCGCCGCGCCCCGGATCGTCTTGTCGTCGACGTCGGTCAGGTTCATGATCTGCGTCACGCGAAGACCGGACAGCTTCAGGGACCGGCGCAGGACGTCCTCGAAGAGGAACGTGCGGAGGTTCCCGATGTGGGCCACGTTGTAAATGGTCGGCCCGCAGGTGTACATCCGGACGTGTCCCGGTTCGATCGGATGGACGTCTTCGAGCTGCCGCCCCAGCGTGTTGAAAAGTTTCACCAGAGCCCCTTCTCTTTGCGGCGGGCGATCTTCTTCCAGGTGAGCTGTCTCTTCAAGCCGTGGAGGCGGTCGACGAAGAGGACGGCGTTCAGATGATCCGTCTCGTGGACGAGCGCCCGCGCCATGAGACCCTCCCCCACGACCTCGCGAACGACTCCCGCCTCGTCGGCGGCCCGAACGCGGACGCGCGCCGGGCGAACGACGCGCTCGGTCAGGTCGGGAATGGAGAGGCAGCCCTCCTCCTCCTTCTGCTCGCCGTCGGCATCGAGCAGGACCGGGTTGACGAGGACGACGACTCCGTCCGGCCGCGAGCCCACGGAGAGATCGATCACGGCGACCCGCAGGTTGACGCCGATCTGCGGGGCCGCGAGGCCGACCCCCGGCGCGGCGTGGCACGTCGCGACCAGGTCGTCCAGCAGGTCTCGGAACCCGGGCGCGGCGGGGTCCGCCTCCGCGTTGGGCGCGAGGAGCCGCGGGTCGCCGTAACGGACGAGGTCGCGGATCATCGATTGCCCAAAGCGGCACCGGCGGTGTCCTCCGCAGCCGCGAATCTGTCTCCGCGAATGGACAGCGGCCCGGCCGCGCCTTTCCCGTATCGGCTCATAAGTCTTTCATTTTGAGCACATCCTGACCTGCACCGCAAGCCGCCGCCGTGGCACAAGGATCGCTCCTCTCAGGATGTGTCGGAGGAACACGAATGAGATCCCGGCTCTTCAATACGCGCCTTTCCGCCGCCCACTTCCTCTTCGTCTGCTTTGCGCTTGCGCTTGCGTTCGCTGCGCCGCGAGCCCGGGCCGAAGAGGGGCCGCAGCAGGACTCCCGCCGAAGCGGCTACTCGTACATCCGGGGGCTGGTCGGCGACGTGACCGTGGCCTCGCGCTGGAACGGGCGCGTCGACGCGCGCCGGAACATGCCGATTTCTGCCGGCGACGAGATGATCGTCGCTGAGGCGGGTCGCGCCGAGATCGGCCTGGCGGATGGAAACATTCTGCACGTCGGCGGCGGCTCGCGCGTCCATTTCGATTCGCTGTACGCGCAGCAGGGAGAGGAAGCGGACTTTTCCGCCGTGCGGCTGCTCGAGGGATCGGTCGTCCTCGCGGCGACCGGCGCGAGCGAGGAAGAAATTCCGCGGGTCGACACGGAGGACGCAACCGTTTACCTGTCCCCCGGGTCTCGTGTGCGCGTGAACGTGGACTCGCGCCGCGGAACCGTCGTGATCGGCCGGTACGGCAACGTGGACGTGAAGACGCCGGCGGGCTCCTACAAGCTTCGGGCGGGGCAGTACCTCGTCGCGCGCGAAGATGAAGAGGCGCAGATCGAGCGGGGCTCCTTCTCGCGCGACCGCTTCGACATCTGGGCCGCCGACCGGCTCGACCAGCTCTCCGAGACCCGAAGCGTCTCGGCGCGCTACGTCGATCCCGAGTATTCCGGCGACGTCGAAGCTCTCGACGCCTATGGAGACTGGAGCTACAACAACACGTATTCGAGTTACGTCTGGTCCCCACGCGTGGACGCCGGCTGGGCTCCGTACAGCGTCGGCAGCTGGTATTACACGCCCGCGGGGCTCACGTGGTGGTCCGGCGATCCGTGGGGCTGGCAGCCGTTCCACTACGGCAACTGGTTCTTCGACGCCTCGGCGAGCCGCTGGTGCTGGTCGCCCGCGAGCGTGTATTCGCCCGCGTGGGTCTACTGGGCGTACTCGCCCGGTTACGTCGGCTGGTGCCCGATCGGCTGGTACTCGGGCTTCTCCCCCTGGTGGGACAATTACTACCGTCGATGGGGATGGAACAGGCCGAACACGTACCTGGCCGTCCACGGCACGTTCAACCCGCACCAGGTCGACTTCCGCGGCTGGAACTTCCAGAACAGCGGCGGCTTCGCAGGCCGCGGGCGCGCGGAAGTGATCCCGGGCTCGCGGCTCGGCGAGCGCCTCGGAGGTCAGGTCGCGATCTCGTCCCGTCCGATCGTGGTGCCGGCACGGCCCGGTGAAGGGCGCGAAGCCGTCAGCAACTGGGTGCGCGAGGCGCCCCGGGTCATCGAACGCGGCGCGACACCGGATGCCGGCCGCCTCGCTCCGATTCTCGGACGCGAACGCACGTTGCCCGCCTCCGCCGTCGAGGCGCTGCGTGACCGATCGGTGGTCGCCGATCGAGGCAGGCTCGCCGGTCCCGCCGCCGCCGACCTCGCGCCGCGAGGCGTGGGCGTCGAGCGGGCGCGGCCGACGTTCGATCCGCGAGGACGCGGCGCTGCGGTGCTCGCTCCTTCCGGGGTCTCCCCCATCGCCCCCGCGCCTTCCCGAAACCTCGAGGTTCCGCGTGGCACGCAGCAGGGCCGTCCGGAGGCGATCGATCGCGGGCCCGTCCGGGCGTCCGAAGAGGGCTGGCGATTCCGCGGCAGGTCCGGGGAAGCGGCACCCGCCGCGCCGAGCGCTCCCACCGAGCCCGAGGCGCGCTCCGGCCGCGGTCCCGCGCGGCAGACGCCGGACGGCTGGCGCTTTCGAGGAC
>JALZAT010000072.1 GCA_030948185.1 Acidobacteriota bacterium
GCCCCGGCCGTTCCAGCCGAACTGGAGGCTGCGTGCCGACGAGGTTGCCGTCGTCCTCTTCGACCGCTCCCTCGGCGCGGCTCTCGGCGAACCGCCCCGTGCCGACGTGGGGGAGGGCGCGGACCGCATCGGCGTGCTCGTGCTCGGCGACGCGGACGGCCCGGGCGTTCTCGACCCCTTCTGGTCGGCGCGCGTCTACTTCTCCCTTCCGTCGAATCCGTCTCCGCATCACCTCGTGCGCGGGGTCCGCTCACTTTTTCGCGTGCTCGAGGAGAGGGCGATCTCGACGCGCGCCCGGCGGTCGCTCGCGAACCGGTCTCAGGAAATCCGCGCGCTCGTCGACGTCGGCGTCGCCCTCTCCGCGGAGCGCGACCGCGACGGACTCCTCGAGACGATCCTCTCGCGCGCGCGTGCTCTGACAGCCGCCGACGCGGGGAGTCTCTACCTCGTCGACGAGGAGGCGGGCGCGCCCGTTCTGCGTTTCGTCAAGGCGCAGAACGACTCCGTCCGTTTCGATTTCGTCGAGCGCTCCCTCCCGCTCGGCGACGGGTCGATCGCCGGGTTCGTGGCCCGGACCGGCCTGCCGCTCAACCTGCCGGACGTCTCCGGGATTCCGCCGGACGCTCCCTACCGGTTCGATCCGGGGTTCGACGCCAAGCACGGATACCGGAGCCGCTCGATGCTGACGGTTCCGATGAAGACTCCGCGCGGAGAGACCATCGGCGTGCTCCAGCTGTTGAACCGCCAGCGGCGGGGGATCCCGGACGGAGCGGTCACGGCCTTCATGCGGGTGGAGGTCGTCCCGTTCGACGCAGACAACGAGGAGGTGGCGCGTGCGCTCGCGGCGCAGGCAGCGGTGGCGGTCGAGAACCGGCGGCTGACGGAGAGCATCAAGCTTCTCTTCGACGGGTTCGTCGACGCGGCGGTCACAGCGATCGAGCAACGCGACCCGACGACGTCGGGCCATTCGGAGCGCGTCGCGCTCCTCGCCTGTGGGCTCGCGCAGCTCGTGGACCGAACGGATTCCGGGCCTTTCGCCGCTGTTCGCATCGGCCGCGACGAGCTCCGCGAGCTCCGCTACGCCGCGGTGCTGCACGACTTCGGCAAGGTGGGTGTTCGCGAGCAGGTGCTCGTCAAGGCGAGGAAACTGCCCGTGGGAGTCGCCGCGCTGATCCGGTCGCGCATCGACCAGGCGATTCTTTCCGGCGCGGCGGAAATGTGGGAGCGGGCGGCGCGCGAGGGCTGGAGCGACAGGCAGGTGGCCGCGAATCTCGCCGAGCGGATCTCTCTCCTCGAACGCGCCTGGAAAGTGGTCTCCGCGGCCGACGAGCCCACGCTGATGGCGGCCGACGTGGGCGAGGAGGTCCTGCGGCTCTCCCGGCTCGCCTACCGCGGGCCGTCGGGAGCGCTCCGCCCCGTCATCGAACCGTCGGAGGTCGCCTATCTCACGATCCCCAAAGGAAGCCTGAGCGCGGAGGAGCGGCGCGAGATCGAATCCCACGTCACTTCGACGTTCCAATTCCTGTCCAAGATTCCGTGGACGCCCGACCTCGCCCGCGTGCCCGAGTGGGCGTACGCGCACCACGAGCGGCTGGACGGCACCGGCTATCCGCGAGCCCTCGCGGGGGACCGGATCCCCCTGCCGGTCCGGGCCATCGCGATCAGCGACATCTACGACGCGCTGGCGGCCCGCGACCGGCCCTACAAACGCGCCGTTCCGGACGATCGGGCGCTCGAGATACTCGTCGCGGAGGCTTCGCGCGGCGCGATTGACCGCGCCATGCTCGACCTCTTCATCTCGGAGAAGGTTTACGTGCGCGCGCTCGCGAACCGGCCGGCGTGATCCGCCACACGAGAGAGTTTCGAAAGGGCGACCGGCCGGCCCGGCCTGCGAGCGCCACCCCGAGAAGAAGGACGGGCTCGAGCGCCGACCACTCGACGCCGCAATCCCGGAGCCGCCGGAGCTCCCCCGGGGACAGCTTGACGCGTCCCGGGTGCTCGACGATCCAGCGACGGACGGGGGACGCCAGCGCCGCCTTCGTTCGTTCCGGTCCGACTTCCCCCTCGAGCAGCAGCGCCGTCGCGAAGTCGCCCGACGCGGACGACGAGGGGCGCTGCCGGCGGCGGGGGAGCCCGGTGAGCACGCCTTCGATCGCCGCATACAGGTCGGAAGCGGGAGCGGTCCAGAGAAGGCGTTCGCGCGCGCGCTCGAAGAAACGGCGGCGCTCGTCCGCGTCGGCATGCCCCGAGGCGAGGATTACGGGAAGGAGCGGTTCCCTCCGGAGAAAATCGCGTTCCGAGAGCGGATGAAGCCGCGCGAGGGGAAGGCGGGAAGCGAGCGCGCGCGCCGCCCACCGCGCGCCCGCTCTCGAGGGCGCGACGACGGCGACGTCTCCGGAGATGTCGAGCCGAGCCACGATGGTTTCAAGTTATCAGGTGCCTTCGGGCGGGTAATGGAGATCGGTTAAAATTCGGGCCACTCAATTGATGCCCGTCCACCAATTCTCCTTGCTCATTCAGGCGGCAGGGACGGTCCTGCTGTTCCTGCTGTTTCTTCTGCTCTACCAGAAGATCCGCCGCCGCGCGTTCCTCGACTGGATCGCTTCCTGGGCGCTGCTCCTCTGCGGCCTCGTCTTCCAGATCCTGATTCCGGTCGTGGGCGAGCCGCGACCGTACGTCTTCCTGCTCCACCTCTCGCTCCTCGGACACGTGATGTTCCTGCTCCGGGGCGTGCGCAGGTTCCGCGACGAGAGGGCGTCCACGGGCGCCTACGAGCTTCTCTGGCTGATCCCCGTGATCGCCATCGCGTGGTGGACGGCCATGGAATCCGGCCGCGCCACGGGCCACTCCGCGCCGATCTCCCTCGTCGTGGCGGCAGGATATGTGACGGCCGCGGTGTCCTTCGCGATCTCGGCCGGGTCACCCGCCGGACGCGTCCTGCTCTCGACCTCGTTTCTCCTCTGGGGCGTCGAGGAGGCGGTCGTGGGGTTCGCCTACCTGCGTTTCCGGGAGCCCGGCTCGATGCCCGAGGCGCTCCAGTACGGCAATTTCGCCGCCATGCTCCTCGAGATGATGATCGCGGTCGGCATCATCATTCTGCTCTTCGAGACGAGCCAGGCGCGTCTCGCGGCGGAGATGGAGCAGCTCCTCCACTCCGACCAGCAGATGAAGGAAATGGGTGTCCGCGACCCGCTCACCGGCCTCTACAACCGGCACCACTTCAACGACGTCATCAAGCGCGAGCTCGCCAACGTCCGCCGCTACGGGATCTCGCTCTCGGTCCTGCTCGCCGACGTCGACCGCTTCAAGGAGATCAACGACGTCAAGGGGCACCAGGCCGGCGACGACGTTCTGAAGTTCGTCGCGAACTATCTGACCTCCTGTGTTCGCGAATCGGACTTCGTTTTCCGATGGGGCGGCGACGAGTTCCTCGTGCTGCTGCCGCGCACGGACGAAGGATCCGCCGCCCAGAAGGCGGAGGAGCTCGCGCGCCGTCTACCGGCGATCCCCGGACTGGAGCAGGTTCAGCCCTCCCTCTCCGTGGGCTGGGCGACGCACCGCATGGACGCGGACTTCATGAGCACGTTGTCGCAGTCCGACGCCCGGATGTACGAGATGAAGCTCAGGGGGAAGAAAGAGCGAGAAGCGCGAGACCGGGATCTCCTGCGCCCCTCATGAGGCGGTAGACGGCCCGCGCCGGCAACCCCATCACGTTGGTGTAGGAGCCCCGGATCTCTTCGACGAACCGCGACCCGAGCCCCTGGATTCCGTAGGCGCCCGCCTTGTCCATCGGCTCGCCGGTCCCGACGTACCAGGCGATCTCCTCCTCCGACATCGGGCCGAACCGCACCGAGCTCCAGCACACCTCTTCCTCGCCGGCAGCGGCGCCCCGCCGCAGCCGGATGCCGGTCACGACGCGGTGCTCGCGGCCCGCAAGCCGGCGGAGCATCTCCGCGGCCGAAGCGACGCCGTCCGGCTTGCCGAGGATCGCGCCGTCGCAGAAGACGAGGGTGTCGGCCGCGAGGATCCAGTCGTCAGGCCTCCTTGCCGCGACTTCCGCCGCCTTCGCGGCGGCCAGCCGCGACGCCGCGGCGCCGGCCGCCTCGGCGGGAAGAAGGTCCTCGGCGACGCCGGGCGGGTCGACGACGAACGGCACGCCGAGCCCCGACAGGATCAGCGCGCGCCGCGGAGAGCCGGAGGCGAGGACGAGCACGACGGGAAGGTGAGAGGTGAGAGGTGGAGGTGAGAGGTGAGAGGTGAGAGGTGAGAGGTGAGAGGTTAGAGGTACCGGAGTGTCACAGCTGAGGTCCGCTCTCTCCTCTCCCCTCTCTCCTCTTCCCTCTCTCCTCTTTCCTCTTTCCTCTTTCCTCTTTCCTCTCTCCTCCGCTACGGGTAGTACCCGGTGATCGTACGCGCCTGGAGCGCGCTCGGATCGACCTTGACCTCGACCTTGCGCCATTGCTCCTTGCCCGTCGCGTTCGTCGAGTAATAAGTCAGGAGGTACTGGCTGCGCAGCTCCTCGTTGATCTGCCTGTAGACCGCGTCGAGGTGCTTCGCGGAGTCGACGTAGAAGGTCTGGCCGCCGCTGACGTTGGCGAGCTTGTTCAGCTTGTACTTCACGTCGAGCTCGGCGCCGGAGATCTTCAGCCCGATGCCGTACACGGAGATCCCGGACTTGCGCACGTACTCGAGAGCCGTGTCGAAATCGAACTTCGAGGTCGTGTCCTTGCCGTCCGTCAGGATGATGAGCGCCTTCTTCCCCTTCACCCCCGTGAACTGGTAGAGGCCGAAGACGATGGCGTCGTAAAGGGCGGTCGAGCCTTCGGCGCGCAGGCCCGCCATCGAGCGATACAGCTTGTCCTTGCGGTTCGTCAGCTTGGAGAGAATGTACGGCTCGTTGTCGAAGGAGATCGTGAACGCGCGGTCCTTGGAGCCGATCGAATAGTCCAGGAACGAGATCGCCGCCTGCTCTGCCTCCGGAAGATTCTCGAGCATCGAGGCGGACGTGTCGATCATCACGCCGAGCGAGATCGGCAGGTTCTTGACGAACTCGAACGACTCGACCTTCTGGATCGCCCCGTCCTCGAAGATCTTGAAGTTGGAAGCCTGGAGGCCAGGGACCGGGCGCCCCTTCTCGGTGACGGACGTGTACAGCTCGACGGCGTCGACGGAGACCTCGGAAATGTAGGCCGGCGCGTTGACGTAGCGAAGGTCTTCCGCGACCGTTCCGTCGTCGAGCGTCCCGATGATCCGCACGTATCCGAGGGACTTCGCGTCCTTGATGTTGACGGTCTGCTCGAACGGCGCCTGGTAAAGGGTCGCCACCCGCGACTCGTTCGAGAAGAACTCGAGCTTCTGGAGGTTCTTTCCCTCCGGGGTCACGACGGCGGCGACGACCCGCGTCGGCCCCGTCGCCTTCGCGCCCTTCTCGGGCGAGAGGATGCGAACCTTGAAGATGTCGCGCCCCTCGTTGACCGTGTACTCGTCCTCTCCGACCGTGCGGCCCGTGTCGCCGTAAGCGACGACGCGGATCACCTGTTTGCGCGGGAGCGGCCCGAGGTTCAAGTCCGCCTGGAAGGGCGCCCTCGTCTTCGTCATGACCTTAGAGCCGTTCAGGTAGAAGTCGACGGCCTTGATCCCGTCGGCCACTTTCGTCTCGAACCGCTGCAGTCCTGTTGCGATCTCCTTGGCGATCGGCAGGAGCGAGATCGCCGACGCCACGAGCCCGGTCTCCTTCGTCTTGTCGATGACGGCGCGGCCCTGAGCCCGGGCGGCGAGCTCTTCGGGCGTCGGCGGGTCCGGCTGCTCCGGCACCTTGAGCATCTCGGAGATCCGGCCCTCCGCGCTCTGGTTGCCGTCGGAGACTTTCAGGATGAGCTTGTACTCCCCGGGGTAGAGATAACGGCGGACCGTCAGCGGGATGCGGTCGGCGCTGACCTCGCCCTCGGGCACGTCGAACCGGTACTTGAAGTTGTCGATCAGGCGGTCGCCTTTGACGACCTCGCCGATGACGTCGACGTTGAAGAAGCGCTCTTCGCCGAGCGTGCGCGACTTCAGGTCTTTCTTGGGCACGAGGAGTGACAGGTCGACGCCGATCTTGTTCGACCGCTGCTCCGGGAAACGCACGAGCTTCGCGACCGTCAGCGGCACCGCGTTGGCGGCGAGCTCCGTCGTCATCGAGAGGACCTGGTCCACGCCCTCCGTCTCGACGACGGGCGGCTGGAAGAGCTTCGAAACGCCCACCATCGACATCGGTCCGGAGCCCAGGGCGGCGGATGTGTACGCAATCGCCTGGTTGACGGTGCGGTACTCGGCGCAGCGCGTGATGTCCACCTGGCGGCTGGCCACGCTTCCCGCGAGTCCGCCGACGCCGCCGGCCTGGAGCACGTAGACGCCGTCGAGCGGCGTCCACAGCTTGTAGTCGCCCATGCCCATGGGCTGGTAGAAGATCAGGTACACCTTGCTCTTCAGGCTCTCGAGCCGCTCGTAGAACCAGATCTGCAGCGGCACGTAGACGTCCTGGCAGTCGATCGGGATGACTCCGTCCGGAGGCCCGTTCAGCACGAAGATCTTGGACCGGTCGTTGTTCAGGTTCTTGAATTGCTCGCGCGCCGTGTTCACCCGGTCCGTGTAGACGTGCTGGTAGTCGGTCCGGATCCCCGACGAGTCGATCGAGCGCCGCCGCCAGAAGGAGTCGATGAACTTGTCCTTCTGGTAGCTGTCCGCGATCTCGAGGAACACCTCGCGCTCGGTCGGGGTGATGATGAGCTCGACGAGCGCGAGAAACTCCTTGTACTTGGGGTCGAGCTTCGCCGAGAGCTCCTTGATCTCCTTGTTGGAGAGCTTGCGGTGCGCGGCCGCGGGCGTGCTCGACGCCGCGGCGGGCTTCGCGGCGGTCTTCTCGCCCGGCTTGTCGGCGGGCTTGTCACCCGGGCCCTCGACGCCGATGGCCTTCGCGCCCGGCGTCGCGATCCCGGCGAAGCGCTCCTTCGTGCGGTCCATTCCCTCCGTCGAGATCGCCTGCGGCTGGAGGAGCTGGGCTCTCTCGTTCTCGCCGCCCATCTGGCTGCCCTGGCGCGCCGTGATCTCGCTCCACGCCCGGAAGACGTCGCAGGCGTCCTGGCAGACCGGTCCGTTGCACGGGTCGCCCCGAACGGGGGTGCAGTCGAGGGCCAGCTCGGAGAACTTCTTGCGGCAGGAGCCGGGCGCGAAGACGTCCGATTCGTTGGTCCCGATGACCCACATCTTGCGAGGCGCGTTGAAGGTCGGCCGGTAGAAGATGTACTTCGCGGTGCCGCGCATGGGGCGGTTGATCGTCCAGATCTCGAGGTCGCGGAACTCCCGGCCGCAGCTCTCCATCTTCTTGATTTCCGCTGGCTCCCCGTAACGCAGCACCATGCGGCCCGCGTCGCTGCGCCAGCCGTCGTACGTCGTGTCCGCGAGGTTGCGGAGCTCCTCGTAGCGGTTGCGGTAACCGGGTCCCAGAGGCTCGGGAAGGCCCTGGACTTCCCGGCGCTCCCAGAACTCCCGTTTGAAGATCTCGCGCTGGTGGGGCTCCGTCAGGGTCAGGAAGAACTTCTCCTCTTCGGGGAGGATGATCGGAGCGACGAACTCCGTCAGCCATTTCCGCTCTTCCTCCGGCATCGCGGCGAGGGCGGCCTTCTTTGAAAGGGGCGCCGAAGGGGGAGGATTCTGGACGGCCGGTCCGGCCGGCGCGGGGGCCGGCGCGGACTGCTTCAACGCGGCGGGAACCAGCTGCCCGGAGGGCGCTTCGAACGCGATGGGCGCGGTGCCCTTGGTGGCGACGCCGGCGAACTGGGCCCGCAGGTCGGCGAGATCCTCGAGCGGGACCGGCGGCGGTCGGAGGATCATGTTTCCTTCGGTGGGGCGCGTCTGGATCTCCTGCGCGACCTGGCCCACCGCGCATCCGCCCTCGCACTGCTTCCGGGATGCGAGGGGCCCCCCGCCCGCGGTCTTCGCCTGACAGGTCGGATCGCTCGACATCATCGGAACGGATTTCCCGTACAGGCAGAGCTCCTCCAGACTCGCGATGCAGGTCGCCGGCTGCAGGATCTCCGAAGGCTGCGTGATGGGGGTCCACAGCTTCCGGGCAGCCCCTAGCGTGGGCCGATAGAAGAGGTGGCGGACTTCCAGGCTCGAGCTGGCGGAGGTGTTCCGATAGGTCCAGATCTCCGCCTCGCGGAAAACCTCGCTGCACTCGGTCAGCTCCCGCCGCGAGTCCGGTTCGCCCCAGCGGACGACCATGCGTCCGGCGTCGCTGCCGATCCCGTCGTACTGCGAGGCCGCGAGGTCCCGCAGCTCGGCGTAGCGCCTTTCGTAGCCGGGACCGAGGGGCCGGGGCAACCCGACGCTCTCGCGGCGCGCCCAGAAGCGCTGCTTGAACCGGTCCCGCTGCTGCGCCTCCGTCAATTCCAGGAAGAGCTTTTCCTCTTCGGGCGTGATGATCGGGGCGACGTAGTCCGTCACCCACTTGCGCTCCTCCTCGGGCATTGCTGCGAGCGCCGCCTTCTTCGACAGAGGGGCGCCGGGAACCGCGAGGGCCGAGGAGGCGGCAGCGGCCAAGAGAAGCGTCAGAAGCGGGATCCGAAGGAGGACCTTCATCCTGTGCGGATGTTAACCCCCGCCATTGAACGCGGTATTCCTTCAGGCAAGCTTTACCTCGAGGGGGAATCGGGCCGATAATCGGACAACGCGTCCGCCACTCGAAGTTGCGCGTCCGGGCGCCGCCCACGGGATGATTTACCTCGACAACAACGCCTCCACAAAATTGGATCCGCTGGTCCTGGAAGCGGCGGGCGAGGCTGCGGCTCTCTACGCCAACCCCTCTTCCATCCACGCCGAGGGCCGCCGGGCGCGGCGCGCCGTGGAGGAAGCCCGTGAGGAAGTCGCGCGGCTCGCCGGCGGCGGCGCCGGGGAGGTCTTTTTCACCTCCGGGGGAACGGAGGCGAACGCCATGGCCGTTTTCGGAGCCACCGACGGCCGGCCCGGCAGGATCGTGCGTTCCGGCGCCGAGCACCCGTCCGTCCGCGAGGCCGTCGACAGGCTCGGTCCGGCGTCCACCGTCGATCCGGATCCGTCGGGGCGGCTCGAGCCTTCCCGGCTCGCCGCGGCTGCCTTGGGCGGGGACGTCGTCCTCGTGACGGTCATGGCCGCGAGTAACGAGTACGGCGCTTTGTTTCCCATCGCGGAGATCGCGCGAGCCGTCCGCGAGTCCGCGCCCGGCGCGATCCTCCACACGGACGCCGTTCAGGCCGCGGGACGGGTGCCGCTCGCGTTTGGAGCGTGGGGCGTCGACCTCATGTCGCTCTCCGCCCACAAAATGCACGGCCCGAAAGGGGCCGGGGCGCTCGTCATTCGAAAGGGCGTGCGCCTCGCGGTCCGCACGGCGGGAGGCGGGCAGGAGAAGCGGCTCCGCGCGGGCACCGAGAACACGCCCGCGCTCGTCGGCTTCGGGGTTGCGGCGCGCCTCGCGCGCGAGCGCCTCGAGGGGGACGCGGCGCGCATGACCCTTCTTCGGGACCGCCTCGAGCGCGGGATCGTCGCGGCGGTGCCCGACGCGTTCGTGCTCGCGCGGGAGGTCCCCCGCCTGCCCAACACGTCCGCGATCCGCTTCGCGAACGCGTCGGCGGAGATGGTCCTGATCCGTCTCGACCTGGAGGGGATCGCCGCCTCCGCGGGCAGCGCGTGCTCGAGCGGAACCCTCGCTCCCTCACCGGCGATCCTCTCGCTTGGTCTTGGGAAGGAGGAGGCGGGAGAGGTCGTCCGCTTTTCCCTCTCGCGGCTGACCACGGCGGAGGAGGTCGACGCCGTCGTGGCCGCCGTGCCGGAGATCGTCCGGTCGGTTCGCGCGGCGCAGGCTCCCCGGAGAGCCACCGCGGAGGCGGAAGGCGCGCTGCGATGATCATCGAGTGCGATCGCTGCTATTCGCGCTATCGCTACGACGAAACGCGCTTTGCGGGAAAGCCGTCGAAGAAGGTGCGCTGCACGAAGTGCCTCTCGATCTTCGAGATCTTCAACACCGGGGCGTACGAGTCGCAGCCCTCCGCCGTCGGGTTCGAGTCCCCGTCCCCGGCGTCGTCGGATGAGACGGTCGGCAGCCTCTCCGAAGCCGCGGACAAGCCCCCCGACTCGGCCACCGCGAAACGCAGGCTCGTCCGGACGGACGCCGTCCGCGACGGCGCGCTCTCGCTTCCGGAGGGCTATCGGGTCTCGCTCGCCGTCATCGCGGGGCCCGAGTCGGGGCGGATCTACGAGATCGAGAAGCCTCGAGTCGTCATCGGCCGAAGCGACGCGGACATCAACGTGGACGACCCGGAGGTGTCACGGCAGCACGCGGCGCTCGAGATTTTCGGGGACAAGGTGACGCTGATCGACCTGGGGTCGACGAACGGCACGCTCGTCGGTGACGAGCCCGTCACGGAGGCGGCGATCGAGAACCAGGCGGAGTTCTCGATCGGCGGCTCGACGCTCATGCTGATCCTCACCCCGAAGGGCTGATAACTTCCTTCTGCCATGCGCATCGCCGTCGCCATGTCGGGAGGAGTGGATTCCTCCGTCGCCGCCCTGCTCCTGAAGGAGGAGGGCCACGAGGTCATCGGCCTCTCGATGCAGCTCTGGGACCACTCGTCGGAGCCGGGGCGCACAGGCCGGTGCTGCACGGCGGACGATCTTTCGGACGCACGGCGCGTCGCCTGGGCGCTCGACGTTCCCCACTACGTCCTCGACCTCGAGCGCGAGTTCGCCGCGAGCGTCGTGCGCCCGTTCGTCGAGTCGTACCTCGCGGGCGACACGCCGATCCCCTGCTCCGCCTGCAACTCCAAGGTCAAGTTCGCGACGCTGTGGGACCGGGCCCGCGCCCTCGGCTGCGGCGCCGTCGCGACCGGGCACTACGTGCGGAAGGGAGTCGACTCGGCGACGGGCCGCGCCGTGCTCCGCAAGGGCGCGGATCCGGCGAAGGACCAGTCCTACTTCCTCTGGGACCTCTCTCCCGAGCAACTCGAAGCCGCGCGGTTTCCCGTGGGCGACCTGACGAAAGAAGAAGTCCGCGCGCACGCGAGACGGGCGGGGCTTCCGACGGCCGACAAGGAGGAGAGCCAGGAAATCTGTTTCGTGCCGCCGGGCGCTCGCGCGGGCGATTTCGTCGCGGAGCAGGCGGGGCGGATGGGGATGGCGCTGCCCTCCGCCGGAGCAATCGAGAACGGGGCCGGTGTCGAGATCGGGAGCCACGAAGGGCACTTTCGATTCACGATCGGCCAGCGGCGGGGAACGGGGGTCGCGGCGTCCGAGCGGATGTACGTCCTGTCGATCGATGCAGCCGCCAACCGGGTCGTCGTCGGTCCCGCCTCGGAGCTCGGCGCACCCGAGGCGCGCGCGGAGAATGTTCGATTCCTTTCGGCGGCGCCTGACGCCCCCTTCCGCGCGGGGGTGCGTGTGCGCCACCGTTCGCCGGAAGTACCGGCGACCGTCGTTCCGGCCGCGGACGGGAGCGCGCGCATCCTCTTCGACGCGCCGGTGCGCGCCGTGGCGCCGGGCCAGTCGTGCGTCTTCTATGATGGAGAGGTCGTTATCGGGGGCGGGGTGCTGAGGAAGTTGCCAGTAATCAGTTCTCAGTTGTCAGTCGGAAACGCCGGCATCACAACTGACGACTGATAACTCGTTAGTTCGTCGTCTCGCCGCTCTCCGTCATCGGGCCCGGAAACTCCGAACGGATCTCCCCGTACGTGCGCTCGTAGATCTCGATGTTCTGCTGGAGGGCGCGGGCGAGCTGCTTCGCATGGAACGGAGTCGTCATGAGGCGGCTCATGATCTTCACGTCCGGGCGGCCGGGGACGACGCGGCCGAAATCGAGGACGAACTCCGTCGGGTTGTGGAGGATGTTCGCGAAGTTCACGTACTGGCCGTCCGCGGTCACTTCGTCGATCGTCACCTTGACCGAGACGGGCTTCGAGTCGCTCATGGGTTGCCTCCGCCGCGATTCTATGGCCCGGGGCGACCTTAAGATTTGTCGCGTGGGCGTCCGTTCGGGCCCGAATGGGACTAACCTGCGCCGCCCAATGCGTGCGACGGCGGCTCTCGCGGCCGCGGCTCTGATGGTGGCTGCGTTCGGGGGCGGACGGATGCCTCCCGGTGATCTCGTCGCCGCGGAGGGCTCGATCGCCGCCGCGGACGCCCACTACGCGCGGCGAGCCGCCGGGCACGCCGGCGCGCGCGCGGCGTCGCTCGAGATCTCCGATGCGGTCGAGGGTTACGAGCGCGCCGCCGTCGATGCACGGAACGCGGAAGCGCGATGGAAGCTCGCGCGCGCCCTCTATTTCCTGGGGACTTACACGGCTCTGGACGAGGCCGGGCGCATGACGGCATTCGCGCGCGCCCGCCGGTTCGGCGAGGAGGCGATCGCGATCGTCGGGCGGCGAAACGGCAATGCGCGAGTCCGCGCGATCTCTCCCGAGGCGGCCGCCGCGGTTTGCGTCGGCGATCCGGACGCCGCGCCTTCCTACTTCTGGACGGCGGTCGCGTGGGGGCAGTGGGCGCTGGCGTCGGGCCGCTTCGAAGCCGCCCGCCAGGGGGCGGCCGACCGGATCCGCGACGATTGCGCAACGTTGATCCGACTCGACCCGAAATTCGAGGAGGGGGGCGGTTACCGGATTCTCGGACGCCTCCACGATCAGGCGCCCCGCATTCCTCTTCTGACCGGATGGGTGTCGCGCGCGGAGGCGATCCGAAACCTGCGGCTCTCCGTGGAGGCCGCTCCCGCCAACCTCGTCAACCGCCACTTCCTCGCGGAGGCGTTCCACAGAGGCGATCGCGCCTCGCGGGAGGAGGCGATCCGCATCGAGGAGCAGATCGTCCGCGACACGCCCTCGGAGATGCACCTCGTCGAGGAGCTCGCGCTGCAGGATCAGGCGAGAGACAACCTGGCCCGCTGGAAAGGCGGCCGGTAAGCTCCTAGGGGACCAGGATCTCCGTGATCTGCCGCGCGAGCTCGCCCACGTTCACCTCCTCGGTATTCGCGATCACGGCCACCGCGAACCCCCGCGCCGGCACCATCAGGAGGTACGTGGCGGTTCCCTGCTGCGCCCCGCCGTGCGTCAGGAGCCTGTCGCCCTTGCGCTCCGCGATCGTCCAGCCGAAGTAGGGCGATTCCTTCCCCTCGGAAGTTTTCATGGGAACCTGCATCTGCCGGAAGGTCTCGGGCTTCAAAATCTTGCCCTGCTGGAGTGCCAGCGCGAATCGCACGAGATCGGGAGAGGTCGAAACGAACCCGCCGCCGGGCACTTTGTTGCTCGTGTCCGCGAGAGCCGCGTTGCGCCAGTCGCCGGAGAGCGCCTTTTCGTAACCATGCGCGCGTCCCGGGACGATCGCGGAAGCGTCATCCGGACGGGTCCGGTCCATGCCGGCGGGCTCGGTCAGGCTCTCACGCACCTGATCGGCGAACTTGCGCGCGGACGCTCCCTCGACGACGCAACCGAGGACGACGTATCCGTAAGTCGAGTACGTGAACTTCGTCCCCGGATCCTGGAGCAGGGGATCCTTCTTGAACGCCTCGAGCGACGCCGCGACGCCGTCATAGTGCCGCGTGCTGTTGAAGTCCTCGGTCGGCAGGTAGTGGCGGATCCCGGAGAGATGTCCGAGAAGGTGCCGCGCCGTGATCGGCTTCTCCTTTTCGGGGAAAGCGGGACAGTACCGCTGGATGGGGGCGTCGAGCTCGAGCTTGCCGCGCTCCACGAGCTGCATCGCCGCCACGGCGGTGATCGGCTTCGAAATGGAGCCCAGGCGCCAGACGGTGCCGGCGGTGAACGGCACCGAGTTCTCGAGGTCCGCGAACCCGTAGCCCTGCGACCATCGGAGCCGTCCCTCCATCGCGACCGCCACGGAGAGTCCCGATATGCGCTGCTTCGCCATCGACGCGGAGACCGCCGCTTCCACCTTCGGCTGCGCTTCGCCGAGGGGAGGAGCCGCCTGGGCGTGCAGCGCGGCGGCCGCGGCGAAGGTGAGAAACGCAAGCGCGCTCCTGCGGAAGCTCATCTTCATTTCGGAAGCTCCTTTTTTGCTCGGTAGCTTTTCACACCTCGGGACATTTCTTTCCGACGCTCCACCCGTTTTGGAAGTACGTTACCGCGATGCGAACACGCGCCTGCGACCTGCTGCGGATCGAACATCCCGTGGCGCTCGGCGGAATGGCGGGGGTGACCGCCGCCCGCCTCGTCGCCGCGGTGTCGAATGCCGGCGGGCTCGGAACGCTCGGCTGCGCGAACCAGGCGCCCGCCTGGATCACGGCCGCGGCGCGCGAGGTCCGCGAGAAGACGGATCGTCCGTTCGCCCTGAACCTCCTCCTGTTTCTCGCGGACGAACCGTCCATCGGCGCCGTTCTGGAGGCGAAGCCGCCCGTCTTTTCGACCTCCTGGCCGCCCGGCGGTTACGACCTGAAGGCCCTCTTCGCGCGCGCTCACGACGCGGGCTCGAAGGTGATGCACATGGTTTCGACGGTCGCGGAGGCGCGCCGCGCCGCAGAGGCTGGCGCCGACCTGGTCGTCGCGCAGGGCTCCGAGGGCGGAGGGCACGTCGGTTTGATCGGGACCATCACTCTCGTTCCCATGGTCGTGCGGGCGGTCACGCCCCTGCCCGTGCTCGCCGCCGGGGGGATTGCGACCGGAGAGGGCCTCGCGGCCGCTCTCGCGCTCGGCGCCGACGGCGTCCTCCTCGGAACCCGGTTTCTCGCGACGGAAGAGAGCCCGCTGCCGGACGCGTTCCAGCGCGCGATCCTGGCGAGCGACGGCCACAACACGCTCCTGACGGAGATCCCCGACGTCGCGAGGGGCCGCGTCTGGCCGGGGGCATTTTCCCGAGTCGCCCGCAACCGCTTCATCGAGCGATGGGCGGGCCGGGAAGGGGAGCTGCGCGCCCGCCAGCCCGAGGCCGCCGCGGCGTTGCAGCGCGCCGTCGCCGCGGGAGACGCGGAGGAAGCGGCTCTCTTCATGGGCCAGGACGCGGGCCTGATCGAAACGATCGAGCCCGCGGCAGACGTGCTGCGGCGGATCGTCGCGGAGGCGGAACAGATTCTGGGGAGACTCGGAAAAAATATGGCCGGTAGCCGGTAGCCGGTGGAGGTCTTCATGGGGCAAATCGGGCGTTTCCTGCTGCTCTCGGTTCTTCTCGGCGCCGTCCCCGCGTTTTCTCCGGCGCAGGGGGCGCGGCGGCGCGAGCCTCCGGCGCCCGCAGACGCGGCTTCCGTGGAGTCGATCGTGGCGGCGTACTACTCCGCCATGAGCCACGGCCCCGGCAAGCCCCCGGATTTCGAGCGCCTCCGGGGAATCGTGCTGTACGTCGGGATGATCGTCCCGCCCAAGACCGCCGCGGAAAACTTCACGGTGAGCGACGTGGACGCTCTGGCCGACCGGTATCAGAAGGGCGCGGCCGGTAAAGATTCCTCGGCAACGGGCCTCCTCGAACGCGAGATCGGGAGGCGCATCGACTGCTTCGGGACCGTCTGCCACGTCTGCTCGACGTACGAATCGCGCCACACCGAGCTCGACGCGCGGCCGTTCGAGCGGGGAATCCGCTCGATGCAGTTGTTGCGCGACGGCAAGCGCTGGTGGATTGCCTCCGTCACCTGGGACCTCGAGCGCCCCGACAACCCGATTCCGGCGCAGTACCTGGAGAGCGTCGCGCGCTGAGGCGGCTCAGTCGTCGCGCGTCCTCACCGCGGCCGCCCCTACACGGCTCACGCCGTGAGGCTCACTGAGCCATCTTCCTCACCCGAGGCCGCGCGGGCATTTCCGCGAGAAGCTCCTTCGCCGTCCTCCCGGTCACCGGGTGACGCCACGCGGGCGCGATCTCGGCGAGCGGGGCGAGCACGAAGCGGCGCTCGTTCATCCGGGGGTGCGGCAGGACCGGATCGGGAGCGGCGCGGACGATCCCTCCGAAGTCCAGGATGTCGAGGTCGATCTCGCGAGGCGCGTTCGTTCCCCGATCCACGCGACCCAGGTCCCGCTCGACGCGTTTGAGGGCGGCGAGCAGCGCGCGGGGGGTCCCCCGCCACGAGATCTCGGCGACCGCGTTCTCGAAGTCGGGCTGGTCCGTCCGGCCGACCGGATCCGTCCGGTAGAACGAGGAGACGCCGAGGAGGCGGAGCGGCTGCAGAGCTTGGAGGCGGGAAAGGGCGCGCTGTAAGAAGCGCCGGCGGTCACCGAGGTTGGATCCGAGGCCGAGGTAAACCCTCGGCGGCTCGTCAGTACTCTTCCTCTTCGACGACGCGCGGGCTGTCGACGATCTCTTCCTCTTCGGCGAGCTCGTCGTCCTCGTCGTCGTGCTCCACTTCTTCGACGGGCGCAGGCTCATCACCGAACTCGTTGGCCTGCTCTTCCGGTGCCGGCGGCTCCATGATGACGGGCCGGCGCGGCGGACGAGGAACGGGCGGCGGGGCGTCGTCGGACTTGGCGTCCTTCTGGTTGGCTCCGCACTTCGGACAGATTGCCTCGGGCTTGCCGAGGTTGTAGAACTTCGTGCGGCAGTTGTAGCACTCGTATTTTTTCCCGAGATCGGGCATCGGCTCCTCGAAAGGCGGATCACCCTAGCACGCGGGTTTTCGGGGGTCAACACGTCCTTTCGCCGCGGGCGCGGCGGTAGACTCGGCCTGAAAAAAAGGGGAGTTCATGGCCGTCGTACGCATCGACAATCTCCCGACCTCCGGTCCCGAGCGCGAGCGCGAATGCTGCCGCGCGCTCGAGAAGGGCGACGTCCTCCTCTTCCCGACGACGCCGTTCCAGATCTCCGCCGCAGACCGCGCCTTCCTTCTCGAGCGCCGGCAGGCCGACGCGGGGTACCACAAGAACATCGCGTACCGGCCTCAGAGCGACCGCGTCACCGGCGTGGCCCGGCAGCACCCCGAGGATGGCCGAAAGCTGCGGGAAGTGCTCGGCCGCTACTCGCGCACCGTGGTCCGGTTTGCCGCGGAGCTCCTCCCCGGCTATTCACGCGGCTGGAGCGTCGACTACGCGAGCTTCCGCCCGCAGGAAGAGGCCGGACGCAAGCTCTCCCAGCATTCGCGAAACGACCTTCTCCATGTGGATTCGTTTCCGACGCGCCCCACGCGCGGAGACCGGATCTTCCGGGTCTTCACGAACGTCAACCCCGAGGCGGCGCGCAAGTGGAGAACGGGCGAGACCTTCGAAGAGCTCGCCGAGCGTTTCGCCGTCTCGTCGGGGATCCTCGACCGGGCGGCGCGGCCCAACTTTCTCCGCGGCGTGCTCCGCGTCGCGAGCTCGGCGGGATTGCCGGTCCGCTCGCGGCCTCCCTACGACGAGTTCATGCACCGGTTCCACAATTTTCTGAAGGACAACGACGCCTACCAGCAGAGCGCACGCGCCGAGCGGATCGACTTTCTTCCGAACGCGTCCTGGATGGTCTTCACGGACAGCGTGACGCATTCCGTTCTCGAGGGTCAGTTCGCGCTCGAGCAGACCTTCATCGTCGGGCGGGAGACTCTGGTCTTTCCGGAGCGCGCCCCGATCTCCATCCTGGAGCGGCTCGCGGGAAGAGCGCTCGCATAGAGAGTGTGAGTCGGTTTTTTCTTCTGTTTCTCCGGCTCCTTCCGTAAGATCGATTCGGTGCTCCGCCTGCGTTCCTTCCTCCGCGTTCTCCTCCTCTTCGCCGCGACGGCGCCCGTGCCTCTTCTCGCTCAGGCTCCCGTCGTC
>JALZAT010000032.1 GCA_030948185.1 Acidobacteriota bacterium
GGCGGAGAGCCGCTCCGGTCCGGAGGCCGCCCGAGTCAAGCGCGGCCGAGCGGACCGCTCAAGCAGTAGCGGCGGAGAGCCGCTCCGGTCCGGAGGCCGCCCGAGTCAAGCGCGGCCGAGCGGACCGCTCAAGCAGTAGCGGCGGAGAGCCGCTCCGGTCCGGAGGCCGCCCGAGTCAAGCGCGGCCGAGCGGACCGGTTGAGTATAGGCCGTCGGTATCGCGTTTCGCCGCTTTCGCCCTCATAATGATTCGGATTGATTCAAGGATCCTTCTGGCGCGGGCGCCTCGCCAGCGAAGCGGTCGGTGTCCTCCTGCTCCTCGCGGGGGTGCTGATCGCCCTGTCGCTGCTTTCGCACGACCCGGCTGACCCCAGCCTCTTCTCGCACTCGACGGGCGAGGCCGCCACGGTGGCGGCCGCCCCCGCGAACTGGATCGGCGGCTTCGGTTCCTCGCTCTCGGCCGCCCTCTACGCGGCGGTCGGTTTCGCCGCCTGGGCCATCCCCGTTCTGCTGCTCTACACGGGCTGGCGACGCTTCTGGCAGCGGGAGATTGCCAATCCCGCCACCAAGGCCGCGGGCTTCGCCCTCCTGGCCGTCTCCGTGCCGGCCCTCCTCTCCCTGGCTCTGGCGAGGCGGACCTTCTTCGGGGAAGAGATCGAGGCCGGAGGCGTGCTCGGGCGCGCCGTGGCGGACGCGGCCCGACATCGGCTGGGCACCACCGGCGCCGCGCTCCTCTGCACGACGCTGGCGCTTCTCGCCATTCCCCTCGCGACGCAGCTGTCGCTCGC
Source organism: Acidobacteriota bacterium (assembly GCA_030948185.1). Classification (GTDB taxonomy): domain Bacteria; phylum Acidobacteriota; class Thermoanaerobaculia; order UBA5066; family Gp7-AA6; genus JALYUA01. Next base: position 789 of record JALZAT010000032.1, read on the forward strand.
CGAGGTGTTCCTGGGATTGCGGGTTCGTTTTGCGACCCTCGCCAGCCGCCTGACGGTTCGGTGGGTGCGGCGCCGCGACCAGCGGACCAAGGAACGGCTGCGGAGGACCGTCGTCGCGAAGCATCTCGAAAAGGCCCGCAAGGAGGGGCTGACGCTGGACGAAGTGCCGTTCGCAGAGGACGACAAGCCTGTGCCGGTTCTCCGCGAGGTGCCCGGTCCCGGGAGATTCTCGATCACGAAGACGACGGTGCCCGCCGAGCCTCGGCGGCCCGCGGCGGGGGGCGGATCGGCGGCCTCCCCCGGAGCGGGGCAGGGGCAGGGCGCCGCGCCTTCCGCGCGGAAGAAGCCGGAGCCGCAGCAGAAGCTCCCGCTGGTCGTGGAGGGCTACACCTATCCGCCCCCTTCGCTGCTCGAGCGGCGGGAGAACGTCGGGACCGTCGACCGCAAGCTCCTCGCGGAAAGCGGGAAAATGATCGCGGCAAAGTGCGCGGAGTTCGGCGTCGAAGGGGACATCGCCGAGTACCATCCGGGACCGGTCGTCACGACGTACGAGTTCCGGCCCGCTGCGGGGATCAAGGTCAACCAGGTCATGGGCCTCTCGGAGGACCTGGCGCTCGCGCTCTCGGCCGAATCGATCCGCATCGAACGCCTCCCCGGCCGGGCGAGCGTCGGGATCGAGGTGCCCAACCCGGGCGGCGGAGAGGTGATCGCGCTGCGGGACGTGGTCGAATCCGAGAAGTTCATCCGGTCGCCCTCTCTCCTGACGCTCGCCCTCGGAAAAGACATCCACGGCGAACCGGTGGTCGACGACCTGCGCGGAATGCCCCACCTGCTCATCGCCGGGACTACGGGATCGGGAAAGAGCGTCGGGATCAACGCGCTCCTGACCTCGATCCTCTTCAAGGCGCGTCCCGACCAGGTGAAGATGATCCTGATCGACCCCAAGATGGTCGAGCTCGAGATCTACGAGCACCTGCCGCATCTCCTCACGCCGATCATCACGGACCCGAAGAAGGCGGCAAACGCTCTCAAGTGGGCCGTCGGGGTGATGGAGGAGCGGTTCCAGATCCTCTCCGACGTCGGCCAGGTGCGCAACGCGGAGCAGTACAACGCGGCGATCAAGGACCCGGAGGTGATCGCACGCGTGCGCGAGGAACATCCCGACGAAGACCTGAAGCTCGAGCCCATGCCTCTGATCGTGATCGTGATCGACGAGCTGGCGGACCTGATGATGACGGCGCCCAAAGACGTCGAGGAGTCGATCGTGCGGCTCGCCCAGAAGGCCCGAGCCGTCGGGATCCACCTCGTGGTCGCGACGCAGCGCCCGTCCGTCGACGTTCTGACCGGAGTCATCAAGGCGAACCTGCCGTCGCGCATCGCGTTCAAGGTGTCGTCGAAGATCGATTCCCGCGTCATCCTCGACGGCAACGGCGCCGAGCGGCTGCTCGGACGCGGCGACATGCTGTTCCTCCCCCCCGGCACGTCGCGCCTCCGGCGGGTCCACGGCGCGTTCGTGTCCGTTCAGGAGACCGCGGGCCTGGTCAAGTTCCTGCGCAAGCAGAGCAAGCCGCGCTACAACGAGGAGATCACGAAGGACCGTGACGAGGTCGCGAGGCGGGGCGACCCCGACGCGCCGGAGGAGCACGATCCCCTCTACGACGAGGCGTCCCGCCTCGTCGTGAAGGAGAAGATGGCCTCGATCTCCTTCCTCCAGCGGCGGATGGGGGTCGGGTTCTCGCGCGCCGGCAAGCTCATCGACATGATGTCGCGCGACGGCCTGCTCGGCCCTCAGCGGGGCTCCAAGCCGCGCGAGGTTCTGGTCACCGAGGACTATTTCGAGGAAGTGGACCGGCAGCCCCGGTGATGACCCGGCCGTTTCTCTGGCTCGCCGTGGCGCTCGCCGCGGCCCCCGCCTTCGCATGGATCGTGTACCGGCTCGCGAAGGGGCTCGGCTTTCTCGATCCGCCCACCGATCGCCAGCACGAGCTCCGGCGCTCGATCGTCGTCGCGATCTACGCCTTCCTCCTCTTCCTTCCCGTGCTCTTCTACGGATTCGAGAAGGGGTGGCCCCGCGCCTGGGTGATCTTCGGCATCGTGGACGGCCTCGCCCTCCTCTTCTTCGCCGCTTCCGGAGCATGGGCCGCGCGAGCCCTCTGGAGGCTGCGGCACCCGGCGCCGGCTCTTCCCGAGACGCGGGCGGCCGATGCGGAAGCGCCCGACGAGGAGCTGGCGAACGCCGCGATGCGCGCCAGCGCGGCTCTCGAATCCGCCGCCCTCCGGGACCCGCCCCTCCCGAGGTAGCCGTGCTCCGCGCCGTGTTCTTCGGGACGCCGGAGTTCGCCGTTCCCGCCCTCGAGAGGCTGGCAGCGGCGGCGGAGGTGCCCCTCGTCGTCACGCAGCCGGACCGGCCCGCCGGACGCAGCGCCGAGCCTCAACCGTCGCCGGTCGCGCGCGCCGCGGCGGCCCGAGGCATCCCGGTCGAGAAACCCGAGCGGATCAAGACGAACGCGGAGCTCTCGCAGCGGCTCGCCGCGGCGCGTCCCGACGTCGTTGTCGTCGTCGCGTACGGCCGGCTCCTTCCCAACTGGCTGCTCGAGCTGTCCCGGCTCGGAGCGGTGAACGTCCACGCCTCCCTCCTCCCGCGCCACCGGGGAGCGTCGCCCGTTCAAAGCGCGATTCTCGCAGGCGACGTGGAGACGGGCGTCTCCACGATGCGGATCGTCGAGGAGCTCGACGCAGGTCCCGTCTACCTCGAGGACAGGACGCGCATCGGCGAATGCGAGGACGCCGGCGTCCTCTCGCGGCGTCTCTCCCTCCTGGGCGCCGACCTGCTCATCCGGACTTTCTCGGGACTCGAAGCGGGCACCATCGACGCGCGGCCCCAGAAGGGGGAGCCCACCTGGTCGCCGGTGATCCGGCGGGAGGACGCCGAAGCGGATTGGAGCCGGCCCGCGGCCGAGCTCGAACGGCGGCTTCGCGCCTTCACGCCCTGGCCCGGCCTCTTCTCCTTCCTCGGCGCGGAGCGGATCAAGATTCTGGAGGCCGGCGTCGGACCCTCCGGCCTGCGCGGCACTCCCGGCGACCTCCGTGTCGAGTTCGGAACGCCGATCGTGGTCGCGGGAGGAGGTTCCTCGCTCGCCGTTCGCACCCTGCAGCGGGAGGGCAAGAAGCCGCTGTCCGCGGAACGCTTCGTCGCCGGTCTGAGGGGGCCCGCGCGGCTCGGCCCCCGGCGCCCGTGACCCGGACGGCGGCGGAGGCGGCGGAACGTTGAGCGGCGGGGGACCGTCGCCCGCGCGGAGCCGGGCCGTCGAAATCCTTCGCGAGATCCTGGAGCGCGGCGGCCGGGCGACGCCGCTTCTTGCCGCGCGCGGCGGCGGCCTTTCGCGGGAAGACCACGACCTGCTCCGCCGGATCGTGCTCGGTGTCCTCCGCCACCGGTCCTCGCTGGACGCCGAGCTCGCCGCGGCGTCGCGCATCCCCTGGGGCAAGCTCGCGCCGCCGCTGCGCGAGGTCCTCGAGGTCGCCCTGTATCAGATCCGGCATCTCGACCGTGTGCCCGACTACGCCGCCGTCGATCAGGCCGTGCGCCACGCCCGGCGAAACGGCGGGGAAGGCGCCGCGCGTCTCGTCAACGCGATCCTTCGAAACGTGCTGAGGAGCGCGCCGGGCGCCCCGCCGGCCGCCAGCGAGACCGCGTCCATGCTCGCGCTCCGCACCTCCCATCCGGAGTTCCTCGTCCGGCGCTGGCTCGAGCGTTTCGGCCGGCCGGCCACGCTCTCGATCCTCGAAGCGGACAACGCCCCCTCGGGTGTCGATCTGCTCGTCAACCCGCGGAGGACGGACCGGGCGGCGCTTTCCGCAGCGCTCGCGGCCGAGGGGATCGAGACGGAGGCTTCGCCCATGACGCCGCTCGGGTTGACCATCCGGAGCGGCAACGCCGTCGCCTCGCCGCTGTTCCGGTCGGGCCAGTTCTCGATCCAGGACGCCGCGGGGCAGGCCCTGCCGCTTCTGCTTCCGGCCGGCGAGACACTCGTCGATCTCGCCGCCGCCCCCGGCGGCAAATCCTTCGCCGCGGTCTCGCTCGGGCGCGCCCGCCGCACAATCGCCCTCGACCGTTCCCCGACGCGTCTGGAGCGCCTCCTCGAGAACCGCAGACGGCTCGGCCTCTGCGAAGTCCTGCCCGTGGCCGGCGACGTGCTGGCTCCGCCGCTGCCTTCGCGCGCGTTCGCACGGGTTCTCTTCGACGCGCCCTGCTCCGGCACGGGGACGCTCCGCAAGAACCCCGAGATCCGCTACCGCGTGACTCCCGAGGCCATCGAGCGTCTCGCGGCGGCGCAGGAGAGAGGGCTCGCCTCCGCGGCGTCGCTGCTCGCGCCCGGAGGCTTCCTCCTCTTTTCGACGTGCAGCCTGGAGGAGGAGGAGAACGAGCGTGTCGTCGCGCGGGTCCTCGCGCGGGACCCGGAGCTCGAGCCTGCCCCCATCGAGGCGCCGGAAGGGCTTTCGCCCTTCGTCTCCGGATCTCTCTTTCGCGTGCTCCCGGACGAATCGCGAGACGGCTTCACCGCGCATCTCCTGCGCCGCAGGACGTGAAGGGAAGCCTCAGGAGTTCCTGTTTCCGGTTCTTTCCCGCACGAGAAAACCGGTCCTCCGCCGCGCCGCGTCGAGCGTGCGCCACAAGTACTCTCCGAGCACCCCGAGGCAGAGAAGCTGGACGCCCGAGAGAAACGAGAGCACGACCATGGTCGTGGTCCACCCCTGGATCGTCTGGCGGTGGAAGACCTTGAAGAAGACGAGGAAGGCGGCGTATGCGAACGAGAGCAGCGCGAGCGCGACGCCCGCCATGGACATCACCCGGAGCGGCGCGTACGAAAACGACACGATCGAGTCGGCGAAGTACTTCAGCTTCTTGGCCACGGTCCACCGGGAGCGGCCTTCGTCTCTCGCGACGCGGTCGTAGGGGACGAGCGCCGCGGGAAAGCCGCTCCACAGAAGAAGGCCGGGAAGGGACGTGTGCACTTCCCTCGCAGAGACGAGAAAGTCGATCGCGGGCCGCGACACGAGAAAGCAGTCGAACCCCTCCGCCGGCATCTCCGAGAACGCCAGCCGGCGGAGAGTGCGGTAGTACATCGACGCCGCGGCCCTCGCGGCCCACCCCTCGGGACGGCTTCTCCGGACTGCGAGGGCGGCAGCGGCGCCGCGGCGCCACGCGGCGACGAGATCGGGCAGAAGCTCGGGCGGCTCCTGGAGGTCCGCCGAAAGCACCGCCGCGGCGTCTCCGCGGGCCTCCGAGAGTCCCGCCACGATGGCCATCTGGGACCCGAAGTTGCGGGTGAGACGGACGCCACGCGCGGAAGGCCACGAGCGTGCGGCCTCTTCGATGCGTTGCCAGGAGTCGTCCCCCGATCCGTCGTCGACGAAGATCGCCTCCACGTCCCAGCCGTCCGCGTCCGCGGCCACCTTGCGGAGTCTTTCGACCAGCCGCGAGAGCGTCGGCCCGTTGAAGTAGACGGGCACGACGACTGAAACAAGGGGCCGCGTCATCCGTCCGCCAGCACTATCTGTCCGCCAGCACTTCCCGGACCGCTCCGGCGACTGCATCGACGTCCGCGTCCGACAGGGAGGGACGCAGGGGCAGCGAGAGGATCGTCTCGCAGGCGGACTCCGAGACGGGGAAGTCCCCGGGACGGCCCCCCACGAACGCATAGGCGGGCTGGAGGTGCAGCGGCAGGGGATAGTGAACCGCCGTTTCGATCCCGCGGCTCTCCAGTCCCGAGCGCAGCGCGTCGCGCCGCGCGATGCGAATCGGGTAGAGGTGCGCGGCCGGGACGGATCCCTCCCGGGCGGCGAGGGTCGTCACGGGCGTTCCGGGAAAGGCGTCGTCGTAGCGCCGGGCGATCACCCGGCGCCGCGCGTTGGCGTTTTCCAGCGCCGGCAATTTTGCGCGGAGGATCGCCGCCTGGAGCTCGTCGAGCCTCGAATTCCGGCCTTCCACCTCGGCGCGGTCGCGGGTCGTCCAGCCGTACTGCCGGACTCGCCGGAGGCGCTCCGCGACCGCGGCATCGTCGGTGGCCACCGCGCCCCCGTCGCCGTAGGCTCCCAGGTTCTTGGTCGGGTAGAAGGAGAAGGCGGCCGCGAGCCCGAACGTGCCGGTCGGCCGTCCGCGGAAAGAGGCCCCGTGGCTCTGGGCGCAGTCCTCGAGCAGCGTCAGGCCGCGGGTTCGGGCGAGCTCCGCCAGCCCGTCGACGTCGGCGACGCCTCCGTAGAGATGTACGGTGAGGACGAAGCGGGTCTGCGGCGCGATCGCGCGCGCGGCGGAGGCCGCATCCATCGTCAGCGTGGCGGGATCGACGTCGCAGAACCGCAGATCCGCTCCGGCGAGTCGGACGCCGGCGGCCACGGGAACGCAGGCGTTCGCCGGCACGAGCACTTCGTCCCCGGGCTTTGCCCCGGCGGCGGTGAGCATCAGCGCGATCGCGTCGGTGCCGTTCCCGCACGCGACGACGAATCGGACGCCGAGGAAGGCCGCGAGCTCCCGTTCGAACGCCTCGACCTCGGTCCCGAGGATGAACCGACCCGAGCGCAGGACGCGCATCGCGGCCGCCTCGATCTCCGCGCGCAGCGGAAGGTCGTCGGCGGCGGGGTCGGCCACGGCGATGCGTGGCGCCATCACCGTGGGACGGCCGTTCAGGACGCGCTCCGTTCCGTGACGGTTCCCGCGGCGTCCTTCGCGAACGCGCGCCCGCATGCGCAAGCGGAGTGGCCGGAATCGAAGACGAGCGACGCCGCGCAGCGGCATACGAATCCCCGGGCCCGGGCGGGATTTCCGTACGCCATCGCGAAGTCGCCGACGTCCTCCGTGACGACCGCTCCGGCGCCGACGAGTGCCCAGCGGCCGACGGTGATCCCGGGGAGCAGCACCGCTCCCGCGCCGAGGGACGCGCCCTCCCGGACGACCGTCTCGGGGTGGGTCGCGAGGTGAACCCCGCTGCGCGGGCGCGGGTCGTTCGAGAACGCGACACTCGGCCCGACGAAGACGTCGTTCTCGAGCCGCACCCCGTCCCACAACGAGACGCCGCACTTGATCGTCACGCGATCGCCGACGACGACGTCGTTTTCGATGAAACAGCGGTCGCAGACGTTGCAGTCGCGTCCGATCCGTGCGCCTTCGAGGATGTTTACGAACGCCCAGATCCTCGTCCCGTCGCCGATCAAGGACGACGCGACGAGTGCGGTCGGGTGGATTGTGATCATGGATCCGTGCCGTAGCTTAAGGCTATTGCCGGAGAGGGCGGCAGCCTCACGGCGGCCCCCACGGCCCCCCGGTCTACCCCGATCCGGAACCCGAATCCTCTGGTTTTCAGCGATTATTCGAGGTTTCCCGCCTGCTAGCACTCGTCGACGAGGAGTGCTAATATCTACTTCCCCGCCGGTGGCCAGATTAGGCCGGCCGGCATCGATACCACTGAAGGGATTTGGAGGAACGAATGAAGATTCGACCGTTGTATGACCGGATTCTCGTAAAGCGCGTCGAGACGACCGAGACGCGCAAGGGGGGGATCATCATCCCCGACACCGCCAAGGAAAAGCCCATGGAGGCCGAGGTCGTCGCCGTCGGGAAGGGCAAGATCAACGAAGAGGGCAAGCAACTTCCCTTGGACGTCAAGAAGGGCGACCGGATCCTGATCGGGAAGTATGCCGGCACCGAGATCAAGATCGACGACGAGGAGCACTTGATCCTCCGCGAGGATGAAGTCCTGGCCGTCGTCGAAAAGTAAAGCAAAAGCAAGGAACGGAGAGAAAAGAACTATGGCAGCGAAAACGATTTCCTACGGCGAGGAAGCGCGCCAGCGCATCCTCCATGGCGTCAACAAGCTTGCGGACGCCGTCAAGGTGACGCTCGGTCCGAAGGGCCGAAACGTCGTCATCGAGAAGAAGTTCGGTTCCCCCACGATCACCAAGGACGGCGTCACCGTCGCCAAGGAGATCGAGCTTCAGGATTCGCTCGAGAACATGGGCGCCCAGATGGTCCGCGAGGTCGCATCGAAGACCTCCGACGTCGCCGGAGACGGCACGACGACCGCGACGGTTCTCGCCCAGGCGATCTACCGCGAGGGCATCAAGAACGTCACCGCGGGCGGCAACCCGATGGAGTTGAAGCGCGGCATCGACGCCGGCGTTCGCGCCGCGGTCGAGGCGCTCGACAAGATGTCGAAGCCCGTCGAGGGCAAGGACATCGCGCACGTCGGGACGATCTCGGCGAACAACGACCCGGAGATCGGCAAGATCATCGCCGAGGCGATGGACAAGGTCGGCAAGGACGGCGTGATCACGGTCGAGGAGGCCAAGGGCCTCGAGACCACGCTCGAGGTGGTCGAGGGAATGCAGTTCGACCGCGGTTACCTGTCGCCCTACTTCATCACCGACGCGGAACGGATGGAGTGCGTCCTCGAGAACGCGAAGGTTCTCCTCTACGAGAAGAAGATCTCGAACATGAAGGACCTCCTCCCGATCCTCGAGCAGATCGCCAAGCAGGGCAAACCCCTTCTCATCATCGCGGAAGAGGTCGAGGGCGAGGCGCTCGCGACTCTCGTCGTCAACAAGCTGCGCGGCACGCTGCAGGTGTGCTCGGTCAAGGCTCCGGGCTTCGGCGACCGCCGCAAGTCCATGCTCGAGGACATCGCGATCCTGACGGGCGGCAAGCTCATCTCCGAGGACCTCGGCATCAAGCTCGAGAGCGTCAAATGGGAAGACCTCGGGGACGCCAAGAAGGTCAACGTCGACAAGGACAACACCACGCTCGTCGTCGATGACCGTTCGAAGAAGAAGCAGGAGACGATCCAGGGCCGCGTCAAGCAGATCCGGACCCAGATCGAGGAGACGACGTCCGACTACGACCGCGAGAAGCTCCAGGAGCGGCTTGCGAAGCTCGTCGGCGGAGTCGCGGTGATCAAGGTCGGCGCCTCCACCGAGACCGAGATGAAGGAGAAGAAGGCCCGCGTCGAGGACGCGATGCACGCGACCAAGGCGGCCGTCGAAGAGGGGATCGTCCCGGGCGGCGGCGTGGCTCTCCTCCGGTCCATCGACGCGGTGCAGAAGGTCGTCAAGGACCTCCACGGCGATCAGCAGATCGGCGCCAGGATTCTGGTGCGCGCTCTCGAAGAGCCGACCCGGCAGATCGTCGCCAACGCGGGCATGGAGGGGTCGGTCGTCATCAACGAGCTTCGGGCCAAGGGCGGGAACTTCGGCTTCAACGCGAACGCGGAGAAGGTCGAAGACATGCTGAAGGCCGGAATCATCGATCCCACCAAGGTCACCAAGAACGCTCTTCAGAACGCCGCGTCGATCGCAGGACTGATGCTCACCACGGAGGCGCTCATCTCCGAGATCAAGGAGAAGGACAAGGCTCCGGCGGGCATGCCGGGCGGCGGCGGAATGGGCGGAATGTACTGATCGAAAACCGGTGATTTGAATCTGAGCCCCGGCGAGAGCCGGGGCTCTTTTTTTTTGGGACCACACGGGCGCCTCCTATACTCGGGGATCCCGCATGAAACCGCTGCTCTTTTCGGTCCTCGCGCGGCCGACACACCCGACGCGCGACGGAGCGGCGATCCGGAACTACCATCTGATGCGGGCGCTCGCCGAACGCTTCCGGATCCGGGCGTTCGCGCTCCGCGCGCCGCACCTGTCTGCGGCCGACGCGGAGTATCCGGGCGGCGTCGAGGTCGAGGAGTTTCCGCAGGGAGCGCGCACGTTTCGCAGGGTCGCGGCCGCGGCGGCGAGCCTCCTCGCCGGTGGGGCCTACTCGCCCCGGCTCTATCGCTCGGGCCCCCTCGCCGCCCGTCTCCGTGACGCCGTGGACGCGGAGCGTCCGGCGTGGATCGTCGCCCACACGTACCACGTCGCTCCGCTCGCGCTCGGCCGCGGAGTCCCCGCCTGGGTCGACTTCCACAATCTCGACTCGCAGATCTGGGGTCGGGTCGCCGACACCGCCTCTTCGCGCGCGCTGCGCGCCTTCGCGGGCCTCCAGGCTCCGCGGGTGCACGACTTCGAAGCCGGTCTCGTCGCGCGCGCGGCGGGGTTTTCGTGCGTTTCTTCGCTCGACGCCGGCAAGCTTCTCGAGCTCGGAGCGGGGCCCGCGCCCCTCGTCGTCCCCAACGGAGTGGATCTCTCGCGATACGAGTTCCGCGGCGAGAGGCCCGGCACGGGAGCCCTTCTCTTCGTCGGCGACCTGTCGTGGCCGCCGAACGCGGAGGGGCTCCGGTGGTTCGCCTCCCGGGTGTGGCCGCTCGTGCGCGCCTCGGCTCCCCGGGCGCGCGTGCGGGTGCTCGGCCGCGCCGCGCCGGCGGACCTCCTGCGGAGCGCTCCGGAGTGGGAGTTTCTCGGCGAGGGAGGCGACACGCGTCCCCACTGGGCACAAGCGGACGCCACGATCGTGCCCCTCCTCGCCGCCGGCGGAACGCGGCTGAAAGTGCTGGAGGCGGCGGCATGCGGCGTGCCCGTGCTCTCGACGTCGGTCGGCGCCGAAGGGCTGGATCTCGAGCCCGAGACGGAGATCCTCCTTCGGGACGACCCGCCCGCGTTTGCGGAGGCCGCCGTGCGGCTCCTCTCCGGCGCCGGGCTCCGCTCCTCGCTCGCAAGAGCGGCGCGGGAGAGGGTCGAGCGGCGCTACGACTGGAGCCGGATCGGTGCGTCCTTCGCCGACGAGCTGTTCCGGCGGACACGGACATGACGGCGGCGGCGGTCGTCCTCCTCGCGATCTCACTCGTTCTTGCCGCGTGGTCCTATCTCGGGTACCCCGCCTGGATCCGGGCTCGCGCCGCCGCCACCCCGGCGCCTGTCCCGCACCCGGCTTCCTCCACGAGCGTCGCGGTGCTCGTTTCTGCCGCGGACGAGGAGCGTGTGATCGGGGCGCGCGTGGACAACCTCCTCGCCCAGGATGCACCCGGGCCCTATCGGATCCTGATCGGCTGCGACGGGTCGCGGGACGCGACGGCACGGACGGCCCGCGCGGCGGGGGATGAGCGCGTCCACGTGATCGAGTTCCCCTTTCGGCGCGGAAAGGCGTCCGTGTTGAACGAGCTGATCGCTTCTACGGACGCGGAGATCCTCGTCTTCACGGATGCCAACACCGCCTTCGACCCCGGGGCGGTCCGGGCCCTGTGCGACGCGCTCGCCGATCCCCGCGCGGGCGCCGCGTGCGGGCGCCTCATCCTGGAAACCGGGGACAACGCCGCGGCGACGCCGGAAGCCCTCTTCTGGGACCGGGAGACTTCGGTCAAGGAGGCGGAGGGACGGCTCGGCATCTGCCTCGGCGCGAATGGAGCCATCTACGCGGCGCGCCGCTCCGACGCAGCGCCGATCCCCGCGGACACGACCTCGATGGACGATTTTCTGATCCCCCTCGGCGCCGCCCGCCGCGGGAGGTCGATCGTCTTTGCGCTCGAAGCGGTCGCGCGCGAAGCGGCGGCGCGCACGGTCGCCGCGGAGGCATCCCGCCGGTTTCGCATCGGAATCGGAGCGGGACAGGTCCTGCGCCGCGAGCGGTGGCTCTGGAACTTCCGCCGCCGCGGGCTTCTGGCGGTCTCGTTCTTCTCGCGCAAGGTCGCACGCTGGCTCGCTCCGCTCCTGCTCCTTCTTGCGGCCGCCGCCGCTCTGAAAAGTCCGAGCCTCCGGACTGCCGGCGCCGCCCTCCTGGCCGCCTGCGCGCTCGCCCTCCTGTCGCTGCCTCTGGGCCTGCCGTCGCGGGGACCGGCTGGGCGGCTCTATTATTTTGCCGTGATCAACCTCGCGCTCGCGTCGGGAGTCGCGGCCGGGCTCGTGGGATACCGACGGCCCGTGTGGAAGCCCGTGGCACGCTCGTGAGGCGAACCTCTCACTCGGCCTTCCGGTTCGTCGCGGTCCCCGGAGACCTCGCGATCGCGGCCGGTGCCCTCGGCGTGGCCTTCTGGCTCCGCACGCGCGTTCACATCCCCGGCACGGAAATGCTCCTGCCGCTCGAGAACGTGCGGTTCACGCCCGGCAACGTCTTCCTCGTGGGCGCGGCGCAGGTGGTGTCGCTCTCGCTCTTCGGGCTCTACGGGGCGCGCGAGCGGTTCCGCGATCCCCTCGGGCGGCTTCTCATCCCCGCCCTCTTCTTCCAGCTCCTGGCGCTCTCCGCGGTCTTTTTCCTCGCGTTCGCGCAGGCCTACGCCTTTCCCCGGTCCGTCCTGGTCCTCTACCTGATCGTGAACGGCGTCGCGCTCGCCGTCTGGCGGCTGCTCCTCGAACGCCTCTTTCCGCAGCGACGACGCCGCGCGCTCATCGTCGGCTCGGGCCCCGCGGCGGCGCTCATCGCGGAGGCCATCCGCCGGCACCCGTGGACGGGAGTCGATCTCGTGGGGCTCGTCGCCGACGGCGAGAGCCCCCTCCCGGATCTGGAGCGGGTGGCCCCGATCTCCGGCCTCGCGGAAGCTACGGCGCGGCTCGGGGTGGACGAAGTCATCTTGACGCCGGATGCGCCGAACTGGCGCGACCGGATCGGCAACGCGATCCCCGCGGACTCCGGCATCGACCTGCTCGTATGGCCGTCGCCCTTCGAGACGATGATCGGCCGACTGCGCTTCCGCATCGTCGGCGACCTGCCGCTGCTCGAAGCGCGGGTGCATTCCCTCGAGGGAATCCCCGCCGCGCTGAAGCGGACGTTCGACGTCGCCGCGTCGGCGATCCTGCTGCTGGCGCTGCTTCCCCTGCTCGCAATCGGCGCGCTGGCGATCGCCGCGACGTCTCAGGGCGGCGCGTTCTATCGCCAGGTACGGACGGGCAAGGACGGGCGCCGGTTCTCCCTCTGGAAACTGCGGACGATGCGCGCGGGCGCGGAAACGGAGACGGGCGCCGTGCTCTCCTCGCCGGGCGACCCTCGCGTCACGGGCGTCGGCCGCGCCTTCCGCGCGCTCCGCATCGACGAGATCCCGCAGCTCTGGAACGTTTTTGTGGGCGACATGAGCCTCGTCGGCCCGCGGCCGGAGCGTCCGGAGTTCACCGACAGGTTCGAGCGGACGGTCGCCGGCTACCCGCTCCGGCACTCCGTCCGTCCCGGCGTCACGGGCCTTGCGCAGATCTCCGGAGACTACGCGACGGAGCCGGAGATCAAGCTGCGGTACGATCTGGCGTACCTGAACAACTGGTCGTTCGGTCTCGATCTCGCGATCCTGCTCCGGACGCTTCCGGTCGTCCTGACTCGCCGGGGAATCTGACCATGACGGAAAGCCGCCCGGGAACATTGCCGGCGAGCATCCCAGGGGCGCGGCAGCCGCCGCCCGCGGAGAAGCCGCGTCCGAAGATCGCCGTCGTCATGCCCGCCTACCACGCGGAGAAGACGCTCGAGAGGACGTACGCGGACATCCCCATGAACACGGTCGATGACGTGATCCTGGTCGACGACGCCTCCCGCGATCGGACCGTCGATGAGGCCCGACGGCTCGGGTTGCACGTCGTCGTGCATCCGAAGAATCGCGGCTACGGCGGGAATCAGAAGACGTGTTACCGAACGGCGCTCGAGCGCGGCGCGGACATCGTGGTGATGGTCCACCCCGACCATCAGTACGATCCGACCGTCATCCCGCACCTCGTCGCGCCGCTCCTCGCCGGCGAGTGCGACGCGGTCTTCGGAAGCCGCATGCTCGGGGGAAGGCCGATTCAGGGAGGCATGCCGAAGTGGAAATACCTCGGCAACATCTTCCTGACGGCCGTCGAAAATGCGACCTTCCTGATCTACCTGACCGAGTACCACAGCGGCTTCCGCGCCTACAGCCGCCGGTACCTCGAGGCGATCGACATCGAGGCGAACTCCGACAGTTTCGTGTTCGACACGCAGATCATCGCGCAGGGGATCGCGAAGGGGCTTCGGATTCGCGAGATCCCGATCGAGACGCGCTACTTCGACGAGGCGTCGCAGATCGCGTTTGCACCCTCCGTCCGCTACGGGTTCGCGATCTTGAAGACCATGGTCCAGTACAAGCTCCACCTGTGGGGGGTCTCGTCGAACCGGATCTTCCGCTAGCGGCGTCCCGCGCAAAGCGCGGAAAGGCGCCGCGTCCTATTCCAGCGCGCGCATCCCACGCGTGCGTCGAATAGGCTTAGGAAACAGCGGCGTCCCGCGCAAAGCGCGGAAAGGCGCCGCGTCCTCTTCTCGCGCGCGCTTCCCACGCGCGCGAGAAGAGGCTTGAAGATCTGACTGGCAGCTGAGACAGGCTCTCAGCCCGGATTTCTCAGGGGACGGGAAGTGGCGGGGGGGCCTTCAGCCGCCCCTCCCGCAGCTCCCTCTCGAGGCGCGAGACCTCGGCCTGAGCGGCCGCGGCGACGTCCGGGAGCATCGAGGCGAGCAGCGGCGGGCTGATCCACGCCCCCCGCACGAACGCGGCGCGGGCCTCCGCTTCGCGGCCCACGCGCTCCAGGGCGCGCCCCACGTTCAGGTCGGTCTCTCCGCGCTCGCCGAGCGCCAGCGCGCGCCGGTACGCTTCCAGGGCGCGCTCGCCCTGCCCGTTGACGAGCCGGGCCGCTCCTTCGAGGAGAAGCGGGCGGGGGTCGCCCGGAAGGGCGGGCTCGGCGGCCGTCGCCACGAGCGAGATGCGGTCGAGAGCGCCGGGCGCGTCGGGAAGGTCGTTGCTGTGCAGGAGGACATAACGGAGCGCCTCCGTCGCGGCCCGGATTTCCCTCTCCGCGTGCGCCCGCGCCGGCTCCCGCCAGAGCGCGGCGGCGAGCAGAGTCGCGAGCAGGAGCCCGCGGGCGAGCCTCATGCTCCCTCCTCCGAATCCCGCCACAGACGCCATCCGCGTCCGGCGGCGAGCAGCAGGGGAACGGATGTGATCGGCCGCTGGAAGGGGAACCACGTCAGAGCGGCCGTCGCGCCGGCCGCGAGGAGCGCCAAGAGCACGACGACCTCGGCGCGGACGGCGCCGTCCCCGCGTCGAACGCGGCGAGCCATCGCGGCGAGGAGGAGCGCAGCGCAACCGACCGCGAGAAGTCCCGCGGCGATCCCCGCCTCCGCGAACGGCTGCAGATAGTCGCAGTGCGCCTCGGAGTAGGTGCTCGTGGCGAGCGGGTTCACGAGCCGGCGCCGCAACGAGATTTCCGCCTGCAGACGGTGGGTGACGAACTCCGCCTGGAAGGTTCCCGGCCCGAATCCGGTCAGCGGCCGGTCGCGCGCCATCTGGAGCGCCGCCGCCCAGGGCGCCGTCCGGTACGAGAGGAGCTGGTCCCAGTCGCCGGCGCGGATCGAGCCCACCGCCCCCGCGGCGCGCTCACGCATGGGCCTGTACACCGCGATGCCCGCGGCGAGGAGGAACACCGCTGCGGCGAGCGGGACGGCGGCGCGGCGTCCGAACCACCCGAAGAGGAGGACGGCCGAGCCCACGATAAGCGCGGAAAAGGAAGTCAGGTTGCGGTTGACGAGGAGAGCGCCAGCGCAGAGGAGCACGGCGGCGCCGGCTGCGACCCGGACCGCGGACCGCCGCGCGGCGAGGACGATCCCAAGCGCGGCGACCGCGGCGAGGGCCAGCGAGAGCGCGAGATAGCCCACGTTTCCGGCGAACGCGCCCGTCGCTTCGCGCTCGCCCCGCGCGACCAGGGGAAACGGCTGATAGATGCCGCGAGCCTGGAGGATCGAGACGAGGCCGTTGACACAGGCTGCTCCGAGAAACGCCGCGAGCAGGAGCCGCGGCTGGACGCGGACCACGCGCGACGCCCCCAGCGGAAGCAGCAAGAACATGAGCAGCAGCGCGCGGGTGGCGTCGAGGGAGAGGGCGCGTCGCGGCGATGCCGCCGCGGCGACGAGAGCGAGGCCCACCCCTGCGGCCGCGAAGAGAAGCGCCAGGCGCGCGCCCCGCCAGACCGTTCCGACCTTTCCGGCGAACGGATTGGTCCAGCCGGCGAATCCGAACGCTGCGAGCGCCGAGGCGGCCGTTCCGAAGAGGGTCACGAGGCGCTTCGGCGCGTCGAAGGCCGAGTCCGACGCGGTGTCGAAGGCGAGCGCGGATCCCGCCAGAACGGCGGCGAGGCACACCCCGGCCACCGCGGCGGGAAGGTCGGGCGTTCGCTCGGACGGGATGGCGCCCGCCATGCCCCGGGCGGGCGGCACCGCGACGCGGCGCACCGGAGCGCGGCCGCGGGCGCGGATTTTCCGGCGTTTCGACACCGGCCGCATTAGAACAGACGCCCCGCCTCGCCCGCGAATTCGCGGAGCCGGCGGAACGTTCTCCCTGCCGTATGCTCCGCTTTCGTCCATGAAAACCTGGACCTTCCCCCGTCCCAGGCGCGTCTCGCTCGACCTCTGGGTCTATCGGCATCGGGTGCCGATTCTGGTGGCGGCGGGCGCCCTCGTGCTCGCGATCCTCGGGGTCGTCGCCTACTCCACATCGGTCGTCGTGTCCCGGTTCGAGGGGCGCCGCTGGAACCTGCCCTCCCGGATCTACTCCGACCTTTTCGCCTTGAAGACGGGGGGCGGCGGCACTCCGGAACGGCTGACGGCGAAGCTCGACCGGCTGCTCTACCAGCGCGACTCCGAGCGGCCGGGGCGTCCCGGTCACTACCGGCGCCGGGGAGAGACGGTCGAAGTGTTCACGCGCGGCTTCCGGTATCCGGGCCGGGACTTCGGCGGATTCCTCGCGACGGTCCAGTTCTCGGGCAACCGGGTCTCCGACCTGCGGGACGGATCGGGGGAGCGGCTTCCGGCGGTCGTCATCGAGCCGGAGCTCCTCGGCTCCGTGTTCGGAGAGGAGATCGAGGACCGAACTCTGGTCCGCCTCGCCGATGTCCCGCGGTCTCTGACGGACGCCATCCTCGTGACGGAGGACCGGGACTTCTACAGGCATGCGGGCGTCTCGCTCAAGCGGACCTTCGGGGCCGTGTTCGCGAACCTGAAGGGGGGCGCGACCCAGGGCGGGTCGACGTTGACCCAGCAGCTTGTGAAAAACCTGTATCTCTCGCCCGAACGGACTTACAAACGGAAGGCCACCGAGGCGGTGCTCGCCGTCATCCTCGACGCGAGGTACTCGAAGGACGAGATTTTCGAGGCCTACCTGAACGAGATCTACCTCGGCCGCGAGGGAGCGGTCGCGATCACGGGAGTCGGGGAGGCGGCACGCCACTACTTCGGCAAGGAGGCGTCGGATCTCGACCTCGCCGAAAGCGCGACGCTCGCCGCGATCATCAAGGCGCCCAACGTCTACTCGCCGCTCCGGAACCCGGCGCGGGCGCTCCAGAGGAGGGACCTCGTTCTCCGACTCATGCGCGAGGAAAAGAAGATCGACGACGCGCAGCTCAAGAACGCAATCGCCGAGCCGCTCCTGCCCGTTTCGCAGAGCGCGTTCCGGACCAAGGCGCCGCACTTCGTCGACTTCGTCAAAGGCGAGCTCGCGGAGCGGTACGGCGAAAAGATGAAGACGGAGGGGCTGCAGATCTACACGACTCTGGACGTGGACCTGCAGCAGGCGGGGCAGCGCGCCGTGACGGAGGGCCTCGCGGCGCTCGAGAAGAGGTACCGCCGCCTTGCACAGGCCGCCAAGGAAGCCCCCCTCCAGGGAGCGCTCATCGCGATGGAGCCGCAAACGGGTTCCGTGCGTGCCCTCGTGGGCGGCCGCAATTACGCGCGATCCCAGTTCAATCGCGTGACGCAGGCTCACCGGCAGCCGGGCTCGCTCTTCAAGCCGTTTGTCTACCTCGCGGCGTTCTCGCGGCGGGACCTGCCGAAGCCGGTCACGCCGGCAACCATCCTCGACGACTCACCGATCACCGTCGCGTGGGACCGGAGCCAGGCGGAGCAGCAGTGGACGCCCCGCAACTACGACAACGATTTCCGGGGACCCATGTCGGCCCGCCGTGCGCTCGAGCAGTCGATCAACATCCCCACCGTGCGGGCCGCCCTCGCCGCGGGACTTCCCACCGTCCTCGCGACCGCCCGGGCGGCCGGAATCGGCTCGCGCCTGAGGCCCTATCCCTCGATCGCCCTCGGCGCGTTCGAGATCTCGCCCATGGAGATCGCGTCGGCCTATTGCGTCTTCGCCAACAGCGGCATTCGCATCGAGCCCAACGCGATCGTCGGAGTGATGACGTCGGACGGCACGGTGCTCGACCGCAAGGAGACGGCCTTGAAGCCGGCGCTGCCCGCGGATGCCGTGTTCCTCGTGGACTCGCTCATGCGGGGCGCCGTAGACCGCGGCACGGGCAACGGCGCCCGCGCGGGAGGCGTCAAGGGCGTGCTCGCAGGCAAGACCGGAACGACGAACGACGGGCGCGACGCCTGGTTCGTCGGCTTTTCCCCCCGGTTTCTGGCGGCCGTCTGGGTCGGCTACGACGACAACCGTGCCGTTCACCTCTCCGGCTCCCAGGCGGCGGTTCCGTTGTTCGCCGACTTCTCTCGGGCCGTCTCTCCGGAAGAATTCGCCGACAGCTTCCCCGTCCCCTCCGACATCGTGACCGCCGAGATCGAT
Source organism: Acidobacteriota bacterium (assembly GCA_030948185.1). Taxonomy (GTDB): domain Bacteria; phylum Acidobacteriota; class Thermoanaerobaculia; order UBA5066; family Gp7-AA6; genus JALYUA01. The sequence continues at coordinate 19,253 of JALZAT010000032.1, forward strand.
CCCGACACCGGCTACATCGCGGGCCCCTCGTGCCCGCGCCACATGACCGAGGTCTTCATCTCGGGGACGGCGCCAACGACGGAGTGCCCGGTGCACGGGTACGGGATGAGCCATCCTTTCGATTCGAGCGGGGGGCAGTGAGGGGAACTTTCGCGAAGTGTCCTGTCACCCGTCACTCGTCACCCGTATTAGACTGATCCGTTCTGAGCAATTCCGACAGACCTCCATCCGTCCGTTCCAACTCCGGGAGTCGCCGCCGCATGCGGAATCCACCCTCAACGTCTTCGTCGTCGCCGATCCGAATCCGTGGCGCGCGCACGCACAACCTGAAGGACGTCTCCGTCACGATCCCGACGGGCCGTCTGACGGTCATCACGGGAGTGTCCGGCTCCGGGAAGTCCTCGCTCGCATTCGACACCCTCTACGCCGAGGGGCAGCGCCGCTATGCCGAGTCGCTTTCGACCTACGCGCGGCAGTTCTTAGAGCGCCTCGACCGGCCGGACGTGGACTCGATCGAGCCGGTGCCGCCCGCGATCGCGCTCGAGCAGAAGAACGGGGTGCGGAACGCGCGCTCGACGGTCGGCACCCAGACGGAGATTCACGATTCGCTGCGGCTGCTGTTCGCTCATGGCGGAACGACGTTCTGTCCCTCGTGCGACGTGCCCGCGGTACCCGGCGGCGTAGATCGGGCCGTCGAGGAGCTCGCCTCCGCCGAATCGGGAGCGCGGGTGGTGCTGATCGCTCCGCTGCCGTGGCAAACCGCCGTAAAGGCGAAAACGAGACTGCGGGGCTTCGGGTCGAAGAAGACGCGGGAACGGGATTCGAGGCTGCGTCTGGAGGAGCTGAAGCGGGCAGGTTTCTTCCGGGCCGTGTCCGCCGAAGGCGAGACCGTCGAGATCGGCGACGACGTGGCGGATCTCCTCGACGGAGATGGAAAGCTGCACGTCGTCGTCGGCCGTTTCGTGATCCGGCCCGAATCGCGCGCGGAGATCGCGTCGGCGGCCGAGACGGCGTTCGCCCTTTCGGGCTCGCTCGTCGCGCAGTTCGAGGGAGGCCGGTCGCGGACCTTCCGCCGCGGGCTCCACTGCCCTCAGTGCGGCGCCGACTCCCGGGATCCGACTCCCGCCCTCTTCGCGTTCAACTCTCCCCTCGGCGCGTGCGTCACCTGCCAGGGATTCGGCAGGGTAATTGGCGTTGATCTCGGCAAGGTCATTCCCGACCCGGGTCTCGCGCTATCTGACCGGCCGATCGCGCCGTGGAACACGCCCGCGTACGAATCGGCCTACGACGACCTGTTCCGGGCCTGCCGCCTCTATTCGGTTCGGACGGACGTGCCGGTCGAGCGGCTTTCCGCGCACGAGCGCGAGGTGCTGTTCCGCGGCCGGGGCGATTTCTACGGCGTCGACGGCTTTTTCGAGTGGCTCGAGACCAAGCGGTACAAGATCCACGTGCGGGTGCTGCTCGCCCGCTACAGGGCATACACGCTCTGCCCCGACTGCTCCGGAGCGCGGATCGGCCCCGCCGCACGTTCCGTGCGGTTCCGCGGCTTCGCGATCTCGGATATCGCCGAGATGCCCCTGTCGGACCTCGGGCGCTGGTTCGACGCCCTCGAGCTCACGTCCGACGAGGAGGCACGGCTGGCGTCCGTTCTCGCCGAGCTCAAGAGCCGGATCCGATACATGAACGACGTCGGTCTCGGGTACGTGACGCTCTCCCGGGCCGCGCGCACGCTTTCCGGAGGCGAAGCCCAGCGGATCGGCCTCGCTTCCGCCCTCGGAGGCTCGCTGACGGGAACGCTCTACGTGCTGGACGAGCCGACCATCGGGCTTCACGCGGCCGACACGAGGCGCCTGATCGCCATCTTGCGGCGGCTGGCGGACCGCGGAAACACCGTCGTGCTCGTCGAGCACGATCCAGAGGTGATCGAGTCGGCCGACCACGTGATCGACCTCGGGCCCGGCGCCGGAACCCTCGGAGGCAGGCTCCTCTTCGAGGGCACCCCGCGCGCTCTCGCCCGCGTGCGCGCCTCCGCGACGGGAGCCGAGCTCGCCCGGCGGCAGTCGCGCGAGGAGCCCCCCGCCGGCACCCGCGCGGGCGAGGGACCCGGCGCCCGTCGCGGGGGTCGCGTCGTCGCGTTTCGCCGCGCCGAGGGAGCGATCGCCGTCGTGGGGGCCCGCGAGCACAATCTTCAGAACCTGACGGTGCGGTTTCCGCTCGGCCGGCTCGTCTCGGTCTCCGGGGTCTCGGGCTCCGGAAAATCGACCCTCATCCGCGACGTGCTCTTCAACTCCTACGCCCGCCGGGTGAAGGGGATGGTCGCTCTCGACGTCGGAGCGCACGACCGGGTGGAAGGGCTGGAGGGCCTGGCCGACCTCCTCTTCGTCGACCAGAGCCCGCTCGGGCGCTCCGCCCGCTCGAACCCCGTGACGTACATGAAGGCGTGGGACGACGTCCGCCAGCTCTTCGCGAAGAGCGGGCGCGCCGTCTCCCGCGGGATCACCGCCCGGGACTTCTCCTTCAACTCGGAGGGCGGCCGCTGCGAGACGTGCAAGGGCACGGGCTGGCAGACAATCGACATGCAGTTTCTGGCCGACGTGACGGTGCGATGCGAGACATGCGACGGACGCCGGTTCCAGAGCCGCGTGCTTTCGGTCCGGTACCGTGGGAAGAGCATCGGCGACGTGCTGGACATGACCGTCGCGGACGCGGTGCGTTTTTTTTCCGAGGAGCCGCGCGTCGGGAAGCGGCTCGGGCCGCTCGTCGAGGTGGGGCTCGGTTACGTGAAACTCGGTCAGCCCACGGCGACGCTGTCCGGCGGCGAGGCGCAGCGCCTGAAACTGGCTTCGTTTCTGGAAATCCGGCCGGCGACGGCGCGCGGCACGCTCTTCCTCTTCGACGAGCCGACCACGGGGCTCCACGCGAAGGATGTCGATCGGCTCCTCGGCACCCTGAGGCGCCTGATCACCCTCGGGCACTCGGTGATCGCCGTCGAGCACAACCTGCAGTTCCTGGAGGCATCCGACTGGATCGTCGACCTCGGCCCTGGCGGCGGCCGCGAGGGAGGCCGCCTAATCGCGGAAGGCACCCCGGACGACCTGCGCCGCGCGGCGGGAAGCGTCACCGGGAAGTTCCTGGCCGAGATCGGGCGCAAGCACGAAGGCCCGGCCTCTTCCCTCCGCCGGCCGTCGTCCGTCCCCGGCACGGACCGCTGAGGGGCTGAGGAGCTGAGGGGCTGAAGCGGTGGGCAATCGCGCGAGCGGCGAGCTCGTCCTTCCCTCTCCCCTTGAATCCGTTCGTGCGGCGCTCGCGGACGCGTTGAACGAGCTCGGCTGGGAGTGGGACCCGGGACCCCGCGGCTTTACGGCCGTCTGGACTTCGCGGGTGTTCCATTTCAAGGACGACGTAGAGATCGATCTCGACGCGGAGGGCGCGTCCCAGACGCGGGTCCGCGTGCGCTCGCGTTCGCGGGTCGGACACTACGACTGGGGGCAGAACGCGAGACACATCCGGGACCTGTTCCGCGAGACCGAAGCGAGCCGCAAGGTCACCGGCCGATGAGCGACGGGTTCGCGCGGATTTTCTCGTTCGTCTCCTTCAGGAACGCGTCGAGCTGCGCCCTCCCGGCGTACCCCGTCATGCGGGCGATTTCGCGGCCGGAAGTGTCGGCGGCGATGAGCGTCGGGAAAACATCGACCTTGTACCGCTTCTGGAGCGCTTCGATCGCATCGGGGTTCTTGCCGTCCTCGCGCTGGCGGTCGACGATCCGCGCGGGGATGAAGGAGTTGCTGATGCGCGCGGCGACCTCGTCGTCCTCCCAGCCCTCGTGGTCGAGGCGCCGGCACGGCGGGCACCAGGCGGCGGTGAAGTCGTAGAGAACCGGTCGCCGGCTCGCGGCCGATAAGGCGAGCGCACGGTTCGCGGGCGTCCACCGCACGAGGCCCGCCGTCTCGGTCACCCTGTCGCGTCCGGCGAACGCGGTCACGATCCGAAGTGCGATCGCGGCTGCGAGGATCCAGAAGACGATGGCCGGGATGCGGCTCTGAGGCCCCGCGGGCGCGGCGGCCGTCGCTGCCGGTTCAGTCCTGTCCATAGGAGAGCTCCCTCCGGTTGAAGATGACGAGGGCGAGGAAAAGGTACACCGCGAAGGCGAGCGCCCACTGGCCCGTCGCCTCCTGGAGGATCGGCCCGCCATGGAGGATCGAGCCCCAGGCGCCGTCCGGCACGACGTTGGCGACGGCGCCCCGGGCGAAGCGCGCCAGCTCGGGCTTGCGAAGCGCCATCGCGATCTGCGGGAAGAGGTTCAGGACGATGCCGCAGAGCACGAACGCGAGCGCGTCCCCGAGCCCCCGGAGGAACGCCGAGAAGAACAGCAGGATCGCCGCGTCGAGGGCCGCCCTGGGGAAATCGGCGGCGACGGCTTTGAGCGCTTCCTTCCACACGAAAGCGTTGTCGCCCGTCCAGCCGGCGAGGGCGGCCGCGCGGTCGATCAGGACGGCCGTGGCGAACACGGAGACGAGGAAGCCCGCGATGAGGATCAAGGCCGCCAGGTAACGTCCGTAGAGGTACTGCGCCCGGAGAATCGGCCGCGACAGGATCATCTGCAGGGCCCCGCTCGCCGCGTCGCGCGAGACGATGCCTGCGGTGACGACGAACACGGCCAGCACCGTGACGAACCCGGTCGACGACTGTCCCGTGATCAGGAGCATCGCGCCGAGCAGGTCGAGTGCGACGAGCGAGATCCACACGCCGATCGAGCCGAACTTCTGATCGACCAGGCGGCGCGCCGACTCGATCACGCCGGCCCCCGGAAGAGCTCTTCGAGGTCCGCGGAGACGCGGGCCTCGAAGACCGGATCGCCGCGGAGGACGAGTGCCCGCACGGCGCGGGCGAGATCCGCCTCCGATCCGAGGAGGCGTATCGTGCCGTCGGTCTCCGCGCGCGCCGCGAACCCGTCGGCGGCGAGCGCAAACGCGGCCTCCGCCGACCGCGCCGGATCCGTTCGGAGGATCGCCCGGCGGGAGACGGCACCCTCGCCTCGAAGCGTTTCCTCGCGCGCGATCCGCCCCCGTTCGAGGAAGACCACGCGGTCGCAGACCCGCTCCACTTCGGCGAGCTGGTGCGAATTCAGAACGATGGTCGCGCCGCGCTTCTTCGCCTCGAGGATGCGGTCGCGCACGATCGCGACGCCGAGCGGGTCGGTTCCGGACGCGGGCTCGTCTAAAAAAAGGAGCGACGGATCGCCGAAGGTCGCCTGCGCGACCCCGATCCTCTGGAGCATTCCGCGCGAGTAGGTGCGAAGCTTCTTGCCGAGGGCGGCGGGCTCGAGATCGACGCGCCCGGCGGCCGCGAGGACCTCGGTTTCGGTGCGCCCCGGGTCTCCCCCCGAGAGCCGCCAGTGGTGACCGAGGAAGTCGCGACCCGAGAGCTCCCGGTCGAAACCGAGCCGTTCGGGCATGTAGCCCGTCCGGGCCCGGATCGACAGGTCGTCCGTGGGCTTGCCGTCGATCGAGATGGTTCCGGCGTTCGGGCGGAGGAACCCGAGGAGGCAGGATAGGAGGGTCGTCTTGCCGGCCCCGTTCGGCCCGATGAGCCCCAGCGTCTCGCCTTGCGCGACGGACAGAGAGACGTCGGCGAGAGCGGGGTAGGCGCGTCGGCCGCGGCCGTAGGACTTGGAGATGCCGCGGACCTCGATCACTCCGAAGGAGTCTAATCGACGGCAAATTATCGCGAGAAGGGGAAGGAACGGCCTCCGCCCGTGTTAGATTTCGTCGCCCCGCGATGATCGAAGTCCAGAATCTCACCAAACGTTACCCGACTCAGGTGGCGGTCTCCGACGTGACTTTCTCGGTGCGCGAAGGGGAAATCCTGGGCTTCCTCGGCCCCAACGGCGCCGGGAAGACCACGACCATGAGGGTTCTGACCGGGTTCCTCCCGCCATCGAGCGGCACCGCCCGGATCGCCGGGCACGACATCGTCCGGGAGTCCCGGCAGGCGCGTGCTTCGCTCGGCTACCTCCCCGAGTCCGCGGCGCTCTACGGCGAGATGCGGGTCCGCGAATACCTCCGGTTCCGCGCCCGGCTGGAGGGGGTTTCCGGGCCCGAGGTCAAGAGGCGCGTGGATGACGCGATCGGGCGCTGCCTGCTCGAGGAGGTCGCCGACCGCAAGGTCGAAAACCTCTCCAAGGGGTACCGACAGCGCACCGCGCTCGCCGGCGCGCTCGTGCACCGGCCCCCGGTTCTCATCCTCGACGAGCCCACTGTCGGCCTCGACCCCGCCCAGATCATCCGCATCCGCGAGACGATCCGCGCGCTCGGACGGGAGCGCGCCGTGCTGCTCTCGACGCACATCCTCCCCGAAGTGGACGCCGTCTGCGACCGTGTGCTCATCATCGACCGCGGCCGCATCGTCGCGGAGGGAACACCCGAGGAGCTCCGGCGCAAGCTCGCCGGGACGCCCACCCTGCGCGTGGCATTCCGCGGGGACGTCCCGGCTGCCGCCGCCGCCCTCGAGGCCCTCCCCGGCGTGACGTCCGTCGAAGATGCGCGCGCGGAAGGAGAGACGAGGCTTCGCGTTCACTGCGCCGTCGACGCCGACCTGGCGGAGGACATCTTCCGCCTGGCCGTCGAGAGAGGCTGGGTCCTGCGCGAGCTTTCGCGCGAGACGGTCTCGCTCGAGGACGTGTTCGTGCGCCTGACCCACCGCGACGTCGTTGCTGCCGCCCCCGAAGAATTACCGGCGGCCGAGGAAGCGGGAGGGACCGCGTGAGACGGGTGCTCGCGATCGTCGGCCGGGAGTGGCGCGCGTACTTCTTCTCACCGCTCGCTTACGTGATCCTCGCGGCCTTCCTGCTCTTGAACGGGATCATCTTCTACGCGATCCTGTCGTACCTCTCGACGCCTTCCGCGCCGAAGGGCCAGGCGCTGATCCTGCTCTTCACGAACACCTACTTCTGGATCTTCAACCTCTTCGTCGTGCCGATCATCTCCATGCGTCTCTTCCCGGAAGAGCGCCGGAGCGGAACCATCGAGAGCCTGCTCACGGCGCCCGTCTCCGAGGGCGAGGTCGTGATCGGAAAGTTCCTGGGGGCGCTCGGCTTCTTCCTGACCCTCTGGGCGCCCACGTTGCTCTACGTCCTGTTCCTCCGCTCTCAGACGCGAGTCGACGTCGGACCCGTCGCGTCCGGCTACCTCGCCGTGGCGCTCCTCGGTGCGTATTTCCTCGCGGTCGGGACGTTTGCGTCGACGCTCACGAAGAACCAGATCATCGCCGCCATCCTCTGCTTCGGGATGCTCATCCCGATCTTCTCCGTGGGCCTGCTCGACTCGATGTTCACGGGCAAGGGGCGGGACTGGCTCTCGTACCTGAACCTCTGGGACCACATGGACGAGTTCGCGCGCGGCGTGGTGGACAGCCGGCGGATCATCTACTACCTCTCGGGCACGGCCCTCTTCCTGTTCCTCGCCACCGTTTCGCTTTCGGCGAAGAAGGAGAACCCGTGACCGCGGCCTCGACGCGGAGACGGGTGTCCGCCGTCGCGGTCGTTCTGGGGGTGGCGCTCGCCGTGGGCGTGAACTGGATCGGCGCGCGCCACTGGTGGCGCGGCGACTGGACCTCGAACAAGCTCTACTCGATCTCGGAAACCACCCGCAAGACGGTCTCGGCTCTGAAGGAGCCCGTCCGCGTAACCGTGTTCATGCGCAAGGGTGCGCCGCTGTACCAGCCGATCAGCGAGATCCTGAACCGCTATCGTGCGATCTCGCCGAAGATCCAGGTCGAGTTCCTGGACCCGGAGCGCAACCCCGCTCGGGCGGAGTCGCTCGTGCGCGAGTTCGGGATCAAGCAGAACACGGTCGTGTTCCAGTCGGGCACGCGGAAGAAGTACGTCGAGGAAGACAAGCTCGCCGACTTCGATTTCGCCGGCGGGGGAATGGGCGGCGCGCCGGAGATCAAGGCGTTCCGCGGGGAAGAGGCGTTCACCTCCGCGATTCTCGACGTGACCGACAGCCGCGTCCCGAAGATCTACTTCACGACGGGACATGGCGAGCCCACTCTCGAGTCGACGGAGCGCCTGCGGGGTTTCTCCGAGGCGAAGCAGGCGCTCGAACGCCAGAATCGGACGGTGGCGTCGTGGGACTCCCTCGGGAAGGGGAACCTCCCCGCGGACGCGACGGTCGTCGTCGTGGCGGGCCCGCGCACCGCGCTCCTCGAGCCGGAGCTCGCCGCCCTCTCGAAGTATCTCGCCTCCGGCGGCCGCCTCGTCGTCCTCGCCGATCCGGTCGTTCCGGGGCCTGGAGCGCCTGCCTCCGACTATGCCCTCGGGCCGCTGCTGGCGTCGGCGGGCCTGCGCCTCATGGACGACATCGTGATCGACCCGGCGAATGCCGTCCCCCAGGTCGGGGCGGAGACGGTGATCGCGAACCACTACGGCTCGCATCCGGTCGTGCGGTCGCTCGCCAGCGAACAGCTACCCGTCGTGTTCCCTCTCGCACGATCCGTCGCGAAGACGGAGAAGCCGCCCGCCGGATGGTCGCAGACGGTGCTCGTGGAAACGTCTCCGGACGGATGGGGGGAAACCTCCCTCGACAAGCTCGACGAGGTCAAGAAGGATTCCGCGGACCACGCCGGGCCCGTCGCGATCGCGATGGCGGGCTCTCCCGCAGACTCCAAGAAGCCGGGCGGCCGGCTGATCGTGTTCGGCAACTCCCGTTTCGCCGCGAACGGAGCGCTCGCAAACGCGGGCAACGCGAACCTGTTCTTAAACTCCGTCAGCTGGCTCGCCGGGCAGGAGCGGCTGGTCGGGATCGCCCCGAAGACCCCCGAGCAGGCGTCCCTGCCCATGACGCGCTCGCAGGTGAACCGGCTCGGCCTTCTGGCGGTGTTCGGAATGCCGGTGTTCGCGATTCTGGTGGGCGTGTGGGTCTGGTACCGGAGGAGAGATTGACCACCCGCACATGACTCCGCGCAAGATTCTTCTCCTGACGGTCGCCGTCGTCGTCCTCTTCGGCTTCATCTTCCTGTTCGAACGGAAGATGCCGACGACATCGGAGGCTCAGCAGAAGCGAGAGCTCGTGTGGGAGCTGCCCGAGGACCAGATCGACTTGATCCGCCTCGAGCGTCCCGATTCCACCGTCGAGCTCAAGAAGATGGGGCCGACCTCGTGGCGGCTCGTCCGGCCCGATCCGTATCCGGCGGACACGGGCGTCGCGTCCGACCTCGCGTCCCAGCTCGCGCGGCTGCGGCGTGCGGGAGGCGAGTCCGCGGAGGCGCGTCCCGAGGACTACGGGCTCTCGACCGCGGAGAAGTCGACCGGCACGCCGGCCCCCGCCGCCACTCGTCCACCGATCGCTCCGCGGGCGACAATCGTCTGGAAGGACCCCGCGCACCCCTCCCGGCGTCTCTCCCGCACCGTCGAGTTCGGCGTGGACATCCCGGGGACCGACGCCACCGCTGCCCGGGTGACGGGCGGTTCGACGGTGATCTTTGTCCCATCGACGCTCGCGGTCGCCGTTCGGAAGAAGGCGGACGACTTCAAGAGCCGGGACGTGTTCGGGGGCACCCTCGGCGAGGTCACCGGGCTGGACATCGAGCGAGGGCGCGGCCGCATGTCTCTCGGGAGACGCAAAGGGGTCTGGTGGCTCTCGCAACCCGTGGCGGATCTCGCCGACGGCGACTTCGCGCAGCGCCTGGTGGACGAGCTGACGGGGTTGAAGGTGGTCGAATTCGTTTCGGGAGCCGATCGGGCCAACCTCGCCACGCTCGGCCTCGCGCCGCCGCTCTATCGCGCCTCCATCGCCTCCGGACAGGGGAAGGGTGCGGCGTCGACCGCCGTCGAGTTCGGCGCCACGCGGTCTGACGGAAATACCGTGTACGCGCGGCGGGAAGGTCAGGTCTTCACCGTCTCGAGCTCGATCGTCGAAGACCTCTCCAAGGAAGCGGTGGCCTTCCGGGAACCGCGGCTCGTGAGGTTCGACCGGGCGAACGTGTCGGCCCTGGAGGGGACGTTCGGCGCGGAGCAGTTTTCCGTCCAGCGGAAGGACGCCGGTTGGGTCGCCGGGGGCAAGCCGGTCCCGGCCGCGACAGCGGACGACCTCATGTCGGCCATCCTGGAGCTGAAGAGCCGCAACTTCCTCGAGGATGGAGCGGCGGGCGCGTTGAAGGCGCGTGCCTCCACGGGCTCGTTCACGGTGAAGCTGGCCGGGAGCGACGCCTGGACCGTTTCCCTCTATCCGGTCCGCTCCGATACCCAGTCGCTCGTCACCGGCCGACCGGGAGCGTTCCTCGTGCCCGGGGACGCCTCCCGCACCGTTCTGGCCGGGTTCCGCAAAGCGGCAACGAAGAAATAGGGGCCGACTACCTCTTCCCGGTGGCGTGCGGCGGGCGCTTGTCCGCCTCGGCCTCGAGCGTCGCGATGCGCTTGGCGCGCGCCTTCTCTTTCTCGTCGACCGTCTTCGTTTTCTTCTCCCGGGCCTTCGAGAAGGTCGTGGAGAGCGCGAGATAGAGGCCCTTTCCCGCGGGAGCCTTCGCGCGGCGCGCGGTGGCACCCCAGAACTTCGCCTTCTTCACGATGGCCTCGGAAAGATCCGCGTTCGCGAGGTCGGCGCCCGCAAAGGACGCGCCCGTGAAGTCGGCGCCGATCGCCCGCGCGAAGCGCATGTCCGCCTCCTCGAGCGACGCGTTCTGGAAGTTCGCTCCCACCAGCATCGTCCCGGAAAGGTCCGCGTCGAATCCCCGAATCCCCGAGAGGTTCGCCCGCTTCAGGTTCGCGAGCCGGAAGTTGGCCGTCGAGAGATCTGCGCGGCTGAAGTTGACGCCCTCCGCCTGCACCTCCGACGCGTCCGCGTTGGCGAAGCGGGCTCCCGCGAACGAATAGGGCTTCAAATTCGCGCGCGTCAGGATTGCCCTGGAGAGGTCCGCGCCCTGGAAGTTGGCGCTCTCGAACTTCACGGATCGAAGGTCCACTTCCGTGAGCTTGGAGTCGGCGAAGGAGACGTCGGCGCCCTTCGCGTCGAGGAACAGAGCCCGCCGCAGCTGCATCTTGCGCATCTTCGCCCGCTCCAGGTTGGCGCCCGTGAAGTTCGTCTCGACGGCGATCGCCAGTTCCAGGTCTGCGTCGGTGAAATCGGCGAGCTCGCAGTCGGCGGCGGAGAGGAGCGCCTGCCGGAGGTTCGCCCGGGCAAACTTCGAGCGCCGCAGGTCCGCCCCGGAAAGATCGGCGGCGCGAAGACTCGCGGCCTCGAAATTCGCGTTGGGAAAAGACCCCTGCACCGCGTGGACGCCGTCGAAGATGCAGCGCGAGAGGTTCGCGCCGTCGAAGTGGGCGCCGCTCATGCGCACGCCGCGGAAGTTGACGTCCGAGAGATTCGTGCCCGCGAGGTTCGCGCCCGTCAGGTCTGAGCCCTCGAGCTTGGTCGAGGAGAGGTCCGCCCCGGCGAAGTCCGCCTCGGCGAGGTTGACCGCCTGGAGCGTCGCGGAGCGCAGGCGCGCGCCGGCGAAGAAAACGCGGGAAAGGTCGAGCCCGTCCAGCCTGCAGTCCTCGAGGATCACGCCCGACGCCGAGGTGCCCCGCCACTTCGAGCCGACGAGGGTCGCGCGCGTGAAGTCGGCCCCGTCGACCTTCGCCGCGGAGAAGTCGGCGCGAGAAAGGTCGGCCCGCTTCAGGTCCTTTCCAGACAGGTCCTTTCCCGCGAGGTTCGCGTCCGTCAGGTCGGGAGTGACGTTCGCGTTGCGAGTTCTCCAGCCGTTCCACTCCGAGGAGAGGAGAAGTGTTACGTGTTCTGGATTGGGCATGCGTAGGCGATTGTAGACGAGGGTTAGAATGTCTCTCAAATGAGCACAACGGTCGCGCCGGTGGCCGCGCCGCCCAAGGCGATGGAAAAGATCCGCCGCGCGCTCGTCGGAGGGCACCCGCTCATCTACGTGCAGAGCTGGGAAGAGCCGCGCGTCGAGCGGCTCGTGCAGCATTTCGCGAAGACGTTCTTCGGTCAGCCCGTGCCTTACGGCGTCTGGTCCGTGGTCGACGGTCTCTTAGTCGACGGCATGCCCGTCCCCGACACTCGCGACCCGCTGAAGGTGCTCGACGCGATTCTTCAGGCGTCGGGGAAGGGCTTCTATCTCCTCAAGGATTTCCCCTCCTCGTCGGACTCGCGGCCCGAGATCATCCGGCGGCTCCGCGACCTCTACCGGGGGCTGAAGGACCGCGGCCGGCATGTGCTGATCCTCTCCCCTCGGCTGAACATCCCCGAGGACCTGAAGAAAGAGATCTACATCATCGAGTACGAGCTGCCCGACGAAGTCGAGATCACGCGCATCATCGACGCGAGCGTGCGCCGCCGCCTCGGAGCGGACTCCATCGACGACCAGGCGATGAAGCGGCTCGCGCTCGCGATGCGCGGGTTGACGGCGGACGAGATCGGGCACCTGCTCGGAAAGGTCTTCGCGCAGCGCCGGTCGTTCGACGAGTCAGGCTTCCTGGAGGTCCTTGCCGAGAAGGAACAGATGTCCAGGAAAGAGGGCGTGCTCGAGTTCGTACCCCCGCGCTACTCCCTCGAGGACATCGGCGGATACGAGACCTTGAAGACGTGGCTGCGCAAGCGCCAGTCGCTCTTCTCGAGGGAGGCGCTCGACGCGGGCATCCCGATTCCGCGCGGCCTCCTCCTCATGGGGATCTCCGGATGCGGCAAGAGCCTGGCCGTCAAGACGATCTCGACTCTCTGGAACCTGCCGCTCTTCCGGCTCGACATGAACGCGGTGTTCGGCACCGAGAACCCCGAGACGACGTTTCTGCGCGCCCTCCGCTCGGTGGAAGCCGTTTCGCCCGCCGTGCTCTGGATCGACGAGATCGAAATGGGCGTCGGCGGGTACCGCGAGGGCGGCGACGCGGCGATGTCGCGGATCTTTTCGGGCTTCCTGACCTGGATGCAGGAGAAGAGCGCGCTCGTCTTCGTGGCGGCGACGGCGAACCGGATTCAGCTTCTCCCGGCGGAAATCATCCGGAAGGGTCGGTTCGACCAGGTGTTCTTCGTGGATCTGCCCACGGAAGAGGAGCGCAAGCAGATTTTCGCCATCCACCTCCGAAAGAACCGGTGCGATCCGTCCCGGTTCGACCTGGTCTTCCTGTCGAAGGCGACGAAGGGCTGGAACGGCGCCGAAATCGAGCAGGCCGTGATCTCCGCCGTCGTCGAGTCGTACTCCGAGGCCCGCGCCGTGACGGAGGACGACCTGCACCGCGTGATCACGGCGACGGTCCCGCTCGCGATCACGATGGAAGAGCAGATCAAGTCGATCAAGAGCTGGGCGCACGACCGGGCGCTCAACGCATCGACGGCGCAGAAGATGTGACAGGCCGCTAGCGGCCTGGCACATCCTGAGGCGTGAGCGCCGAAGGATCTGCGCCGTTCTTCGGGGGCAGATCCTTCGCTTCGCTCAGGATGACAAAAAACTAACGTTCGTCAGTTTTTTGTCACGTCCAACTCCACCGGCCGGAACGGCGCCAGGAACTGGACCCGCTTCTGCCACTCCATCATTCGAGCGATCAGGTTCGCGTATCGGGCGGGCACGGAGTTCGTCTCGAGGATCGCCTGGAGCTCGGCCGGACGGTAACGCAGGCGCAGCGCGAGCTCGGACGCGAGCCGCTCGGGCTCGAGCTCCTCGTCGGCGTCGGGCAGAGGCGGCAGGTCGATGGCGGGCCGGATGACCTCGAAGAGGTTCTTCGCGATCTCCCGAACCCGCGCGCCTTCCTCCGCGGATGAAAAGGGGAGAGAGGCGATCGGCTCGACGTCCGCGGTCCGGTACGGGCCCGCCGTGGACTCCGCGAGGACGCGATAGCGGAACTTTCCCTCGAGGAGGATGTTGTAGCGCCCGTCCTCGAGCTCCTCCGAGTCGACGATCTGCCCCGCCCCGCCGATCTCGAAGATGGGAGAGGCGCCGGAGTCCACGTCGACCCCCGGTTTGAGCATCGCCATTCCGATCATCCGCTCGCCGGCGAGCGCGTGCGCGATCATCTCGCGATACCGCGCTTCGAAAATGTGGAGCGGGAGCAGCGTGCCCGGGAAGAGGACCACGCCCGGAAGGGGGAAGAGGGGGATCCGTCGCGTCATTTCCTCCCCCGTCGCGCGAGCTCGAGAACCCAGGCCGCCGCGTCCCGGATCTCTTCGTCCGTCAGCTTGCCCTCGAACTTCGGCATCGGGTCGTGCCCCTTTCGGATCTGGAGCTCGATCGCGGCCTCGCTGCCGTCGGATCGCCAGACGCCGTCGGTCAGGTTCGCGTAGCGAAACCGGCTCGCGGTGATCGTCTTCCCGTCACCATTCAAATTGTGGCACGAGGCGCACTTGCGCTCGAAGATGGTCTTCCCCGCGGCGAGCTCGCGGGTGCGCGCATCCCCCTCGGGAAGCCGGTTCTCGCGGCAGGCCACGGAAATGAGAAGGAGAGCTCCGAGGAGGGGGAGGAGCCGCTGGCCTCGGCCGGACACGGCGGGCAGTCTAGCGTGGAGTGACGGCTCCACGCTCCGAGCTGATAACTTCTTATGATGGCCGATCCCAGAGACCGGGTCTCAGAGACGGTGCCGGGTAAGTACTACGTGGACACGCAGTGCATCGACTGCGACGTCTGCCGGGTCACGGCGCCCTCGAACTTCCAACGCGAGGAGGAGAAGGGCTACTCCTACGTGTCCCGCCAGCCGGCCAGCCGGGACGAGGAAGCGCAGTGCCAGGAGGCCATGGACTGCTGCCCCGTCGAGGCGATCGGGGACAACGGAGAGTGAGGAAGCCTCAGTCGCTCAATGATCGAAAATACTCGATCGTTTTCGCAAGGCCATCCTCGAGGCGCACCTTCGGTTCCCAGCCGAGCTTCGTCCGCGCCTTGGTGATGTCCGGCTGCCGGACTTTCGGATCGTCCTCGGGCAGGGGGCGGTTCACGATTTCGCTCTTCGTCCCCGTCAGTTTCTGGATCGTCTTCGCGAAGTTCAGGACCGACAGTTCTGCCGGATTTCCGATGTTCGTCGGCTCTTTCTCGTTCGACAGGAGCAGCCGGTAGATGCCCTCGATCAGATCCGAGACATAGCAGAAGGAGCGCGTCTGGGAGCCGTCGCCGAAGACCGTCATCGGTTCGCCGGCGAGCGCCTGGCAGATCAGGGCCGGCACGACGCGGCCGTCGCGGGGGCGCATCCGCTCGCCGTAGGTGTTGAAGATCCGCACGATTCGCGTTTCGACCCCGTGGTGGCGCTGGTACGCCATGGTCATCGCCTCGGCGAACCGCTTCGCCTCGTCGTAGACCCCGCGCGGTCCGATCGGATTCACGTTGCCCCAGTAGGTCTCGGGTTGTGGATGGACCAGCGGATCTCCATAGCACTCGGACGTCGAGGCGAGGAGGAAACGCGCCTTCTTCGCCATGGCCAGCCCGAGCGCGTTATGCGTGCCGAGGGAGCCCACCTTCAGCGTCTGGATCGGCAGCTCGAGGTAGTCGATCGGCGACGCGGGCGAAGCGAAATGCAGGACGGCGTCGATGGGCCCGTCGACGAAGATGAAATGCGTCACGTCGTGCCGGAGGAAGCGGAAACGCTTCTCGTCGGCGAGGTGCCGGATGTTTCGGAGGTTGCCAGTAAGCAGGTTGTCCACCGCGATGACTTCGTGGCCTTCTTTGAGCAACCGGTCGCAGAGGTGGCTTCCCAGGAACCCGGCGCCGCCGGTGACTACGACGCGCATTTGGAGACTCCTTCGCCGATCATCCCCGTCCTACCCCGGCGTATTTCCATCCCGCTTCTTTCATGACTTTCGGATCGTAGACGTTCCGGAGGTCGATCATCGTCGGCGAGTTCATGACCTGCGCCAGCCGGGCGAGGTCGAGAGCTCGGAACTCGTTCCACTCGGTCGCGAGCACGACGAAGTCCGCCCCTGCCGCGCAGTCGTAGGCGTCGGTCGCGTAATGGACGCCCTTCGCGACCGCGCGCGAGTTCTCCATCGCGGCCGGATCGAACGCACGGACGGAGGCGCCTGCGTTCAAGAGATCCGTCAGGACGAAGATCGCGGGCGACTCGCGGATGTCGTCTGTTTCCGGCTTGAACGACAGGCCGAGGAGCGCCGCGGTCTTTCCCCGCAGTTCCCCCACCGCCCTCTCGATCTTCTCGATCATCCGGGCCTTCGTCTCGCGATTGACCTCCATCGTGGCTTCGATGATCCGAAACGTGTATCCGTGCTGCCGGGCGAGATCCGCGGCGGCGGAGGTGTCCTTGGGGAAACAGGAGCCGCCGAAGCCCGGTCCCGGGTGGAGAAACTTGCCGCCGATCCGCTTATCGAGCCCCATTCCCCGTGCGACGTCATGGACGTCGGCCCCCATCAGCTCGCAAAGGCGGGCGATCTCGTTGATGAAGGAGATCTTGACCGCGAGAAAGCCGTTCGACGCGTACTTGATGAGCTCGGCGGACGCGACGTCGGTGATCACAAAGGGTGTTTCGATCAGGTAGAGGGGGCTGTAGATCTCCTGCATCACCTCGATGGCGCGCTGGTCGGATGCGCCGATCACGATCCGGTCCGGCCGCAGGAAGTCCGAAACGGCGGAACCCTCGCGGAGGAACTCGGGGTTCGACACGATCGAAAATTCATGTTTTCCATTTTTTTCCCGAATGATCTGCTCGATCATCTTTCCCGTCCCGGTCGGGACCGTGGACTTCGTCACGACGGCCTTGTATCCGTTCATGTGCTCCGCGACCGCTTCCGCCACCTGGCGGACGAAGGTCAGATCGGGAGAGCCGTCCTCCTTCGGCGGCGTGCCCACGGCGATGAAGATCGCAACCGAGCTCTCGATCGATGATTTGAGATCGGTCGTGAACCGAAGCCGTCCGGCCTTCTCGTTCTTCGCGACGATCGCCTCGAGTCCCGGCTCGTAAATCGGGATGTGGCCGCGCTGCAATCCGGCGATTTTCGCCGCGTCCTTGTCGACGCACACCACGTCCATGCCGAAGTCGGCGAGACAGGCTCCCGTCACGAGGCCGACGTAGCCCGTGCCGACCATGCAGATTTTCATCCCTTCAACCTCCCTGACTCCGATTCCATGCAACACTTCGCGCCAACCCCTCCTCGACGGAAACCCGGGCCCGGAATCCGAGGAGACGCTCGGCCTTCGAGACGTCGGCGAAAGTGACCGGCACGTCGCCCGGCTGATCGGGCTCGCGAACGATCTGAGCCGGCTTTCCCGTTGCTTTTTCAATTTCCGTGACGAGGTCCGCAAGCGTGATGGGCCTGGCGCCACCCAGGTTGATGATTTCGAACCCGGCAGGGACTTTCAATGCAGACTCCACACCGTCGACGATGTCGTCGATGTACGTGTAGTCCCTCCGAGAAGCGCCGTCGCCGAACAGGCGTACGGGGTCGCCTCGATCGATCGCGCGTATGAACTTCGAAATGGCCATCTCCGGCCGCTGGCGCGGCCCGTAGACGGTGAAGAAGCGGAGGCAGACGGCCTCGAGGTCGTAGAGACGATGGAAGACGGAGACGTGAAGCTCTCCCGCACGCTTCGTGGCGGCGTAGGGCGAGATCGGTTGTTCGATCGGATCGTTTTCGGAGAAGGGCAGCTTGGAGTTGACGCCATACACCGACGACGACGAGGCAAAAATGAAGCGGGGCTTGCCGTGGGACGCGGAAGCGTCCAGGAGTTGAAGGGTGCCGACGCAATTCACTTCTTCGTAGAGGACGGGATCTCGAAGAGAAGGACGCACGCCGGCGCGTGCCGCCAGGTGCACGACCGCGTCGAAGTTCTCCTCGTCAAACAGGCGAAACACGAGCGCCCGGTCGCGGATGTCGCCCTCCACGAGCCGGTATCGTCCGTTTTTCAGGTGAGGCGCCACGTTCCGGCGTTTCACACCGGGATCGTAGAAGTCGTTGAAGTCGTCGAGAACGACCACACGATCGCCCCCGGCGAGCCTTCTGTCCGCGAAATGCGAGCCGATGAACCCGGCTCCGCCCGTGACGAGAAGATTCACCGAGGCGGCCGCGTCCGCGGGACGGGCGTCGGCGTCGCGGTCGGGGTCGAAACGGCCGCGGCCGGCTCGTCGGCCGCCTCCCCCTCGCCGGGGGTCACGTTCGCCTGAGCCTGCCCGTAGCGCTTCCGGATGCCGGACTTCTGGCGATCACGGATCAGCCATCGCAGCAGCTTCGATTCGTTCACGCCGACCACGAGGTCGTGGGCCGCGTCGAAGATGGCGGGGTCGTTGATGAGCTTTCCCGCCGTTCCGGACCCCTCGTCGAGCTTGCGTCCGATCGACTCGAGGCGCCGGGAGAAATTCTGGAGGTTTTTCGTGAGCTCTTTTCCGAACCGCTCATCCCGGATCAGCAGGGGCAGCGCGCCGTTCCCCTTCTCCAGCTGTGTGGACACGCTCGCGAGCGAGACGGCCGCCGTGGACAGGTTGTCGAGCAGGCTATACACTTTCTTTTTGCCCTCGGGGTCGGCGAGCAGCGCCGGGATCGCGCCCGTGTTCGTTCGCATCTGCTCGTCGATTCTTCCGAAGACGCCCTGGACCGACTTGACCGCCGCGCGGAGCGAGTCGCCCGTTTCCTTGCCGTACTTCTCGTCGATCAGGAGCCTTCCGACGAGGCCCTGGCCGCCGTTGACCTTCTTCAAGATCGCGTTCAGGCTCCCGAGAGTCGTGTGCAGGTCGTTGCCCAGCTGGTCGCTCTCGCGGCTGTCGCTCGTGAGCGCGCCGAGCAGACCCTTTCCCTCCTCCGTCCGGCCGAGGATGTTCTTCAAGGACCGCGCGATCGCCGCGAGGTCTCCCACGAGGTCTCCGCTCCCCTCGAGGAGCTTTTCGATGCCCGCGCCCGGGGCGGCCGGTATGACTCCGCCGATGGCGACCTCCGGCTCTTCGGCGGTACCGCCCTCGAGGTCCACGTACTTGTCGCCGAGAAGGCCGATCGTCTTGATCGACGCTCGCGTGCCCTTGCGCAGGCGGGGCGCCGCGCGCCGGTCGACGTCGTAGACGACGCGGACGGTGCGGTCCGCCGGATCCGGCGACAGGATGACCTCGAGGACGTTGCCGACGGTGACCCCGTTCAGCCGGACCGGGTTGCCTGCGACGAGACCCGAGGCGGAATCGAACCGGGTTTCGTAGGGGAACTTCTTTTTGAAGAGGTTCGCGCGGCGGCCGACCATGAAGATCCCCGACATGACGGCGATGAGCGCGAGGAGGACGACGATCCCCACCCGGAAGCGGCGAGCGACGACAGGCTCGACCATCTAGCTCGGTTCTCCCGGCGCCGGAAAGGCGCCCGTGCCGCACGGAAAGCCCATCGAGCGAAAGTAGTCCTTCAGCACCGGGTGCCCCCCCTGGGCGGCCTCGTCGAACGTGCCGACGAACTGAAACTTTCCCTGGTGAAGGAACGCGAGGCGGTCCGCGACGGTCCGCGCCGAGACGACGTCGTGCGTCACGACGACCGAAGTCGTGCGGAGCCGGACGTTCAGGTCGACGATCAGGTGCGCGATTTTCTCGGAAGTGAGCGGATCGAGGCCCGTCGTGGGCTCGTCGTAGAGGATGATCTCCGGTTCGAGCGCGATCGACCGGGCGAGCGCCACCCGCTTCTTCATCCCGCCCGACAGCTCCGACGGCATCTTCCGCTGGATCCCGGGCAGGCCGACCATCGAGAGCTTCTCCTCGACGAGCTGGGCGATCTCCTGAGGAGTCTTCTCGTTGTGCTCCCTGATGGGAAACGCGATGTTCTGCTCCACGTTCATGGAGTCGAAGAGTGCCCCGCCCTGAAACAGCATCGCAAGGCGGCGCCGCGTGGGGGAGAGGGCCTCCTCGGAGAGCGGAACGATCGACTGCCCGAAGACGCGCACGTCACCCGCGTCGGGTTTCGTCAGCCCGTTGATGTGGCGAAGCGCGACGCTCTTGCCGGTGCCGGAAGGCCCGAGGATGCAGAGCACCTCGCCGCGGAAGATCTTCAGATCCACGCCCGCGAGGATCTCGCGGGTTCCGTAGCGCTTCCAGACGTCATCGAACTCGACGACGGTCTCGCGCGCGGCGCCGGCGCTCTCCCGGCCCTCCGACGAACGGGCGGCTGGAACGGCTTGCGAGCTCATAGCGAGAGGAACAGTTTTGTAAGGAAGAAGTCGGACACCAGCACGCAGATCGAGGCAAAGACCACCGTCCGCGTGGTCGCGACTCCCACGGCGGCGGCGCCGCCCTCGGTCCGCAGCCCGTTCCAGCAGCCGATCAGGGCGATTTCGAACCCGAAGAAAAAGGTCTTGGCCAAGCCGCTCATGATGTCCGAGATCTGCAGCTGGCTCCAGATGCTTGTCAGATAGTCCTGCGTGGTCAACCCGAGCTCGAGGACCGCGATCCCGAGCCCGCCCAGGATCCCGAGGAAATCCGCCACCCCGGCGAGCACGGGCATCATCAGCACGGTCGCGATCACCCGCGGTACGACCAGCCGACGGACGGGCGAGATCGCCATGGCGCGGAGGGCGTCCACCTGCTCGGTCACGGTCATGGAGCCGAGCTCCGCCGTGATGCCCGACCCCACCCGGCCCCCGACCATCAGAGCGGTCAGAACGGGACCGAGCTCGCGGACGAGGGAGAGGGCGACGACCCGGCCCACGAACTGCTTGCCCCCGAACGCAGCCAGTGAATACGCCGTCTGGAGCGCCAGGACCATGCCCGTGAAGAGGGCGGTGATCCCGGTGATCGAGACCGACTTGACCCCGAGCTCGTCCATCTGCCGCATGACCTCGGAGCCGTAGAACGGCCGGGTGAAGCTCGCGACGATCGTCTGGCCGGCGAGCTCCGCGAGGCCTCCGAGATACTCGACCGAGTTCTGCCCGCGACGGCCGAACCGGTCGACGAACCGCAGCCACCGGAAGTTCCGGTAGAAGATCGCGGTCGCGGATTCCGTATGGGGCGCCATCTCGCGGCATTGTAAAGGGTAAGGGGTAGGCTAGCCGACCGATGCGGACGGTGCGCGCGGCGTTGCTCTGGGCCGGGATCGGACTCGCGACCCTCCTGTTCGGACTGCCCGCGCTCATCGCCGCTTTCGTTCCTCCAAGGGGAGACTGGTTCCTCCGGTTCGCCCGCGGCTGGGCCCGAACCATCCTCTTCATGTCGGGAGTCCCGGTGCGGGTCGAGGGGCGCGAGCGGCTCGGTTCCCTTGAGACCGCCAGCGCGGTCGTCGTCGTGGCGAACCACGAGAGCCTCGCGGATATCCTCGTCCTGCTCGTGAGTCTCCCGATGCAGGTGCGATTCCTGGCGAAGCGGCGCGTCTTCTCGGTCCCCGTTCTCGGATGGTCGATCCGCGCGGCGGGGTTCATCCCCGTGGACCGGGGCGACCAGCGCCGCGGCGCCGCCACATTCGAAGCCGCCATGGCCCGCCTGCAGAGCGGCCGGTCCGTGATCGTTTTTCCGGAGGAGACGCGCACACGCACCGGAGAGCTCCTGCCCTTCAAGAAGGGGGCCGCGCTCCTCGCGCTGCGCTCCGGGCTTCCCCTCCTGCCGGTCGGCATCGCGGGGACGCGGCGTGTCCTTCCTCGCGACACGCTGCTTCCGAGCGCCGGACCCGCGGCGCTCGTGATCGGGGAGCCGATTCAGGCGGCAGGACGTCCCGTGACGGATCGCCGGAAATTGACGGAGGAGGCGCGCGCGGCGGTGGCGGACCTTCGCGAGAGAGCCGCGTCACTCGCGTGATAACTTCCCCCTCGATGCCCTCGACGGCGGAGCTCACCGAAGAAAGAGTCCTCGAAGTCCTGCGGAGCGTGAAGTTCCCGGGCCTCTCCCGCGACATCGTTTCCTTCGGCTTCGTCAAGGATCTGACGGTCGGCGGCGGCAACGTCGCCTTCCGGCTCGAGATCATGACGGAATCGCCGCGCGCCGCGGAGGAGATCGAACGCGACGCCAAGGAGAAGCTGCGGTCGCTCCCCGGCGTCAACGCCGTCACGATCCGGACGTCCGTGCAGGCGCCGTCTCCCGCGCCCCCCCGGGGCGCCGCGAGCGTGCCACCCGCAGACGCGGCCCTTCTGCGCGACGTCCGCTTCAAGGTCGCCGTCGCGTCCGGAAAGGGCGGCGTCGGCAAGTCCACCGTCACGGCAAACCTGGCGCTGGCCCTGGCGCGGCTCGGGCACAGCGTCGGGCTCCTCGACTCGGACATCTACGGCCCCTCGCAGCAGATGATGATGGGCATCGACGAGAAGCCGTTCATCAACCCCCAGAACCAGATCGTCCCGATCGAGCGCTACGGCGTGAAAGTCATGTCTCTCGGCTTTCTCATGGACACGGACCAGCCGGTGATCTGGCGCGGCCCGATGGTCATGAAGGCGGTGGAGCAGTTTCTCCAGGATGTCGCGTGGGGGACGCTCGACTTTCTCCTCGTCGACCTGCCGCCCGGGACGGGCGACGCGCAGCTGACGCTGACCCAGAAGATCCACCTCTCCGGCGCCGTCATCGTGACGACTCCCCAGGACGTGTCGCTGATCGACGCGCGCAAAGGGCTCGCGATGTTCCAGAAGGTGAACGTGCCCGTTCTCGGAATCATCGAGAACATGTCCTACTACCTCTGCCCGAAGTGCGGGAACCGCGAGGAGATCTTCAAGCACGGCGGCGGCGAGAAGACGGCGAAGCAGCTCCGCGTGCCGTTCCTGGGCGAGATCCCGCTCGACGCGAAGATCGCGATCGGCGGCGATTCCGGCCGGCCGATCGTCGCGGGAGAGCCCGATTCGGCGGTCACGGCGGCCTACATGCGGCTGGCCGAATCCGTGAGGAGCCAGCTCGGCGCCAACTGACCCGCCCGATGCGTCTTTCCACGGCCGCGCCTTTCCTGACCTGTATCGCCCTCGCGGCGGCCGCTCCCGCCGGGGACGGCGCCCTGCAGTCGGCGAAGAACGTCGGGCTCGCGGCGCTCGAGGAAGGGAACCTGGCCGAGGCGGCGAAGCGCTTCGAGATCGTTCGCCGGCTCGCGCCGGCCGAGCCACTCGGATGGGCAGACGGCGCGGTCGCCGCCCTGCGGGCGAAGGCCTTCGGCGAGGCGAAATCGTTTGCCGCGGAGGCGCTGAAGCGGGCCCCGGGGGACGCTCGGGTCCTCGCGATCGAGGGGGCGCGGGCGGAGGCCGCGGGCGAGGCCGCCGCCGCCGTCTCCGCCTACGAGCGGGCCGCCGCCGCGAGTCCGAAGGATCTCTCCTCCCGATCGAGCGCCGCGCGTTTGCTCCTCGCGGCATCTCCACCCGACCGTGAGCGCGCGCGGCGGCACCTCGAGGCTGCGCTCGCGCAGGCGCCCGCAAACCAGTACCTGCTCTTTCGGGTCCTCGATCTCGATCGGTCCGGGGGGGATCGCGCGCGGACCCTCGCCGCGTTCGACCGGGTGGCGCGATCCGTCGAAACGCGGGAGGCGCGGATCGACCGCGCCGTTGCGGAGGCGAAGGCCGCCCTCGAAGGGGCCGATCCCGCGGCCGCCGACGTCAAAGTGCGAATCCTGGAAAACCTCCTCCGCGGGGCGCCCCGCTACCAGCAGGGCCGCCACGACGTGGAGCCCGGTGTGCTCGCGATCCCGCTCGAGGACTGGTCGCCGGAGCTCGCCGCGCGTCTGCGAGCGCGCCCGAGAGGCGTTGCGGTACGTTTCGTTCCGAAGCCCTCGCCTACGATCGAAGCGGTGCGCGGAGTGACCGCGCTCTCCGCAGCGGGAAAGACCGGTCGCGATCTGGTCCTCGCCGGCGAGGGTGGGCTCGTCCTCGCGCCCGTTTCGAAGGGCTATGCGCCGGGAGCGCCGCTTCCCGGGTCCGCGGGTGTGCTCTCCGTCACCCTCGCCGACACCTCCAACTCGGGGTCGCTCGACCTCGTCACGCCCGGAGCGCTGTGGCTCGCCGATGCGGGCGGGGGTTCGTTCCGCCGAACTGCGCTCGCGCCAGGCGAGCACGTGATCCCGCTCGACTTCGACTCCGACGGCGACCTCGATCTGTACGTGTCGGCTCGTACGGGAGACCGGCTGCTCCGCAACAACCTGGACGGAACGTGGTTCGACGCGACGGCGGGCATCCCGCCCGGGACTGCATCGGGCGCCGCGGTCGCGGCGGATTTCGACCGGGACGGCGACCCGGACGTCGTCCTCGCGCGCGCCGGCGGCGGGCTGGAGCTGCTCGACAACCTGCGCGGGGGTCGCTTCGCGGAGCGTGAGGCGGGCCTTCCCCGCGCCGGCGCCGTCACGGCCCTGGCGGCGGGCGACCTGAACGGGGACGGAAGACCGGACCTGGTCTGGACAACATCGGCGGCGGCGTTCGTCGCGCTCAACCGGGGAGACGGCACGTTTCTCCCGGCGCGCGAGCTTCCCTCAGGAGGCAGGCCGCTGCTCTTCGACTTCGACAACGACGGCGCGCTCGACCTCTTCCTGTCTTCGCCCGGCGGCTCGAGCCTCTATCGAAACGACGGCCTCGGGTCTTTCGCCCGCGTCGAAGAGGCGCTTCCGGGCGCCGTCGACGCGGTGGCGGTCGACGTGGACGGCGACGGCGACCTCGATCTCGTGCTCGCGTGCACGGACGGGCGGGCGCGGATCTTCGAGAACCAGGGCGGAAACGCGAATGGCTGGATCGACGTCGCTCTCGAGGCTCTCCCGACGGCATCGGCGAAGGTGAACCGCTTCGGCTACGGCTCGGAGATCGAGATCAAGGCCGGCGACCTGTACGCGTTCCGCACCGCGGCGGCGCCCGTGACACACGTCGGTCTCGGCGCGTCCCGCCGGCCCGACGTCCTGCGGGTCGTTTGGACGAACGGAGTTCCGCAGAACGCCCTTGCCCCCGCCGCCCGCACGCTCGTCCGCGAGGTGCAGCAGCTCAAGGGGTCCTGCCCGTTCCTCTATGCCTTCGACGGCCGTGCCTGGTCCTTCGTCACGGACGCCCTTGGCCGCAGTCCGGCCGGGCTGCTCTACGACGGCGTCCACCAGGCGGCGGCCGACACGCGCGAGTGGCTCGTCGTCCCGGGAGATGCGTTGCGCCCCGACCGGGAGGGGCGCCTGCAGCTCGATCTGACGGAGGAGCTCTGGGAGGCCGCCTACATCGATCTGGCCGAGCTGTCCGCGCTCGACCACCCCGCCGGGGTCGGCGTCGTCGCGGACGAAAAGATGGTGCCGCCTCCCTTTCCCGGCAAGCGGCTGTACACCGTGGTCCGCCCTCGGATTCCCCGCGCCACCGACGAAGCGGGACGGGACCGCACCTCGGAGATCGCGAGGCAGGATGGGCGGCACCTCGCGGGTTTTGAGGCGACGCGCTGGCAGGGGATCGTCGCCCCGCACGACCTCGTGCTCGAGCTGCCCGAGGCGGCGGGCGCACGACGGGTGATGCTCTATCTCACGGGCTGGATCTTTTACGCGGACACGTCCATCCAGGTCGCGCTCTCCCAATCGGCCGCGGCGGCGGAGAAGCCTTTCGGCCCGATCCTCGAGGTCCCGGACGGTCGCGGAGGATGGAGAACGGCGATTCCCGCGATGGGCTATCCCGCGGGAAAGACGAAGACGATGCCCGTCGATCTGTCGTCGGTCCTGGACCGCCGCGATCCCCGGGTCCGCATCCGGACCAACCTCGCGGTCTACTGGGACTCGATCGCGTACACCGTCGACGAGGAGGATGCGCCGTTCCGCCTCTCGCGGGCGCCTCTCGTCGCCGGGGACCTTTCGTTCCGCGGCTTCTCGCGGATGACCCGCGAAACCGAGGACGGGCCACAGGTGTTCGTGCACGACGACGTCGACCGGTCGCCCCGCTGGGCAGACCCCGCCGGCCTCTACACGCGCTTCGGCAGCGTCCTGCCGCTGCTCTCGGCCGCGGACGACCGCTACGTGGTCATGAAGGGCGGCGACGCCATCCGGCTCGTCTTCGACGCGCGTTCGCTTCCGCCGCTTCCGGCCGGGTGGGTGAGGGACTGGCTCCTCGTGCTCGACGGCTGGGACAAGGACGCGGACAAGAACACCGTTGCCGG
This sequence comes from Acidobacteriota bacterium, assembly GCA_030948185.1. GTDB lineage: Bacteria > Acidobacteriota > Thermoanaerobaculia > UBA5066 > Gp7-AA6 > JALYUA01. The sequence continues at coordinate 45,180 of JALZAT010000032.1, forward strand.
CCAGACGGTCGAGCCGCTCCCGTTCCACGGCATGGACGACGCGCGCTATGGCGAGGCGCAGGAGCCCGCAGACGCCGAAGGCATGCGGCGCTTCCGCGCGGAATGGCTGACACGGCCGGGAGGCCCCGGCGAGTTCCGGGACGCGCTCCGGGGTCCGGCCCCCGCGAGGGACCCCCGGTGAAGCCCAACCGTCTTCCTGCGCCCCTCGCTCTCCTCGGCGCGATTTCGCTGGCTTCGCTCGCCGCGGAGGGCGGCGGGGAAGTGGGGCTCTTCCGCGACATAACGCGGAGGTCGGGAATCGACATCCGGATCGCCGGGGACATGCGCCGTCTGAAGATGATTCCGACCATGATGGGGGGCTGCGCGTTCGGCGACTACGACGGCGACGGGCTCCCGGACCTCTACGTGACGAACTCGGTCCCGTCGTGGGGCAAGGCCAACGAAAAGGGGTGCGGGCGCCTGTACCACAACCTCGGCGGGGGCCGGTTCGAGGACGTCACGGCGCGGTCGGGGATCCACGCCTGCGGCCTCGGCATGGGAGCGTACTGGGCGGACGTCGACGGAGACGGCAAGCTCGATCTGTATCTGACGAACGTCGGCCCCAACCGCATCTACTGGGGACGGGGGGACGGGACGTTCGAGGAGGGCAAGGAAACGGGGCTCGAAGACCCGCTCTTCTCGATCGGAGCCGCCTTCCTCGACTACGACGGCGACGGCCGCGTCGATGTCGTCGTCGCGAACTACCTCGACTCGACTCCGGAGTGGGAGGCGTTGCAGCCCCAGTTCGAGCTGCGCGTGCCGGAGGACTATCGCGGGCAGCCGTCGCATCTCTACCGCAACGAGGGGAACCGGCGATTCCGGGACGTCACGGCGGCCGCCGGCCTCGCGATGGACCCCGCCCGGACGAAGACGCTCGGCGTCGCCGTCCTCGACTACGACGGAGACGGCAAACCGGACCTCTATTTCGTCAACGACCGCGCCTCCAATCGCCTGTTCCACAACAGGGGCGGCGGCGCATTCGAGGAGACCACCGCGGAGACGGCGGCCGGGATGCTCGGCGGAGAGCCCCGCGCCGGGATGGGTGTCGCGGTCGGCGATCCGTTCGGGGACGGGAGGCCTTCGCTCTTCGTCACGAACTTCGGAGGCGAGCCGAACAGTTTCTATCGCAACGTCTCCGGCGCGCTCTTCGAGGACGCGGCCTCGCCGCTCGGAGCGGCCGGAATCGGCGAGCGGTTCGTCCGTTGGGGGACGCATTTCGCGGACTTCGACAACGACGGCTACCCGGACCTCTACGCCGTCGGGGGACACCTCGCGCCGCGGATCGTCCGCAAGCTCGGGCACTACAAGAGCGGCAGGGCGAAATACGTGGAGGCGGGGGACCCTTCGTACTCGCAGCCGACGACCCTTCTCCGCAACGTGGAGGGCAAGCGGTTCGAAGAGTGGAAGGACTCGGGCGACCTCGCGCGGGTCCGCATGACGGGGCGGGGAAGCGCCGTAGCGGACATCGACGGCGACGGGGATCTCGACCTCTTCGTCGTCGACCTGTCGGGCCCGTCGCGGCTGTTCGAAAACCTCGTCGGCAGCCGAAACTCCTGGATCCGGATCGAGCCCCGGGCGGGCGGGGACGGGAAGACGGCGCTCGGCACGAAGGTGCGGGTGACCTGGAGTCGGGGTTCGTCCACCTCGGAGTTCTATCCCTCCCCATCGTATGCGTCGGGAAGCCTGACGCCGCTGCACTTCGGGCTCGGGAAGGAAGAGCAGCCGGTTCGCGTCGAAGTGACGTGGCCGGGCGGCGTCAAGGAGGCATTCGACGGGGTGGCGGCCCGGCGCGTGTACACGGTCGCGCCGGGAGAGGGTCTGAAACTGTTCGTCAAGCGGCCGGGCTAGCCCGGCCGCCGCGAGCTCAGCGCCGGTGGCGAGGGCGGCGTCTCGACGATCGTTTCCCGCGTGCCTCCAGGAATCTCGTGGCGCGTCTCTGACGTCCCATCCGGCCAGTGAATCTCGAGGGTGTCGATCTGTGTTGCGCCGCCGAGACCGAAGGTCAGGGTCTTCTCGGGCGCGGAAAGGTACGACTGGCCGCCCGTGACCTGCTGCGTCAGAGCCCTTCCGGCGATCGTCGCGGTGACCCGCGCCCCGATCGCGTCGCGGTTCGAACGGCCGGCGCCCGCGAGGTGAATACGCACGCTCGACGCCGGGCGGTCCGTCCGGTTCAGGAACACCCGCGCGGGTCCGCCGTTCTCAACGACCACCACGTCGAGGTCGCCGTCTCCGTCGAGGTCCGCGTACGCGGCTCCGCGCGCCACGATCGGGGCCGCGAGATCGCCGGCGCCCGCGGAAGCGAACTTTCCGTCGCCCGTATTGAGGAAGAGCAGGGGCGGCTGCTGGTAGCGCACGTTGCGCTGCACCTGCCCGACGGTCGGCTCCACGTGCCCGTTGGCGAGGAACAGGTCCTGCCGGCCGTCGAGGTTCGCGTCAAAGAAGAAGAGGCCGAACGTGAGCTGGAGGAGCGAGGCGGGGCCGACGCCACTCCGGGGCGATTCATCCAGGAAGACCTCACCCTTGTCGGTCCAGTACACGGACTTGAGCTCATTTGCGAAATTGCCGACGGCGAGCGTCGCGCCCTTCCCGTTTTTCGTGTCCGCCCACGCCGCGCCCATCGCTCCCCGGGAGCGGCCCGCCTCGTCCACGGCCACACCCGCCTCGACGGCGACGTCGACGAAGGTGCGGTCTCCGCGGTTGCGGTACAGGTTGTTCGGCGCCGTGTCGTTCGAGACGAAGATGTCGACCCTGCCGTCGCCGTCGTAGTCCCAGGGCGCGACTCCGAGCGCCTTCTGGTTCGTGTTCCAGAGCCCGGCCGCTTTCGTGACGTCCTCGAAGCGGCCGCCGCCGAGGTTCCTGTAGAGGCGGGAGGAGACGCCGGGATAGCGCTCCGGCGTGCAGTAGGACTTCGTCGTGCCGTCGAGGGTGCAGAAGAGGTCCGCTTTCGGCGACCAGTCGACGTAGCGGCAGACGAACAGGTCGAGGAGCCCGTCGCCGTCGTAGTCGAGCCACGCCGCGGAGGTGCTCCACCCGTGGTCCCGGACTCCGGCGCGGGCGGCGACCTCCTCGAACCGGCCCCCGAGATTGTGGAAGAGCAGGTTACCGTCGAGGGCCGTGACGAAGATGTCGTCGCGGCCGTCGTTGTCGTAGTCGCCGACCGCGACCCCCATCCCGTAGAAGACGCGTTGGAGTCCCGCTTCGCGGGTGACGTTGCGGAAGCGGGGCAGTTTATCGGGACCGGGACCTTCGTTGCGGTAGAGGGCGAGCGAGGATTTCTGCGCGGCGCGGCGTGGATCGCCGGGCCAGTACGCGCCCGACACGAAGAGGAGGTCTGGCCGCCCGTCTCCGTCGTAGTCGAGGACCGCCACGCCTCCGCCCATCGTCTCCGGCATCCACTTCTGGCCCCGGGCGCCGTTGACGTGGGCGAAGTCGATCCCCATCGCCTTCGCCCGCTCGTCGAAGAGGACGCCCGCAATCGCGGTCGGCTTCGGCGGGGGAGCAGAGGCCTGCTTCTTCTCCTCCGGGCGGCGGCAGGCGCCGGCAGCCCCAACGGACGCCACGGCGGCGAACAGGAGCAACGCTCGGCGGAAATTCAAGGATCGAGCCGCGTCAATCCGTCGGCCGCTCCTTCGCGGCGGCGGGATTCGAGGCCGCGTTCCTCTGCGGCGCTTCCCGCTGGATGGGGGGATGCGCGCGGGTCAGGTAGCCGCGGTCGGTCTCGTACCCCTTCGGCCCGATCGATGCGACCCACGACGGAGGCATCAAGGCGGGAGGCTCGGCCTCCTCGTGCACGTGGATGGGCTGCGACTCGCGATTGGCCCACGGGTGCTCGCGCCGGAAGTCCGCCGCCACGGCCCGTGCGGTCTCGTCCTCCTTGAACTTGCGATACTGCCTTTCGTGGAGCGCCGCCCGCTGGACGTCTCCCGTGGCGCGGTACACCCGCATCAGGTTGTAGTGGGCGTTGACGTCCTCTTCGTCGATCGAGAGGGTCTTCGAATACGACGCGATGGCGTCGGGGTAGCGGCCCGCAAGCCACTGGACCGAGCCGAGGTTGTTCCAGGCGACGCGGTCCAGGGGGAACTTCACCAGGACTTGGCGAAGGTCCGACTCCGCCTCGTCGAGCCGGCCCTCGTCCTTGGACACGGTCGCCCGGAAAAAAGCCGTCTTCCCCCAGCCCGGGCGGCGCTGCTCGGCCAGAGCGAGCGACTGCTTCGCGTCCTCGAGCCGGCCTTCGGCGATCTCCGCGCGCGCGCGGTTGAGCGGTCCATCCGGTTTGTCGGGCGCGAGCTCCGTCACGTGGGTCCACGCGCGGGCCGCGCCCCGGTAATCGCCCTGGAGGAAAAGACCGATGCCGTAGTCGTTCCAGCGCAGCCACGGAGGATCGGCGTTGCCGCGTTTCGCGGAAGAGCCCGCCGAGCCCGCCGGCAGCGCCTGTCCCGCGCGGCCGACAGGAATCCTGACCGCGTCGCTCGCGAGGGTCGTGACCGGCAGAGAGGGGGCCGACGCGCCCAGCGAGAACGTCGTGTAGTCCCGCGAGAACTTGCGGTACTGAGCCCCGGCGGACAGCTCCACGAAATCGCGCGCATCCGCCGGAATGCGAACGCGGTAGTGGACGACCCGCGCCGCCCCGGGTCCGATCGCGTTGTTGTAGAGCGGGACGTGGATGTCCTCCGGCTGCCGGCGGTCCATGTGGCCGCCCTCGTGGTCGATCACGATCTGCGAAAGCATGTCGGCGGCCGGGTCGAGCCTTCCCGAGGCATCGAGCACTCCGCTCGCGAAGAAGGGCCGCGGATTCGGGGGCGAGGCGCCCTGGAGCGAGACCCAGGTCTCGTTCGAGTCCGCGGTCCCGTTGGTGTAGGGATGTCCCATTCCGCGCGTCCGGACGACGACTTCGAGATCCACCGTGTCGCCCGGCTTCACCCCGACGGGATCCACACCGAGAACGAGGCGCTCCTCGCCCCGCCGGATCGCGAAGAGATCGACCGTCAGGACCTTCGTCTGGAGGAAATCGCGGATCCGCTTCTCGGTCTGGACGTCCTTGCGGATGAAGGGCAGCGCGGTGTTCGCCGCCGGGAACAGATGGTCGTGGAGCAGTCCGTTCCGGTTTCCGAACTCCTTCGAAGGCATCGGCGGGAGGTGGCAGTCCCGGCACGCCTTCGTCTGCGGCGGGTCGTAGAACGACCGCACGGCGCGTCCGGAAACGCCCGAGTCGTACCAGGTGTCGTAGTGGTTCTGCCCGCGCATCCAGCGATACGAGTTGAGCGCCGGAATCAGCGCGACCTTGTGGCAGGAAGAGCAGAACTCCGGCGTCCGCATGACGGGTTTCATGAACGTCTTGCGGTGGAGCGAGGGCTCCATGCGGATCAGAAGCCGGTTCACGGCCTGGAGCGTCTCGTTCTTCGAGAACGCGAACGGGTACTGTTTCGATTCCTCGATCACGTAGGAGCCGTTGCCCTTCACGTCCTTGACCTCGGTGATCGAGTGGCAGGACATGCACGTCAGACCCTGCTGCGCCTCCCACTGGTCGTAGGAGAACTTCGCCTGCGTCGCGGCGCCCATCTGCCCCGTGAACAGGACGACGGGATCGTGGCAGCCGGAGCACCACTTCGTCCGCTCCCGGCCGACGCGGTCCGCCATGAGCTCGACGCTCTTCCGGTAGAAGGAGTTGTTGAACGAGGAAAAACGATGCGCTGAGCGCTCCCACTGGTGAAACGAGTCGGGGTGGCAGCTCTTGCAATACTCGTTTGCCGCCAGCTTCTTCGCGTCCAGCAGCCCCTGGTCGAAGGTCTCGGACGAAGAGGGAAAGAACACGGTGTCGCCGTTGGTGTTGACGATGCGCTTCGGGGGTTTCTCCATGTGAGCGACGACCGCCATGGCGCCGAGGAACGCGGCGACTCCGCCGCCCCAGGCGAAGAGCCTCCGGAACTGGAGCTTGTGCGTGTGGGCGCGGCGGTGGAGGATGAAAGCAATCAGGGCGAGCGGGACCGACGTCACGTGCGCGAGCCAGACGACGCGGTTGTTCAGGGTCGCACCGCGGAAAGTCATGAAAATCCCCGAGCCGACGCAGATCGTCGCGAGAACGAAGATCGAGAGTCCCGCGGACTTCGCGCGCTTGTTCCACATGTGGATCATGCGGCGCGCGTGCGTCGACGCGAAGACGAAGAAGGGGATCGCGAGCGTCACGCCCAGGACGAGGTGCAGGAGGAGCATCGCGTAGAAGAACGCCGTGTCTCGCGTGAAGGCGAAGAGGTAGATCGCGTTGGCGGCAATGAGGCCCATGGGAATCATCAGCAGCCGGTAGAGCCGCCGCTGCCAGGGACGGAGGACGCCGGAGGAGGGCTTCTGCGCGGAGGTCCCGCTCATCGTGCGGGATTCTAACGAAACCTCGGCTCATTCGCTCTGGCGCTCGACTATCTTGGCCCGGCGGGTCCTGTCG
>JALZAT010000033.1:0-36732 GCA_030948185.1 Acidobacteriota bacterium
CCCCTGCTCCGAGCACCGCGGCCGCGGCGATCGCGCGCGGCTCCCGCCTCGCACCGGGGAACGCGAGGAGAAGCGCGAGGGCGGCTCCGATCGCCCCGAAGTAGGGCATCGCCATTTCGGGGAAGGAGGACGCCGCGCCGGGAGCCACGGGCGCCGCCACGTCGTCTCCGAAGAGCCGCGGGAACACGGGCATCAGGAACCCCGCCGGCCACGCCGGGGCGTGGGGAACGGCGCTCGCCGGCAGCGCCTGCCTCACCTGCCGGGCGAGGACGAGTCGGTTCGAGGCGCGGACGGCGAAAGCCTCGGGGACCCAGACAAACGCCGTCAGTCCGGCGGCGGCCACCGCGGCGCCCGCGATTCGCAGGAGTCCGGAGCGCCGCATCCGCGGATCCCGCAACAGCAGACGCGCCGCGAGGAAGACTCCGATCGCCGCTCCGCCCAGGGCCGCGCTCTCGGGATGGCCGACGAGGACCCAGCACGCGAGCACGGCCGTGAGCGCCACGGCGCCCCTCCTCGGCGATCCGTCCGCCGCCAGCGCGAGCTCGACGGCGAAGAGGGCCCACGGCCAGAGGCAGAACACGGCCGAGAGGGGGAACAGCAGCCAGGGAGTCATCGTCATCGAGAACGCGAAAGACACGGCGGCGAAGAGGGCGGCGGGCGGCGAGACTTCCATCTCGCGCATCCAGAGGAACGTTCCGGTGAGGGCGAGGAGGAGGCGTACGGCCGCGCCCACCGTGAAGGCGTCGGCGAGCGCCAGCGGGAAGAGAAGCAGCGTGAACGGGGAGAACGCGCCCGACTGTCCGTTGGCCGCGAGCGGAGTGCCGCAGCCGTTCCAGCGGTCGTTCCACGGGAGGGATCCCTCCCGCCACGCGAGCCGGACGGCCTCCGTCCACGGCGCGATCTGGGTGACGGCGTCGTTCAAGTTCGGGTTGTGCCGGCGAGGGGCCGCCTCTCCGCGCTCGACCGCGGTCCAGGGCGGGATCTGACGGACGTGGTCGGTCGGAAAGAGCGTGCGGTTGGCAAAGAAGCCCGGCGCACAGAAGAGAAGAGGCAGGAGGACGGAGACGGCCGCGGGGAGGAGGGCGAGGCGGCGTCGAAGCACCGCGGCGAAGCCGAGAACGAGGAGGACCGCCGCCGCGTAGTCCGCCGCCCGGAGAAGGGCCGCGTTCACACCAACTACCAGTCTTTGTAGAGGGTGCCGTCGAGCGCTTTCGCCGTCGAGCCGCTGTGCACGTCCACGATGCCGGGCGTCGTCGAGCCCGAGGCGTCGGCCGGCGGGGCGTCGGCAGTCGAAGACGCCTCCTCGTAAGCCACCACCCAGGTGTCGGCGGATTTCGTCATCGGATCGACGGGGATCTTGCGCAGATAGCCGTCCGTCACCAGCGTCTGGAGGTCCGGCGGATAGTTGCCCTTGTCGCCGTGGTGCTGGTCGATCACGCTTCGCATCGCGAAGAGGTCTTCCCTGAGCGCCGCCTCGCGCGCGCGCTGAGGGGAGTCCTTCAACGCGGGAACTGCGATGGCCGCGAGGATCCCGATGATCGTCATGACGACGAGGAGCTCGAGAAGGGTGAAGCCGGATTCTGACTTCTTCGTCTTCATCACCAGTCCTTGTAATACGTCCCGTCGATCCCGCGTCCCGGCGACAGGGAGAAGACGTCGTAGACGTTCTGGCCGCCCCAGGCGACCGTCTTGGGGTCGTCCTGGTACGACCGCAATCCCCACTCGGGCTTCTTCGTCATGGGATCGACGGGGACGCGGCGCAAAAACTTTTGCTTCTTGTCGATCTGGCCGACGAGGGTGACACCGTCGACCAGGGTCTCCAAGTCCGGCGGGAAGTTCTCCGTTCCGAGCTTGGGCGGGATCAGGCCCGCATCGGCGTACTGCTTGTACTTGTCGATTGCGTCCCGCATCTGGCGAAGCTGGAACTTGAGCTCGAGCTCGTCCTGCCGCTTCACGGTATAGCGGACGACGGGGACGGCCATGCCGGCGAGCACCGCCACGATGGTCGCGACCACCGCGACCTCGACGATCGTGAAGCCCTTCTCCCCCGCGCGGTAAGGTCTGCGATTCGTGTTCGCTCTGATCATCGAACGTCCACCGTCGCCTGGCTGAAGCTTGCCGTCCGCGCGGCAAGCGCGGCCGGGCGGATCCGCGCGGTAAGCGCGGTTGGGCGGGAGGCCGCCCGAGCGAAGCGCGGCCGAGCCGCCCGCTCGAAGAAGCCCGCACCCCTGCGAGTCATCCCTCTCATCGGACCTCAACCGTTGCCTGGTTGAAACTCGCCGAGGACCCGCCGGGCTCGAACGCGAGCTTCGACTGGCCGACCTTGATTCCCTTGAGCACGACTTCCGCGATGGCCCGGGTCCCGGAAATCGAGACCGGGTTGGGAGACGAGAGCGTGACGCGGCCGAGCTCCACGCGGGAATCCGAGACGCCGCCGTCCGGAAGGATCGACCGGACGGCGACGACCGACACGATGGCCGGGTCGTAACGGAGCGTGACGGACGTGCTCGCCGCGTCGTCCTGGCCCGTGACGCGCACGAGCATGGAGCGCTGCTCTCCGGGCGCGAGCGCGATCGACGCAGGAGCGAAGTCGAAGACGAGACCGCTCTGGGAGCTCGTCGCGACGACCCCGGTGGTGCTCTGAGGCGCGATCTCCGCCCCGCGGGGTGACGCGCCGGGCGTCGGCTGCGGAGGGACGCTCTCGCGGGGCGACCGGAACGGATCGCTGGGAGGCGAAGACGGCGCGAGGTTCTGCGGCGCCGGACCAGCCGGTGCGTTCGGAACCGGGTTCGAGCGCGGCGCGGGCGGCTGCTGCCGGAAATCGAACGGCCCCTGGCCCGTCGGCGACTCGATGCGCGGCGTGCCCTGGAAGGAGATGTTCGAGTCCGTGCCCACGTAGACAGGAACCAGGTCCTCCTCCGTCACGTCGGGAATCCGCATGATGTGCGGCGTCAGGGTCAGCACGAGGTCCGTCGTCTGGGTGCTGCGGCTCTTGTCCGAGAAGAGGCGGCCGAGGAGGGGAATGTCGCCCACGAAAGGCACCTTGTCGGTGCGGCTCGCCTTGTCGGTGCGGAAGAGTCCCGCCAGGAAATTCGTCTCGCCGTCGCGCAGCCGGATGTTCGAGGAGATCGTGCGCGTCCCGATCGTCGGCTGACTCTGACCGCCGAAGGACACCGGCTGTCCGAGCTGCGAGACCTCGAGCACGAGCTTCAGCGTCACTTCCTTGTTGTGGTGGACCCGCGGCTCGACCTCGATCTTGATTCCGACGTCCTGGTACTGGAAGGACGTGACGGGGACGATGCTGCTCCCGACCACGTTGGCCGTGTTGAACGTAGTCGTCGGGATCGGGATCTTGTCGCCGATGATGAGCTGCGCCTTCTGGCCCTCCGAGATCCGGAGCTGCGGCTTGGCGAGCAGCTCGGAGTCCGTGTTGTTCTTGATGAAGTTGTAGGTCACGAACGGGATGTTGAACCCGAACGAGCGGATCGAGAGAGAACGGAGCTGGTCCCAGGTGAACGGCCCCGAAGAGGTCGTGCCGGAGGGCGTCAGCGTCGAACCGAGGTTCGTCGTCCCCCCGGGCGCGGGGGCGCTGGCGCTGACGCTGTATTGCGAGAGAAGCAGTCCGATGTCGCTCGCCTTGGTCGTGTTGATCTGCAGGAGCTCGACGTCGATGACGACCTCCGCGAGCTGCTTGTCGTTCTGCTCGACGATCTTCTCGGCGATCGCCACCTTGTCCGCGGTGTCGCGCAGCGTGATCGAGTTCTCCGCCTTGTTGATCGAGATCCGGGTCGTCTGGAGCAGGGACCTCAGAGCGTTCGAGACTTCCGTGACGTCTCCGTTCGAGAGGAAGAACGTCCGGATCACGAGGTCTTCGTACGTCTTGCGGTTCTGCGGCGTGTCGGAGGCGATCAGCACCGTCTTGTCGTCGATCACCTTGTAGAAGTGGTTCTCCTGGCGCATGAGGGTCTCGAGCGCCGTCTGGAAGCTGATGTTCGTCAGGACGATCGCGACGTTGTCGTCCTTCAGTTGCGGATCGAAAATGACGTTGATGCCCGCCGCGAGCGCGAGAGCCTGGTAGATCTGCTTGATCGGCTTGGGCTGCGGGAAGTTCAGGTTGATCGGCCGGTCGCTCGACGGCTCGAGCAAGGGCGCGCGAGCGCGCGCTCCGCGCGTCCGCCGCTTCGCCGTCTGCATCCGCGTCTCGCCGTCGCGTTCCGCGGCGGCCTTCGCGGCCTCGTCCTTCGCTTTCGCGAGCTCGTTTTCTGCGTAGTGGTTGGTCGGGTCGAGCGCCCGTGTCTGCTCGAGCTCGACCACGGCGAGGTCCGGCTGCCCGGAGTTGCGGTAGATCTTGCCCCGTTCGAAGTGGACCTGCGACGCCTTCCGCTTCGCGCTCTCGAGCGAGATCTTGTACCGGGAGTTCGTCGGGTCTCCCTCGAGGGCGCGGCTGTACTTCATGACCGCCATGTCCCAGTGCGAGAGGCTCTCTTCTTCTCTCGCTTCCCGGTATGCCTGCGAGCTCGCGCACGCGGTGCCGAGCACCAGAGCCGCGAGAATCCCGAGCGCCTTCACGAATTTCATTCGGGTCACCCTTTCCTGATTGCGGGAGCCATCGTCATGGCGTGATCCCGATTCGCCGGGTCTCCGTGGGCCGGAACCCGACGAAGCCCACGTCGACGGATTCGTACCCGACCCGCCGCACGATGAACCGGTCGAACACGACGTCGCCCGCGCGGGCGTTCACGATCTGGTCGCCCTGCACGAGCACGGCGGCCGGTCGATCTTTCGGGCCAAACGTTCCGATGAACTTGAACGAGACCTCCGGCGGGGCCGGAGTCGGGGTCGGCGGAGGCGGCGGGAGCGGCCCGATGAAAGCCGCCGAGCCCGGCGCGGGAGGAGGCGGCGGCGCCGGAGTCGCGGTCGGGGGCGGCACCGGTGTCGGGGGTCTCTGGTCGAAGATGTTCCGGCCGGGGGCGGCGGAGCGCTGGGCCCGCAGCGGCTCGAGGTCCCTCGTGGTGACGATCGGGACTTCCTCCGGAGAAACCTTCTTCGTCTCGGGACGCGCGCGCGGTCCCGCCGCGGGACGGTCGTCTTCGGGGGAAGCGGAGGCGGCGCCTCGCGCCGCCGTGCCGGCGACGATCGGATCCGGAGAGGGCCGCGACCGCCACCGGACGACCGCGACGAGGAACACGGCGAGGCCGAGAAGGATGTAGAGCTGCCGTCGCGTGCCGAGCTGCGCCTTCATGGCTGCCGTGCTCCCGCGGAGGCGGGGGCGAGGACGCCGCCCGCGGAGCCGGCGCGCGGCGGGGCCGCCGGGTCGCCCGCGAAATAGGTGGCGAGCGCCATCCGGACCTGGACGGCTCCGGGCAGATCCGTGTCCCGCTGGAGTCCGATCTCCCGCACGACCATCCAGCGGGGACCCGACTCGACCGCGCCGACGAACTGCTTGAAGCGGAGATAGTCGTTGCGGAACGAGAACGAGATCCGCATTTCCGAGAGCGGCAAATTCGGGAGCGGAGCGGTGACGTACGAGATCTGCGCGGGCGCGATTCCCGACTTCTGAAGTGTCGAGTGGAGATCGGAGACCACGGCGGCGAGAGTTTCCCGACGCGATCCGATCCGCCGGCCGTAGAACTCCTCGATCGCCGAGGAGACCTGGGAAAGCCGGTTGCGCTGCGCCGCGAGCTTGGCGGCTTCCGTCTCCCGCACTTCCACTTCGCGGGTCAAGGCGGCGCGGCGCGCCTCCGCCGCCTCCCGGCGCTCCTGCGCGGTCGCCCGGTACCAGAGGTAGAAGCCGAGGTTGCCCGCCACGAGAAGGCTCGCGAGCGCGAGGAGACCCGCTCGCTTTCTCCAGGCGGCCCTCACGGCGCCGCCCCCGCTGGCCGGTATTTCAGGTAGATCTCGAAGGTGAATCCCTCCGGCGTCCCCGCCTCCGGGCCCGACTCGGACCGCAGGTCGACCGCCGAGAAGGAGGGGTCTCTCGACAGCGCCGTGATCGTCCTCACGACGGCGTCGGGCGTGCGTCCCACGAGAGCGCAGTCGAGGTACGTGTCGGCCGCCTCGTCGAACCGTGGCGTCAGCCGCGTTAGGCGCACGTCCGGGGGAAGGGTTCTCTCGAGGCGCGCGAGAAGACCGGTCCACGAGAACCGCCGCTCCGCGACGAGCTTCAGGAGCGCGCGGCTCTCCTGCGCGAGGCTCGAGACCTTGTAGTTGTTGAGCGCCGCCTGAGACGTCGACGCGTCGCGGGCCGCCCGGTCGCGACGCCGCTCGAGCGACTGGATCTGCTCGGCAGTCCCCGCCGTCTCACGCTGAAAAGCGGCGTAGAGGCTGACGTTGGCGATTGCGAGGAGAAGCGCCGCCACAAATGCCACGACGAGCGTCATGACGACCGGCCGCTCGTTTCGAAACGGCCTTCGAGCGAAGTTCAGGGACCGAGTCATCGCCTCACCGGTCAGACCCTTCCATAGACGGCCGCGAAGGCCGGGAGGAGCTCGGGCCGGGCGGCGATGCGTTCGTCGAAGTTGGCGTCCGCTTCGAAAAGGCGGCCGGTCAGCCGCTCGACCTTCCCGGGAAACGTCTCCGAAACGCCGTCGCCTCGAGCGTCGTGGACGAAAACCGTCGAGATGCCGCCGCCCTTCAGCTTCTCGGTGTAGTACGACAGCGAGAGCCGGACTTCCTGATCGTGGTCGCCGTCGGTCTCGTCGGACGGGCGCTGCCGGAAGAAGACCGGCGATCCGTCGCGCGCCACCAGGAAGACGAGCGAGTCCTCGCTGCGGTGGAGGAGGCCGTAGTCGCCGGAGGCGCGCGAGCCGAGCGTCGGCGACAGGCCCTCGAACAGGGCGAGCGAGAACGGGAGCAGGAGGCCGATGCGGACTCCCGCCGCCTCGAACGAGTCCTCGATCGATTTGAGGGTGTCGGTGGGCGCCGCCGCGACCAGGAGCCGCTTCTGATCCCCGGCTTCGGTCATCTGCCGGAAGACGACCGACAGCTCCGCGGTGACCCCCGGCAGGAGCTTCTTCAACTTCCAGAGGACCATCTCTCTGACGGCGTCGTCCTCCTCCGGAAGCGTCTCCATCTCGATCGGCATCATCCGCGCCCAGGAGTCCGGAAAGAGCGCCGTGGCCCGGGCGAGCCGTCCGTCCGAGAGACGCCGCCCCGCCTCGACCGACTGGAGGACCGCCTCGCGCGTGTACAGGGGTGTTCCGGACGTTCCGGCTCCCACCGTGTTCGGAGGAAACGGAAAGTGCCGCGCCTGCGTGAACCCGCGCGGCGGATCGCGGCGGACGGACGCGTACGTGATCCCCTCCGGAAGAAGGCAGAAGACGTCGGGAGGGACGACGGGGCGGAAGAAGGGAACTTTCATCAGTCGACGAACGTGACCTTATTGATCTCTCGCAGCGTCGTCCAGCCCTCGAGGACCTTGGCGAGGGCGACGTCTCTCAAGAACGCCATCCCTTCCTCCTTGGCGGCCTTCTTGATCTCGGCCGCCGGGCGCCGTTCGAGGATGAGTCCCCGGATCTTGTCCGAGAGGTCGAGCAGCTCAGCGATCGCCATGCGGCCGTGGAACCCCGTCCCGTCGCACTCGAGACAGCCCTTTCCCTCGTAAAAGGTGTGCCCGCGCACCAGTGCGGGGTCGATGCCGGCCTCGCGGAGGTCGGAGTCCGAGACCTTCACCGCCTCCCGGCAGTGCGCGCAGATCCTGCGAACGAGCCTCTGCGCGAGGATGCAGTTCAACGCGGACACGAAGTTGTAGAGCTCCACCTTCATGTTCAGGAACCGGCCGAGCACGTCGACCACGTTGTTGGCGTGGACCGTCGTGAACACGAGGTGGCCCGTCAACGCCGACTGCACGGCGATCTGCGCCGTGTCTTCGTCCCGGATCTCTCCCACCATGATCTTGTCCGGGTCGTGGCGGAGGATCGAGCGCAGGCCGCGCGCGAACGTCAGACCCTTTTTCTCGTTGACGGGGATCTGCGTGATCCCGCGGAGCTGGTACTCGACCGGGTCCTCGATGGTGACGATCTTGTCCTCGACCGTCTGGATCTCTGAGAGGCACGCATAGAGGGTCGTCGTCTTCCCAGAGCCGGTGGGACCCGTGACGAGCACCATCCCGTACGGCTCGCGGATGAATTTCCGCAGCTTCTTCTTGGTCTCCGCGTCGAACCCGAGCACGTCGAGGTTCAGGCTCTTGAACTCCGCGTTGGCGGATTCCTTGTCCAGGATGCGGATGACCGCGTCCTCGCCGTGCACGGTCGGCATGATCGAAACGCGAAAGTCGATCGTGCGGCCCCGGACGCGGAGCTTGAACCGGCCGTCCTGGGGAATCCGCTTCTCGGCGATGTCGAGCTCGGACATGACCTTGATGCGCGAAATGATCGTGCCGTGGTGGCGCTTGTCGATCGGGTCCATCGCCTGGTAGAGCACGCCGTCGATCCGGTACTTGATGATGACGACGTTCTCCTGGGTCTCGATGTGGATGTCCGACGCGCGCCGCTGGATCGCGTTGAACAGGATGGAGTCGACGAGCTTGATGATCGGGGACGCGTCCTGTGTGATCCGATCGATGGTGAGCGTTTCCTCGCCCTCCTCGTCTTCGGAGACGAGCTGCATCCGGAAGTCTTCCGTCGCTTCGTCTAAGACCCGCTGGGAGGATTCGCTCTTCTGGAGGATCTCGTTGATCGCGGTCCGGCTGCCCACCTTGAGCTTCAGCGGCACGCCGACGAGGAGCTCGAGCTCGTCCAACCTGACCACGTCGGTCGGATCGGCGCAGATGATCGTCATCGACTTCTCGGTGCGTGACTCGGGGACGAATCCGTAGCGGAGCATCCACTCGACGGGGATCGATCGGAAGAGGTCGGCATCGACCCGGAAGAGCGTGAGGTCCACGTAGGGAAGCCCGAGCCGTTCCGCGAGCGCCGCCGGCTGGATCTCCGCGTCGATCGGCGGCACCGTCGTCGTGCCCGTTCCGTACTGCTTCGCCATCGGTATCCCTCTCTATCCCTTGAGCTGCGACATGATTCGAAAGATCGGCAGATACACCGAAAGAAGGATCGTCATGATCACGCCACCCATGATCACGAGGATCGCCGGCTCGACGAAGGAGATCACCCTCGCGAGCAGCATGTCGATTTCCTCGTCGTAGAAGTCCGAAACGGACGAAAGCATTTCCTCGAGGGCTCCCGACGTCTCGCCGACCTTGATCATCTCGACGGTCAGGTTGGTGAACATCCCCGTCTGGTCGAGCGCCTTCCAGAGCTCGCCGCCCTCGCGAACCCGGGGCACGACCGTCCGGACGCGCCGCGAGACGAAGCGGTTTCCGATGGCGTCCGAGGCGTTCTCGAGCGCGGGGACGAGCGGAGTGCCGCCGCCCAGGAGCGTCGCCAGGCTGCGCGTGAACTGCGTGATGGCGAACCGCCGGAGGATCCCGCCGACGACGGGCACCCGGAGCAGCGCCGCGTCGCGCCACTCCCGGCCCGTGGCCGACTTCATCCAGCGGTACCCGAAGAAGCCGCCCGCGGCGAGCCCGCCGACAATGAACAGGACGTTTCTCCGGAGGAAGGTGGCGAAGCCGATCACGACCTGCGTCAGCAGGGGCAGATCGGCCTGGAAGTCCTGGAAAAAATCCTGGAACCGGGGGATCACGAAGGTCATGAGGACGGCGATCAGGACTCCCGAAAGAGCGATCAGGATCGCCGGGTAGACGAGCGTCGAGACCACTTTGCGGGCGAGCGCCATCACCGTCTTCTGGTACTTGAGATAACGGCGAAGGACGGATTCGATCTCGCCGCTCTTCTCCCCGGCCTTCAGAGAAGTCCAGTAGAGCCGGGGGAAGACATCCCCCTGCGCCGCGAAGGCGTCGGAGAGGGACGCTCCCGAGTTGATCCGGTCGCGGATGTCGCGAAGGATCCGCCGAAGCGTCGCGCTCTCCTGCCGTTCGAGGAGGATCTCGAAGGAGTGGACGACGGGAAGCCCCGCCTTCAAGAGCGCGATCATCTCCTGGTTGAAGATGAGGAAGTCGCGCATCTTGACTCTTCCCCGCGAACGCGCCGACGTTCGCCCCGCCAGGGAGAGCCCGCCCTGCCGCTTGACGTCGAAGACATGGCCGCCTCGCCGCTCGATCTCGAGCCGCGCGGCCGAGGCGTCGCCTGCGACGACCGCCTCTTCCGCGACCGACCCGTCCGGCCAGCCCGCCTTGATCGAGAACTGCGGGCTCATCGCGGGCGCCTCTCGACCATCTTGCCGCCGGGAACGCCCGGCCGCGCGGTCTCCTGGACGAGAAGGATCAGGATGAGCGCGTTCTTGGAGGTCTCATCCCGCGAAGCGCCGAGGACGAGGGTCTGGTTGAGCGCAACGGGCAGGGAGGCGCGATAGAGGGGGACGGCGACCGTCCGACCCTGCTCGACCTTCTTCAATCTCGAGAGCGCGATGGGCGAGAGCATGAGCTCGTCCCCGGCGCCCATGGTTCCGATCGAAAAGGTCAGGACGTACTCGTCGCCGAGGCGGTACGAGACCGGCTTGCCCTCGGTCCCGGAAATGACGGCGGAGTCGATCAGCGCGTAGTCGTTGAACTGGAACATCGACTTGAGTTTCGCGCCGATTCCGCCGATCTCCTGGGAGAGAGATCCGGCGGCCACGTCGGCCCGGGCCCGCACGAGCTTCACGGCGAAGGTGAAACCGCGGGGCGGCGCGTCGAACTCCGCCAGGATCTTTGCGATCGTCTTCAGGTTTTCTTCGCGATCGATCACCGTCATCGCGTTCGGCTTTTGCGCGAGGGTCACGGAAGCCGTCTCGGAAAGGTGCGGCCGGATCAGGAGCGCCGCCTCTTCCACCCGCTTCCACTTGAGGACGAAGACGCGAACGGACGCTTCTTCGGCCGCCGCGAGGAGCGGAAACGCGACGAGCGCGAAGGCCACGAGGGCCGCGGGGGTGACGATCTTTTTTCTCACGCAAGAAAACCCGGCTGCGGCCGGGACCTTTAGGAAGAGAGGAGCTTTCTGGCTAGGACCGGCTCCGACTGGTGAACGCCACTCTCATCCCGTCCAAACGATCAAATGTCGAGCGAGCGGTCCACGATCCAGACCACGCGCGGCTGTCCGCCGCCCGGATTCCAGTCGTAGATCGTCGCGTCGGCAGGAAGCTTCTGTCCTCGGACCGGACCGCGCGCCTCCGCAAAAGGCGAGACGGCACCGGCGGATTCCGGGACCGCCGCCGGAGCGAGCGAGGCCGAACCTCGCTGTATGCCCGGCGCGGACCCCGATGCCGGCCCGGCGGGGACGGCGGCGGAGTCCGCCTTCGGCGCCCGGAAGACGCCGGAGGAGCCGGCGAGAGCCGCGACGAAAGCCGCGGCTGCGACGGATGCGGATATCCGAAACGCGCGCCGGGCGGGGCTCCCGAGGCGGCGCTCCGCCTGTTTGAGCTCGATGCCCGTCCGCACGGCGGCGAGGATCCGCGCCGTCTCGTCCGGCGAGACTTCCGCCGCGCCCGCGCCCGCGCCCGCGCCCGCGCCGCGGATCACGGCGCCGTCCATGAAGGCAAAGAGAAACGCGGGGTCCTGCGCGGAGGCATCCCTGCGGCAGAAGGCGCAATTCTCCAAGTGGCCGCGAACCGCCTGCCGGTCTTCGCGGACGAGCCGCTCCTCGAGATAGGCGGCGAACCGGTCCCTCGTCTCTGCGCACGAAAACGAAACGGGCGTGGCGCCGGAAGCCGAAGTCATCGACGCTCCCCTTCCGGAGGCGCAAAGAACCCCGGGCAGATCTTCTGGATCTCCCGACGCAGGATTCTCCGGGCGTTGAAGAGGTGGTTTCGCACGGTCGACTCGCCGCAGCCCAAGATCGCGGCGATCTCGCTCGTGTCCTTGTCCTCCATCTCGCGCAAGACGAACGCGGCCTTCTGCTTGCCCGTGAGCCGTTCGCTCGCCTGCCGGAAGAGGCGGGCCACTTCCCCGTCCTCCGCCGACTTCGACGCGTCGGATCCGGTGGCCTCTTCGCGCTGGCGGACGAGGTGGAGGGTGGCGCCGTGGGCGCGCTCCCGGCTGCGGGCGCTGCGAAGGAAATCGATCGCGAGGTTGGTCGCGATCCGGTAGATCCACGTGTTGAAGGAGTACTGCTCGTCGTAGCGTCCGAGCTGCTCCCAGACCCGCAGGAAGACCATCTGCGCGACGTCGCGGGCGTCCTCCGGGTCGGGGACGATCCGGCGCGCCACGGACAGAACGGCCGGAGTCTTTCGGACGACGAGCGCCTCGAAGGCGACCATGTCGCCGCTCCGGGCGGCGAGAGCCAGCTCCCGGTCCGAAAGCTCTTCGGATTCCCGGCGGACCCGCGCCTCGCTGTAGACGAGCTCCATCGGACCTTTATACGGACCGGGACCGTCGCGCGTTGAGTTCTTTCGCCAGTTCATAACTCATTGCATTGTAAGGCAATTGCCGCCGGCTCGCCAGACGTTGCGCCTCCCTGCGCTACTCTCTGCGCTTGCGGCTCTATCGCCTGATTTCGGCCCTCGCGCTCGCCGGCTACGCCCCCTTCGCTCTGGTCCGATCCCTCTCGGGCCGGCGAAAGATCGGAGATCTCGCCGGCAGGCTCGGTCAGACGTCGTATCCGGACCTGGCGGGAGGCATCTGGGTTCACGCGGTCTCCGTCGGCGAAGTTGGCGTGGCGAGAAGCCTGCTCGCGGAACTTTCCCGGCGCGTCCCGGATCAGAGACTCGGGCTGTCGGCGTCGACCGCCGCGGGGCTTGATCTCGCCAGGCGGGGAGGCGGCGACATCCCCGTGTTCCCCTTCCCGCTCGACCTCGAGGGCCCCGTCACGCGGGCGCTCTCGAGGGTTCGTCCGGGTCTCGTCCTCCTGACGGAGACCGAGATCTGGCCCCTGTTCCTGGATCGCGCGCACGCGCGGGGCATCCCCGTGGCGCTCGTAAACGGCCGGCTCTCGGCCCGTTCGTTCGCCGGCTACCGGCGTCTCGGCCGCTGGTTCACGAGCGTCTTGTCGCGCGTCGCCCTCTTTGCGATGCAGACGTCGGACGACGCGGATCGCGTCGCGCGCCTCGGCGCCGACCCGGCGCGGATCCGGGTGACGGGCAACGTGAAGTACGACCAGCCGGCGGCCCCCCCGTTTCCCGATGCTGCCCGGCTCCGGAGTCTGGCCGCCGGGCGGCCGTTCCTCGCGGCGGGCTCCACGGCGGAAGGAGAAGAGGAGATCGTCCTTTCCGCCTGGGAGGCGATCCCCGAGGCCGCGAGGCCGATGCTCGCGATCGCTCCCCGCCGCCCGGAACGCTTCGGAGCCGTGGCGGAGCTGGCGGCGAGGCGGGGGCACGCGGTCCTCCGGCGGTCTGACGAACGGGAACGGGATACCGCCGCCGGAGCCGCCGCGGCGGGCGCCGGCGCGCGCGCGGTCTACCTGCTCGATTCGATCGGCGAGCTCGCCTCCCTCTACGGCGAGGCGCGACTCGCTTTCGTCGGAGGAAGCCTCCTCGCCGGCGGCGGCGGCCACAACCCGATCGAGGCCTGGTCCGCCGGCGTACCGGTCGTGACGGGTCCGTACACCGAGAGCTTCCGCGAGGTGACGGCGGACGGAGAACGGCTCGGGATCCTCGAGCGGGCGGACGCGGCGTCGCTCGGGCGGACGTTCGCGAGGATCTTCGAGGACCCCGCGGCGCTCGGTGAGCGGGGGGAGCGGGCGCGGCGAGCCGTCGCCGAGAGCCGCGGCGCGGCCGGGCGGACCGTCGAATTCGTTCTGCCTCTGCTTTCACGCTCTGATCTGCGGACGGCAACGCGGTGAACGGGCTCGAGCTGCTCTGGAGCCGCCTCCTCGAGGCCCGGGCGCGCCGGTACCGGGACGGGCGGTCGCCCGTCGAGCGGCTGGCCCGGCCGGTCGTCTCCGTCGGCAACGTGACGCTCGGCGGTACGGGCAAGACTCCTTTCATCGAGCGGCTCGCGCGCTGGATGCTCGCCGAAGGCCGCCGGCCGGCAATCCTCTCCCGCGGTTACGGCAGAGAATCGCGGGGCACCGTTCTCGTGTCGGACGGAAAGGGCGGAGGACCGCTCGTCGACGCGCTCGAAGGCGGCGACGAGCCCGTGCTGCTCGCGCGGCAGGTGCCGGGCGCGGTGGTCGCGGTCTCCGCCAAGCGGATCGAAGCCGCCCGGGCGGCGGCGGCTTTTTCGCCGGACGTCTTCCTCATGGACGACGGATTCCAACACCTCGCGCTCGCGCGCGACCTCGACATCGTGCTCCTCGACGCGGCGAACCCGTTCGGAGGAGAGCGCTACCCGCCTTTCGGACGACTCCGCGAGCCCCTGTCGGCGCTCGCCCGCGCCGGGGCGATCGTGTTCACGAGGCCCCGCCCGGGAATGCCCTCCCCCGCGTCGCGGGAGCGGGTCGAGGCCTGGAACCCGGGCGCGCCCCGTTTCACCGCGGAAATCCGGCCCGCGGGCTTCTCGGACGAGGGGGGCCGGCCCGCCGACGCTCCGCGCGGACCGGTCGTCGCCGTTTCCGGAGTCGCGCAACCCGACTCGTTCTCGGAAGCTCTGGCGCTCCTCGGCGTTCACCCGATGGAGACCCTCGTCTTCCCCGACCACCGCCGTTACGGCGCTCGCGACGTCGCCCGCATCGCCGCCGCGGCCGCCCGCCGCGGCGCGTCGGCGGTCGTGTCGACGCAAAAGGACGCCGTCAAGCTCGAAGGAAGACTCCCGGTCCCCATCACGAGCGTGCGGCTCGAAGCGGAGGTCGCCGAGCCCGATTTCTTCCCGTTCCTGCGTGAGCGTCTCTTTGGCGGGGAGGCGGCGGCGCGTCGAGAACGCGGGCGATGAGCGCGAAGCGGGAGGCGGAAGGTCCCTCCGCCGGCTCGACGCTCGGCCTCGAGCCGCGGCGGCGGCGCTCGCAGGCGCGGATCGCGGCCGAGCACGCGCTTTTCTCCGGAGTGTCGGCGGTCCTCGACCGGCTCGCGCCGGAGTCGGCATCCCGGCTCGGCGCGCGGCTCGCCCGGATCTATCTCGGCTTCGCGTCGTCCCGGCGGACGATCCTGCACGGCAACCTCTCCGCCGCTTTTCCCGAGCTCTCCGCGGCGGAAGTCCGTGCGCTCGCGCGCGAGAGCGCGGAGAAATTCGGGGCCGCCTTCATCGAGTTCCTCGGGTCGCTCCGGCACGGCCGGGAAGAAATTGAGCGGCGGGTGCGGGTCGTCGGAGAGGAGCACCTGGCGGCGGCGCGGGCGCGTGGAAAGGGAGTCTTCATCCTCTCCGCGCACTTCGGGAGCTGGGAGCTCGGGGCCGTGCGGGCCGGAATGCTCGGCGAGCCCATCGCATCCGTCGTCCGTCCGCTCGACAACCCCCTCCTCGAACGGGAGCTCGCAAAGCGCCGGACGAGATTCGGCAACCGGCTCATCGGAAAGTGGGACGCGGCGAAGGAGATTCTCCGGGACATCCGCCAGGGACGCACGGTGGCGATCCTCGTCGACCAGAACGTTCTGCCGGACGAGGGGGTCTTCGTGCCGTTTTTCGGCCGGCTTGCCGCAACGACCCCTTCTCTCGCGCTGCTGCAGCTCAAGACGGAGGCGCCCGTCGTGCCCGCCTTCACGTTCCCGGAGGGAAACGGGCGCTACCGCCTCGAGTTCGAGGAGCCGATCCTGGCCGAGGAGTTCGCATCCGCGAGCAGCCGCGAGGAGCGCGTTCGTCTCGCGACCGCCCGATACATGGCCGTGACCGAGCGGGCGATCCGGAGGGATCCGGCGGCGTGGCTCTGGATGCACAACCGGTGGCGGACGAGGCCGGCCGGGAATGAAAACTGAACACTCCATCCTCGTCGTCGCGCCCAACTGGCTGGGCGACGCGGTCATGGCGCTGCCCTTTCTTCACGCTCTCTCACGCGGGCGTCCCGGATCGCGAATCCACGTTCTCGCCGGACGGGCGCCCGCTTCCGTCTTTCGTGCGGATGGGACCGCGTCCGTCATCGCCCGCCGCGGAAGCCTCGCGGCGGACGCCCTGGCTCTGCGCCCGTTGCGGTTCGCCGAGTCCTGGCTGCTCCCCAATTCGTTCCGCTCCGCCTTGACCGCGTTCCTGGGGGGCGCGAGCGAGCGGATCGGTTACGCGACCGACCGCCGCGCGGCGCTCCTGACCCACGCGCTGCCGCCGCCTCCGGGCACCCTGCACCAGCTCCGGGATTACGACGCGCTGCTCTCTTCGCGAGGGATCGAACCGGTTCTCGATGCTCCGGCGCTCCCCATTCCTCCCGAAGCATCCGCGGCGGCGGGCCGCGCGCTCGAGAGGGCCGGTCTCCTTCCGGGGCCCGCGCCGGTCCTGCTCGCGCCCGGCGCGGCATTCTCCTGGACGAAGCGCTGGCCGCCGGAGCTCTGGGGCCGCCTCGCCTCGCTGCTCTCCGATGCAGGATCGCCCGTCGCACTCGTCATCGGGCCGGGAGAGGAGCAGATCGCGGAGCGCGCCGCCGCGGCCGCAGGCCGGACGGTCCCCGTGCTCGGCGCGGATCTCGATCCCGTCGAGCTCGCGGCGCTCCTCGCGCGCGCCCGCGCCGTGGTCGGCAACGACTCCGGCCCGATGCACCTCGCGGGGGCGGTAGGAACCCCCGTCGTGGCAATCTTCGGACCGACCGATCCCGGCCGGACGGGACCGAGCGGATCGGCCTCGCGAGTCCTGGATCGCTACGTCTTCTGTTCGCCGTGCTTCCTGAAGGAGTGCCCGTATGCGCACGAGTGCATGCGGGGAATCACGCCGGAGGAGGTGTTGGGAGCGTTGACTGCCCTGCCGGCTCGACGAGGAGGGGATCCTTCGTCGCTCCGCTCCTCAGGATGACGACGGCTGCGCCGCCGTCATTTCAACTCCATATTCCAGTACGCCACGTCGAGAAAGTTCCTCCACGCCGGATGGAACTTGCTCGCGCCGAAGTGCCCGACGGGATGCCACCGCGGCTTCTTCGGCTGCTGGATCAGGCGCATCGAGGCCTCGTGGGGCGTCCGGTTGCCCTTGCGCACGTTGCAGGAGAGACACGCGCAGACGACGTTCTCCCAGTTCGACGTGCCGCCCCGCGAAAGAGGGATCACGTGGTCGAGCGAGAGGTCGGCCGAGGGGAACTTGTGTCCGCAGTACTGGCAGCGGCTGCCGTCGCGCACGTAGATGTTGTGACGGGAAAACTTCACGTCCTGGCGCGGGAGCCGGTCGAACTCCTTCAGCGCGACGACCCTCGGGATCCGGATCGCGGAGGAGGGCGTCAGGACCACCTCGTCGTGGGGCTGAACGGGGATGTCGCACCAGTTGTCGAAATCCCACGTGCTGTAGTCGGGCAGCACCGCGCGCACGTGCCCCTTGTAGAAAAGCGTGAACGCCTTTCGGACAGAGGTCACCTGAACCGCCTGAAACACCCGATTCAGAACGAGGACGTGAGAGTCGAGCATCGAACGTTCAACTCCTCGGAACCCGTCATTATAATCCGAGCGAATTGAAGACTTTGCGGAACCGGCGGCGCGCTTGACGCGGCCGTCCCTCGGCGTCTCCCGGGAGCGTCTGCTCGACCTGCTTCCGCGCTTCGACGGCCGGCGGCTGGTCGTGGCCGGCGACTACGTCCTCGACCGCTTCGTGTACGGGTACCCCAAGCGGGTCAGCCGCGAGGCGCCGGTGCTCATCCTCCGGTTCTGGAAGGAGGAGAACCTTCCGGGCGGCGCGGGGAATACCGCGGCGAACGTGCGTTCCCTCGGAGGCGTTCCCGTGCCCGTCGGCGTCGTCGGCGACGACGAGGACGGGCGGGCTCTCAAGCGGATCCTGTCTGAGCGCGGGATCGACCCGGCCCGGATCTCGACCGCGACGGGCTACGCAACGCCGGCGAAGACGCGGATCCTCGGCGGCGCGCCGCACTCCATCAAGCAGCAGATCGTTCGATACGACCGCGAGCCCGCGGCTCCCCTCGAACCGCGCGAAGCCGGAGCCGTGCTCTCCGCGCTCGCCGGCGCCGCCCGCGGCGCGCACGGAGCCATCCTGTCCGATTATGGATACGGCGCCGTTTCTCCCGCGGCCATCGCGCCTCTCAAGAGCGCCCTTCCACCCGGAGCTCCCATCCTCGTCGATTCGCGCCACGCCCTGCTGCGATACGCGGGCATCGACGCCGTCACTCCCAACGAGGAGGAGATCGAGGAGTGCGTCGGCTTTCCCCTGGGCGAATCTCTCGAGACGCTCACCAACGCGGGCGAAGTGCTTCGAACGAAGATCGCCTGCCCCCATGTCCTCGTCACGCGGGGCTCGCGCGGCATGGCCCTCTTCTCGGAATCCAATCCGCCCCGGATCATCCCCGTCCACGGCACCGATCAGGTCGCGGACGTCACCGGCGCCGGGGACACCGTCCTTGCGGCCTTCTCGCTCGCGCTCGCGGCGGGGGCTCCGCCCCTCGAGGCCGCCCTCCTCGCCAACTTCGCGGGCGGAGTCGTCGTCATGAAGATGGGCACGGCCACCGTCACGCGCGAAGAGTTGGCGCGGGCGATCGAGAGCGACCGGGAAATCCTCGCGTGACCGGAGATCCTTCGACCCGAATCAAGATCGTTCCCCGGGTCGAGCTCCTGCGCCGGTGCGCGGTAGAGCGGGAACGGTCGCGGCTGATCGTCTTTGCCAACGGAGCGTTCGACCTGCTCCATGCCGGGCACGTTCGCTATCTCGAAGCCGCGAAGGCGGAGGGAGACTGGCTCGTCGTGGGAGTGAACTCCGACGAGTCCGTGCGGGCCGCCAAAGGCCCCTCCCGCCCGATCGTTCCCGAGTCGGAGCGCGCGGAGATCGTGGCGGCGCTCGCCTGCGTCGACGCCGTCGTGCTGTTCGACGAGGCGTCTCCCGCCGGTCTGATCGCGGAGCTCGCGCCCGACGTCCATGCGAAGGGCACCGACTACACGGCCGAGACGGTTCCCGAGCGCGACGTCGTCCGCTCCTACGGAGGGCGGACGGCGATCGTGGGAGATCCGAAGGACCATGCCACGAGCGACCTCGTCGAACGGATCCGGCGCGCCGCCGGCGGCAAGCCCGGGCCGTGAGGTGCCGGCGGCAGGTCCGGCCATGACGCCATCTTCCCGCGGCTCGTCCGTCCCTGCTCCGTCGCCCGTCCCGCGCCGGCTCCTGATCGTCCGCCTCTCCGCGATGGGCGACATCATCCATGCGCTCCCGATCGCCGAGAACGCCCACCGCGCGGGAGTCGAGGTCGGCTGGGTCGCCGAACGGCCGTACGGGGCGCTCCTCGAGAGAAACCCCGCCGTGTCCCGGCTCTTCCTCGCGGACACGCGGTCCTGGCGCCGCAGTCCCCTCTCGCAGGCGAGCCGCGCGGGAATCCGCCGGCTTCGGTCTGAGCTCCTCGAATTCGCACCCGACGCCACGATCGACGTGCAGGGTCTCTGGAAGTCCGCCGTCGTCGCCCGGCTCGCGCGGGCGCCGGTCGTCAGCCTCGGGATCCGCGACCGGCGCGAGCACACCTCTTCGCTTCTCGTCGACACGCCCGTCCGGCTCGACCCGGCCGTCTCTCACGTCGTGGACCAGAACCTCGCGCTGCTCGGCCCTCTCGGGATCCCCGTCGGCGATCCCGCTCCGAGCGCCCGCTACCTCCTCAGAACGTCCCGCCCCGCGGCGGAGAGCTTCAGCGACGCCCTCGGGTCCCCCTTCGCCCTCCTCCATCCGGGGGCGACCCGCGCGCAGAAGTCGTGGGGCGAGGAGCAATTCGCGGCGCTCGCCCGCCGGCTCGCGGGCCGGGCGGGCTTCGCGACGGCAATCTCCTGGGGCCCGGGCGACGAGAGTCGTGTCGAACGGCTCGCGCGGCTCCTTCCGGACGCGCCGCGGATTCCCGCGCTCGACTTCGCCGGCCTCGCTCACGTGATGGCGCGTTGCGCGGTTTTCATCGCGGGAGACACCGGCCCCGTCCACCTCGCCGACGCGCTCGGCGTGCCGACACTCGCCCTCTTCCAGCCAGGAGCGCGCAGGAACGTTCCGGAAAGGAATCGGCCATACCGGGGCTCCTGGTTGCGCTACGATCGCGGGACCGACCTCGAGACGGTCGTGACGAAGGCGATCGAGGCGGCGGCCCTGTCCGCCCGCTGATCGAAGGGGGCGTTGGGCTGGCTCTCCACGGCGCATCGCGACGGTACCGTTTTCTGCTCTGCGCCATCCTTCTCGGAGCGGCGGCCCGATTCAACGCGCAGACGAAAGGGGACCCGCCCCCTTTCATCGGCGAGACGCTGCGCTATGCGATGACCATTCTCGGAGTGGCGGGCGGGGAGCTCACGCTCTCCGCGCGTTCCGCCGAGCTCGCGGGCCGCCCGCTCTGGAAATTCGAGCTCTCCGCGGTGTCGAACGATTTCCTGTCGAAGTTCTTCCTCGTGCGCGACTACATGGTCTCGTGGGTCGATCCGCGCAATTTCCACACGACGCGCTTCGAGAAGCACACCGTCGAGGGCAAGCGCGTCCGCGACGAACTGACGGAGTTCGACTACGAGAGCGGGACCGCGCGGGTGGACGGCGCCAGCCGGCCGCTGCAGGAAGCGTGGCTCGACACGCTGTCGTCCGTCTACTACCTGCGGACGCTGCCGCTCGACGGCGAGAAGCCCGCCGCGCTCTCCGTGTTTTCGGGAGAGACGCACACCCTGACGGTGGAGGTGCAGGCGCGGGAGCGGATTGTCACGCCCGCCGGCTCCTTCTCGACCGTCCGCGTCGAGCCGAAGAGCACGGGAGCGAGCCTCATCGGCAAGGGCAAGAATCTCGTGCTCTGGCTGACCGACGACGAGCGCCGGATCCCGGTTCAGATCAAGACGAAGCTCAAGGTGGGGACGCTCATTGGAAAGCTGAAGGCGATCGAGAGGGGCCCTGGCCTTTGACTCGAGGTCCCCCGAGGCCTTACTCTCATTTCGTCCTTCATGGCTGTAAAACTCGGCGACCTCCTCCTCAAGGCGAAGCTGATCTCGCAGGAACAGCTCGACGCCGCCCTCAAATCCCAGCGGGAAGAAGGCGGAAAGCTGGGCGAAGCCCTCGTGCGGACGGGAGCCGTCAACGAATCGCAGATCACGGAGACGCTCTCCCAGCAGTTCGGCGTGCCGTCGATCGACCTCTCGAGCTTCGAGATTGACGCGAACGTGATCAAGGTCGTCCCCGCCGAGGTCGCCCGCAAGTACGGCGTGCTGCCGGTGAACAAGACGGGGGCCACGCTGACGATCGCGATGGGCGATCCGACAAACGTGTTCGCCATGGACGACATCAAGTTCATGACCGGGTACAACGTCGAGCCCGTCGTCGCCTCGGAAGTCGCCCTCCGGAAGGCGATCGAGAAGCACTACGGGACGCCGCGCTCCGTGGTGCTGAAGGAGAAGGCAAAGCCCTCGGCCGGCTCCTACGCTCCGAGCACAGGAAATCTCGACGACGTGATGCAGACCTCCGCGTTGACCGCCGACGACATGGCGAGTGTCGGGTTGGGCGAGATCAACATGGACGAGATCACGGGTTTGGACGAGGGCGCGGACGTCGACGTCGTCAAGTCCGACGAGGGCCAGGAGATCGACCTGGGCGACCTCGCGAAATCGACGGAGTCGGCCCCCATCATCAAGGTTTCCAACCTCATCCTGATCGAGGCGCTGAAGGCCGGCGCGTCGGACATCCACGTGGAGCCCTACGAGAAGGAGTTCCGCGTCCGGTTCCGGATCGACGGGATCCTCCACAACATCATGGCGCTGCCGATGCGGACGCGCGATCCCCTGATCTCGCGCCTGAAGATCATGGCGAAGCTCGACATCTCCGAGAAGCGCCTGCCGCAGGACGGCCGGATCAAGATCCGGCTCCGCGTCGAGGAGCGCTCGCGCGACCTCGACCTGCGCGTTTCGACCGTGCCCGCGCAGTTCGGCGAGAAGGTCGTGATGCGGCTGCTCGACAAGACGAAGCTGCAGCTCGACATGACCATGCTCGGGTTCGAGCCCGAGCCGCTGCGCCGGTTCAAGGACGCGATCGACCGTCCGTACGGGATCGTCCTCGTCACGGGCCCGACGGGCTCCGGCAAGACGAACACCCTCTATTCCGCCATCGCCGCATTGAACGAGCCGTCCGTCAACATCATGACCGCCGAAGACCCGATCGAGTTCAACCTCGCCGGGATCAACCAGGTGCAGATGAAGGAGCAGATCGGGCTCACGTTCGCCTCCGCCCTTCGCGCGTTCCTGCGGCAGGACCCCGACATCATCCTCGTCGGCGAGATCCGGGACTTCGAGACGGCCGAGATCGCGGTCAAAGCGGCGCTCACGGGCCACCTCGTGCTCTCGACGCTCCACACCAACGACGCCCCCTCGACGATCAACCGGCTCATGAACATGGGAATCGAGCCCTTCCTCGTCGCGACCTCCATCAACGCGATCTGCGCACAGCGCCTCGTCCGCCGCATCTGCACGAGCTGCGCGGAAGAGGTGGAGACCCCTCCCCAGATGCTCATCCAGGTCGGATTCGCGCCGGACGAGGTCAAGACGTTGAAGATCAAGCGCGGGCGCGGGTGCGAGCGCTGCAACAACGGCGGATACAAGGGCCGTTGCGGCCTCTACGAGGTCCTCCAGTTCTCCGACGAGATCCGCGACATGATCCTGTCCGGGGCGTCTTCCATCGAGCTGAAGCGAAAGGCGATCGAGGAGGGAATGGTCAGCCTCCGGATGTCCGGCCTCCAGAAGATCCGGGACGGGGTAACGACCTTGGAAGAGGTGCTGAGGGAGACCGTCCTGTAGGCTAACCGGTGTCAGGTGACGGGTATCAGCAGCACCGCTGCGCCAAGTGGTCTCCGTCCTTCCCTTCCGCCCGTTCTGCCGTCACGCGTCACCCGTCACCTGTAACCTGTCACCTCACCTGTCCGAACGTACAGAATCTAAACACTCGGCCTTCCTAACGGGGGCCGTTCCGGTTACACTAGTTAGACCTTCCTGGAGGCGAATTTGGCCGGCGATACGACACTGCATCAGCTTTTGAAGCAGATGGTCGAGATGGGGGCGTCTGACCTCCATCTGACCACCAATTCGCCCCCCATGACGCGTCTGGACGGGAAACTCATCCCTCTGCCCTATCCGCCATTGACGGTCGCCGAGACCAAGCAGCTCGCCTACTCGGTCCTGACCGACACCCAGAAGCACCGCTTCGAGGAAAACCTCGAGCTCGACTTCTCCTTTGGCGTAAAGGGCCTCGCCCGCTTCCGCGCGAACAACTTCTTCCAGCGGGGCGCGGTGGCCGGGGTCTACCGGCAGATCCCCTACGAGATCCTCGGGTTCCGCGAGCTCGGCCTTCCGCCCGTCGTCGAGCTCCTCTGCGACAAGCCGCGCGGACTCATCCTCGTCACGGGCCCGACAGGCTCGGGGAAGACGACAACCCTCGCGGCGATGCTCGACCGGATCAACCGCGAGAAGCAGCTCCACATCGTCACGATCGAGGACCCGATCGAGTTTCTGCACTCGCACAAGAAGTGCATCGTCAACCAGCGCGAGCTGCACGCCGACACGCACTCCTTCCCCAACGCGTTGAAGTCGGTCCTTCGCGAGGACCCGGACGTCGTGCTCGTCGGCGAGATGCGGGACCTGGAGACGATCGAGTCCGCCCTCCGGATCGCGGAGACGGGCCACCTGACGCTCGCGACGCTCCACACGAACTCGGCGACCTCTTCCATCAACCGCATCATCGACGTGTTCCCGGCCCACCAGCAAACGCAGATCCGGACCCAGCTCTCGTTCGTCCTCGAGGGGATCCTCTGCCAGTCCCTCCTGGAGCGCGCGAGCGGCAAGGGCCGCGCGATGGCTATGGAGATCCTGATCCCCAACGCCGCGATCCGGAACTTGATCCGCGAGGACAAGATCCACCAGATCTACTCGATGATGCAGACGGGCCAGTCGAAGTACGGGATGCAGACCTTCAACCAGTCGCTCGCGACGGCGTTCCACCGCAAGCTGATCACCCTCGAGATCGCCCTCTCCCGCTCCTCGAACCCCGACGAGCTTCAGGAGCTCATCAACCGGGGCGCGGGATTGAACACGCCGCCTCCGGCCGCCACGGCCGGCAAGCGCGCCTGATCGAATAGAACCAAGGGAGCGCGACCATGCCCAATTTCGTCTGGAAGGGACGCAACCGCACGGGGTTGATCCAGGAGGGAGTCCTCGCCGCGGACTCGAAGGACATCGCGCTCGCGTCGCTGCGGCGGCAGAACATCGTCGTCACGGGAATCCGGGAGCGCGGCAAGGAGATCTCGCTCACCAAGGTCGGCCGCAAGGTCCCGCCGAAAACGCTCGCCGTCTTCACGCGTCAGTTCTCGGTCATGATCGACGCCGGCCTCCCGCTCGTGCAGTGCCTCGAGATCCTGGCGAACCAGCAGGAGCACAAGAACTTCCAGAAGATCCTTCTGCAGGTCCGGCAGGACGTCGAGGCGGGCTCGACCCTCGCGGACGCGATGCGGCGCCACCCGAAGGCCTTCAACAGCCTCTTCGTGAACATGGTCGCCGCGGGCGAGGCGGGCGGTATTCTCGACACGATCCTCCAGCGCCTCTCGGTCTACATCGAGAAGGCTGTGAAGCTCGCCTCCCAGGTCAAGTCGGCTCTCATCTATCCCGTCGCCGTCATCGCGATCGCGGCGATCGTGGTCGCCGTCATTCTCCTGAAAGTCATCCCGACGTTCGCGGCGCTCTTCACGAGCCTCGGCGCGGAGCTGCCGTTCCCGACGCGCATGGTCATCCTTGCGTCGAACTTCCTGGCCCGGTACTTCATCTTCATCGTCATCGCAATCGCGGCGCTGATCTTCGCCTTCCAGCGCTATTACGCCACCTACCGCGGCCGCCGCGTCGTGGACGGGCTCGTTCTGAAGCTCCCGGTGCTCGGCATGATCATGCGAAAGATCGCAGTCGCCCGGTTCTGCCGGACGCTCGCCACGCTCACGTCCTCGGGCGTCCCCATCCTGGAAGCGCTGGACATCACGGCGCGTACGGCCGGCAACGCGATCATCGAGGACGCCATCCAGGACGTCCGGAAGAGCGTCGAGGGCGGCAAGACGATCGTCGAGCCGCTCCGCGACTCCGGCATCTTTCCGAACATGGTCGTTCAGATGATCGGCGTCGGCGAACAGACGGGCGCGCTCGACCAGATGCTCAACAAGATCGGCGATTTCTACGAGGACGAGGTGGACGCGGCCGTGGCGGGGCTCGTAAAGCTGCTCGAGCCGGTCATGATCTTCATCCTCGGAACGATCATCGGCGGCATCGTCATCGCGATGTATCTGCCGATGTTCACCCTGATCAACAAGATCGGTTGAGGACGCTTCAGCGTTGAATTCGGGAGCTCAACGCTCAACGCCCGGCTTCGACCCCGGTAGCCCGTGAACGACTCTCTCAAACGATCCACCGGCTGGCTGACGACGATCCGGATCGTCGTCCTCCTGCTGATCCTGCTTTCCGCCATCCTCGTGCAGGCGGGGTCGGGAGAGGTCAACCTCGCCGTCCACCTCGCGATCAACTTCCTGTACGCCCTGACGCTGGCGGCCGTCCTCCTCGCGCTTTTCCACTGGACGCTGGGGCGCCGGTTGAACCCGACGGTCTCCGCGTACGTGCAGGTCCTCGCCGACGTCGGCATTTCGACGGTCCTCGTTTATTCGTCGGGGGGCCCCGACTCCGTTTTCAACTTCCTGTACCTCGTCGTGATCGGCGCCTCCGCCTTTCTTCTCTACCGCACCGGCGCCGTCATCATCGCGACTCTTTCGGCCCTGATGTACGGGACGATGGTGCAGCTTCTGGTGTACGGGATCCTTCCCCCGCCTCCGCTCGCGCCCTCGGCTGCGGCGGACTGGAGCACCGCGCGCGTCCGGTTCAACCTCGCGATCACGGTCGCAGGCTTCTACGGCGTGGCGTTCATGGTGTCCTACCTCTCGGAGAAGCTGCGCTCCGCGCGCGTCGAGCTCGAGCTGAGGCAGAAGGCGCTCTACCGCCTGCAGAATCTCTACGGGAACGTGATCGCGACCATGTCGTCGGGGCTCCTGACGTCGGACGCCAACCAGCGCGTCACGTTCCTGAACCGGGCCGGAGGAGATCTCCTCGGCGTAGATCCCGGCTCGGCGCCGGGCCGCCAGCTGGCGGACCTCGGGTTCGTCTTCGAGGACTGGGAAGCCCTCCGCAACCGCGCGCGCGGCCGCGAGTCGTTCCGCGGGGAGATCGAGATGGAACGCGGCAACGCGCGGCGGGTCTTCGGCTACTCGCTGCGCCCTCTGAAGGAGTCGGACGCGGAGGAGGGGATGCTCGTCCTCTTCCAGGACCTGACGGAGATGAAGAAGCTCGAACGCCGCGCGCGATTCTCCGAGCAGCTCGCCGCGGTCGGAGAGCTCGCCGCCGGCATCGCCCACGAGATCCGAAATCCGCTCGCATCCATCTCCGGCTCCGTCCAGGTGCTGTCGAACGACCTGTCCGTCGGTTCCGCGGAGAAGCGCCTGATGGAGATCATCGTTTCCGAGTCGAACCGGCTCTCCAAGATCCTCGAGGACTTCCTCCGTTTCGTGCGGCCGCAGGAACGCCGGGTCGCGGCCTTTGACGTCGCGTTGAACCTCTCGGAGGTGATGGACCTGTTCCGGCTCTCCGACGAAGTCTCGGATGCGCATTCGATCGAGGTGGAGGTCGACCCGCCGTCCTCCGAGCTGTTCGGGGACCGCGACCAGATCCGCCAGATCGTCTACAACGTTGCCAAGAACGCGGTCCGGGCGATGGCGGCAGGCGGGAAACTGCGGGTCGTCGGCCGGGAGGAGGATGCCTGGTATAGCATCCGATTCATCGACACAGGTCGGGGAATGAACGAAGAGGAGCTCGCGCGTCTCTTCACGCCCTTCTCGACGGCGTTCGACGGAGGCACCGGGCTCGGGATGGCCATTGTCCGCCGCATCGTCGAAGACCACGGAGGCGCCATTGACGCGGAATCGATACCGGGCGAGGGCACGACGGTGACCGTTCTGCTGCCTCGCGCTGTCGTCAAAGCGGCTACCTCCGCGCCGCAACAGGCGCCCGAGCGCGAAGGACCGCGGGCGGGGGCGGCATGAGCGGACCGCGCCTCCTCATCGTCGACGACGAATCCTCGATTCGCGACATGCTCGCGATCTTCTTTCACAAGCGGGGCTTCGAGGTCGTGACCGCGTCCTCATTCGCGGAAGGCACCGCCGGCGCCGCGAGGTCGAACCCGGACCTCATCCTCTCGGACATCAAGATGCCGGACGGCAACGGACTCGACCTGCTCCGCAAGGTGAAGGCGGAGAGCCCGAAGACTCCCGTGATCATGATCACCGCGCACACGTCGACCTCGGACGCCATCGAGGCCATGAAGGCAGGGGCCGTCGACTACATCGCGAAGCCCTTCAACATCGAAGAGCTCGCGATGCTCGTCGACCGCGCGCTCGGCGAGAAGATGCTGAAGGACGAGAACGTCTATCTCAAGCAGGAGCTCGCCGCCCGATACACCTTCGCGAACATCATCGGGAAGGGATCCCGGATGCAGGAGATCTTTCGCACGATCGAGCGGATCGGGAAGGTCTCCTCGACGGTGCTCCTGACCGGAGAGAGCGGCACCGGCAAGGAGCTCATCGCGAGGGCGATCCACTACACGTCGATCCGGAAAGAGCGCAAGTTTGTGTCGATCAACTGCGGGGCCCTGCCGGAGAATCTGCTGGAGTCCGAGCTCTTCGGGCACGAGCGTGGAGCGTTCACCGGAGCCGTCAAGGAGAAGCGCGGCCTCTTTACGGAAGCCGACAACGGCACGCTCTTCTTGGACGAGATCTCGGAAACGTCGCCCACGATGCAGGTCAAGCTCCTTCGGGCCATCCAGGAGAAGGTGATCCGGAAAGTCGGGGGAAACGAGGAGACGAGCGTCGACGTCCGGATCATCGCCGCGACGAACAAGGACCTGACGGAGCTCGTCACCGAGGGGAAGTTCCGGGAAGATCTCTTCTATCGGATCAACGTCATTCCCATCGTGCTTCCGCCTCTGCGCTCGCGGCTGGAGGACATCGCGCCCCTGACGTCGCACTTCATCCTGAAGATCTGCAAGGATCAGAAGATCCCGGAGAAGAAGATCTCGACCGAGGCGATGCGTCTCCTCGAAGCCTACCCGTGGCCGGGTAACGTGCGCGAGCTCGAAAACTCTCTCGAGCGGACCGTCGCGCTCGAGCCCGGGCCGGTGATCACCGCGTCGAGCCTCCCGGAGTCGATCGCGCTCGGCGTCAAGACGCGCGTTCCGGATTTCGAGAGCCTTCCCGTCGAAGGGATCAATCTGGAGGCGTACCTCGAGGCCGTCGGCAAGCGGCTCATGCGGGAAGCGCTCGACCGGTCCGAAGGCGTGCAGACGAAGGCGGCCGAGCTCCTGCGGATGTCCTTCCGTTCGTTCCGGTACTACGCGAAGAAATACAATCTGGTGCGCAAGGACGACGTGTACGAAGAGGCGGGGGAACCGCAGGAAGCGGACGCGCCATGAGGCGCACACGGCTCGGGGCCGCGGCAACCGTGCTCGCCGCCGCGACGACGGCGTGCGGGGCACCGGCGGGAAAGGCGACGCCCACGCCGGCTCCTCCGGCCTCATCGGTTTCTTCGTCCAGCCCCGCCGCGCAAGCGTCCGGTCCCGGGCGCGCCCAGCTGCCTTCCGGCGCGGTCTACCGGCTGGAGCTCGCGAAGACGCCCGAGGAGCAGGCGCAGGGACTCATGTTCCGCGAGAGCCTGCCCGACCGCACCGGGATGCTCTTCGTCTTCCCCGATGTGGCGGTGCACAAGTTCTGGATGAAGAACACGATGATCCCGCTCGACATGGTCTGGATGGACGCGGCGGGAAAGGTCCTCTTCGTCAGCGCGAACACGCCGCCCTGCAAAGCGGACCCGTGCCCGAACTACGGCCCCGATGCGCCCGCGTCGAGCGTGCTGGAGATCGCGGGAGGGATGGCGGCGAAGGAAAACGTCGCCCCCGGAACGATCGTCCTGTTCCTCAAGTAGCTCACGAGAGGACCGGTCAGACTCAGGGCTCGAAGAGAAAAAGCCCGTCTCCCGTGGTCCCGACGTAGAGCCTTCCCCCGGGTGCGGACGCCGCGGTCGCGAGCGCCATCCCGGCCCTCGGAGCGGTGACGGCGAGGCGCTTTCCGCCCTCCTCCCAGAAGAGAGTTCCGCCCCTCTCCTCGAGAGACGAGTACGACGTCGCGGTCGCGGAGCCGCCTCCCTGCTGGAGGAAAAGACCCCCTTTCAAAACCCCCTGGCGGCGGCCGCTCCAGGACTGGCCGTTCCATCGGTACACCCCGTCGCCCGTGCGCACCTCGAGCATGGGGGTTCCGTCGGAGTCGGAGAGCAGCTCGGCGCCCTGCGGGGCGGAGGGGCCGCCGGACAGGAGCGCGAAGTCGCGCCCCGTTTCGCCCGCGCGGAATACTCCGGAGCTCGTGACGAGGAGAGGCGTGGCGAAGGGCGCCCCGAACAGCGCGATCGGCACTCCCGGGGGGGTCGAGGCGGGAGCAGCCCATCGCTCTCCGCCGTCGCGCGAGATACGGACTCCGGAGGAGGAGGAGAGCACGAGAACCGTCGCGCCGTCGGCGCCGCGGTACGCCGCGAGCGACGCGGCCGCGGGGAGCGGATCCCGAGACACCCGCCGCACGCGCGTGCCCCGCGCTTCCCAGACACCGCTCTCATCTCCGCCGTACGCCCGGAAGAAGAAGACGCGCGTCGGGTCCGCGGGATCGTGGACGAGGTCCGCGACCCGGCCCTCCGCGAGCCCCGTCGATCCGCGGGAGAGCGTCACGCCGCCGTCGTTCGAGTAGAAGATGCCCTCCCCCTCCGTGCCGACGTAGAGCCGGCCCGTCCGGCCGTCGATCTCGAGCGACGTCACGACGAGCGACTCGCGCGAGATCCGCGTCCACGTTTCTCCGTCGTCGGTCGACCGGTGCAGGCCGCCGACGGTTGCCGCGTAGATCACCCCGGGCCGGTTCGGATCGCGGCGTACGGCGTGGGAGCGCCTGTTCGTGAATCCGCTGCGGTACCGCGTCCACCGGTCGCCGCCGTCCTTCGTCCGGTACACCCATCCGCACGTGGACACCCACGCGTCTTTCGCGTCCTTCTGGTCGAAGTCCCAGGCGTAGACGGTCGCGTCCAGGACCATTCCCTCTGCGATCCGCGTCCAGGACGCTCCGCCGTCGCGCGTCCGGAAGGCCTGGCGCCACGTGCCCGCATAGAGGGTCCGGGAATCGGACGGGTCGAAGGCGAGCGACTCGACCTGGAAGAGGCCCTCTGTCCTTTCGCCGGTGCGGGCCCACTTTTCGCCGCCGTCGCGCGAAAGCCGGACTCCGTCGTCGCCTCCGACCGCGACGAGAGGAGGCTCCCCCGCGGCTCCCCCCGGGGCGAGCGCGAGAGCCCGCGTGGCCATGACGTTCTTCCAGAGGGCCAGAAGGGTCCAGTTGGCCCCGCGGTCGTCGCTTCTCGCCACGAGCCCGCCCCCATACTGGCCGATGAGCGTGGCCCAGAGCCTCCCCGGAACGGCCCGGTCCGCGACGAGGCCGGTGACGATGTAGCCGGGAAAAGCCGAGCCTTCGCGGAGAGGTGTCCACGACTCGCCCCCGTCCTTCGAGCCGTAGAAGTTCCCCCGCGAGGTCCCACAATAGACGGCGCCAGCTTCGAACGGATCCGCCGTGATGACGCGGACCTCGGCGCCCCACACGGGAAGGCGCCACCAGGTCGCGGCGCGCGAAGGCGCGGAGGAGAGGAGAAAAACCGACGCCGCGAAAAGCACCGAAAGGAACCTCCCTCTCCCGGCGTCCCCCTCACCCTGACTCTCTCCCCCGAGCGCGGGGGAGAGGAGAATTCCGTTGGCGGTCATCGCGATTCCTCGACTACCGTTCGCACCTTCGCCTCGCGCCTTACCGCCGTCATCTCCGCGAGGATCGAGACCGCGATTTCTTCGGGAGTGACGGCCCCGATCGGAGCCCCGATGGGCGCGTGGACGCGGCGGAGGCGCTCCTCCGGGATCCCCTCCCCGCGCAGGCGTTCGAAGACGCCGCGGACCTTGCGCTCCGAGCCGATCAGCCCGACGTAGCGCGCGTCGGGCGCGTCCGCCGCGACCCAGGGCTTGAGCGCCGCGAGGTCGGTCTCCCAGCAGCGGGACACGACCGCGACGTAGCGGTCCCGGCCGGCCGGCAGCGCGTCCGCGGGAAGCCCGTAGTCCCGACCCGTCCGGACCACGCGCGCGTCCGCAGGGAAGCGGCCGGGCCGCGCGTATTCCTCACGGTCGTCGGCGATCGTCACGTCATAGCCCAGCGGCAAGGCGAGGCGAGCAAGCGCCAGGCCAACGTGTCCGCCCCCGAAGATCAGCAGCGCAGGCGCCGCTTTCAGAAGCTCGACGAAGACGCGCGCCGATCCGCCGCAGATCATGTTCGTCATTTCCCGAGGCTCGCCCGAAGAGATCTCCCGTTCGAAGAAGTCGTACCACTTGAGGAATTGCCCCGGGCCGTCGCCGCGGAAGAGCGCCGCGGCATCGGCGACGACGAGCGCCTCGAAGGGGCCCCCTCCCACGGTTCCAGAGAAGGTGCCGTCCTCGAACACGACGAACCGGCGGCCGACCCGGGAGGGCCCCGATCCGCGGGTTTCGACCACGGTCGCCAGGGCGAGGCGGCCTCGCGTTTCGAGGGCTCCGGCAAGGTGGCGGAAGAACGCGTCGTCGCTGGACATTGGAACTCTCTATTTTACGCCCTTGCAGTACGATGCGCCGGCAAATGCGCTCCCCGGTCCGCGCCGCCGTCTTTCCCGCCGCGGGGCTCGGCACCCGTTTCCTGCCCGCCACGAAGGCGCAGCCGAAGGAAATGCTCCCCCTGATCGACAAGCCCCTCATTCAGTACGTCGTCGAGGAGGCGGTCGCCGCCGGGATCGAACGGATCGTCCTCGTCACGAGCCGCGGCAAGAGCGCCATCGAAGACCACTTCGACCTCTCTTACGAGCTCGAAAGGACCCTGGAGGACCGCGGCAAGACCGCCCTCCTGGATCAAGTGCGCGCCGTCTCCCGGCTCGCCCATATCGCGTCGGTCCGCCAGGCGCAGGCGCTCGGACTCGGACACGCCGTGCTGATGGCTCGGGCCGAGGTCGGGAACGAGGCCTTCGCCGTGATGCTCTCCGACGACATCGTGGACTCGGAGGATCCCTGCATCGGCCAGATGATGAAGCTCTACGAGCGGCGTGGAAATCCCGTCATCGCCCTCCAGGAGGTTCCGCGATCGCAGGTCCACCAGTACGGGGTCGTCGCGGGGGAGCGGGTCGAGGACCGGGTATACGCGCTGTCGGACATGGTCGAGAAACCTCCCGCCGAGCGGGCGCCGTCGAACCTCGCGATCATCGGGCGCTACCTGCTTCCTCCGGAGATCTTCGCGATCCTCGAAAAAACCCGGAGCGACGTGGGAGGCGAGATCCAGCTGACGTCCGGGCTGAAGGCCCTGCTCGCCGAGCGTCCCGTGGACGGCTACATCTTCGAGGGCACGCGCTACGACGCGGGCGACAAGCTCGGATTCCTGAAGGCGACCGTCGAGCTGGCGCTGAAGCGGGCGGACCTCGGCCCGGCGTTCCGCGAATATCTGCGCGGAAGAGCCGACTGATGCCCATCTACGAGTACGACTGCCAGACGTGCGGCAAACGGACGGAAGTGATCCAGGGGTATTCCGATCCGCCGCTGAAGATCTGCCCGCACTGCGGCGGGAAAAAACTCAAGAAGGCCTTCTCCGCGCCCGCGATCCAGTTCAAGGGGAGCGGCTGGTACGTCAGCGACTACGGGAAGGGTGACTCCGGCCCCCGCAAGAAGGAGAAGGAGTCGGATTCGTCGGCGAAGAGCGAGTCCTCCGGGACGACGGACTCCTCCGGGAGAGCGGAGTCTTCCGGGAAGCCGGAGTCCTCCGACAAGTCGGAAAAGAAGGCGGATTCCGGCGGCGGAGACGCGAAGCCGTCCGGGGAGAAGAAGACGGAGAGCAAAAAGAAGGGCAAGAAGGGCGAATAAGACGCCCTCACCCAACCTCTCCCCCGCGCGCGGGGAGAGGAGTAAGCCTCGCTCGCTCATCCGCTCGCTACCCTAAGCTGCCACCTTCCGTCTTGTACTGGATCTTTTTGGCCCCGGCCCCCGTGCCCCGCTGCTTGCGGATGAGGCCGAGGCAATAGAAGGCATAGAGAATCCGCGCGTTCTCGGATTGGCTCCCGGGGCCGCGGGCGGCGAGGAGCTGGAGGGGGGTGCGGCCGTCGATCACCTCGTAATAGGCCCTCTCCTCGGGCCGAAAGAGATCGAGAAGGGAGTTGCGCGTCGTTTCGAGCACCGACGCGCCGGTGCCGAGCCGCGCGACGAGCCGCTTGACGTCCGCGGCCCGCCGAACGCCCTGCAGGACCACCTCGGGAATGGGCACGTCGATTTTCACGAGCTCTCCGGGACGCCGGACTCCGATCTCGAACAGCACGTCTCCCGCGTCCCAGTCGAAGGCGCCCCAGAGGATCTCCCGGATCTGGCCGCCGACGCCCTCGTTCAACCGCTCGGGCGTGACGAACCCGAGCTGAAGAAGCACCTGTCCGAGCTTCAGGCCCTCGCGGCTGCGCCGCTCCTCGGCCTCGAGCACGGCCTCCGGCTTCAGCCACCCGGATCGGACGAGGTACGCCGAGAGGCTCATCTCGCGTTCGTTCGAGGCCGCGAACACCACGAGGCCATCGTCCAGATAGATGCGGCGGACCCGGCCTTCGCGCGAAGCCGTCACGACTCCGGGAACTCTGTAACGGTGGATCGTGGAAAGAATCTCGGCCAGCGGCGTGACCGCGAGGTCACCCCGATACTCGAACTTCTTCTCCATAGAGGGGTACGCCGGATCGTATCGCGACGCCGGGGCGCGTGGAATGGCCGGAATTGACCCTCGCGCGCTCCTTCACGGAGGTGCGACTGCCTCCCGCCCACTAGAATCGAAGCATGTTGAGCGTCGACGAGGCTCTCGCCGTCATCGCAAGCCGGGTCCCTCGGGGACCGGTCGAGGCAGTGCCCCTCGAGGACGCCGCGGGACGCGTGCTCGCGCGGGAAGTTCGCAGCGATGTGGACTGGCCTCCCTTCGACACGTCCGCGATGGACGGCTACGCCGTCCGCCTCGAAGACGTCTCGCCCGGGCGGGCCTTGCCGGAGCGCCCGGCCCTCGTGGCGGCGGGCGCCGCGCCTCCCCCGCCGATCACCCCGGGGCAGGCTGTGCGCGTCATGACGGGCGCGCCCATCCCCGAGGGCACAGAGGCGATCGTGCCCGTCGAGCGCGCGGTGCGCACGCCAGAGGGCGTCCGGTTCGAAGCACGGCCCGAGGCAGGAGCTCACATCCGCCGGCGGGGAGAAAGCGTGCGCGCGGGAACGGCGCTTCTCACGGCGGGTACGCGCCTGCGGCCCGCGGACGTCGCGATGGCGGCGCTCGCGGGGGTGGATCCGATCGCGGTGCACAGCGCTCCGCGGATCTCGATCGCGGTGACGGGCGACGAGATCGTGCGCGGCTCCCAGGCTCCCGAGCTCGGCCGGCTGCGAGACTCGAACGGCCCCATGCTGCTCGCGGCCTGCCGCGCGGCGGGTTGGTCACCCCGGCGGATGCAGGGACTTCCCGACGACCCCAAGGCCGTCGCGCGGCTCTTCGAGTCCGCCGGGGAGACCGAGGACTTCCTGCTGACGACCGGCGGCGTCTCCGCCGGCGACCTCGATCTCCTTCCGGGCGCGGCGCTGGCGGCCGGGTTCGAGATTCTTTTCCACGGCGTCTCCGTGCGCCCCGGGAAGCCCATCGCGTTCGGGCGCCGCGGCGACACCATCTGGATCGGGCTTCCGGGTAATCCGGTTTCCGCGTCCGTCGGGTTCGTGGTTTTCGCCCGGGAAGCGATCGCGCGCTTCGAGGGGGATGCCGCTCCCCGCGCGATCCGGATCCCCGCGCGCCTGACGGAGGCGATCCGGGGCGCCGGGGCGCGTGAGGCGTTCGTCGACGGGCTCTGGACGGCGGGCCCCGAGGGAAACCGCGTCTCGCCGGTGCCGTCCGTTGGAAGTCATGACCTCGCGGCCCATGCTCGCGCGAACGCGCTCATCCACCTGCCGGCATTCGGTTCGGCGCTCGCCGCAGGCGCACAGGTGGAGTGCCTTCTCCGGCCGGTGGCGCTCGGCACCGCGTGAGCTCGACCCTGACGCGCGCCGCCGCCGAGGTTACCCATTCCCGCGTGCTCGCCTCGGACGACACCGAGATTGCCTTCACGTGGTGGAGGCGCCCCTCCGACGAGCTCCTCGTCATCGCGCCCGGATTCTGGCGCGAGCGCCTCGCCCGCGAGAACCTTTTTCTCGCAAGGCACTACGTGCGCCGCGGCTACGACGTGGTCGCGCTCGACTTCCGTGGTCACGGCGACAGTGGCGGCGCGTACTCCTTCGGCGCCCTCGAAGCCCTGGACGTGAAGGCGGTCATCGACCACGTTGTCGGCCCCGGAAAGCCGTACCGCCGGTTCGCGATCCTCGGGCTGTCGCTCGGCGGCACGATCGCGGCCGACGCGCTCGGCTACTTCCCGGAGCTTCCCTGCCGCGCTCTCGCGATGATCTCCTCGCCGGCGGACCTGAAGACGCTGCGCCCGCGTCCGTGGAAAAACGGAGCGATGAGACAAGTGAGCCTTCGCAACGTCGTCAAGATGCCGAGGCTGTCGGCTTCGAAGCTCCTCGCGCGAAAGCGCTCCGTGACGGATTCCCTTTCGCGCCTCGCCTTTCCCAAGCTCATCGTCACGGCGGAAGGCGACTGGCTCGTGGATCCCTCGCACGGACGGATCCTGGCGCAGGCGTCCGCGCCGCCCGTCGATCTCGTGCACCTCGACCTGCCTGGAAGCCTCCACGCGGACGCGCTCGTGCGCTCTGTTCCCCTGAAATTCCTGAGGACGCTCGACCGCTGGTTCGCGCTGAACGCGCCGCCGTGAGCAGCGGCTCAAAGCTTCCTTAATCTCTCCTCCACATCCGGCTCCCTCGCATGCCCGTTGCTACTATTCGGCGCGTGGCGGAACGCCGGGTCGCGATCACGGGAATCGGCTGCCTGTCCCCGAACGGGAGCGGGCGTGAAGCGTTTGCGACAGCGCTGCGCGCCGGCGCCAGCGGAGTCGGGCGCATTTCCCTGTTCGATCCCGAGGGGTTGCCGGCAACCATTGCGGCCGAGGTCAAGGGGTTCGACCCCGCCGCGTTCGTCGGCGCCAAGGACATCCGGCACGTCTCGCGGGCCGTCCCGATGGCGATCGCCGCCTCGCAGGAAGCGCTCGAGGATGCCGGGATCGACCCGCCGTCTCTCGACCTGGAAGGCCGAAGAGCGATCGGCGTCGTGCTCGGGACGGGCGGAGGGCCCATCGAGTTCTCCGAGCGGATGTACCACCTCTACTACACGAACCAGGTGAAGAAGGCCTCCGTCTACTCGATCCCCTCCGGGACGATCGGCACCCTCTCCTCCGAGATCTCGATGCGGTTCGGGCTCCGGGGGCCGTCCCACGTCGTCTCCACTGGCTGCGCTTCTTC
Source organism: Acidobacteriota bacterium (assembly GCA_030948185.1). Classification (GTDB taxonomy): domain Bacteria; phylum Acidobacteriota; class Thermoanaerobaculia; order UBA5066; family Gp7-AA6; genus JALYUA01. Next base: position 36,497 of record JALZAT010000033.1, read on the forward strand.
GACGGACGCTCTCGGGCACGCCTTCCGGTCGATCAAGTTCGGCGCGGGAGACGTGCTCCTGGCGGGAGGCGTGGACGCGACGGTGGTCCGCGGAATCATGGAGGGGTTCGCGATGATGCGCATCGTGTCCACGGCGCACGAATCGGATCCCCCCCGCGCGTCGCGGCCGTTCTCCGCGGACCGGGACGGATTCGTCCTCGGAGAGGGGTCCTGGATGTTCGTGCTGGAGGAGCGGG
>JALZAT010000033.1:36742-51510 GCA_030948185.1 Acidobacteriota bacterium
CGCGGAGCGAGGATCTACGGCGAGATCCGCGGTTACGGGGCCACCTGCGACGCGCACCATCGAGTGCGCCTCGACGAGAGCGGCGAAGAGCCCGCGCGCGCAATGGAGCTCGCGATGCAGGAAGCCGGACTCCCGCCGGAAGCCATCGAATACGTCGCCTACCACGGCACGGGAACGCAGCTGAACGACCGCGTGGAAACGCGGGCGGTGCGGCTCGCCTTCGGCGCCGCCGCGGGCCGGCTTCCCGGCTCTTCGATCAAGTCGATGATCGGACACCCGCAGGGCGCCTGCGGCGCAGCGGGCGTCGCCGCCACGCTTCTGGGAATGCGGGACGGGTTCCTGCCGCCCACGATCAACCTCGACCGGCCCGACCCGCTCTGCGACCTCGACTACGTTGCCGGCGAGGCGCGGGCCGCGTCGTTCGAGCACGCCCTCTGCAATTGCATCGGGTTCGGATCGAAGAACAGCGCCCTCGTCGTGAGCCGCGGGTGAGCCTCCTCGTACCCGAACGCCGCCGCCCCTGCCACGAAATGCTCGATGACGAGGATCTCTCTTCCGAGGAGATGGCGCGCTCGCTGCGCGACCTCGAGCTCGTGCAGCGCGCCTGGGGAGCCGCGCGCGCGCTCGCCCACTGGCTCGTCCCGCGAATCGCTCCGGGAGAGCGGCCCGTCGTGGTCGACGTGGGAGCGGGCTCCGCCGCGGTGACGCGGGAGCTCGGCCGCCGGCTCGCGGAGGCGGGACGCGCCGTATCGCCGGTCGCCATCGATCTCCAGTGGCGGCACCTCGCGGCGGGACGGTCGCGCGCGCGGGGCGTGCCTTGCGCCGCCGCGGACGCCTTCTCGCTGCCTTTTCCGGACGGTGGCGTCGACTGGACGGTCTCGACCCTCGTGTTCCACCACTTCTCGCCCGCCGAGAACCGCGACTTCCTCCGCGAGCTCTCGCGCGTTTCGAGAAAGGGGTTTCTCGTCCTCGACCTGCGCCGGCACCGCATTCCGTGGGCGGTGGTATCGCTCGCCGGGCGCGTGCTCTTCGAGACGCGGGTGTCCCTTGTCGACGGGCGCGCGTCGGTCCTCCAGGGCTACACGCCCGGGGAGGCCGACGAGATCGCGGCGGATGCCGTGCCCGGTGCCCGTGCGCATCGCGTCTTCCCGTACAGGATCCTGATCCGCGGGCCGGGCCGGTGACCGCCTGGGATGCGCTCGTCGTGGGAGCGGGGCCGGCCGGCTCCGCGGCGGCGGCAGTCCTCGCCTCCCGCGGCGCGCGCGTGCTACTGGTCGAGAAGGACCGATTCCCGCGAACGAAGGTCTGCGGCGAGTTCCTCGCGGGGGAGGCCCTGACCTCGATCGACCGCATCGGCGCTCGCGGCGCGCTCGAGGCGGCGCTCCCCGAGCGGATCGAGGAAGGCTCGCTCCACCTCTCCAACGGCCGCTGCATTTCTTTCAGGCTGCCGGCTCCGGCCCTCGGGATCTCCCGAACGGTCCTCGACGCTCTCCTCGCGGAGCGAGCGGCCGGGCTCGGGGCGAGCGTGCGGTTCGAGTGCCGGGTGCGCGCGATCGAGGGCTCTCTCCGGGAAGGATTTCGCGTGCGCCTGCTGGTGGGAGGCGCCGGCGAGGAGGAGACCGATGCCCGCGTCGTCATCGGGGCGTGGGGCCGGTGGGATGCGCTCGACCGGAGTCTCGACCGCCGCTTCCTCCGCCGGGCCCGGTACTTCGGCTGGAATCGCGGGTTCGAGGGCGGGGCGCCGCTCCTCGCCGGCCGGGTGCGCCTTTACCTGTACCCGGGCGGCTACTGCGGCCTGTCGCGCGTCGAGGGAGCGGAGGTGAACCTCGCCGGCGTCGTTTCGGAGGCGGTGCACCGGCGCTTGAACGGCGGATGGGACGCCGTGCTGCTCCACGCCCGCGAGTCGAACGCCGCGCTCGACGCGGACCTCACCGCCCTCTCGCCCGGGCCGCGCGGCTTTCTCGGAACCGTGCCCGTCATTTTCACGGCGAAGCCCCCGGTCGAGAATGGCGTCCTGATGGTGGGCGACGCCGCGGGTGTGCTCGACCCGTTCTCCGGCCAGGGACAGGCGGCCGCCCTGGCATCCGGAATCCTGGCCGCCGACACGGCGTCGGAGTTCCGCGAAGGGCGTATCTCCGCGGAAGGACTCCTGGAGGAGTACGGCCGCGCGTGGCGCGCCCGGTTCTTCCGCGGGTTCGCATGGAGCGCCGTCCTGCGCTCGCTCATCCTGGGCACGCGCCTGGGAAGCGCCGCCGCCCGCATCGCGGGCGAGCCGATCGTGCGTCTGGGGATCCGGAAGTTGAAGCTCGAGCCGGCGCAACGCGGGTCCGCGACGACTTCTAGCTGAGCCCCATCGCCCCTTCCGGCGTAAAGATCTTGTCGTCGAGCTTCGCCGGACGGTAGTCGAGGTACTGGAGCCGGGTCACCGTGCTCCGGTCGCCGGCAAGGAGGTCGCGAATCTCCATCTCGCTCACGATGGTCTTGCCTCGCGAGGCCGCGAACTTCGAAAACACGACCTCCTTCGCCGGCCGCCCCGACGGCAGGATGAAGACGACTTTCGCGGGAAGCTTCGCGGCGGGGTCGTACCAGAGCGTCACCTTCGGGTACTCCGCCTTCGGCGACTTCGCCGACAGGTCCAGAACCCTCGTGGACTTGCCTTTCACCGTCTCGGTGCCGGGCCGGGCCACGGCGTCGTAGTCCTCCGCGAACCGCAGCCGCGCGACGTCGCCCATCGACGCGCCGCCCATCAGCCGCTGGTTCGCGGTGATGGGAAGCGGGTTCGAGGCACCCGGAACGAGCAGCCACATTCGGTTGCCGACGGTCAGCACCTTCCGGCCGGAATTCTTGCCGCCGCGAAAGAGGATCAGCCCGCGGTCCCGTCCCTTCGTGTAGATGTCGAAGTCCGCGCTCCCCTGGGGCTGTCCGCCGGTCAGCTGCGTCGCCCGCGCGGTGATGACGGCCTCCTCGAACGCGTTTCTGCGCGCGTCGACCTCCTCGAGCCAGGAGCGGACCTCCGCCGGGGTCTGCGCGCGGGCGAGGGTTGCGGCGAGGAGGAACAGGACTCCGGTGCGAAGAGATTTCATGAGAGGTAAAACAGGCGCGGTCGGGTCGCTGTTCCGGGTTTCGAAGAACTCATAGGCGCTAGATGTGAGCGAGCGCGTCCACGATCGGCAGCTTCCCCGCCCTCCTCGCCGGGAAGTACGACGCGATCGCCATCGTCAGAAGCATCGCGACCAGCCCAGCGGCATACGCGAGCGGGTAGATCTGCACATGGATCGGGTCGCCGTGGGTCCCGCCCGGCGGCGGTGGCAGTGTAAAGCCCCACGCGTTCAATCCGGCCCGCACGACCAGCGCGAACACCGCGCCGGCCGCGCAGCCGAGGAGGGCGATGAGGACGCCCTCCGCGAGGAACATCTGGACGACGCCGGAAGGGCGGGTTCCGAGCGCGCGGACGGTGCCGATCTCGCGGGTCCGCTCGACGACCGCCATCGTCATGACGATCGCGGCGGAAAGGATCACGATCACGACGAGGACCGTTCCGACGAAACCGAAAATGCCGACGTAGAGCAGCTTGACCTGCTCGTAGAAGACGGCGAGCTCGCGCCACCCGCGGACGACGACGTTGAAGCCCGCGCCCGCGAGCGCGGGCTGAAGGCGCTTCGCGGCCGCCGCCTCGTCTGCGCGCGGCTTCAGGAACACGACGAGCTTCGAGACCGTCGTCTCCGTCTGGAGCAAGCGCGAGACGAGGCCGATGCCCGCGGCCACGTACCGGTCGTTCAACTCCTTGATTCGGACGTCGACGAGTCCCCGCACGACGGCGTCGACCGCGTTCAACGATCCATCCGGAGTCGTCGCCATCAGCGTGATGCGGTCACCCGGTTTCGCTCCGAGCGCGGCGGCGAGGCCCGTTCCGAGGAGGACCCCCTCACCGCCATCCCCCGCGAGGTAGGAGCCCGCGACGACCATTTCCCGCGCGCCGGTCGCGGCCGCCTCGGGCTCGGGATCGACGCCCGCGCCGAGGTACGGGACGGACTTCGAGCCGTTCGACGCGAGGCCCACGAAGTCGATGCGCGGCAGGACCGATGCGACGGCCGGGTCTCCCGCGATGAGTGCGCGGGCGCGCGCGGCATTCGGGATCCCGTACTGCAAGGTCGTCTCTTCCGCTGCGCCGACGGCCCGCCGATCGACGGCCTGAAGCTGTCCGACGTTTCGAATCGTGCCCGCGCGAAGTCCGTCGAACGACTGCGCAATGAAGCCGCCGGCGAGCGCGAACGCCGCGAACCCGAACGCGACGACGACGCCCATGAGCAGCGTCCGACGGCGCTGCCGGACGAGGTTGCGCCAGGCGAGGGCGAGCGGGCTCACGCCGTCACCCTGTCGGATTCGATGCGGCCGTCGTGGAGCGCGACGACGCGCCGCGCGCGCGCGACCACGCGCGGATCGTGCGTGGCGAAGAGAAACGCGACCCCGCGCGCGTCGCAAAGCCCCCGCATCAGGTCGAGGATCTCCTCGGCGGTATGAGAATCAAGGTTCGCCGTGGGCTCATCCGCGAAGACGACGGCGGGCTCGTTCGCGAGCGCTCTTGCGATCGCGACGCGCTGGCGCTGCCCGCCCGAGAGGAGATCCGGCCGCACGTCGACCTTGTCGGCGAGCCCCACGGTCTCGAGCAGTTCTCTCGCCCGCGCTCTTCGATCCGGGGCCGGCCGCCCGGCGATGGCCATGGGGTACTCGACGTTCTCCCGCGCCGACAGAACGGGGATCAGGTTGAAGGTCTGGAACACGAATCCGAACCGGTCGCGCCGCATGTCCGCCCGCTCGTTCTCCGAGAGTCCGGCGGCCTCGACACCATCGACTGTCAGGCGTCCCGCGTCGGGGCGGTCGAGGAGACCGAGCAGGTTCAGGAGAGTGGTCTTCCCGGACCCGCTCGGGCCCTGCAGCGCGACGAACTCTCCGCCGTGGACCGAAAGCGACACGGCGCGGACCGCATACACCGCCTCGGCTCCCATCGGGTAGGTGCGGACGAGGTCTCGCGCGTCGATGAGGGCAGGGGCCGGCATTTGCCGCGCATCTTACGTTTACCGTTCGCCTGGAAGGTGGCACGCCGATTGCCTCGTGACGGGTCGGGGGGACCTCTTGTCCAGCCAACGGAAACCCGACGCCGGCCCCGACGGGGGGCACCCGCCGAAGCGGAGCAGGAAAAAAGGCAACTTCCGGTCCCGCGCCGCGTCGGGAGCCCGGAGGGCGGTGCGCGTTTCCCGCAAGACCGCCGTACGGATCGGCGCGGGCATTCTGATCCTCATCGTGCTCCTGGTCGTCGCGTCCTTCTTCGTGGACGAGCCGATGCGGCGCACGATGGAACGCCGGATGAACGAGAGCCTTAAGGGCTACAGCGTGCAGATTCCGAAGCTCCATTTCTCTCTTTTCGGTCTCTCCGTCACGCTTCGCGATCTGACGGTCCGCCAGCAGGCGAACCCGAACCCTGCCGTGATCGTCGTTCCTCGTCTCAAAGCCAGCGTGCAGTGGGAAGAGCTCCTGACGGGGCATCTCGTCGCGGATTTCCTGATGGACAAGCCGCGCTTGAACGTGAATCTTCCCCAGCTCGAGTCCGAGAACCGCGACCCGACCCCGATGAAGGACAAGGGCTGGCAGGACGCGGTCGAGAAGATCTATCCATTGAAGATCAACCTGTGGCGCGTGCAGGATGCCGACATCGTCTACATCGACGATCCGAAGCAGCCCCCGCTGCACATCGAGCACCTGCACCTGCGCGCTGGAAACATCCGCAACATCCATTCGCGCGAGCACGTCTACCCCTCTCCGATCCACGCGGAGGCGGTGGTGTTCGGGTCGGGCCACGGCGTCCTCGACGGGCACGCGGACTTCCTGGCGAAGCCGATTCCCGGCCTGCACACGACGTTTCAACTGGAGAAAGTCCCGCTCGACAATCTGAAGTCGATCATCCGGCGCGCGAACCTCGAGCTCAAAGGCGGCACCCTTTCCACCCACGGCGAGCTCGAGTACGCCGCAAAGGCGAAGAACGTCCACATCGCCGACCTCACGATCCAGTCGGTCCGTGTCGACTACGTGCACAGCGCGGCGACGGCGCCCGCGGAGACCGCGCGCAAGGAGAAGGTCGCAGAGGCGGCGAAAAACGTTGCCAACCGATCGGACATGGACCTTCGCATGGACCGGTTCGAGATCCGGAACAGCAATATCGGACTCGTGAACAAGGCGAAAACCCCTCCGTACAGGGCGTTCGTCTCCGACACGAACCTGACGATCACGAACCTCTCGAACAAGTTCGTCCACGGCCCGGCCACAGTCAAGGTCACGGGCAAATTCATGGGCAGCGGCACGGCCCGGGCGATTGCGCACTTCCGCCCGGAGAACAACGGCCCCGACTTCGATCTGGACGCGGCGATCGAAGGCACCGACATGACGAAAATGAATGACATGCTTCGGGCGTACGGAAAGTTCGACGTCGTCGAAGGAAAGTTCTCGTTCTTCACCGAGCTGCGCGTCAAGAACGGGCAGATCAACGGATACGTCAAGCCGCTCTTCAAGGACATGAAGGTCTACGACAAGCGGCAGGACGCGGAGAAGAGCGCGTTCAAGAAGCTCTACGAGAAGCTCGTCGGCGGCATTTCGAAGCTCCTTGAGAACAAGGAACGCAAGGAAGTCGCGACGAAGGCCAACATTTCCGGGCCCGTCTCGAGCCCCAGCTCGAGCACGCTGCAGGTGATCTGCAAGCTGATCGAGAATGCCTTCATCCGGGCGATCCTGCCGGGCTTCGACGAGGAAGTCGGCCGGCCGGCGAAGAAATAGAAACTGCCAGCTGTCAGCCTCTAGGGCGGACGGCGGAGGGTGGGATCGAGGAGCTCGCCCGCCGGACGTTTCCCCGCGGAGTTGTCGACGCCAAGGATTCCGTAAATGTCGCTGTGTCCGGTGAGCCCGCGCCAAAGGAGCCCGGCGCCGATCATCGTGAGCGCCGCTCCCGGGATGGCGTGCCGGCGCGTCAGACCGAACGCCACAAAGCCCGCTCCGGCGAGGGCCGACGTCCACCGCTCCCGCAGAGAGAGGTTGACGCGGCGTGCTGCGGCTTCGAGGGGTTTGCGTGCGGCGCCAGGGAGGGTCGACATCTTTACGCCTCGCCCTGCTCGTCCCCGTCTTCCCCTTCGTCGGCCTCCCCGTCGAGGAGCTCCTCGTTCTCGTCGTCCTCTACTTCCACGGCGAGCTCCTCGTCTTGATCCTGCGCGTCGAGGTCCTCTTCTTCTTCTTCTTCCGCAACGCCCTCGATGTCTCCTTCGCCGCTCTCTTCGTCGACGTTCACCGTCTCTTCGCTGCGGTTCCTCGATCCGGGCCCGGTCAGGACGTCGCCGGGAGGGCCGCCGTTGCGAGGCGCGAAAAGCCTCGCCTCGTCGCTTCCCATGCCAGCCTCGTCCGTAACGGGGTCTCGGGTTTCGGGCGTCATTTCCATTCTCCCGGTTTGATTGCGGAGAAGAGGAGCAGGCTCGCCCCCCCTCAACCCGTGGAATTGCAAGAGCCGTTCCGCGCCCGTCCGCCCGCATTTCTGGCTTCGAGCGGCGGGAACAGTCCTTGCATTCCGGCGAGACGGTTCGCATCCAGGTGTGCATCGCAACCATGCGCTGCGGAGGTCACGGATGAAGACGGCAACTGTGTTCGCGGAGGGGGTCGGCGCGGGGTTCGGCCTTGCGCTGCTCGCGAGCCTGCTCCTCCTCCTGGCGGCCCGTGGCTCCCGGGTGCGTGTCCGGCACAGCCGGCTGCTCCAGGATCCGGCCCCCCCGGCGAACTACCTCGACCTCTGTCGCGCCGCGGGACTCTAACCGCGCCGGCGTGCGAAGCGCGGGTGGCACCGGGGTTGCTCGACCCCCCGAGGAGGTCCCATGAAGTGTGAACACCAGGGGTGCCGCTGCGAAGAGACTCGCGTTCAGCGAGCCAACCGGAAATTCTGCAGCGAACGGTGCGCCGACATGGAGATGTCCGGCACGCCCGAGCCCATGTGCATCTGCGGTCATCCCGACTGCGCCGCCGCCTGACCTGCGCCTTTCGGATATCCCGGCGGAGCACGCTGCGCGACCTCGCGTGGTACGGATGTTGCTTTTTTCCGGCGAGGCACAGGAGCCTCCCGGAGACCCAGACATGGAATTCCCGAACACGAAAGATGCGCAGCGCGACAGTTCTGCGATCAACTCCTTCGATTGGTTGACCCGTCCCGCCGAGGCCCTCGAGCCGGGTCCTGAGCTCGATCGCGAGATCGAGCGCCGCGTGTTCGGACGCAACTCGACGCATTCCGCGCCTCCCTTCTCGACGCAGGACGGGAATGCGGAAGGTCTCGCGGAGCTCGTCTCAGGTCAGACGGGTTGGTGGTTCGACGTCAGCGAGCGTGAGGGGACATGGAGCGCGATGTGGATCGAGCCGCCCGTGGGATCCGGGGCGAAGCCGCGGAGGATCCTCTCGCTCATCACCGCGACGGGAGACACGCGCGCCGCGGCGATCTGCCGCGCTCTGCTGCGCGCGACGCGTTGCCCGCGTTGGCCGGGGGCGTGCCGCCAGGATGAAGCGGTCTCGCCGGAGGTCCCGGCGACGGGTGCTCTGCGGATGTCCACGGCGTTCTAGCCCGCACACGGGCCTGGCGGCCGTGGTACGCAACTTGCTGCCAGGCCGTGACGAAGACTCGTTTCGGCATCGAATTCCCGAAAAGGGCGCATACTGAATCGCCGATAAATCGACGACTGGAAAGACCTTGTCCGCCGCTCCGAGCGGGCGGCGGTGGAAAGGAAACAGCGAGCCTTGGTGAAAAAAATCGTCATTCTCGGCGCGGGCCCGACGGGTCTCGGGGCCGCCTACCGCCTCCGGGAAACCGGCTACGAGAATTTCGTCGTCCTCGAAGCTCGCAGCTCCGCCGGCGGACTCGCCTCGAGCGAGACGAGCGCAAACGGCTTCATCTACGACATCGGCGGGCACGTCCTCTTCTCCCATTTCCGCTACTTCGACGAGCTTTTCGATCGGATGCTCGGCAGCGAATACCAGGAGCTGCAGCGCGAGGCGTGGGTCTGGATGATGGACCGGTTCCTGCCATACCCGTTTCAGAACAACATCAAGGACCTTCCCCGCGAAGCTGTGCTCAAGTGCGTCATCGGCGTGATCGAAGCTCAGAAGACGCAGGCGGCGTCGGGCAGGAAGTCCTACGACACATTCGAGGAAATGATCTTCGGGGTCTTCGGCAAAGGCATCGCCGAGTACTTCATGATGCCGTACAACTTCAAAGTCTGGGCCCATCCGCCCAAGATGCTCGGGACTCACTGGATCGGCGAGAGAGTTCCCGTCGTCGACCTCGAGCGGATGATCACGAACGTGCTGCTCGACCGGCCGGACGTCTCGTGGGGACCGAACAACACCTTCAAGTATCCCCTTCACGGCGGCACCGGCGGGATGTTCCTGCGGGTCGCCTCGACGCTCGAGGACAAAATCCGCTTCGGCGCGCAGGCGGTCGGCCTCGACGTCCGCCGCAAGCGCGTGCTCCTCGCGGACGGATCGGACGAGGGCTACGATCAGCTCATTTCGACCGTACCCGTCGACAGGCTGGTCCAGTCGATTTCCGACGCGCCATCAGATCTTCTCGAGGCGACGAAACTTCTGCACCACTCCGGCAGCGCGATCGTCGGGGTGGGAATCGCCCAGCCCTCGCCCACGACGAAGTGCTGGATGTACTTCCCCGAGGGGAACTGCCCGTACTACCGCGTGACATACCTCTCCAACTACTCGCCGGAAGTCGTGCCGGACGCGCGGGGGCAGTACTCGCTGCTCGCGGAAGTTTCCCGGTCACCCTACAAGCCGGTCAATCTCGACTCGGTCGTCGAGGAAGTGCTCGACGGCTTCGTGAACACGAAATTGCTCTCGCCCGAGGACCGCAAGGACGTCGTCGATACCCACCTGATCACCCGCGATTACACGTATCCGATCCCGACGATCCGCCGCGACGACGCGCTCTCCGTCATCCAGCCCTGGCTCGAAGCGCGGGACGTCTACTCCCGCGGCCGCTTCGGCGCGTGGAAGTACGAGATCGGGAACATGGACCACTCCGTGACGATGGGTGCCGAGATCGCCGACCGGCTCGTGCGGGGGACGCCCGAGCTGTGCTGGAAGGACAAGATCCTGCCGAAGACCGAGCAGTCCCTGCATCTGACGCCCGACGCGCCGCGCCCGGGCACCTCGCGGGTCTCGGTCCTCAGTTCTTAGCCGCTACTCTTCGCAGTCGGGGCAGCCGAGGAACGGAATCCGCTCCTGCCGCTGCGGGTGCGCGTCCCCCTCGATGCGGGCCCACGCGCCGCCCTGCGCGTGCCAAAGGTAGCACTCGAGCCTGTAGGCGTCGTGCGGAGTCTCCGCCCGGATCCACCCGAAGAGAGCGTTCTCGCCGGCCTCGCGCGCGTGCTGGAGAAGCCGCTGGCGCAGGTCAACGTCGTCGCGTCCCACTCTCTCGCTGACGCGCCCTCCGGCGGCGACGGCCTTCAGGAAGTACACGCCCACGACGCCCGGCGGAACCGTGCGGGCCACGTTCGATTCCGAGAGCCGGATCGCCGCCTGGACGCGCGTCGCGGGAGGAATCTCGGGAAAGAGAGAAGGCTGCGCCGCCACCTCCGGGGGTGTGTTCACCCTCGCCGCACGCGGCCCGCGCATGTGTCCGATGAGTGTAGCCGGGATGAGGCGGCGAGGAAAGGACGGTCGTGGGTCGGGAGTCGGTCTCAGGGCAGCGGCAGGAAGAACTCGCGCAGCTCGCGGGCGAGCCGCTCCGGTTCCTCCCAAGCGGCGAAGACGAAGCCGATCAGCCGATCAACCGATCTCCATCTCGTCGTGCTCGTCCGGCCAACCGCACTCGCACCAGGCGAGGAGCATCCCGTCCGGGCCCCCGATCTGGAGGATCCTGCACTCGCATTCAAAGCAGATGTCCCCGACGCGTTTTCCGGTTCGCGTGAACCGGTCCGGCGTCGGAAAGGTCTCCCGCACCGCCGGCTCCGGTTTCGCCTTTCGAGATTCGCGCTTCCCGCCCCGCTTCTCCATGCGTCCTCCTACCCCTTCACACACACGACCTGTTTGAGCCGCGCGACCACTTCCACGAGGTCGCTCGACTTTTCGATCACATCCTCGATCGGCTTGTACGCCGAGGGGATCTCGTCGACGACGCCGGCGTCCTTTCGACATTCGACGCCGGCAGTCTGCGCTTCGAGATCCTCCCTCGAGAACCGGCGCTTCGCTTCTCCGCGCGACATCGCCCTTCCCGCCCCGTGCGGCGCGCTCTCGAACGCCTCCCGGTTTCCGAGCCCGCGAACGATGAACGAGGAGGAGCCCATCGAGCCCGGAATGATCCCGAGCTCGCCTTCCCCGGCGCGGATTGCGCCCTTGCGCGTCACGAGGACCCGCTCCCCGAAGTGCACCTCGTCCGCGACGTAGTTGTGGTGGCAGTTGACCGACATCGTGATGCCGAGGTGGGAGACGTCGCCGTCGAGACCGACCGCGAAGCGAGCTGCCGCAGCACGCGGTCCATCATGATGTCGCGGTTCTTCCTCGCATAGTCCTGACACCACTCGAGGTCCTGCCGGTACTCGTCGAATTCGCGGGTGCCCGCGGCGAAGTACGCGAGGTCCGGGTCCGGCAGGCTTTCGGCGAGCCGTTTCATGGCTCCCTTCGCCCGGCCGATGTGCCGCTCCGCGACGGTCTTTCCGACGTTGCGGCTCCCGGAGTGGAGGAGGACCCAGAGCATCCCGTCGTCGGAGTCCACGCAGATCTCGATGAAGTGGTTGCCTCCGCCGAGCGTCCCGAGCTGGTGCAATGCGCGGTCCGCGAGCGCGGCGTCGTCGCGCGAAGCGTTGGGCCTCCCCCGCTTCTTCATCCAGGCCGAGGCGCTCTCGAAGGGCTGCCTCCTGCTCTCGCGGCCGACCGGGATCTCCCGCTCGATCGAGGCTCGAAGCTTCTTCAGATCTGCGACTCTCAGACGGTCCGCCCGAAAGGAAGTCTTCCGGGCCGCCATCCCGCACCCGATGTCCACGCCGACGGCCGCCGGGCAGATCGCGCCCTTGGTCGCGACGACGCTGCCCACGGTCGCGCCCTTGCCCAGGTGAACGTCCGGCATGGCGGCGACGTGCCGGAAGACAAACGGAAGCGCGGCGGTGTTCTTCAGCTGCGCCATCGCCTCCGGCCCCACCTCGTCGGTCCAGATCTTGACGGGGACGCGGGCGTTCAAGACGATCTGGATGGGCATCTCGAACGGCGGGTTTGCACGGTCCGCGCCCATTCTGACCGGGGCGACGCCCGGGCTGATAGCTTTCCCGCGTTGCCGAGCGAAACCGACGCCCGAGTCCATGGCCCGAACGTGCCGGCCCATGAGAAGGAGACCCTCCGCGCAGAGGCCTTCTCGGACGGAGTGTTCGCGATTGCGATCACGCTCCTCGTCCTCGACCTCAAGGTGCCGAAGCCGGCGGACCTGCACGGAGCGACGCTCGCGCGCAAGCTCGCGGAAGAATGGCCCGCGCTCCTCGCCTACTTCACGAGCTTCGTGACCATCCTCGTCATGTGGGTCAACCACCACGTCATGTTCGGACGCATCCGGAGGTCGGACAACCTGTTCCTTTTTCTGAACGGATTCCTGCTGCTTCTCGTGACGTTCGTTCCTTTTCCGACGTCCCTCGCCGCCACCTACATCCGGGACGCGGGTCTCAAGCCCGGCGACGCGAGGACGGCGGGTCTCGTCTACGCCGGCACCTACGTCGTTATCGCCATCGCGTTCAACCTGCTCTGGCATTACGCCGCGCGCGGCAGGCGGCTGGTGGATCCTCACCTGCCCGAGGCGCGGATTCGGGAGATCTCCTGGCAGTACGCGCCCGGGATACCCGCGTATCTCGCCGCGGGCGCCCTGGCGTTCTACTCGGTCTGGGCGACCGTCGGGCTCTGTCTCCTGCTCGCGGTCTTTTTCGCCTTCACGGGCACGGTGCCCGACAGGTTCTGGAAGAAGGTCGCCTAGGCCTTCCCGGACATCTTTTCGATGCGGGCCCACTCGGCGTCCTTCACCGGCATCACGGAGAGGCGCGAGATCCGCACCAGCGGGAAGTCCCGGAAAGCGGCGACGGCCTTGATCTCCTTCAACGTCACCGGCCGCGCGAGCTTCCGGACGGGGGCGACGTCGACGGCGTAGAGCTTCCCGGCCCGGTCGCCCGGGTCCGGGTAAGCGTCCCCGGACGCCTTCGCTTCGCCGACGACGGACTTCTCGTCGCCCGTGTGGTAGAAAAAAATCCGGTCCCCCTTGCGGACGGATCTCAAGTGCTTCTGCGCGACAGGATTGCGCACGCCGGACCAGACGGTCTTCCCGTCCCGGACGAGGTCGTCGTACGAGTAGTGGGTCGGTTCTTCCTTGAAGAGCCAGTTCACTTGCCGAGGAATTTCATGGCTGTTTTCTGGGCCTCCCGCGATACCTCTCCCAGAGCCTCTTCTGCTTGTCCGTCAGGTCGAGCGGGCGGCCGTTCAAGTACGCCGCCACGACGTGGGAGCGCAGGTCGAGAAGGTCGCCGTCCGTGACGATCAGGGTGGCCCGCCGCCCCGGCTCGAGGGTGCCGACCTGGTCCGCCACGTTCAGGATGCGGGCCGGCTCGAGCGTCATCGCCGCCACCGCTTTCTCCCGGGGGAATCCATACGCCACCGCGGCGGCCGCCTGGTGAGGGAGGTCCCGGACGGTGGGAGCGGTGAACGCGGTCGCTCCGTCATTGAACGCGACGCGCACGCCCGCGCGGGCGAGGACTCCGGCGTTTGCGTACCCGGCATCGTAGGGGTCGTCCGCATGGGCCGGCAGCGGGAGAGACTGCACGATCGCAGGGACCCCGGCCTTCGCGATCTCGTCCGCGATCCGCCACCCGTCCTCGCCGCCGAAGAGGGCCCCGGTCAGGTTCTCCTCTTTGAGCCAGGCGATCGCGGCGCGGATCTGCCGCACGGTGTGGACGTCGACGATCACCGGAACCCGGCCTTCGACGGCGGGGACGAGCGCCTCGAGCCGCGCGTCGAAATCGTGCCTCGGGACTCCGCTCTTCCCCTCGGCGGATCGAGCCGCCGCGTAGGCTCGCGCGGCCTGGAACGCCTCCCGGAGCTTCTCGAGCGCCTCATCCCGGCGCCGTTCCTGGAGCCGGACCGAGAAGCGGGCGGACGGCGAGCGGTCGAGGGTCAGATTCGGCCAGACGACGAAGATCGCGGCGGGCGCCTTGATCGTCGCGTCCTCCCGCGTCCAGCCTTCGAGATTCATAACGGCAAGAGACCCGGAAACGATCCCTCCCGTCGGAGTGATCCCGGCGACGAGAATCCCCGCGGACCGCGCCACGGGCAGAAGCTCGGAATCGAAGTTCACGGCGAAATCGGCGCGCGCCTGGGGATTCACTTCGCCGAGCTCGATCGTATCGACCGTTGCGCGCACGGAGGAGATCTCGACGAGCCCGAGCACCGTGACCGCCGGAAAGAGGGACGGATAGACGTGCTTGCCCGCGATGTCCACGCGTCTGGCGTCAGCGGGCACGGCGATCCCCGCTCCGACGGCGACGATTCGACCGTCGCGGATCACGACCGTGCCGTTCGGGACGTCCGGCGTTCCCACGGGGTGCACCGTGCCGCCGACGAGCGCGATCGTCTCCGCCGCCGCGGCCCGGGCGCCGGGCGCGGACAGCGCCGCCGCCCCCGCCATGAGCAGGATCGCTCCCCGCCGGAACGTCCTCATC
>JALZAT010000073.1 GCA_030948185.1 Acidobacteriota bacterium
CCTCTCCCCCGCGCGCGGGGGAGAGGCAGGGTGAGGGGGACCTACCTCCAAGGCGCGATGGAGACGATCTCCGCCGGAACTCCCGATAGCGTCACACGGTCGCCGGGGCGGCGGCCCAGAAGGCCCTCGGCGAATTCGGACTGGTAGGAGTAAATGTTCTCCTCGGGCTTCGAGTCCCAGGGGCCGAGGATCACCGCGACGCGTTCCGCTCCGCCGTCGACTTCGCGCAGGACGATGCGGGTTCCCACACGGACTTCGGACGTCTCGATCTTGGTCGGGTCGAGGACCCTCGTTCGCGAGAGCTCGTCGGCGAGCGACGCGATGCGGGCGGAAAGGTACTCGTGCTTCTGGCGCGCGGACTGGTATTCGAAGTTTTCGCGCAGGTCGCCGTGCTCTTTGGCCGTCCGCATCGCCTCCGCGTTCGCGGGCAGGTCCACCTGCTTCAAACGGATCACCTCCTGCCGGCGCGCCTCGATCGACTCCGCCGTTCCATAGAGGTACTCGCGCGCGGGGGCGCCCAGGTCCGGGAACGCCATCAGGAGCGCCTCGCGGACGACCGCCCGACGGTGCTCTTCGAGCCCGCTGGCCCGCGTCAGCGCCGTCAGGTAGTCGCGGGCTTCTTCCTCGGACGCCCCCCGGACGAGGCGAACCGCCAGGTTGCCCGGGTCGAAAAATTCCTTCAGCCGCGCGCGGAGGGCCGAAAACTCGTCCTGGCGCAGCGCGTCGACCAGGGCGAGAAAGAGCGCGGGTGTCGCGGGACCGTTCTCCTCGTGCAGGCGCTCGACCAGCCAGACGAACGCCCGCGGCGCGGAGCGGGGGGAGCGCACGATGCGACGCGCGATCTCGTCCCGTCGGGGGCCGGTCGCGCCGAGCTCCTCGAAGATGTATGCGAGGACCCGAGAGTCTTCCTCGCGGTGGAATTGATCCGCGAAGAGGTCCGCCCACCCGTCCGACGCGCCGCGGACCGCCTGGAGCGCCTTCTCCCGCGCCGACGCGTCGTGAACCCGCGAGATCACGCCCGGTAGGTCGCTCACCGCGAGGAGGAGATACGCGGGAAACGCTTCTTCACTCGAAGGCACCATCCGCAGCGCGGTCTGCGAGAGCTCCCAGGCGAGGGCCGGATCCCGAGGAGCGGCCTGCTGCGCTTCCTCGGCGAGGCGCTCCGCGAACTCCTGCGCGAGGGATTTCGAGCGCTTGCCGTGCTTGCGCGCGAGCTCGATCTGCTTGCGCGGCTCGGCCGCGAAGAACGCCTTCCGGATCGAGTCGTCGGCGGCGCCCGCGCTTTCCGACCAGCTGATCTTTCCCGACTTCGCCGAACCCGACACGAGAAGCTGCGGGTGCTTCTTCGCGGCGGTCCAGAAGCTCGTCCAGCGCGACTCGTCGACGATCCCCGAGAAGTCTTCCTTGAGCTCGCCGAGGGTGACCGGCCGGCCGAGGCTCGCGAGCAGACGCCGGACGGCTTCGGAGGGGTCCGACGCGGCGAGTGCCTTGAGCTCTTCCGGTCGCAGGAGCTTGTCGCGCAGGAAGTGCCCTTCGGGGATCGGCTGGAGGGATCTTTCCGCGGAAACGAGCGAGAGGGGCAGTTTCACGCCGCCGACCTCGAACCGGAGCACGTCGAGGGCCGGGTTCATCTCGACGATTCGTCCCGGACCGCGGCCTGGCAGATGGTAGACGTCGCCCGGCGAAAAGCGCAGCCAGCGCTCGATCCTCGCCGCGGCGGCCGCGGGATCCGGAGCGGATGCGATCGCGTTTTTGGTGAGCACGGACGAGAGCGCGGGGTGCCCGGCGAACCGGTCGCGAAGGGCCTTCTCGAGGTCCGTCCGCACGCCCGGGTCGGTCGGAGCCATTCGCGCGAGCTCGAGAAGCACCCGCATCCGGCCCTCGCCGTTCCCACGCCCGCCGAGCTCGTCGGCGAGGAGACGAAGCCATCCGGTGGCAGCGCCGTGCCCCTTTTTCTTGGCGGCCGCCGCGACCGCGAAAAAGACGGGCAGCTCCGTGTCGCCGGCCTCGACGTGGCGGACCCACTCCTCCTCCATTTCCGCAAATTTCTTGCGTTCCAGGAGGGAGGAAAAACCGGGTGGGATGAGTTCGGAATCGGGCACGCGAATGGCGATACTAACCCGAGGATCGAAAATCGCCGGCTTCAGCGCGGGGCGACGGCTTCCAACCGACGCCGACGGGAGCCCCACCAGAATCCGTGGGCGGTTAGCGTGAGGCCGTTCAACAGATAGATCGGGCCGGCCCAGCGCGCGCCCTGCTCGCCGAACAGGAGAACGCAGAAAATCGACGCGACGCCCGTCGCCCCGGTCAGCACGGCCGACCAGAGGCGGGACCGTGTGTCGTGGATCTCGATGTCCGTCAGCCCGAGCTCGCCGCGTTTTCTCCAGGCGTGCAGGTAGAGGAGCGTGAACACGAGAAAGACGGCCACGTATCCGGCGCCGAAGATGAGAAAGAGGGTCGGGCCGTCCGAGGCGCGCAGGATGGGCTCGCTTCCACGGGCCGGATCCTGGAAGCCGAAAACCCCGTTCACGACCATCGTGAACATGAACTTCAGGGGATAGACGTAGAAGAGAACGACGAAGATCAACGCTCCGTTCAACCAGACCACGGTCGTGTCGTCGAGTCCGTACCTTCGTGAATAGACGTAGTGCTCGTACCAGATCAGAAAGAGCAGGACGAAGCAGATCGCGAACGCGAGGAAACCTCGCATCGCCAGGACGAGCTCCGTGAACGTGCGCGGCACTTCCAGCGAAACGACGAGGAGCGTTACGGCGAAGGCAAACACCGCATCCGTGAACCCCTCGAGCCTCGAGACCTCTCCCGCGCGCCAGCGAAAGCCGCGCGCCGAGCCGACAGAGCGCTCGGCCATGGAGTTCCTCGGGGAAAGCGTCAAGCTTCCGCTATTCTAAGAGTGTTGACGCGGCAGGCGCTTATCCTTCTTCTGCTCGCGCTCTCGCGGGCGCTCGCGGCGGAAGAACCCGCCGTGGCCGCTCGATCCAACGCGGCGAACTTCACTCCCCACGAGGTCCAGGACAACAGCTTCCTGGTCGAGGAGTCGTACAACCAGGAGGAAGGTGTCGTCCAGCACATCAGCCTTTTCGCGCGCGACCGGACGGGGCAGTGGGTTGCGACCTTCACGCAGGAGTGGCCGCTCGGCGGCGTCCGCCACCAGCTGAGTTATTCGGTCCCGTTCGCTCGCTCAGAGACCGGCGCGCGCAAGCTCGAAGACGCGGCCGTCAACTACCGATATCAGCTCGTGGGAAGCGGTGAGACCCGGTTCGCGATCGCCCCGCGAATCTCTCTGTACCTGCCGATCGGAAGCACGCGCGACGGCCTGGGCTCTGGAAACGTCTCATGGCAGACGTTGATCCCCGTGAGCTACGCCCTTTCGGAGGACTGGGTCGTGCACGGAAACGCCGGCGCGACCTATCGGCCGGCCTCGCGCAACGCAGCGGGAGACCGCGCGAACGTCTGGGAGTGGAACGTCGGAACGAGCCTGATTTTCACGGGAAGCCACCTCCTCGACCCCATGCTCGAGGCGATCTACGGCCGGGAGCGCGCGGTGGTCGCGCCCGGACGCACGGTGGCCGAGCCCGTCTTCCTCGTGAGCCCGGGCGTGAGATGGGCCTGGAGTTTCAAGAGCGGATTGCAGGTGGTGCCGGGTCTCGCGTTCCCGATCGGAGTGGGCCCCAGCCGCGGATCGAGGCAGGTGCTTCTCTATCTCTCCTTCGAGCACCCGTTTCAGGGGTCCCGATGAGGGCGCCTCACACCATCTGCTCGTCCACGTAGCACCACCGCCAGTCCTCGCCGGGCTCCAACGACTGGACGATCGGGTGCTTCACCTTGTGGAAGTGCTTCGTGGCGTGACGGTTTGGAGAGTTGTCGCAGCAGCCGACGTGTCCGCAGCTCAGACAGAGCCGGAGGTGCACCCACACGCCACCGATCTTCAGGCAGTCTTCGCAGCCGTCGGCGCTCGGCGTGACTTTTCGGATCTCCTTCAGATGCGGGTCGCTCATCTGGTCCCTCCGCAGGCAAGTATGCGACTCGCAATACGATGGATGCATGAACCCGGCCCTGGCCGACCTCGAGCGGCAGTTCGAGTCCGTAGCCACCTCGATTGCTTCGCTCGTGGACGGGCTGACCGAGGAGGACCTTCAGTGGCGCCCGGCGGAGGGACAGTGGTCGATCGTCGAGTGCTTCGACCACCTGAACTCGGCCTGGGCGGTTCTCCCGAAGCTAGACCGGAAGATCGCCGAGGGCCGTGAGCGGGGCCTCCTCGCCTCCGGACCCTTTCGAACGAAGATCCTGGGGCAGCTCTACATCCGCCTGGTCGAGCCGCCCGTGCGCGTCCTCCGCGTGAGGGCGCCCGCGCGCTTCCGCCCGCGGACGAGCCCACCGCCGTCCGAGGTCGTGCCGAAGCTCGTCGCGCTCCAGGGGGAACTCATCGGCCGGATCCGGGCCGCGGACGGGGTCGATCTGGGCGCAATCACGATGAGCTCGCCCATCAGCCGGCGCTTCCGGATGACGATCGGCCAGTGGTTCGCGTTTCTCGCCGGCCACGAGCGCCGCCACCTCTGGCAGGCCGGACGCGTGAAGGAGCGGCTCCGCCGGGAAGGCGTTCCCTATCGGCCGCCGGTTGCGCGCGCGTAGTACTCGCACTCGCTCATGACGGGACACCGGTCGCAGAGGGGCGCGGCCCGGCGGCACACCTCCTGGCCGTGGCGCCTCAGAAGCTGGTGGGCCTCGATGAGGGCGTCGAACTCAGCCGGCAACTCGGCCTCCGCGGCGCCCTGGGCCGAGCGGTACGAGGCGGAATAGCTCTTCGACTCCGTTCCGTACCCGAGCCGCAGCAGCACGCGCAGCCCGTTCGAGTCGAGGGCGAGGCGCGGCTCCCGGCGCGCGAAGAGGAGGATCTTTTCCGCTCCCGGCTCGCCGATCGACGGAAACTTCCGAAGCGCTTTAGCGGCTTCCTTTGGCGTTCTCGGCAGAGCGCTCGAGAGGTCACCTCCGAATTGATCGATGGCGATGGAGGCGATCTCTCGCAGCCGTCCCGCGCGATCGTCGGCGAGAATTCCGCGTCGCGCCACCTCGTGGAGAACCGAGTCCGGCGCCGCGAGGATCCGTTTCGGGGCCAGTCCGGTTTTCTGATACAGAAGCGCGAAGGCTTGCGCCCTTTTCTCGTCGCCAGCGAGGTATGCGACGTTCTCCCAGAGGACGAGCGCGAAAGGGTCCGACAGTGGCCGGGCCGGCGGTCCGTACACCGACCGCAAGGCGTCGAGCACGCGGCGCAGGCGCGTCGTCGCTCCGCCATTTTTCCGAAAGACGAGCACGTCTCGCGCAATCATGACACTCCCTCGACGGCGGGGTCCGGCCGCGCGCTATGCTCGCGCGGTGAAAAAAAGGGTCGCGGTGTTACTCCTCGTCGGGCTGGTTCTCGCGCTCTCCTGCTCGACGGCGCGGAGCACGCCGCCTTCCGCGACGACCGTCTCCCGGCCGCCGATCGAGTCGGGCACGTTTCTCGCGCCGGATCTCGTCGAGCTCGTCCGCCTCGACCCCACGATCCACCTCGACATCCGGTACGCCACGCCGGACAACTTCGCGAAACGTGCCGTGTACAAAGAGGCCCGCGCGTTCCTCCAGAGACCCGCCGCGGAGGCGGTGGTCCGGGCGCATCGCTCGCTCGCGGCGCAGGGATACGGGATCGTCGTCTTCGACGGATATCGCCCCTGGTCGGTCACGAAGCTTTTCTGGGAAATCGTGACTCCGCAGGATCGGGAACGCGGGTTCGTCGCCAACCCCGCGAAGGGCTCGAAGCACAACCGTGGCTGCGCCGTCGACCTTTCGCTCTACGTCCTCGCGACCGGCGCGGAGGCCGAAATGCCGAGCGTGTACGACGAGTTTTCCGATCGCGCTTCCCCGAAGTACCGCGGAGGATCCCGGGAGCTCCTGGCGCGGCGCGACCTCCTTCGCTCGACGATGGAAAGGGAGGGCTTCGAGGTGGATCCCGGCGAGTGGTGGCATTTCAACTGCCGCGACTGGAACAGCTACCCGATTCTGGACGTGCCCTTCGACGAGATCGGCAGGCCCTGACGACCCTTTTTACGGCCAGACCGCCCTTTTTCGCTTAAGATCACCGGTTCCATGACCCCGGACAAACCGGACGGACCGTCCATGCAGGCCCGCGGGGAAGCGCTGCGCGAGGCGCTCGCCGAGCGGATCCTCGTGCTCGACGGCGCCACGGGGACCTGGATCCAGTCGCAGAACCTGACGGCAGGCGACTTCGGCGGGGACGAGCTCGAAGGGTGCAACGAGAACCTCGTGCTGACGCGCCCGGACGTCGTGCGGGCGCTCCACGCCGCGTATTTCGAGGCGGGCGCCGACATGGTCGAGACGGACACGTTCGGGGCGACGCCGCTCGTCCTCGCCGAGTACGGCCTGCAGGACAAGGCGTTCGAGATCAACCGCCGGGCGGCCGAGCTCGCGCGCGAGGTCGCCGCCGGGTTCTCCACTCCCGATCGCCCGCGATTCGTCGCCGGTTCGATGGGTCCCACCACGCGCTCGGTGACCGTGACCGGCGGCGTCACGCTCGAGGACCTGATCGGGCACTACCGGGTGCAGGCCGCGGGACTCCTCGCCGGCGGCGCCGACGTCCTCCTCCTCGAGACGACGCAGGACACGCGGAATCTCAAGGCGGGGCTGATCGGGATCCAGGAGGCGTTCTTCGAGACCGGGTGGAGCGTTCCGATCATGGCGTCGGTGACCATCGAGCCGATGGGAACGATGCTCGCCGGGCAGGCGGTCGACGCGCTCTACACGGCGATCATGAATGCGCCCCTTCTCTCCGTGGGGCTGAACTGCGCGACCGGCCCGGAGTTCATGACGGACCACCTGAGGACGCTCTCCGCCCTCGCGAAAATGTACGTCTCCTGCTACCCGAACGCCGGGCTTCCCGACGTCGACGGCTGCTACTCGGAAACTCCGGAGATGCTCGCGGAGCGGATGACCCGTTTCATGGACGAGGGGTGGGTGAACGTGGTGGGCGGCTGCTGCGGCACCACGCCCGCGCACACGCGCGTGCTCGCGGCGGCCGCCGCGGGGCGAAAGCCGCGCCGCATCCCGATCCATTCGAAGTCTCTGGTGTCGGGCATCGAAGCCCTCGAGATCGACGTCGACAACCGGCCCGTCATCGTCGGCGAGCGGACGAACGTCCTCGGGAGCCGCAAGTTCAAGCGGCTGATCGCCGAGGGGAAGTTCGAGGCGGCGGCGGAGATCGCGCGCGCTCAGGTCAAGAACGGCGCCCAGGTGATCGACGTCTGCCTGCAGGATCCCGACCGCGACGAGACCGCGGACGTGAACGCTTTCCTCGAGCGCCTCACCAAGATGGTCAAGGTTCCGCTGATGATCGACTCGACGGACGCGAAAGTGCTCGAGCTCGGCCTCAAGTGGAGCCAGGGCAAGTCGATCCTGAACTCGATCAATCTCGAGGATGGCGAAGAGCGGTTCAAGTCCGTTGTGCCGATGGCCCAGAAGTACGGCGCCGCGCTGGTCGTGGGCACGATCGACGAGGACCCCGAACACGGGATGGGCGTCACGCGGCGGCGCAAGCTCGAGATCGCTCGCAGGAGCTTCACCCTCCTGACCGAGAAGTACGGCGTCTCTCCGGCGGACATCTTCTTCGACCCGCTCGTCTTCCCCTGCGGAACGGGCGACGAGAAGTACGTCGGCAGCGCCGTCGAGACGATCGAGGGCATCCGCCTCATCAAGGCCGAGTTCCCCGAGACGAAGACCATCCTCGGCATCTCGAATGTCAGCTTCGGGCTCCCGGAGTCGGGCCGCGAAGTCCTGAACTCGGTGTTCCTCTACCACTGCGTCAAGGCGGGGCTCGACCTCGCGATCGTCAACAGCGAGAAGATCGTGCGGTACCCCTCGATCCCGGAGGAGGAGCGGCGGCTCGCGGAGGACCTCCTGTTCTCGCGCGGGGAGGACCCCGTTGCCGCCTTCGCGGGCTACTTCAAGGCGAAGGGCGCCGCTCCGAAGGCGCCTGTCGTTCGCGCGGGCACTCCCGTCGAGCGGCTCCCGCGCTACATCATCGACGGCTCGAAAGAGGGTCTGATCGAGGACCTCGAGGCCGTCAGAACGGGCGGAATGGCGCCGCTCGACGTCATCAACGGACCTCTCATGGATGGAATGCGCGAGGTCGGCCGCCTCTTCAACGCGAACGAGCTCATCGTCGCCGAGGTACTGCAGTCCGCCGAGTCGATGAAGGCCGCCGTCAACCACCTCGAGCAGTTCATGGAGAAGACGACGGACTCGCGCAAGGGGAAGATCATCCTCGCGACCGTGAAGGGCGACGTCCACGACATCGGGAAGAACCTCGTCGAGATCATCCTGTCGAACAACGGGTACGAGGTCGTGAACCTCGGCATCAAAGTGCCGCCGGAGCGGCTCGTCGAGGCCTACAACCAGCATCGGCCGGACCTGATCGGGCTGTCGGGGCTCCTCGTGAAGAGCGCGCAGCAGATGGTCACGACCGCGCAGGACCTGACGGCGCGGGGCGTGTCCGCGCCGCTTCTCGTCGGCGGCGCCGCGCTTTCGCAGAAGTTCACGGACACGAGGATCGCGCCCGCGTACGGGGGGCTCGCCGTCTACGCCGTGGACGCGATGCGGGGCCTCGCGCTCGCCGACCGCATTCTCTCGGGCGAGGAGGCGCGTCGCGGGCTCGCGGCCGAAGCGGACGGCCGGCGCGCGGCCGGCGCTGCGGCGACGGCCGTGCTCGAGGAGGAGAGCCCGCTGTCCGCTCCCGCGGTGCGCAGCTCCGAAGTCGAGATCGCCGACCCGCGCCCCGCGCCCGACCACGACGAGCACGTCCTCTCGGAGCTCGACCTTCCCGCCGTCTGGCCGTACGTCAACCCGCACATGCTCTACGCGAAGCACCTGGGGCTGAGGGGCAGCTTCCGGAAACTGAAGGAGGCCGGCGATCCGAAGCTCGCCGAGCTCGAAGGAGTCATCGGCAGGATCGAGCGATCCGGCTGGATCCGCGCTCGGGCCATGTACCGGTTCTTCGACGCCTCCTCGGACGGAAATTCCGTCCGGCTGTCGCTGGACGGAAAAGAGCAGGCGGTGCTGCACTTCCCGAGGCAGGTCGCGGGAGAGAGGCTGTCGCTCGCCGATTTCATCCGGCCCGCGTCGGCCGGCGGGCCTCCCGACAGCGTCGCGCTGCTCCTGACGACGGCGGGCGAGGGCGTGCGTGCCCGGGCGGAAGACCTGAAGAACCGCGGGGAGTACCTCCTCTGCCACTCGCTGCAGGCGCTCGCGGTCGAGACCGCGGAGGCCGCGGCGGAGTGGCTCCACGAAGACCTGCGCCGGCGCTGGGGAGTCGGGGATGACCCCTCGACGACGATGACGGACCGCTTTCAGGCGCGTTACCACGGCAAGCGGTACAGCCCGGGCTACCCGGCGTGGCCGGAGCTTTCCGACCAGACGACGATCTTCCGGCTCCTTCCCGGCGGCAAGATCGGGATCGAGCTGACGGAGGGTTCGATGATGGACCCGGAAGCCTCCGTGTCCGCCCTCGTGCTGCATCACCCGCAGGCGCGGTACTTCGCCGTTTAACCTTCCTTGTCGACGAGGATCGGTCGCCTATTTCTCGTCGCCGCGTTCCTGATTCCGTTCGTCGTCTTCCTTGCCGGACCCTACCGCGGCAGCGGCGACACCGAGCCGGCGGAGCTCCTTCCCCTCTCGATCCTCGAGAGCGGCCGCCTCGACTTCGACCGCTTCTACGGGGAACGGCAGGACCTTCCCTACGCCTACCGCCGCGTCCATGGCCACGTCGTCTCCTCGTACCCGATCGCCGCGGGGCTTGCCAACGTGCCCGTCTTCGCGGCGGCGCGGCTCGCGGGCATCGATCTGTACGCGAAGCGCGACGTCCTCTCGCACGCGACCGCGAGCCTGCTCGCCTCGCTCTCCGTCCTGTTTCTCTTTCTCGCCCTGCGCCGGCTCGGGCGCCGCGACGGCGAGGCGCTTTTCTTCGCGCTGCTCTATGCCTTCGCGACGGAAGTGTGGGCCGTCGCGAGCCGGGGACCCTGGCAGCACGGGCCCTCGCTGCTGTTTCTCTGCTGGTCGTTCTGGCTGATCCTCTCGAACAACCCACGGCGGGTCGCGCTCTCCGGACTGACCCTCGGCCTCGCCGTCGTCAGCCGTTCGACGGACGTGCTTCTCGCAGCCGGCGCCGCCGCGTTCGTCCTCTCGCGCCGCAGGGAGGCTCTCGGGGGATTCCTCGCGTGGGCCGCCCTGCCCGCGGCGGCGATCGCCGTCTACTCCGCGGCCGTGCTCGGCAACCCGCTCGCGTTCGGGCAGCTCTATCGAAGCGGCGGCTTCGGAGGACGCATCCTCCCCGGAATCGCGGGGATCCTCGCGAGCCCCTCGCGCGGACTCTTCGTATTCAGTCCGGTCCTCCTCGCCGCGCTCCCCGGACTCCGGTCGGCGGCTCGCTCCCGCAGCGACGCGGCGGCGCTCGTGCGTTGGCTCGCGGCGGGCGCCACGGCGGTCCTGCTACTCTCATCCTCCTGGGGGATGTGGTGGGGCGGCGCCTCGTTCGGCTACCGCATCGTGCTCGACGTCGTCCCCGTGCTCGTGCTCCTCGCCGCTTTTCCGGCGCGGCCGCCCTGGAAGGGTTCGCGCGCGGGCGCGGCAGCCTTCGTCCTGCTCCTCGCGGCATCCGTCTTCGTCGAAGTGCTGGGCGTCGCCGCGTATCCGACCCGGTTCGACGAGGGGCTCGAACTCGAGCCGGCGAGGTTGTGGCGCGTGCGCGAGTCGGAGCTCGAGCTCGGGACACGAAAGCTTTTCGGCCTCGAGCGCGAGAGCGAGCGGGCGCGCCCGGACGTTCCGGCCGTCTGGTGGACGCCCGCGTCGAACGAGGACGCGGTCCCGGGCTGGCTCGACGAGAGCCCGGGCGGCCGCACGATCCATGGATCCCTCGCCGTCAGCGGGTGGGCGAAGTCCTCGACGGGCGAGGTCGACGTCGCCGTCGTTCTCGACGACGGCCGCGTCGCGCGGCCCGACCGGGCCCCGAGGCCCGACGTCGCGGCGGCGGTGCCGGAGCTCGGGGACGCTTCCCGCGCCGGTTTTCACGCAACTTTTTCGGCTCCGGCCGGGTTGGGGGAGCATGCCCTCACGGTCGAAATGCGCGACTCGCGCGGCCGCGTGCGCCGCCTCGGACCAATCCGGTTCCGCTGGGGTCCTTGACGGATCGTCTCATTTCGTGTGGAATATTCGAATGATCGACGGAATTGACGCCGCTATTCTGAAGATCCTTCAAGGAAACTCCCGTACGTCCAACGCGGAAATTTCGCGGCAGGTCGGCCTGGCGGCGTCCGCCGTCTTCGAGCGGATCCGGAAGCTCGAGGAGAAGGGCACCATCCGCGGCTATCGCGCGGAGATCGACCCGAAGTCAGTCGACGCCGGGCAGCTTGCCTTCATCTTCATCCGGACGACGGATCGGCCGGGCGGAGTGGACACGCCGGGCAAGCTCGCGCAGATTCCGGAAATCCTGGAGGTCCACCACGTCGCCGGCGAGGACTGCTTCCTCGCGAAGGTGCGGGTCAAGGACGCCGAGGCGCTCGGGCGGCTTCTTCGCGAAAAGCTCTCCCGGATTCCGACGATCACATCCACCCGAACGACGATCGTCCTCGAAACCGTCAAGGAGACGACGTCCCTGCCGGTCGAGGTCGAGGCGACTGCCGAGGCGGTCAGTGGCTGACGCGGCTGACGCGGCTGACGCGGCTGACCCGGCTGCTGCGAGCGGCACGCGTTCCCCCTCGGGAGTGCTCATGCTCCCTCCGCCGTCGCGGGGGCAGCTCGTCGCCGGTTTCGCCGCGGTCTATCTGATCTGGGGCTCCACCTATCTCGCGATCCGGTTCGCCGTGGAGTCTTTTCCCCCGTTCGTGATGGCGGGAACCCGCCATCTGACGGCGGGGCTCCTGCTCTTCGCGTGGCTGCGGGCAACCGGGGTGCGGCTTCCGGAGCGGCGCCACTGGAAGTCCGCCGCTATCGTGGGCGGCCTGCTGCTCTTAGGCGGCAACGGCCTCGTTTCCTGGGCGGAGCTGCGTGTTCCCTCCGGACTCGCGTCCCTGTTCGTCGCGTCCGTTCCGATCTGGATGGCCCTGCTGCAGGGGATCCAGCGCCGGCGGCGGCCGCGTGCCGCGCTGGTGGCCGGTCTGCTGCTCGGACTTGGAGGGCTCGTGCTTCTCGTGCTGCCGGGGAGATTCGGCGGCGGCGAGCACGTGGATCCGATCGGAGCGGCCGCGCTCCTGCTCGCCGCTCTTTCGTGGGTCGTGGGCTCGCTCTATTCCCGCAAGGCAGTGTTGCCGAAATCCACGTTGCTCGCGATCTCGATGGAGATGATCGCGGGAGGCCTGCTGCTCTGGATCTTCGGCCTCGCTCTCGGCGAAGGCGGGCGGCTCCACGCGGACCAGATTTCCACGCGGGCGGTCGTCTCGCTCGCCTACCTGGTCCTGTTCGGTTCTCTCGTCGGGTTCTCGGCGTACATCTGGCTCCTGAAGGTCTCCACTCCGGCGCGGGTCACGACGTACGCGTACGTGAATCCCGTCGTTGCCGTGCTGCTCGGCTGGGCGTTTGCCGGCGAGGCTCTGACTCTGCGGATCGGCCTCGCGACCGCTGCGATCGTGGGCGCCGTCGCTCTCATCATCCGATTCGGCGGCGAGACGAAGTCTGAAACCGCGCGGACGGAGGCGGCAGAGGGCCCGCGGCTCGCAGAACGCGCGTCGTGAAGCCTCGAACCCCGAAGCCCTCGAAGGAGGTCGCGCTCCTTCTCGCGATCGTGGACGAGGCGTACGACCGCTCCGCCTGGCACGGCCCGAACTTGAAGGGCTCCCTGCGCCGCTTGACCCAGGAGCAGGCCGCGTGGCGGCCGTCGGCGGGCCGGCACAGCAGCTGGGAGCTCGCCGTGCACGCCGCCTACTGGAAGTACGCCGTGCGGCGGCGGCTCACGGGCGCGAAGCGCGGCAGTTTTCCGCTCGCGGGGAGCAACTGGTTCGGCCGGCCGGACGCCGGCAGGAGCTGGCGGGACGACCTCCTCCTCCTCGACGAGGAGCACCGGCGGCTGCGCGAGACGATTGCCGCGCTCCCGGCGTCGCGGCTCTCCCGCATCTCGCCCGGCACCCGGCACACGGGCGCGCGGCTCGTCTACGGGATCGCCGCGCACGACACCTACCATGCGGGTCAGATTCGAATGTTGCAGACGCTGCGAGGGGGCGGAGAAGCGGATGAGGGCTGAGAGATGACGGCGGCGCTGCGCTTCGTCGAGCTCTCGCACCCGATCGAGGACGGGATGGTCACCTATCCGGGCCTTCCCGCTCCCGCCATTTCGGAGCACCTTCCTCGCGCGGCGTCGGCGGGCCAGTACGCGCCGGGAACCACGTTCTCGATCGGCAGAGTCGACATGGTCGCGAACACGGGAACCTACGTGGACGCGCCCTTCCACCGCTTCGAGCGGGGGATCGACGTCGCCGGACTTCCCCTCGAGCGGCTGGCGGATCTCCCGGGATTGGTGGTCGACGCGCGGGGTCGCGGCCGCCCGCTCGGGCCGGAGCTCCTCGACGGAGTGGCGATCGAGGGCCGCGCCGTGCTCTTTTCGACCGGCTGGGACTCGCGGTGGAGAACGCCGGAGTACGGCGCCGGCCACCCGTTCGTGACGCGCGCGGCCGCGGCGCGGCTCGTCGACGGGCGCGCGGCGCTCGTGGGGATCGATTCCCTGAACATCGACGACACGGCGGACCTCGCCCGCCCGGCCCACACGATGCTTCTCGAGTCCGGAATTCCGATCGTCGAGCACATGACGGGGCTCGAGCGCGTCCGCGGCCGCGCCTTCCGCTTCTTCGCCGTGCCCCCTCCGTTCGTCGGGATTGGAAGCTTCCCGGTCCGCGCGTTCGCCATTCTTTCGAAGTGACGCTCAGCCTCGTCGCGAGGAAATAGCCGCTCCTCACGTTCGTTAGAATGACCGGGGTGCCCTTCGGGGCGCCCGGCCATGAGTCCATCCCCCCTCCGCTTCCCCCGGCTCCTGGTCCCGGCCGCGATCCTCGCCTGCGCGCTGGCCGCCGCCCGATCTCCCGAAAAGCCAGATCCGAATTCGCCGATCGCGACCGCGGCAGCCGCTCCGGACGTCGTCCTCGAGACGCTAGCGACCGGGCTCGGAGGAATCACGTCGATCGTTTCGGCGGGCGACGGCCGCCTCTTCCTGACGAGCCAGACGGGCCGCCTCGTCGTCTGGAACGGCTCGCAGATCCTGCCCGCGCCGTTTCTCGACCTCACGAGCCTCGTGTCGTGCTGCGGCGAGCGGGGGCTGCTCTCGATCGCGTTCCACCCCCGGTATGCGGCAAACGGGCTCTTCTTCGTCAATTACACGAATCGCGCCGGCAATACCGTGGTCGCGCGATACCGCGTGTCGGCCGGCGATTCGAATCTGGCGGACGCCACGAGCGGCGTGACCCTCCTGACGATCAACCAGCCGTTCGAGAACCACAACGGCGGCGAGCTCCAGTTCGGCCCCGACGGATACCTGTACATCGGCATGGGCGACGGCGGCTCCGGCAACGACCCGATGTGCAACGGGCAGCGGGACGACACCCTGCTCGGCAAGCTGCTGCGGATCGACGTCGACCAGAACGTGAATTCGAGCCCCTTCTACGGAATCCCTCCCGGCAACCCTTTCCGGCCTGCGGGCGTACCGAACGAGGTCTGGGCGAAGGGCCTGCGCAACCCCTGGCGGTTCTCGTTCGACCGAGCGACGGGAGACCTGTGGATCGCCGACGTCGGGCAGGACTCCCGCGAGGAGGTGGACTTCCAGCCGGCCGGAGATCCGGGCGGGCGGAACTACGGCTGGAAGGTCATGGAGGGGACGCTCTGCGGGGGAGGGGGGACGAGCGGATGCCCGGCGGCGCCTCCCCCGTGCGGTGCCGCCGCGTACGTCCGCCCGGTCTTCGAGTACGACCATGGGTCCGGCAACTGCTCGATCACCGGCGGCTACGTGTACCGCGGCTCCGCGATGCCGTCGTTCGCGGGCAAGTATTTCTACGGGGACTACTGCACGGGACGGCTCTTCGCCAACGACGCCCTGCTGACGCCGCGCCCCACGAGCCTGACGACGTTCGGACAGGACGCGGCGGGCGAGCTCTACCTCGGCACCGGAGGCGGCGGATTCTTCCGCATGGCGGAGGTCGGGGCTCTCGCGGTCACGCCGACGCCGACGGTGCCGCCGCCGACGCCGACCCTCGCTCCACCGCCTGTGCCGACGGCGATCTCGCCGATCGTCGGCAGCCGCCCGAGGCCGACCGCGAGAGTGATCGAAAGGAACTAGCTTTGATCCGGCACGCGTCAGAAATCCGACGCCGTGATCCGGATGTCGGCGCGCTGCCATGCCTTGTCGAAGCGCGCGCGCGTCTCCGCCTCCGGTTTCCCCTGGGCCTTGAGCGCTTCGGCCAGGCCGAACAGAGACCAGCCGTTGTCCGGCGTCCGCACGAGGTCCTCCCGGTAGACACGCTCGGCGTCTTTGGCGCGGCCCGCGGAGAGAAGGATCGCCCCCAGCGTCTGCCGGACGGGGTAGTACCAGTCGGGAGGCTCCGAGTATTTCAGCGCGTCCTGCGCCTCCGCCGCCTTCGTGAGGATCGAGACGGCGCCGCCGACGTCCCCCTTTTTCGCGAGAATCTGGCCGTCGAGCACCCACACCGCCACGTCCAGGAGGTCGTGCGACTTGTTCAGGCTCTCCATCGCCTCCGGGGGAATCCGCTTCGTGATCTCGGTGATCGCGTGGCGCTCCGCGAGAGCCTCCTCGGGCCGGCCGAGCTTCGCGAGGGCGACGCCGCGCGCGAAATGGTGCACGGCGTTGGCGAAGGCGAAGTCGGCCGGCGGCGTCGGCTCCTTCAGGACGTCGTCCCAGCGGCCGAACCGCACGAGCGTCAGGACCGGGTACGTCAGCAGCGTGTCGAATCCCGGCATCTGCCGGAGCATCTCGAGCGGCGCATTCTCCACCGTCTTGCGAGCCGCCTCGAGAGACTCCGCGCTGCGCCCCTGCAGAATCGCCGAAGCCCAGAGGAACTGATGGTTGTGCGCGACGTACATCTGGTAGATCGGCGACGGCGGCGCCGCCACGGAAGACTTCGCGTCCGCGTCGATCGCCCGCCGGTTCGCTTCGGAGGACGCTTCGTAGTCTCCCGTGCGGATGTAGATGTGCGCGGGCATGTGGACGAGGTGGCCCGCTCCCGGCATCATCGCGCCGAGCCGCTTCGCCGCGGCGAGCGCTCGGCCGGGGTCCGGCGACGCCTCGACCGCATGGATGTAATAGTGGTTCGCGCCGGGATGATTCGGGTTCTTCGCGAGGACCCGTTCGAGGGTGCGCACGATCTCGAGGGTGCCGGGTTGGAGCTTCCCGTCGTTGGTCCAGAGGTCCCACGGACGCAGGTCCATCATCGACTCCGCGAAGAGCGTCGCCACGTCGAGGTCGTTGCGAAAGCGGCGGGCGGCGCCCCGCATCGCGGCGGCGTAGGCCTCGTCGAGCTTCTTCTGGGCCGCGGGATCCGACGGCGGCGGATCGGAGTACCGCCGGGCTAGGGCCGCGATCAGGGCGCGCTCGACGGGAGTCGCCTTCCCGGATTTCGCCAGTTCGCTTGCCTTCTTCGCGGCGACGACGGCCGCCGCTGCGCGGTCCGGGAGCGCGGGGAGGTTGATGTTCGG
The DNA here is from genome assembly GCA_030948185.1 of Acidobacteriota bacterium. GTDB lineage: Bacteria > Acidobacteriota > Thermoanaerobaculia > UBA5066 > Gp7-AA6 > JALYUA01. The sequence goes on from JALZAT010000073.1 coordinate 16,747, forward strand.
ACCGAGTGTGAGCGCGACGCCCCACTGGCACATCGCGCACGAGGGGTCGAGCCGAGCCGCCTGGTCGAACGCGCGCTTCGCCTCGTCATGGTTGAACGCCCAGACGAGCCGCATCCCCTGGTTGAAATACAGCTGGGCTTTCGAGACGGGAGTCGAGATCTTCCGCGTGAACGTGCCGAGGTCGTCGTAGAGGTCGGGAGGGACCGACGCGGCGGGTTCGGCGGGGTGCGTCTCGTGCTGGGCGTTCAACGTGGAGCCGCCGCCGACCAGGAGCGCGACGGAGAGGAGGAGAGCCTTTGAGCGCATGCATGCCTCCGTTATCGGCAGGATTTTACGAGAGTCCAAGCCTTGTCATCCTGATATGGAACGACCGGAGTCAAGTGTGGGGGGGAGGGTGCCAGGAGACGGAGGCGACGGAGGGGGCAGGGCGCTTCGACGACGAAGTCAGTCTGATATTCGCGGATTGCTCCTGTT
>JALZAT010000034.1 GCA_030948185.1 Acidobacteriota bacterium
GTCGACACGAGCGGCATCGTCGCCCCGAACGGCCAGATCCGTACGTGCCCGCCGCCCGTCGGCGCCACCACCGTCACGTTCAACACCGCCGCCTGTGCCGTCGACGGCACACCGCACAGTCCCGCCACCGGAAACGACCGCGTCGCCTGTCCCGCCAGCGCCGGGCCACCCGTCACACCGTTGGGGTTGCGCGTGTCCACGATCCGGCACGGCGTCACCGAAAAAAACTGAAACGGCCCCGCTCCTTGCGCGGCGGCCGACGTCAACACGACGAGCGCCAAACCGAGAAAAAGCGAGCGGAGGATCCTTGTGGTCATTGCCATCTCCTACTGAAAGTATCCAGCCACGTCGACGATGACGTCAACCGTCTCTCCGATTCCCATTCCACAAAAGACACTGAGATCTCCCACCCCATTCAGGAGCGGGATGGCGTTGTTCGCCCGCGTCTGGCCCGCGGAGAAATTGCTTGTCGAAACGAGAGGCACTGTCATTCCGGCCGGGAAGAGGGTGGCGAAGCCGACTTCCGTCGATCCCGTGACGGTGAAGTTGACCGCGATCGCCTTGGCCGTCAACGGAACCCCGCACTGACCCGCCACCGTGAACGTCCGGGAGGCTCCCGCTACCAGCGACGGTCCGCCATAGGGGCCTATCGGGTTTCGGGTGTCCAGCACGCGGCACGGAGGCACGGTGAAGAAAGCGCTCCCGGCACCGCAGGCAGTGATCGGCAGTGTCGAGGAACCCGTCGAGACACATCCGCTTGCCGACGTCACGGTGACGCCCAGGACCACGTTGCCGGATGTGCCCGCCGAGAAGGTCAGCGTGCGCGTGCCCTGGCCGCCGGTGATCGTGCCGCCGGAGAGTGTCCACAGATACGTGGCGCCCACACCGGCGTCCGGCACCGAGGCCGTGTTTCCCGTCGAGCTCGCGCAGAATGAAGCCGGCGCCGTGATCGTCGCCGAGGGGCGTCCTCCGCCGGCCGTGTCGTCCAGGCCGGAAACCTTCAGCGTGTACGCGGAACAGAAGACGTTCTGGTTGACCTCGTGGACGACGACCACGAACGTGCCCCCCGCGGGAACATCGAAGGCGTACTGCGCGGTGCCGCCGTTGACCGGAGAAAGCCCCGGGTCACCGAGGTAGTTCGCGCAGACGCTGGCCGGGTTGAAGGAGGTGAGGTAGGCGGCAGTGAAGATCTGGCCGCCGGCCTCGACGCAGTTGGGCGAAACCTCCACGGTCACGCACTTCGACGTCGCCGCCGTGTTCGTGTAGGTGTAGCTGTCGTAGTGCCGCGTGCCCGTCCCGGTCGTTCCCGGGCATGCCGCGGCCGATCCGCACGAAGAGATCAACCCCCCCCGGAAGAGCCGCGCCGTCTGTGTGGGATCGCCCGCCGTGATGGCGCCGGCCGTCGTGATGGGGGTGTCGCAGGTCGGAACCGTGAAGAGCACCGGCTGGCTGCCCGCGGAGCTCGTGACGGTGAGTGTGAAGCTGATGGGAGTCCCGCAGACGAGGCTCGAGGACGTCGAAATCTTGTATCGCGGAGTATTGAGGACTCGCGCGCCGGGCAACACGTCCGGGTACGTGGCACTCGCCTGAGTGACCGTCACCCCCGGCGTCGAGGTCGAGAGCACCGCGGAAATCCCCGTCGCCCCGTTGCAGCCGACGTCGTCGAGGGGAACGTCGAGCACGACGCATTCGTCTTTGTTGATTCGCCCGTTGTTGTTGCCGGCGGTGTCGTCGATGACGACTGGTCCCGCCACGAAAAGGGCGTTGCCAGCCAGGACGAAGTTCTGCGTCGTCGTCGATCCATTCGTGATCGTGACGGGAGTCGAAGCGGAGTTGTTGCAGCCCGGGCGTCGCGGCGCCGACGCGATGGCGTTCGTGCTCCCGGGAGGAAGGACGATCGAATAGTTGCCGGAGGCGTCCGTGGCGCCGGAGAATCCGTTATCGAGCTTGACGATCGCTCCAGGGACCGGGGCTCCGGTCTGATCGGTCACCGTCCCGCTCAACGTCCCCTGAAGCGGAGCGGAACAGTTGGCAGGAGGGAACTTGAAAGCTGCGATCCGCGAACCCCAGGTGAACGAGCCGGTGACCGGGATGTACTGGGTCGTGTACCAGAACGTGCATCCGTCCCGCGGATCGACCGACATGGACGAGTAGTCCCCCCAGCGGTTGGCCGTTGCGAGCTGGGCTCCCACACCCGCCTGCATGACGACTTCGGCACCCAGAGTCCCGGCCGGGTCTCCGGCGAGCCTTCCGGTGACGTCGATCTCGGGAAAAACGGTCGCGGAGGACTTGGTGTATCCGAGGGCGACGTTGCCGCCGTTGTCCATCGCGATCGAGCCGACAACCCGCCAATCGGTGTCCGGGGCGAACGTCCCCTGCTGAAAGATGGTCGGTGTCGTCGCGGGCGTGCGGATCTCGTACCAGCGCGTCGCCCCCTGATTCGCGGTGGGCACGAGCGCGTTGACGGTGTGCTCGAGCATGATCGACTCGACCCCGCCGTTGTTCCGGTACGCCGCGCGGTACATGAACTCTCCCGTGATCGGGTCGAACTTATCGGCGGAACCGGAGGGAGGCGGCTGAGGCACGCAGGCCCGCGCAAAACCGCACAGGTTCGTCGTGAAAGAGGCCGTCAGGATGTTCGTCGGTCCGGTGACGGTCACGCCGGGCGAGCCTCCCCAGACCGTCGCCAGCTTGAAGAAATGAATCATCGGCGCCGAGCTTCCGTCCCACTCCGGACTTCCCGGTATGAAGAGGTATTCCGGGGAACCGAGCGGCGGAGGTGTCAGGCCGTCGAGGTCAGCGACCTGCCCTCCGAAGAACTCCTGCGCGCCGGCGGTGCCGATCGACTTGTTGATGAGCCGGGCCGGAAGGCCGACGAGCATCATGTCGCGCTCGAAAGCGACGAGCCCCTGGTTCTGGAACTGCTGCGCCGCCGGCTTCGTGTTGTCGAAGACGTGGTAAGTCGCGTAGTAGGCATCGGGCCACACCCCGAGGTGGGGGTAGTCGAAGAAGAGCACCGGGCTCAAGGGGAACGGATACAGGTAGTAGGCGCCGAGAGGGTCCCCCGTCTTCGAGATGGCGGTGCACTGGTAGGAGGCGAGGCCGGTGGGTTGTGCGTTCACGGCAAACTGGCTCAGGATCCAGCGGTCCGCGAGGGCATCGTAGAGGACGATCGGATCCCCGTTATTCTGCGTCTTGCACGGACCCGAAAGCGAAGAAAAGAGGGTGTTGATGTTCGCCGGTCCGAACAACGGCGCCCCGCCGCTCTTGCCGTAGATCGCGAACTGCGAGTTGACGGTCTGAATGTAGTGGTTGGGGCCGACGCGCCCGTTGTCGTCGGAGGGAGCGCTTCCATTGACCCCGATCCCGGCGAAATTCACACCCGTCGGGGTGGGCGCGTTGGGGCCGAACGAGCTCTGGAGTGCGCCGTCGGGCACGACGGGCCGCCGGCCGGCAACCTCGCCCCGGTACGGAAGCCGTTCGTTCTCCACAACCCTCTGCTCGTCGCGCGAGGTCTCGATCGGCGGGATATTGCGAAGCTCGGGCGAGAGTACGGGCGTGATCGCGTCCCCCTCCCGGTACGTCCACAGCGCGAGGCTCTCGGAAGTCGCGGGCGCCCTGGGCGGCTTGTCTTCATCCTCGCCGATGCCGACGGGGCCGGCGCTCGCCCGGAACCCGATCGCCGTGCGGTCCGCGTCGGGTTCGACTCGGGCGACCGGCCCCGGGTGTGCGAGCGCCGGGTCCTCATGGGTCGTGGCGCGCTTGCGAGGCGCCACACTCGTGGAGAACGCGAGTCTGGGCGTCTCCGGTTCCGCCGCTTGCTTCTTCACCGCCGGCGCCGGGACCCGGGCTGCGTCCGAGAGGACCGCGGGGGCCGCGGGGGCGGCCTTCGAGACGGGATGGCGCAACAGGACCGAAGCGAACGAGATGCCCAGGGCGATGAGCAGGATCGATCCAAGGATGAGCGCTCTTTTCACCAACGGCCCCCTTTTAAGTCGCGCCGCGAGAGACCGTGTCTTATGGAGGAATGCTTAGGAAGGAAACTATTTTGAGACGGCCTGCCGTGTCAACAGGAAACCATCGTTCCCCGTTCTCGCAGGGTCGATCGGGTCGTGAGGCGAGCGGGAGGTTTCGGGCGGCGCGAGCTCGCCGCCCGAACTCGTCGTGGAGAGGCGGCTCTACTGGAAGTAGCCGGTGACGTCGATGACGAGGTGGGCGGTGTTGCCCGCCGAAGCTCCCAGAAACGTCGAGATCGAGAGCGATGGGTCACTCGACAGCGGCACGATCGCTCCGTTGGCGATCGCCGGCTCACCCGGATCGAAGTTGATCGTCGACACGAGCGGCATCGTCGCCCCGAACGGCCAGATCCGTACGTGCCCGCCGCCCGTCGGCGCCACCACCGTCACGTTCAACACCGCCGCCTGTGCCGTCGACGGCACACCGCACAGTCCCGCCACCGGAAACGACCGCGTCGCCTGTCCCGCCAGCGCCGGGCCACCCGTCACACCGTTGGGGTTGCGCGTGTCCACGATCCGGCAAGGCGTCACCGAATAGAACTGAAACGGCCCAGCGGCCTGCGCGGCGGAGGAGCAAACGAGGGCAACCACGATGCCGAGAAGAACAAGCCGAACTTTGTTGACCGCGAGCATCTGGAGTCTCCTCTACTGAAAGTATCCGTTCACGTCGATGAGCAGATCCGTTGTGCCGGAGGCTTGACCACACTTTACGCGCACGTCTCCGGAGGCCCCGAGGGCAATGACGGCGCGGTTGGCCCGGGTCTGCCCCGCCGAGTAGTTCATCGTCGAGGCGCCGGGCGAGGACAGGTCTCCCTGGGAGACCGTCACGAATGCCGGCCCGTTGGTCGACTGGGTGACCGTGACGTTGGCGGAGATCGAACGAGCGCTGGCGGGAATGCCGCACTGGCCCGCGACGACGAAGACGCGTTCCGCTCCCGCCGCCAGCGAGGGGCCGCCATAGGGGCCGGTCGGATTGCGTGTGTCGAGGACGCGACAGGGGGTAAGCGTATAGAAGCCGGCGCCGGCCTTGTACATGTAGGCGCTCGACTTGGTCGCCGACGTCGTGTCGGGATTCGTGACGACGACGTCCGCGGCGCCGGCCAGGTGCGCTCCGGTCGTTGCGGTCAGGCTGCTCGCGGAAAGCACCGACACGCCCGTCGCGGGAACGCCGCCGATCGTCACCGTGGCGCCCGGAACGAAGTTGCCGCCAGCGACCGTCACGACCGTGCCCCCCGTCGTCGCTCCGAAGGTGGGACCGATGCCCGCGACGCTCGGCGGTCCGGTCGTGCACGAGGTCAGCCCGTCGCCGTAGAGCCAACGGGCGGCGTCCGTATCGTCCGTACCGAGGGTCGATCGTGATTGCGCGACGGACCTCATCGTCGCCGCGTCCTCGTCCCCACGGCACGTGTCGTGCGGGGAAACGTTCTGGTCGGAGTGGCCGAGCCCCAGTGTGTGGCCGAGCTCGTGCATGATCACGGACTGAAGGACGAACCGCCATTGGTCTGTCGTGCAGAACGTCCGAATTTCGACGTGCCCGCTGGAGATCGTGTTGTAGGTGTCGCCGCGCCAGCTGTTGCTGCCGCCCCCATTGGGGCCTCCGCAGCCGATGACCCCGCCGCCGCCGTCCAGGCAGGTGCTCCATCCGCACCCGCTCGACGCGGCGTTCAGGCTGATGACGGAAGAGCCGGCGCCCGCTGTGTAGTTGATGTTGGAATTCGGCTCATTCGTCCAGGCGGCGAGCGCGGCGAGCGCCTCCGCGGTTCCGCCCCCGGTGACGTTGGACGTTCCGGAGAGGGTCCAGGCGTTTGTCGCCCCGTTCGTGTACCGGAAAAGGATGTTGTTGATGTAGCCCCATTGCGGGAGCTTCGAAGAGGTGTCCCGGTGCGTGACGGGCTGGAGCTCGCCGGTCACGAGGGGCAGCGACGTCGTTCCTCCGAAGTGGCCGGTGCGGAGGTCCTCGAGAAACCGGGCGAGCGCACGCGGGCCCGACTGACTGTCGAGCGCCCAACCGGGGTCCTCCGCCGAAACCACCCCGAGCCGCGACACGGCCTGCTCGGCTTTGCGGCGACGCGGCACATAGACGTCGAGGCCGTTGCGGGAACCGATCGCGAGGTCGGGAACGGCAAACCGGGCTCCCGTAGCGTCCTCTCTGACCTCGAATTTCCCGAGCATCATTTCCGCCGTCTGGTACTCGCCCTCGGCGCGAGCGATGGCAAACACGACGACTTCGCGCCCGGGAACGTATTCGGGGCGCCCCCACATCTTCAGATATCGGCCGTCGGGGAGCGTCCCGCCGAGCTGGTGCAGGACGAGGCTGCCGGAGAGGCTGCCTTTCAACACGGAGGTCGGCTCGATGAAGGTCAGCGTCTCGGGGCGACCCTGATTGTCGACGGTCACGTCGCTCGACTGGACGATCCCGTACACGACGACGTCGGCACGCCTGTGCAGCTCCGAGTCGGCGATGGGGACCACCGACGTCGCCCGAAGGACTGCCGGGAAAATCGACAAAAGAAGACACACCGCGATCCCGACTCCGAGACGTTTTGGTCGATGCATGATCAATTTAGAACGCAACAAGCGTACCCGCCCTTCCGAAGGCTAAACCGTTGAAATGCCGTGCGTTACGAATCGAGTGCGCGAGCCTGCCGACAATCTTCGTCGAATCACACGGAGAGGGGTGACATCGAACGTCGAAGAGCTCAACGAGCCCCGACACCTTGGTGGCGCAACGGACACGCAAGAGGAGCGCGAGTCGCCCCGAGCTTCTCTTTCCTGCCCGCCGCCGCCGGCGGGGAATTGCATGGGATTGGGAGGCTAGCGCACGGGCTTACGAGGCACAACTGTCCCTCCGGACAGGGCCGGTCCGTCGCTCGGGCACTCCGAGCGGCCTCCCAGAGAGGATCGCGCCGAGAGACAACGGATACCACCACCACAGGTCGAGGTAGCTGCCGGTATGGAGCTGCTGGAACGCGGCGAGGAGAACGAGCGAGATCCCCACCGCGGCGAGCGCGTCTCGTGAAGAGAACGCCGGACGCCCCGCGAAGACGAGGGCTGCCGCGAGCAGCAGTGGACCGGAAACGCCGAGTTCCGCCGCGAGAGCGGCCCATCCGCACCAGGGCTCCCGCATCGAGAGGCCGGGTATGCCCTTGACCTCCGGACCGGCGTAGAGCCGGAACTGCCCCAGCCCGATCCCGGTCCACGGCCGCGAGAAGAAGAGCTCTCCGGTGTGGCGAAGGTTCCGAATGCGGACCCACGAAGAATCTCGCGCCTGCATCGGGTCCTCGCCGGTCAAGGAAGTGCTCTGCAGCATGGCCCACCGCTGCGCGATGGCGCCGCGGATCGGCTTTGCGACCGGGCTGACGAAGAAACCGCCCAGCGCGAGGGTCAACAGAAGAAAAGCCGCAAAAGACCGCCGCCGATCGGTGCGGATCGCCGAGAACGCCAGGAGCGCGGTGATTGCGATTGCAAAGTCGGCATACGCGCCCCAGGACACCGTGGCGAGGGTGGCGGCGATTGCAAGGGAGGCGGCCAGCGCCGGAAGGAACCTGGATCGCCGGGACCACACCGCAGGAGCGAAGAGGAGAGATCCCAACGCGGAGGCGACGACCCACGCGAGGTAGCCGCCGAGCCAGGCTGGCTCGAGAAACAGGGACGTCGGCCGGGTATAGCCGCCGGAAAAAAAGGTCCCGCCCACGCGAGTGAACCGGAACGCTTCCCGCTGGATCGGCAGGAGAAACGGACCGGTCCCCGGCCAGTGTCGCGGAATCCCGAACGTCTGATAGAGCGCGAATGCCGCGACCGCGACCGCGGCGGCGCAGTTCGCGAGGAGGATCGTCCGTTTCGACCGGCCTGGCCACGGGGCCGTGGCCGCGCACAGGAAGAAGGCGAAGACGAGCAGCCAGTGGGCGCCAGAAACCAGGAGGGTCCCTTTCGAGAAACGAACCGGCGGAGGTGGGAGGAGCGCGAGAGCGGGAACGACGATGGCGAGCGCGAGGAGGATCCAGGTCCCGCGCCCGACGCTTCTGCGAAGCCACAGCGGAGCGCAGGAGACGATGAAGAGAACCGCGAGCACGGTCGCGAGGTCTACGTCGCGATCCAGGATACGAAACGGGGGAAAGGCGTAGAGAGGAAGGGCGAGGCCCGTGGCGGCGAAGAGTCCGGCGCGCCAGCGGCCGATCGCGCGGCCCTCGAATGCGACGGCTCGGGCCGGGCTCGTCGACACGCCGGGCCTCAGCGCGCCGCGACGGGCGGAGCGGTGAGGGAGACTTTTCCGCCTTTCATGACGAAGAGCACTCGCTCCGTCGCGTGGATGTCCTTCAGGGGATCGCCGGGCACGGCGACGATGTCGGCCTCCTTGCCGCGCTCGATCGTGCCGATCTGGGCGCCGAGGCCGAGCAGCTCCGCCGCGGCGGCGGTCGTCCGGAGCGCGGCGGCCGGGGACATTCCCCCGAGGTCCACCATGAGCGCGAACTCCCGCGCGGACGTGCCGTGGGGGGAGACGGCCGCGTCGGTGCCAAAGGCAATCCGCACGCCGTCACGGACCGCCCGGCGGAACATGTCCCGGGCGGCGGTGCCTGCGGCCCGCGCCTTCACGGCGATCTCCGGCGGGAACTTGTCGGCCTTCGAGACCACGGTGTGCCCGGCCAGGAGCGTCGGCACGAGGAACGTCCCCTTCGCTTTCATGAGTTGGAGCGTCTCATCGGTCATGAACGACCCGTGCTCGATCGAGTCGATGCCCGCCCGGACGGCCGCCCGCGCGGCGGAGTCTCCGTGCGCGTGCGCCGCGGCCTTCTTGCCGAGGCGGTGCGCCTCGTCGACGATCGCGACGAGCTCGGCGTCCGTCAGCTGCGGCGAGTCGACGGCGTCCCCCAGGGAGAGCACCCCGCCGGAAGCGCAGATCTTGATGAGGTCCGCGCCGAACTTGACCTGCCGGCGCACGGCCTCGCGCCCCTCGTCGGGGCCGTGGAGGATCCCCTCGTTCAGGCCTCCCTCGGGCCCGAACGTCGCGAGCGGGAAGCCCGTCTGGTCGCAATGGCCGCCGGTCGCGCCGAGCGCGTGCCGCGACACGAGCATGCGCGGGCCCTCGATCCACCCGTTTCGGATGGCGTTGCGAAGGCCGACGTCGAGGTCCTTGTCCGCGCCCACGTTGCGGACCGTCGTGAAGCCGCTCGCGAGCGTCTTGCGGGCGTAGGTCGAGGCGAGGAGCGCCTGCTCCGGGACGGAGCGCCGCAGCCCCAGGTAAAAGTCCGACAGCCAGTTGTCCGTCGCCTCGCCCGTCAGGTGCACGTGCGCGTCGATGAATCCCGGCAGAAGGGTCGCATCCCCGAGGTCGATCACCGTCGCGCCGGGAGGGATCGCCAGACCGGAGCCCGCGTCCCGGATCTTCGAGCCCTCGACGAGGATGACGCCGTTCTCGACCATCCGGTCGGACCGCCCGTCGAACAGGCGCGCCGCACGGACCGCGAGGACCGCGGGCGGGGGCGCCGCGCGGCCGGTTCCGGGGGCCGGTGCCGCGGGCGGCGTCTGCCCCCGCGAAAAGACCGCCACGCCCGAGAGAAACAGGGCCGCTGCGAAGATCCGGATGCGCATCATGAAGCCTCCTCAAGTGACCCGGCTGGTCTCCGAATCGGCGGTCGGCGAGTCGAGAGCCGGAGCGTTCCGGCGGATCGCGTAGATGACGCCGCCCACCGCGAGCGCGATCGCGGCGGCGATCCAGTTCTTCTTCTCCGCCGCGGAAAGGAAGAGCATGCAGATGGCGAGCGCGAGGATCGGGATCACGGGGCCGCCCGGCAGGCGGATGGTGCGCTCGCTCGCCGGCATCTTCCGCCGCAGGATCGGGACCGACGCCGCCGTTCCGATGTAGGTGGCGAGCCGCGCCATTGCGGACAGCACGGCGAGCTCCTCGCCGGTGCCGGTCAGCACGAGCAGGAGCGCGACGCCCGTCTGCGTCAGGATCGCGATGTGCGGCGTCCGGTACTTCGGATGAATCCGCGCGAAGACGGAGGGAAGCCTTCCGGTCTGCGCGAGCGCATAGAGATACCGGGGGCCGGCCAGCACCGTGTTGTTATTCGTGCCGAGCACGGACAGCACGGCGCCCACGGTCAGGAGCAGCCCGCCGATCGGGCCCATCATCATCGACGCCGCGTCCGCGAGCGGGGTCGGAGAGCCGCCGAGGTTCGGGATCGTGCCGATCGCGACGAGCTGAACGGCCGTGTAGATCGCGGTGACGATCGCGATCTGCACGATCAGCGCGAAGGGGACGTCGCGCTTCGGGTTCTTGAATTCGCCGGCGGGAGCGGACGTGTTCTCGAAGCCGGCATACGCAAAGAGGACGAGAAGCGCCGCCTTGGTGAAGTTCCCGCTGGCGGGCGCCGGCACCGGGAAGACGCGACTCCAGTCGACCCAGAAGAGCCCGACGCAGACGAAGAGCACGAGAGGCAGGACCTTTCCCCACGCGAGGATGACGGCCGTGCGAGCGCCCGACTTGACGCCGAGGACGTTGATCCACGTCAGGACGAGAAGAGGGACGACGATGGTCGCCCACTGCCCCACGCCGGACCGCGCGCCCGGCCAGAGGTACCCGACGGCACGGGCGAAGAACACGGAGAGGCCCGCGATGGACGAGATCCGCGCGATCCAGGTCATCCACCCCACCTCGAAGCCGACGAAGTCCCCGAAGGCGGCGCGCGTGTAGACGATCGCGCCGCCGGGCTTGTCAAAGAGGCTGGCGGCCTCCGCGAAACAGAGGACGAGGAGCAGGACGGCGAAACCCGCCGCGAGGATCGCCCAGACGCTCGCGGGTCCCAGGAGCTGGGCCGCGGCGACGGGCAGGATCAGGTAGACGCCGCTGCCGATGACGTCGTTGACGGATAGCGCGACGATCTCCCAGCGGGAGACCGCGCGCAGAAAGCCGGTCTTCGGATCCGTCGTCGGGGCGGAGTGCAGGATGGCGAGGATTCTACAGTCGGCGGGACTCCGACGAGGCGAGCAATCCGTCGAACGCGGTCCAGGCCTCGGCGGCGTCGAACGCGACGGCCGCGGACACGTCCTCCGGGATTCCGGAAAAGCTGCGTTGGATCTTCGGGAATTGTGCCCGGACGATCTCGACCTGGAGCACGCCGGCGGCCTCGAGGGCGGAAGGAAGATCCCAGACGGGAAATCCGGAGCTTCCCCACCGCCATCGAGATCTCGAGATCCATCGCCTCGACGCGGAGGCAAGGAGAGCGCCGGCGGCGCCGAGACCGGAGATTCGGCTGAGACGATCCTCCGTGCATCGCAGCCGCCGCATCGCGTCGAGCGGGTAGAGGACGAGCCGGCGCCAGCTCGAACCGAGCACGGTCCTGGCGGCCGCGCGATCCTTCGCGAGGTTGAACTCGTGCGGCCACAGCGGCGGGACTGACCCGTGCGACGTGAGGTTGCCGCCTACGACCGAGAGCGAGACGCGGCCCGGAAGATCCGGCGAGAGAGCGATCGCGGCTGCGACGTTCGAGAGGGGACCGATCGCGACGAGGCGGCAGTCTTCCGGCAGGGCCGCGATGGCCGCCGCGGCGGCCGCACCCTGCACGACGGGAACTTCGCACTCGGCGGTCTCCGCGAGGGCTCGGGCGCACCGCGCCGCTTCGGGCGCCGAAGCGTTCCCGGAAACCGTCGAGATACCCAGTAACTCGATCCGCGCGAGCCGCGCCGCCGCGAGAAGTGCCGCGAGCGCGAACCCGTCGTCGACGTCCCCGCGCCCCGCGCCGAGCGCGACGTCCGTGTCGACCCAGACCCAGGCGCGGGCCGTCACGCCGGGACGAAGAAGAACGCCAGAGGCTCGCGAGAACGAGGCACGAGGGGAGTATGGGCTAGTTGCGCGTATTGGCCTCTGCAAAAACCTAAACGCGCGACTGACCCCGCAGCGAGGCCCCCTCACCCACCTCTCCCCCGCGCCCGGGGGAGAGGAGTAAGCCTCCCTCTTCCATCCGCTCGCCGCGTTAGGAGTCTCCCGACCGAAGGGAGGGAGGAGCCTGACGCGGCGGGAGCCGGAGCGAAGCGCCAGCGCAGCGGAGGCGACGTCTACGCGGGGACGAAAAAAAAGGTCACGGCGCAAATCAGGTACAGGGCGAGGAGCTGCGCTCCCTCGAGCCAGTCCGTTTCGCCGTCGAGAGAGGCGTAGGCAAAGACCGCCGACGAAGAGAAGAGCGCCACGAGCTCGATGGGCCGGAAGATCAATGACATCGGCTGGAAGAAGAGGCTCGCGAGGACCAGGCACGGGGCCACGAACACGGCGACCTGGATCGAGGAGCTGGCGCCGATGGCGAAGGAGAGCTCCATCCGATTGGCCCGGGCGAACTCGACGGCGCTGTAGTACTCGGCGACGTTGCCCACGAGCGGGATGACCACGATCCCGACGAAGAAGGACGAGAGGCCCACGGACTTCGACACCGGCTCGACCGCGCCGACGAGGAGCTCGCTCGCGGCGGCAGTCGCAACGACGGCGGCGGCGAGGACCGCGAACGAGCGGCCGAGACTCCACGCGGGGCCGGAACGGTGCGGCTCCCCGGATCCTCGGTGCTCGCGGACGGCCTTGCCGAAGTGCGAGTAGCCGATGTACGCCGCATAGGTCGCGAGCATCAGGATCGCGATGCCGATCGACACCTCTTCCTGGAGGAACGCGCTCTTCTCCGACTGCGCGAACGCCGCCGGGAGGGCGAGCGCCGAGACGGCGAGAAGCATCATGGTGGCAGCGCGCCGCACGGGCTCGAGCGCGAAGCGCTGCGTCCCGTGGCGAAGGCCTCCAACGAGCGCCGAGGCGCCGAGCCCGAAGAGCGTGTTGGAGAGGATCGAGCCGACGATCGACGCCTTGACGAGCTCCGGAAGCCCCTCCTTCAGAGCGAACAGGGTGATGATGAGCTCCGCCGCGTTGCCGAACGTGGCATTCAGGAGGCCGCCGAGAGCGGCGCCGAGGCGCCCCGCCACGTGCTCCGTCCCGACCTTGATCCACAGCGCGAGCGGAACGAGCGCGAGGGCCGATGCCCCGAAGACGAGCGCGTCGGGCCCCCCGCGGGACCGGACGAAGTACGCCGTGGGAATCCCGACCAGAAGAAGGGACAGCCAGCGCGCCATCGGACCGGATGATACGGGAGAGGGTCCGATAGACTGCGCCGCTCATGTTGCGAGCCGGAATCGTGGGGCTTCCGAACGTCGGAAAGTCCACCCTCTTCAACGCCCTGACCCGCACCCGCAAGGCGGAGGCAGCGAACTATCCCTTCTGCACGATCGAGCCGAACGTCGGTGTGGTGTCGGTGCCGGATGCGCGCCTCGCGCCGCTTGCAAAGATCGCAAAGACGACCAAGCTCGTTCCCGCGGCGATCGAGTTCGTGGACATCGCCGGCCTCGTCCGCGGGGCGTCCAAGGGGGAGGGCCTGGGAAACAAGTTCCTGCAGCACATCCGCGAGGTGGACGCGATCGTCCAGGTGGTCCGCTGCTTCGAGGACCGCGACGTCGTGAACGTCTCGGGCGCGCTCGACCCTCTTTCGGACATCGAGACCGTCACCACCGAGCTGGTCCTCGCCGACATGGAGACCGTCACGAAGGCGCGCGACAAGGCGGAGCGCATCGCGAGGGGCGGGGACCAGGAAGCCAAGGCGACCGTAGCGGTCGCGGACAGGCTCCTCCCCCACCTCGATTCCGGCAAGCCCGCCATCACGCTCGTGCTCGGAGACGACGAGGAGAAGGCGGCCGCGGCGCGCCTCTTCCTGCTCACTTCCAAGCCGACGCTCTTCGTCGCCAACGTGGCCGAGGACGAGCTCGCACGCGCCGACTCGCTGCCCCACGTCCTCGCCGTGCGGCGTTACGCGGAGACGCACCTCGGCGCGGAGGCCGTCGTGGTTTCGGCGCAGATCGAGGCGGAGCTCGCGGACCTTCCCGAAGACGACGCCCGCGAATACCTGGCGGGCCTCGGCGTCTCCGAGTCCGGTGTCGGCGCCCTGATCCGTTCCGCCTACCACCTGCTCGGGCTGAGGACATACTTGACGGCCGGCGAGAAGGAGACCCGCGCATGGACGATCCACGCGGGGGACACCGCTCCCGTCGCTGCGGGCGTCATCCATTCCGACTTCGAGCGCGGCTTCATCAAGGCGGAGACGATCTCGTACGAGGACCTCGTTGCGTCGGGGTCGATGGCGGTCGCGCGGGAGAAGGGTCTCGTGCGGCAGGAGGGCCGCGACTACGTCGTCCAGGACGGCGACGTGATGCTCTTCCGCTTCAACGTCTAGAGGCTAGAGGAGGGTCCCCTACTCGAGGTAGCCGAGCGCCCGAAGAGACTTCACGACCTCTGCGTCCGGAGGCGACTGGACGAGGAGGAACCGGGACTGATTCCGCTGGATGATCGCCGCGAGCTCGCGCTCGAGCTGCTCCCTCTGCGCGGGCCGCGAAGCGGCGAGGTCGCGTATCTCGTGCGGGTCTTCGGCAGTGTCGAAGAGTTGGGAGGTTCCCGGGACTAGGCGGATCTGGCCGGACCGGGTCGAAAGGGACTTGACGATGAGGCGCCAGCGGCCCTGCACGAGCCCGAGGTCGCCCGTGGTCGCGGACGAGACGGGCCCCATCGTGGCGTCCCAGATCTGCCCGGAGAGGAGGCGCCGCCGTCCGATCAGTATGCGTGCGTCGTCCCGCGGATCGTCATCCGCGGCCCGGGAACCGAGGGTGGCCTGGAACTCGCGGCCGTTGGCGCCCCGCGAAAGCGCGATCAGGCCTCGCCCCACGCCCGCCGCGCCGAGCGGCTCCGGGTCGCGACCCGGCTTGATGTCCGGTCCCGTGGCGGCGAAAACGAGGCGAATCGTCTGGTCGTACAGCTTGTCGCCGTGAAAGTTCTCCCCGTGCTCGCTCAAGCCCTGTCCGTGGTCGGAGAGCACGACGGTGTACCGGGGCCGGCCGTCCCGATCGGCCGCCTGGAAGAGCCGCCCGACGAGATGGTCGAGCCAGAGGATCTCCTCGTCGTAGCGCGCCGCCTGCAGGTCCGCCCCCGTCTTCGTCGCAGAGAACCGGCCGGCGAAGTCGACCGGCGGGGCGTAGGGCTCGTGGGCGTCGAACAGATGGACCCAGAGGAACCAGGGCTCAGACGCGCGGCCGGAGAGCCACTGGACCGCTTTATCGACGGTCTCCTCCCCGTTGCGATCGATGTGGAGAAGGCCGTAGCGCTCCGCCCACCAGCCGTTGTCGCCCTTTCGCGACGGAGCCAGGCCGTCGTCGAACGTCTGGAATCCGCTGTCGAACCCGAACCGCCGGTTCAGGACGTAGCTCGATACGAATCCTCCCGTGTCGTACCCCCGCTCGCGGAAGAACTCGGCGGCCTTGTGAAGCTTCGGGGCCGAAGCGCTTCCGTTCGTCAGCAGCCCGTGCTCCAGGACCCGAAGCCCGGTCAGGAAGGAGAGGTGTGTGGGCGCCGTGTACGGCATCGACGTCGTCGCCGAGTCGTAGACGCGCGCCGAAGAAGCCCAGCGGTCGAGATTCGGTGTGGTCGGCCGCTCCCGGTAGCCGTAGAAGCCGAGGTGGTCGGGACGAACCGTATCGAGGGTGATCAGCAGGACGTTGGGCCGGGGCGGCTTGGGGGAAAATCCGCTCAAAAACCAGACAGAACTGGCACAGAGGAGGAGCGAATACCCGAGACGTGTCCGGGTCATCCTCCGCATAGACGAGATTTTATCAGTTGGGGGTTACGTCCGAATCGCTCCTATCCTTTCGAGGGCCCAGAAGAGCCCGACCGCGGCGATGGCCAGGGAGGCGGGCACGACGATCCTCGGGCGATACCAGGGCTTCCGGCGCCATGCCCCGACGGCCAGGAAGGCGGCGAGGATGACCGTGAGCTGGCCGAGCTCGACTCCCACGTTGAACGACACGAGCGCCGGCACGAACTCGGACCGGGGCAGGCCGAGCTCCGAGAGCACCCCGGCAAACCCCATCCCGTGGATGAGGCCGAACGCGAAGACCAGGGCGACCCGCCACGGGTTGAGCTCGTCCGTAAAGAGGTTCTCGACGGCGACGTAGACGATCGACAACGCGATCAGCGGCTCGACAATCGCGGGCCTCAGCGACACGACTCCGTAGATCGTCAGGGCGAGGGTGATCGTGTGCGCGATCGTGAACGCCGTCACCTGGATCAGGACGGGCTTGATCCTGCGCGCGAGAAAGAAGATGCCGAGCACGAAGAGGATGTGGTCCGTTCCCTTCGGCAGGATGTGTGTATAGCCGAGCCGGAGGTACTGCGCGATGACTTCCCTTCGGGTCAGGGGCACAACCGAGGCGCGCAGCGCGATCGGCGCGCTCGTTTCGCCGCCCTCGAGCCACATCCGCTGCGGCGTCTCCTCCCCTTCCGTGCGGAGCGTCAGAAGAAACGTGCCGAGCCGCGCCCGGCTCGTCCAGCCAAACGAGCGCGCGCCCCCCGGAATCGGGCCCGAGAGGCGCACGTGGAGCTCCGCGGCGCGCGCGTCCGGATCGATCCATTCGACGCGGTCGGGATCCACGGGACGTCCGTCGAAGGAGGGCTCCGACGCGTCGGCGACCGCAGTCAGAATCCGGGGAACTTCCTCGGGAGCGCCCGGCGGAACGCCCGAGATCGGCCGGGATCGGGATCGTGCCGGCGCGCTCCGGGAAAACCCGGGCGGCAGGTGTTCACGGTCGATGAAGACGTCCGCGGCGTATCGCCCGCTCTTCTGGAACGTGACGGTCGTCCGCAGCGTTCCGAGCTCGTGCGCCGCCGCCCCAGCGGAGAGCCCGAGGGACACCGGAACGAGCACTGCGAGCGCCAGCCCGCGCCGAGGGCCGAGGGGACCCCAACGACGAGTTTTCACCAGGTTCATCGAGTTCTCGAGCTGTTTACGGAGGCGGGTGCGCCGCGGATTCACCCCGGCGGCAGCGCTGCCGGGTCGCAAAAGCGCTCGTACAGGGCGACCTCCGCCGCGCTTCCGATCGCGAGAGGGGTGCGCGAGTGGAGATCCGCCGGCACGACCCCGAGAATCCGTTCCCTCCCCGTCGACGCAAAACCTCCCGCGGTTTCAGCGACGAGCGCGAGCGGGTGGCACTCGTACAGGAGGCGCAGCTTGCCAGAGCGCTTGCCGCCCGGAAAAAGATCGGGCGGATAAAAGTAGATTCCGCCCTCGAGAAGGATCCGGTGGAAGTCCGCGACGAGCGAGCCCGAGTACCGCGTCGAATAGGGACGACCACTCTCGGGGTCGTGCTCCTTGAGATGCTCGACGAATGCGCGCGCGCCCGCCGGCCAGCCGCCCGAACGCCCCTCGTTCGCGGCGTAGCCCCTCCCGCGCGCCGGCATCCGAACCGCTCGAGAGGTCAGCAGGAATTCTCCGATCGAGGGATCGAGGGTGAAGAGGTGGACGGCGGCGCCCGCCGTGTAGACGAGGAGAACGGCCGGGCCGAAAAGGATGTAGCCGGCCGCGACCTGCTCCGTGCCGGCGCGCAGCAGCCCTTCCGGTCCTTCTCCCGCCCGGCGCCGGATCGAGAAGATGGTGCCGAGCGTGCCGTTGACGTCGATGTTCGACGAGCCGTCCATCGGGTCGAAGAGCACGGCATAGTGCCCCTGCGTGCTCCCGTAGGCCCGCACTTCGTCGAGCTCCTCGGACGCGGCCATCGAGACGAGACCGCCGTACTCGAACGTCTCGAGCAGGATGTCGTTGGCGACGATGTCGAGCTTCTTCTGCTGTTCGCCGGAGGCGTTGTCGGTATTCGCCGAGCCGTGCAGGCGCCGCAGTCCGGCGAGCGCGAGCTCCCGCGCGATCCGCTTGCCGGCCGCGCCGAAGCGCATCAGGAGGAGCGACAGCTCGCCCGTGGCCTGCGGGTGCTCGTGCTGGCCTTCGAGAACGAACCGCTCGAGGTTAATCGCGGAAGTCATCGGAGCAATCCTCGCACGAGCCTCACCTTGTCCACTGGCGCCAGGCGGGCTTCGGGTCTCCGCGCTCCGTCTGGAGGCCGCGGTGGGCGAGAAAGGCGGCGCGCCGGCCCGCGAGGGGCGAGGCCTTCGCGTCTGCGGCAGGAGCGGGGGCCGCCTCCTCGCGCCACGCGACGTAACGCGCGAAAAGAATCGACTGTCCGTCGGAAGCCTGGAGAAACCGCCGGAGGCGCCGGATGAACTCGGCCTGCCGCTCCGGAGTGGACCCGTTCTCGGGCGCCGAGGAATAGCTGACTTCGGGGAACGCGATCGGCCGGCCGGCCGCCAACTCCAGGAGCTTTTTCCAGTCGCGCTCGAGGGATTCCGGGGGACGATGCAGGAAAGGGTTCGCCCGGTCGAAGGGGGCGTAGAGGTAGAAGAGCACGGGGCTCCCCTGGTGGAGGGCGGCCGCGACGACGGGCGATGCGCTTTCCGTGGGCGCGGAGGTCGTCACTCCGACCTTCAGGTCCGGCGCCTTCTTCTGCAGGAACGCGACGGCGCCGCCGAAGAGGAGGCGGTATCCCGTGAGCTCGTCGGGATGCGCCGCGAAATAGGAGTCCGCGGCGTAACCGAGCGAGATCGTCGAGGCGTCGAGCAGCGCCGGCTCCAGGGCATCCAGGAAACGGCCGAGCCGCAGGGAGAGGCGCGGGTCGTCGAACCGCACGGTCGCGAGGTCCGCGGGGACGTCCCGTTTCTGCACCGAAACGAGCGGCAGGTCGAGATGCACCGTCGCTCCGGACTGGCGCAGGAGGCGCACCGTCCGGACGAGCGCGTCGAGCCGGTACTTTCCCGGGGAGGGCTCGCCGTCGGACCACGACACCGTGACCGCGAAGAGGTTCACGCCGCTCGCCCGCACGGTTCGCGCGGAGCGCTCGCGCTCCTCGTCGGAAACTCCCGCGGGAAGCGTCGCCTCGAGTCCGAGGAGAGGGCGAGCCACCGTCCCGGACGCCCGCAGGGGCTCGCGCGGTGCGGCGGTTGCGGCGGCGGCCAGAACTCCCAGGAGAAACGGAGCGAAGCGATTCATCGACTGTGAATTATCGTCGCCCGCCGCCGGGCACGCCGATTGCTTCCGATTGGAGCCCGTCGGCGGCGCCTTCCGCACAATTGGCCAGACCACGAAACCGGCGCCGTCCTCGGAGAGGGCGGCTTTTTTTTCCTATCTTCTCGATCTGCTCTCACCCCAACCCTCTTCCACCGGGATCTGGAGGAAAGCCCTTGCGCCTCGCTGAATCAACAGCTCGCCGCGTTAGGAGTCTCCCGACCGAAGGGAGGGAGGAGCCTGACGCGGCGGGAGCCGTAACGTAGCGAAGCGGAGTGGAGGCGACGGATTACGGAGCTCCGACGAGCACGATCGGGCCCGTCGGCGCCGGCACGCCCCCCTGCGGCTCGACCGTCACCGCGAAGTTCTCGGCCTGGCCGAGGGCCGAGAGATCCGGGGATTCGAAGATCACCCGGCCCGAAGAATCGACGTCGAAGACTCCCGCTGGAACGGGCTTGCCCTTCGAGAACACCCACAGTTCGTACTGCTTTCCGGGCGGCAGCGGCGTCAGGTTGCCGGCGACGAGGACGCCTCGTCCGGCCTTCTGGCTCCAGAACACCTTTGCGCGCGCGGCCGGCTGGGGATCCTTGCCGCCGAGGAAGAGGACGCGCACGTCCTCGCTCTCGAGCACGCGCGCCTGCAGGGCTCTCCTCGCGAGGCTTTGCTGCGCGGAATCGAGCCGCGAGGTCAGATCCGCCGTGCGGCTCCGGAGCTCCTCCCGCTCGCGGCGAATGCGTGCGTCGTCCAGGACGAAGAATACGAGCAGCAGCGAAGCCGCCACGGCGAAGAGCCACGGCCCGTAACCCGTCCTGGCCGCCACCGGTCGGACGACGCCGGGCGCCGCGGACTGGCCGGCCACCTCACGAAGGATGCGGTCACGGACGGCCCGGCGCGGCGCGGCGAGCGCCGATTCAACCGCGAACGCCGTGGATGCCGTTCGAAAGTCGACGAGCAGAGCTTCGCACTCGGCGCACCCTTCGAGGTGGCGCGCGAATTCCTCAGCCTCCTCTCCCAAGGGAACACCGAGCGCCTGAAGCGCGGCCAGCTCTTCAAATCGTTCGTTATGCGCCATGGGACTCTCCATGAAGATACGGTCGGACGCGATCGCGGAGTTTCATCAGACCGAGACGAATCCGTGTTTTCACGGTACCCAGAGCGGTCCCCGTCTGCTCGGAGATCTCCTGGTGGGTCAGCCCGTCGAAATACGCGAGCTCGAGCGCACGACGCTGATCGGCGGGCAACTCAGAGATCGCGGAACGGCAAAGGCTCTCCCACTGCTTCGTCGCGGAATCCGCCTCGACATCCTGGGGGCCGGCCGGGTCCGGCACGGTCTCGACCGCGCGAAGCCCCGCCCGCACGGCCGGTCGCCTTGCCCGCACGCGGTCGATGGCGCGGCTGCGGGTCGCGACGAGGAGCCAGGCGATGACGGTTCCGCGCGTCGCGTCGAAAGAGGCGGCGGAACGCCACACCCACAGAAACAGCTCCTGGATTACCTCTTCCGCCTCCCCGGTATCCCCGACGATTCGTTGCGCGAGGCCCATGAGCCGCGCGGCATATCGGTCGTAGAGAAGGCCGAGCGCATCCCCGTCCCTCGCTTCAATGCGGGCCACCAGGGCACGATCGGCGTCAGAAGTGCGCTCGTTCATCGGGGTAAGGAGGCAACGCGTGAATATCACGCGGCCAGCGCAAATCCAATTCGAAGGTCGCGCTCGTAATGGCGCCAGAGGACCCGGAGCGCGCACGCCCGGGACTGCGGATTACTAACAGGAGGAGTTATGAGGTTTCCCCGATTCGTGAATCCCGGGCGGTTCTGGGCACCGGCGCTGCTGGCCCTGCTGCTCGGCGGAACGGCGACGGACGCCGTTGCTTCGAGCCACCGCGAGGCTCCCGCGATCGCCGCAGATCCCGTGGCGGACAACACGGACGTGTACGCGTTTCGCGACCCCAACTATCCGAAGAACATCGTGATCATCACCAACTGGATCCCCCTCCAGGAGCCCGCGGGCGGCCCGAACTTCTGGAACTTCGGCGAAAACGTCCGTTACGAGATCAAGGTCGACAACAACGGCGACGGCATCGAGGACGTCACTTACCGTTTCACGTTCACCCGGCACGTCCGCCGCGGGGACACGTACACCTACAACGACGGCCCGATCGAGGGCGTCAATGCCAAAGCGTGGGGCAACGATCCGAATCTGATCGTCTACAACACGTACAACGTCGACAAGATCATCGGCTTCACGGGCACCTCTTCGCAGATCACGCGCATCGGACAGGACCTTCTGGAGCTGCCGAACAACGTCGGTCCGAAGTCGTTTCCCGATAGCTACGAGACGGCGACGGGGGCCGGCGGCGGCGTTTACACCATGGACAACAACGTCCAGGTGTTCGTGGGTCCCCGACGGGACTCCTTCTTCGCCGACCTCGGCATGATCTTCGACCTCGTGAACTTCCGGGCCGGAACGCTTCCGGGCGACCACGGCGGCGGGACCAACACGCTCGCGGGGTTCAACTGCCACACGATCGCGATTTCCGTCCCGATCGAGCAGCTCACGGTGACGGGCACGGTCGTCACGGACATCAGTGACCCGCGCGCCATCATCGGCGTCTGGTCCTCCTCATCGCGACTCCAGAATCGCACGCTCAATTCCAACGGAACATCCACGGAGTCCGGCAGCTACGTGCAGGTCTCCCGCCTGGGTCAGCCGCTCATCAACGAGGTGGTGGTCCCCCGCGCGGCGAAGGACCTCTTCAACGCGTCCCAGCCGAGCCAGGACGCGCAGTTCGCGGCGGGCGTCCTCGATCCGGAGGTTCCGAAGCTCCTGAAGGCGCTCTTCAACATCAACTCTCCTCCCGCTCCGAGAAACGACCTCCTGAACCTCGTGCTCGGATTTCCGGGCCTGACGCGCCGGCCGAACGAGACCGTGGCGGACGAGCTGCGGCTGAACACGGCGGTCTATCCGACGCCCAAGGCGAACGCGAGCCGCCTCGGCCTCCTCGCGGGGGACATCGGCGGATTTCCGAACGGCCGCCGTCTGGGTGACGACGTCGTCGACATCGAGCTGCGCGTCCTGGCTGGGGTGCTCGTGTCCGGCTTCAACGTGTCGCCGAACAACGCGCTCGGTGACGGCGTGGACGGTCCGGACGTTGCCTTCCTGACAGGCTTTCCTTACGTGGCGCGCCCGTATTCCGGCTTCGACCACAAGCACGACAACCCGGCGCAGGTGCCGAACTCCTTCGTGCACGCAGAAGGAGCACCGCTCGAATAGATTCCTTCCGATCTCCTCACCCCCGGCCCGGGAAACCGGGCCGGGGCCTTTTGTTCCTCCGATGTCCGGAGATCTGTCATGAAAATGTCCCGCTTCACCAGGACGGGAGCGCCGCGCGAGGGCGGGACGTGTTCCGTTTCGAAACCTTTGGCAACGAGGGGTTCTGGACGGACGCTGTCCGGCTCCCCGCAGGGGTGATGGCGGCGCGCGTCACCCCGCTCCAGGCTTTGAACCTCGGCTTGAACGTGGACGCCGACGCTCTCGATCCGAAGACGCGGCAGGCCCTCGCCGAAGAGCTGAAGTCTGATCCAACCGGCTCCAAGTCCCCCCTTCTGAACGACCCTGACGTGACGGCCAAACTGTTCAATGCGAACGCCGTCATCGGGATGCCGGTGAAGGACAGCAACGGGGACGGAGTCCTGGATGTCACCAAAGGGGACAAAGTCGGCGCGGCGTGCGCCCTCTGCCACACGATCACCGACGGTTCCGTGTTCCGGACTTCGAAGGGCGGCTCGATCGGGCGCCGCCTGGACGGGCGCGCCAACCACGACCTGGACCTCGGCAGGATCTTCGCGACCGCGAAGAACTCGCGAGCGCTCTACCCGGTGCTGCAGTTGGCCTTGAAAGCGAACGGCGGAAAGACTCTCGGCCGGGCGCCCGCAGGACTGACGCCGGATTCCAGCGAGGCGGAGGTGGACGCCTATCTCTCCAATCCGAATTTCTATCCCGTCGGGATGTTCGACGACACGTTCGACGGGAACGGCGACCCGATGCACAACACCCCGTTGTTCCGCCAGGACCTCGCGGCGCCTTTCGGGAGCGAAGGCATGATCGCCCGGCTCGACAATTTCAGCAACCTCGTCTACACGTCGCTCTTCGATCAAACGCTGTTGACCACACCGGGCGGACGCGCCCTCCTCCACAAGCTCGGCGGAGCGGCGGGGGACGAGATCGCCGACGGTTACGTCAAGGTCCTCGCCGCCACCGGCGTGACGGGATACCCGTACGTTAAGGCCTCCCCACATCCCAAGCCCGGCAGCGAAGATGCGCCGCTCGGGATTCGCGTCGATAACGGAAAGTTGCTGGACTTGAATGCCTATCTTGCCCAGCTCCAGGCTCCCCCGGGCGCAAAGGTCGATGCCGCTGCGTCCGCGCGCGGCCGTCAGGTCTTCCGCACCGCCGGCTGTACGAGCTGCCACAACGTGAACCAGAACAAGCCCGTGCCGTCCTCCCTGATTGCCATGAAGACGATCTTTCCGGGCGACAAGCCGGAAGTCCTCGCGCAACGCGAGCCCCCGCTCAACCCGGTCCTGAACACCCCGGACTCATTTTTCGACGACAAGATGGCGGTCGTCAACGCCAGCCTGCGGGGAGAGATTCGCGGAACGGCGCTGCCTCTGCTCTTAGACCTCGCTCGCAAGCCGGTCTTCCTGCACGACAACTCCGTCCCCAGCCTGGACGATCTCCTGGATCCGAAGAGGGGCTCTACGGCGCCGCATCCCTTCTACCTGTCCGACTCCAGGCGGCGCTCCGACGTGGTGGAGTTTCTCCGGGGGCTCGATACGAACGCATCCTCGAAATGAGCCTTAACCGCCGACGAACCGGGCCGCTTTTTGGAGGGTCGCCGATCGGTGGAGGGTTCTCAGAGTCCGTCGGCGGCGTCCGGGGGGACACGCGAGGGCGATGCGCCCAAAGTCACGAGCAGCACCGCTCCCTGCTCGCTCGTGATGTCCCAGTCCCTCGTTCCACTTTCGGAACGGCAGAAGTCGCCCGAGAGCAGCAGCCGTCCGGCGACGGAGAATGAGCCTCGGAGAACGAACAACTCCTCGACGGCGTCGTGCTCGTGGTCGGGGAAGACGGAGCCGGGTCCCAGTTCGACCAGGAGGCAACGCGAGCCGGAGACCGGATCGGAGAAGACCTCCTTGATGCGGACCCCCGGCGAGGGGTGTTCGCTCCAGGGAAGCAACTCGCTTCGAACGAGAGAGACGCCCGGGCGGATCTGGGCGGCCCCTGCGGTGGAAGGTCCGGATACGTCTTCGGCTTCCGAAGATTGCAGAGCTCGCCACAGCCGTTCTCTCAGATGAGCCGGGGGGAACACGGGAATTGCCGCGAGAGCCAGCACGCCGACGGCGGCTTCCAGTTCCAGCTGTTCCGCTCGCATCGCATCGACGCGACGGGAGGGCTCTCGATGAAGCCTAGTCTCGTCCACGGGGATTCCTCATTCGAAGATCCAGCCCGAATCCCTCCCGCAGCTGTGCCATACCCTGGCGGATTCGCGTCCGGACGGTCTCGGCGGATGCGAGAAGCCGTGGCGCGATCTCCTCCGCGGTGAGCCCCTCGAAGTAGGCAAGCTCGAGAGCCTTTCGGACCTCGGGTGGCAGCACCTCGAGCGCCTTTCGGGCGCGGGCGGATTCCTGGGACAACCAGGTTTCGTGGAGGAGAGGAGCGGATTCTGACCGGGGCGGCTCGACCAGGCCGTTGATGGGAATGACGTTTCCGGCAGCGCGAAGACGCTCGAGAGCGCAACCGCGGGTGATGGCGATGATCCAGAGGAGCGGAGAGCCGTTCGAAGGGTCGAACCGGAATCTCCCGTCCCAGATCCCCGAATAGACCTCGACGACCGTATCCTCGGCTGCCAGCGCGTTGCCCAGGATGCGGAGAGATAGTCCATACACGACGGGAGAGGCCGCATCATAGAGGCTCGCGAGCGAGCTCTCGTCTCTCAGAGCCGCTCGCTGGATCAACGGGAGAAGCTCAGGTCTCGCGGCCGCATGCTCTCCCGTCAACGAGTCGGTGGACAGAAAAGCCTCCCATTTCCTTCGTATATGCCCGGCTCGGTTTTGCAAGCTGCATGCCGGCCATCGGTCTCGGTTACGGCGGCGATTCGGCGGGCGAGTCCCGGCGGGAAGCCGAACGGTCCCGCGACACGGTCTGCTTGCGTGACCCTTTCGTGAGATTCCGCTGTCATTCTTCGACCCGGCTCGAGAACCAATGAGTTCCTGGACAGACCGACAGCTCCCCGTATACGAGAGCCTCTTCCAGCGCGAATCGCTCCTGCGGAGCTCCTGGGAGCGGCTCGACCCGCAATTCCGGACAGCCAACCAAGTCCTGGGCCGGCGGTCGACCATCGGCTGCGTGGCGCTCGAGATCACCCAGCGCTGCAACCTCGACTGCACGCTGTGCTACCTCTCGGAGAGCTCCCAGTCGGTCAAGGACATCCCGATCGGCGTGCTCTTCCGGCGAATCGCGCGGATCCGCGAGCTCTACGGGACCGGGGTCGGCGTGCAGGTGACGGGCGGGGATCCGACTTTGCGTCGTCCTGACGAGCTCGCCGCCATCGTCCGCCGCATTTCCGATTCCGGAATGCGTCCTTCCCTCCTGACCAACGGCATTCGAGCGACGCGGGTGCTTCTTTCCGAGCTCGCGGCCGCGGGTCTCTTTGACGTAGCTTTCCATGTGGACACGACCCAGCGCCGAAACCGGTACCCGGACGAACACGCCTTGAACGCCGTTCGAGAGGAATACATCGAGCGAGCGCGAGGGCTGAAGATCGCGGTCATCTTCAACACGACGGTCCACGCCGGCAACCTCGAAGAAGTCCCTTCCCTGGTCCGCTTTTTCTTACAGCGCTCCGATGTGGTCGGGATGGCCTCGTTTCAAGTCCACGCGATCACGGGTCGCGGAGAATGGAGCGAGCGCGCCGCCCACGTGACGCCCGAAGCGGTCGCCGAACGGATCCGGCGCGGCGTGAACCTGCCGGCGCTCGCGTGGGACACCGCGCTCGTCGGCCATCCCCGCTGCCATCAGGCGACGATGCTGGCGACCGCGGGCGATACCGCGGTCGATGTGCTGACGGATCGGCCGCTGTATGAGCGTTTCCTCCAGGAATTCCGGCACGTCCCCTTCGACCGCCGCGACGTGCCGGGCGCCGCGCGCCAGGCGATCCGCCGCGCATTCTCGAACCCTTTCTGGATCGCGCGCGGGGGTGCGTTTTTGGTCCGAAAGCTCTGGTCCGCGAGAAGAGCGCTCTGGAGGCGGGAGCGAATCGGCAAGATGACGTTCTTCGTTCACAATTTCATGGACGCCGCCGCCCTCGATCCAGAAAGGCTGCGAAACTGCTCCTTCATGGTGATGACGGACGACGGCCCGATTTCCATGTGCGAGCACAATGCTCGCCGCGAAGAGCTCATCCGCAAGCCGGTGTCCCTCGGAGGCTTTCCCGGGGCCGAGAGATTCTTCGATCCCGTCACGGGGCGGGTCGCCCCCGCCAGCGAGACCGCTTGAACCGGAGGAATTTCGAGCGCCGCGAGCCGCGGACCTCGAGGCAGCGGCTCTCGGCGAAGCAGACGGTTTTGCTTCTGGCCTTTCTCCCGACCCTTCTCGGCGTCCCCACCGCCGCCGGATCAGTCGTCCCGGTCGAGGAGTCGCACGCGAGAAACATCCTCGTCCGGCTTCTCTCGAACGACGAAGCCGCGCGGGGGACGGCGCGGGCCGCGATCGTTCGCTCGGGTGACCCGGCGATGATTCCCGCGTTGGTGGACGCGTTGTTTTTCGCGTCGAGGGACGCCCGGGGAGACGTCGTTTCCTGCCTCGAGTGGTTGTCCGGCGAGCACCTCGGCGGAAACTACCGGTACTGGTTCGAATGGCTCGGCGGCCACGAAGGCATCCGGCCCGCGTCCTGGTACCGACAGTGGAAGGCCGCGCTGTTCTCGAGAATCGATCCGGCCTTCGCCCGTTTTCTCGATCCCTCTCTGCCTCTGACGATTCGTCCCGAGGAAATCGTCTGGGGCGGGGTGAAGAAGGACGGCATCCCCGCGCTCCGTGACCCTCCAACGATCCCGCCGGCGGAGGCGAAATACCTCGATGCCGCCGAGATGGTTTTTGGGATCACCGTGGGAGGCGCTTCCCGAGCCTATCCCCAGCGAATCCTCGACTGGCACGAGATGGTCAACGACCGGTTGGGGGGCGAGGCGATCTCCATCTCCTACTGCACCCTCTGCGGCGCCGCAATCGCGTACGCGACATCCCGGCCGGACGGGCCGCCGCACGTCTTCGGTTCGTCGGGACTCCTCTACCGGTCGAACAAGCTCATGTACGACGAAGCGACGCTTTCGCTCTGGAGCAATCTGACCGGTGAGCCCGTCGGCGGGCGCCTCGTCGGTTCCGGGATCGCGCTCCCGGTTCTGCCAATGACCGTGACGACGTGGGGCGACTGGAAGGCTCGCCACCCGGAAACCACCGTCCTCGCGCTCAAGACGGGGTTTTCGCGCAACTACACTCCGGGGGCGGCGTACGGCAAATACTTCGCAAGCCCGGAGACGATGTTTCCGGTCTGGAAGCGCGACACGGCACTCCAGCCGAAGGCCGTTGTCTTCGCGGTTCGTCGCGGCGCCGCCGCCCGAGCCTTCCCGCTCGAGCTTCTCTTCCGGGAGCGTGTCGTCAACGACGCCGTGGGCGCGGAGAACGTGGTGATCGTGGCCGATGGCATCACGGGCGCCGTGCGGGCGTATCGCAGGGCCGGCCGGCGCTTCGCGGAAGGACCGAACATCCAATTGGTCGAGGTCTCGACAGGCGAGCTCTGGGAGGTCCGGGAGGAGGTCCTCGTTCCGGCGACCGGGGTCGAAGACGCCAGATCCGCCGCCGCTTTGCCGAGAATACCGGGCAACCGCGCCTTCTGGTTCGGGTGGTATGCCTTCTTCCCGGAGACCACGCTTTACGCAGGGTGTGATGACTAAGCGGATTCTCGTCATCGAGGACGACCGGGACATCGGCCGTCTGCTCGAGATCCACCTGCGTGACGCGGGCTGGGAGGTCGACGCTTCAACGGACGGCCGGGACGGTCTCGACCGAGGGCTCGCCGGCGGATACGACCTCGTCGTGCTCGACCTCACGCTGCCACGCCTCGGAGGCCTCGAGGTGTGCCGCCGCCTACGCGAGCAGCCGGCCTGGGTGCCGATCCTGATGCTGACGGCCAGGTCCTCGGAAGTGGATCGCGTTCTCGGGCTCGAGACCGGGGCAGACGACTACCTGACCAAGCCGTTCAGCGTTCGCGAGCTCGTGGCTCGAGTGCGGGCCATCTTCCGCCGGGTCGAGGCGACGAAGGGCGAGTCTCAGACCCACACGTTGACCGCGGGCGACCTGACTATCAACTCGGAGAAGCGGCGCGTGATGCTCGCCCAGGAGGAGGTCGAGCTGACAGCGCGGGAGTTCGACCTGCTCGCGCACTTCGCGCAACATCCGGGCCGCGTCTATACGCGCACCGAACTCCTCGACGCCGTGTGGGGATACGGGCACGAGGGCTACAGTCATACCGTCAACTCGCACATCAATCGGCTTCGCGCCAAGATCGAGAAGGACCCTTCCCGGCCTCAATACATCCGGACGGTCTGGGGCGTCGGCTACAAATTTCGAGAGACCGGGTCGGAAGCCGAATAGCCGTGTTCCGAACTCTCTACGGCAGGCTCGCCGCGGCGCTGCTCGGACTCTTTCTGTTGTTCGGAGCCTTTCACGTCGTCTCGACTTTCTTGACCACCCGCCTCTATCTCCAGGAAGTCGAGCAGCGCGTGAACCGGACCCTTGCCGCTCACCTCGCGTCCGAGGAGATTCTGATGAGCAACGGCCGCATCAACCAGACGGCGCTCGAGCGTGTCTTTCACATGCTGATGGTGATCAATCCTTCGATCGAGATCTACCTGCTGGATCCGTCCGGGAGGATTCTTGCGTTTTCGGCTCCCCCCGGCACCGTCAAGCGGAGTTCTGTTTCGCTGGATCCGATTCACCGATTTCTCACGGGACGTGAGAACCTCCCGATCCTCGGAGACGATCCCCGCAACGTTCGCCGCCAAAAAGTTTTTTCTGTGGCGACCTTGCCGGAGCAACGCCTCTCTGCCAGGCCGAGCGCGCCAGAGGGGTTCCTCTATGTGATTCTCGGCGGCGAGCAATACGAATCCGCGGCGGCGTTATTGCGAGGAAGTTACGTGCTGAATCAGAGCGAGAGGGCCGGTCTCGCCGCGCTCCTCCTGACGACTGTGGCGGGCCTCGTGCTTTTTCGCCTGCTAACCCGGCGGCTCCGCGATTTGACGTCGGAGGTGGACAGGTTCGCGAGGAGCGGCTTGTCGGAAAGTCCGCCCGACGCACCAGCCTTGCAGCGGGGCGACGAGATCGATCATCTGGCAGCCTCGTTCCGACTCATGGCGGACCGCATCAGCGACCAGGTTCGCAACCTGAAGGAAACGGACGCTCTACGAAGAGATCTCGTCGCCAACGTGTCGCACGACTTACGCACCCCCCTCGCAGCCCTGAGAGGTTACCTGGACACCCTGCTGCTCAAGGAGGAATCGCTCTCACCTTCGGACCGTCGGGAGTATCTCGAAACCGCGGCCCGGCACAGCGAGCGCCTCGGAAAACTCGTCACGGAGCTGTTCGAGCTCGCCACTCTCGATTCGCGACAGACTCTTCTCGAAATGGAACCGTTCTCCGTCGCCGAGCTCGTCCAGGACGTGCTCCAAAAGTTCCGACTCGCCGCCGAAAAGAAAGGCGTCGCGCTCACGGCCGATCATCCGGGCGAGATCTCCTTCGCGCGCGGCGACATCGGGCTCGTCGAACGGGTCCTGGAAAATCTCCTGGACAACGCCCTTCGCTACACGCCGGAGGGAGGCGCCGTGACGGTCACCCTCCGTTTAGAGAACGACTCGCTCTCCGTCACGGTCGCCGACACCGGCCGTGGGATCCCGCCCGAAGAGCTTTCCCGGGTCTTCGAACGCTTCCACCGGGTCCGGTCGCCCGAACCGGGAAACCAGGGCGGCGCGGGGCTCGGCCTTGCCATCGCCCAGCGCATCATCGAGCTGCATGGGGGCCGAATCGAAGCGCAGAGCAGCCCCGGAGCCGGCTCGCGTTTCCGTTTCTGGCTTCCGTCGGACATCGGGGGCCTCCGGGAGCGTCGGGCCGGAGCGCTTCGGGATTCGGGCGCAACGGGCTCGTGACCTTTTCGTGACTTCCGTTCGATATCTATTTGGATTCTCTGCGCATATCGCGCAGAAACAGATTTGAGGAGGCTCTCGTGAAGAGAATCGCGCTTTGGTCCCTAGCAGCGCTCCTGTGTACCGGCTTCGTGGTCGCCCAGGACGCGATGAAGAAGGACGACCACATGAAGGGCGACTCGAAGATGGCGGGCAAGATGATGACGGCGAAGGGCATGGTCACTAAGGTCGACGAGTCGGGCAAGATGATGATGATGAAGGACAGCAAGGGCAAGGAAATGATGATGAATTGGGACGCCAACACCAAGGTCATGGGCGAAATGAAGGAAGGCTCCAAGGCCACCGTCAAGTACATGATGATGGACGGCAAGATGTTGGCGCACGAAGTCAAGATGTCCGGCGGAAAGAAGATGATGTCGGACAAAAAGATGTGAAGCTGCCCCGAAGTTTTTGACCAGGCGGCCGGCCTTCGAGGCCGGCCAATTTCTTTCGAGGGTTAGGAAAATTGAAGAACACATACGGAACCTGCACGGCGGCTGCGGCGTCGTTTCTCCTCGCCGCGGCGATTCTTCTGGGCCGGGACGCGTCGATCGCGGTCGCTCCCGCGGGCTCCGGGGGAGCGAATGCCCTGACCCTCGCGCCGAATCTCTCCTTTACCGACGACTCCTCGAGCAACTTCCCGATCCGCGGCCGCGACCTGGCCGACGGACGAATCGCGAGCGACCGGCCGACCGTCATCTTCTTCGGGACCTCCCATTGCTGGAACACCAACCGGGAAGCGGAACGGTTCGTGGCTCTGTACGAAAAGATTCGAGAGACCGCACGGTTCCTGGTGGTGGACCTCGACCATTCCTCTTCCGACCAGAAGGCGTTGGTTTCGAGGTTCTACGGAGGCTCGATTCCGACGCTGGCGTTCTTAGACGCGGGCGGGAAGGTCGTTTACAACGAGGCGGGCGAAACGTCCGGCCGGCGGGGCGACACGGCGAAGCTCGAGGAGCTCCTCGCCAAAGCGAAAACCGGCGGCCGATGAAGAGCATCGTTTCGATCCAGTCTGGAGGTGACCCATGACGCATCCGATCCTGCTGGCGGCCATTCTGGCGATGGCCTCGTCGGCCTGGGCGGCCTCGGCTCAGACGGTGGCGACGGGCCGGACGGAGGGCAAGGGCTGGACCGGCGATTTTCGGAAACCCTCGAAGGACGAGCTCAAGCGAAGACTGACTCCCCTTCAGTACGAGGTGACTCAAGAGATGGGAACGGAACACCCCTTCGCCAACGAATACAACGACAACCACCGAGCCGGGATCTACGTGGACGTCGTTTCGGGCGAGCCGCTCTTCTCGTCTCTCGACAAGTTCGAATCCGGCACCGGGTGGCCGAGCTTCACGAAGCCGCTGGAGAAATCGAACGTCCGCATCCGAACGGACTCCTCTCTGGGCGTTCCCCGGACCGAGGTGCGCTCGACTCACGCGGACTCGCACCTCGGCCACCTGTTCGACGACGGCCCCCCGCCGTCGCACCTGCGCTACTGCATGAACTCGGCCGCGCTTCGGTTCATCCCGGCGGAAGACCTCGCTCGAGAGGGCTATCAGCGGTACGTTGCTCTCTTCGCGAAGGCGAGACGCTGAGTGAAGAAAGCATTCGCGGCGCTCGCGTGTATCTTCCTTTCCGCCGGCGTCATGGCGGCAGTTCCGCTGCCTCCCTCGCCGGGCGCGCCCGACGTCGGCCAGCAGGCGCCCGAGTTCAGGTTGTCCGACTGTCACGGTCACGCCGTGTCGCTCGCGCAGCTGCGAGGCGCCGGCGCCCGAGCGTCCTGGGTACTCCTGGTGTTCTATCGAGGCTATTGGTGACCCTTCTGCAACTCCGAGTTGCGGAGTCTTCAGGAGAAATTGGCCGACTTGGAAGCCCGCGGAGTCACCGTCGTAGCCGTGAGCGTGGATCATCCGGACGTGACGACCGGCCTCGCCGCGAAGCAGGGATACACGTTTCGGTTTCTCTCGGACCCCAAGGCCGATGTGATCCGGCGATACGACCTGCTTCATCCGGCGGCTGGGCCGGGCGGCGCGGATATCTCCCGACCCGCTGAGTTCCTGATCGACCCGTCCGGAACGGTCCGTTGGCGCAATCTCACCGAGGACTACAAGGTCCGTATCCGCGGGCAGCAGGTCATAGACGCCCTCGACTCGCTCGAAGTAAAGCCGAAGCCCGCGAAGTCGCGTTGATTGGCTCCCGTGTCCGGTCCGGGAAGCCGAGAAGCCTGCCTCAACTCTGGCCGACGAGCTCGCGGATCTCGTCGAGGCTCTTCTTTCCGATGTCAGGCACGGTGGCGCCGACGGCAGGATAGCCGATCGCGATCAGCATGTACGGCTGCTCGTGCTTCGGGCGGCCGAGGACCTCTCGCAGGAACTGCATTGGGCTCGGCGTGTGCGTCAGCGTCGCCAGGCCCGCGACGTGGAGCGCCGCCAGAAGGAATCCCACGGCGATCCCGACGGATTCCTGGACGTAATAGTTCTTGTGCTTGTGCTCCGTGCCGTCGGGGAAAAGCGCCGGCTCGTAGTCGATGCGAAATACGGCGATGAGATAGGGCGCCGTTTCGAGGAACTCTTTCTGCCAGCCGGTCCCGAGAGGCGCCAAGTCTTGCAGCCACTCGGGCGTCGCGCGCCGCTCGTAGAAATCCCGCTCCTCTTTCTCCGCCGCCTCGCGGATTCGCAACTTCGTCGCGGCGTCGGCGATGACTACGAACTTCCACGGCTGACGGTTCGCGCCGGACGGCGCCGATCCCGCCGTCTCGATCGCCGTATCGACGAGATCCAGAGCGACCGGGTCCGGCGCGAACTCCCGCACCGTGCGGCGCCGCCGCAGCTCGGCGAGAAATCGCAGGCCCCGCTGTCGAGACTCCTCGACGGGAAGTCTCTCGAATCGAAGGGGGACGAACGGATAAGTCATGCGGCTCGAGCCTCCCCGGGCGCATTATCCCCAGCCGAGTTCGCAAGTCTCCCTATTTTGGCGAGCCGAGTCCTGACGGGAAGCAACAGCTCATCCGCGCTAGAATGGCGAAAATACGTCGCACAGGAGGGTTTCATGCGGAATCGCCGCGATCTCTTCCGCACGGCTGGACGCACGGGCCTCGCGCTTGGCCTTGCCGCTGCGGGACGGCCCGTCTTCGCGCTTCCGAAGAAGGGAATTTCTCTCTCCTCCGTCTACGACGACATTACGCTCATGAACACCGCACTTGCGCTGGAACATGAGGCCATCTGGGCGTACGGCCTCGCCGGCAAGAGCGGCCTGCTCTCCGCGAAGGCGAAAGAGGTCGGCCTCCTCTTCCAGGGCAGCCACGAAATCCACCGCGACCTATTGACCGATGCGATCAAGAACAAGTCGGGCCAGCCTGTCGAGCCGAAGAAGGAATACAAGTTCGGGGTCCCGCTCGCAAACGAGAAGGACGTCCTCGAGCTCGCGTTCAAGCTCGAGATCGGCGCGGCGCGTGTGTACCTCTACACGGTCGATCGATTCCAGGACCGCGCGCTCGCGGCTTCCGCGGGCAGGATTCTCTCCGACGAGGTCCTGCACGCGACGGTGCTGAGGGGGGTTCTCGGGCGGGAGGTCGTTCCGACGTTCCGCTTGATCGAGAACTGACCCGAAAGCGAACGCAGTTCGGTTTCGGGTCCTGAGCGGGGCGCAGCGACGAAGGATCTGCCCCTATCGGCTCCCGACCACTTCCGCTTCGGGCTCTTCCTCGAGGACCTCCACGGCGGCGATCTCGGGAATCTCCACCGGCCCCTCCTTCAGATCCTCCCGGATGATCAGGTCGAGGAAGAGCTCCCGCACCCCTTCCTTGCCGCCGCCCTTGAAGGCGCCGCGCACTTCGGCGGGCTTCAGCCGGATCCCCGCCATCGCCCGGAGGTACTGGCAGAAGACGTAGGAGCGCGAGCGGAAAGAGATGACGAGCAGCACGGCGAGCACGAGCGCCGTGGCCATGAGCGACCAACCGGTGGCGGACGACAATCCGAAGACGTCTTTCATGTTGCAGGACTCTGTTCAATATTTTAGCACTTTCCTGTAAATCCCTGACCGCGAGAGGCCCGCGGCGCGGTCAGGGTGTGCGGGCGATATCCCGCAGGACCTCGCGGGCGACGTCCTCGGGACGCTTCTTGTCTTTGTCGAGCTGCGCGTTCCACCCCCGCATTCGCGCCGCGTCGAGGCGGCCCGCGAGGCGCTCGAGAACCTGCCGCACCTCCGGCCGATCCCGCCACACGGCGCCGCGAACGATGAACGCCGCTTCGTAGGGCGGAAAGTAGCGGCGGTCGTCGGCGAGCACCACGCCGCCGACCGCGGCGATGAGGCCGTCGGTGGAGTTGCCCGCGACGACGTCGACGCGCCGGGACGCCAGGGCCGGGTAAAGGAGCCCCAGGTCCATCTCGACCGGGCGCTCGCGGAACGACAGGCCGTACGCGCGCGCGAGCCCGGGATAGCCGTCGGCGCGCTCGACGAACTCGTATCCGAATCCGGGGCGAAGATCCGATCCGCGCGCCGCGAGGTCCGAGATCGTCGCCAGCCGCAGGCGCGCCGCGTCGTCGGGACGGACGACGAGCGCGAACGTGTTCTCGAATCCGAGCGGAGGGGCCCAGACGAGCTTCCAGCGGCGCGTGTACTCCTCGGAGACTCTTCGGCGGACCGCCGCGGGATCGGAGACCGGCTTCTCCTTCAAGATCGCGGTGAACGCCGTGCCGGTGTACTCGGGGTAGAGGTCGAGCGCGCCCGCCACGATCGCCTGATGGCAGACGAAGGTGCCGCCGAGGTTCAGTTTTCGATCGACCCGCAGGCCGCGCGCCTCGAGCGCCTGCGCGACGACTTCGCCGAGGAGGACCTGCTCGGAGAAGTTCTTCGAGCCGACGCGGATCGCCGAGGAACGACCCCGCCCGCACCCGCCCGCGAGACCTGCCGCGATCAGGCCGACGAGCAATAAGGAGAGAGGAGAGAGGTCAGGGGTGAGAGGGAAAAGGTTGCTCCCCCTCTCCTCCCTCCTCTTTCCTCTCACCTCTTTCATCTCGCTCCCCATCGCCGCTCCGCCCACCCGAGAACGCCGTCGCAGAGAACCGCGAGGAGCGCCGCGGGGAGGGCGCCTGCGAGGATCAAGCGGTTGTCGACCGTCGCGATCCCCCGATAGATCAGTACGCCGAGGCCTCCCGCGCCCACGGCGGCCGCGATCGTCGCGATCCCGATCGAGACGACGATCGCGATGCGCACGCCGCCCAGGACCACGGGAAGGGAGAGGGGGAC
This sequence comes from Acidobacteriota bacterium, assembly GCA_030948185.1. Taxonomy (GTDB): domain Bacteria; phylum Acidobacteriota; class Thermoanaerobaculia; order UBA5066; family Gp7-AA6; genus JALYUA01. Next base: position 35,499 of record JALZAT010000034.1, read on the forward strand.
TTCCACCCACCAGAGCCGCTGGCGGGCTGTCAGCCCGAGACCCGTCGCGGACTCGACCACGGCGGGGTCGACGGACCGGATGCCGGAATAGGTGTTCCGGAGAATGGGAAGCAGGGCGTAGAGGACGAGCGCGACGATCGCGGTCCGCGGGCCGATCCCTCCGAGGAAAGGAAGCGGAATGAGAAAGCCGAACAGCGCCAGGCTGGGGATCGTCTGGACGACCCCCGCGAGGCCCAGCACGGGACGCGCGAGGCGCGGGCGGCGGGTGAGTGCCACCCCCAGCGGAATTCCGATCGCGACCGCGGCGAGCGTCGAGAGCACGACGAGCACGAGATGCTCGCCCGTGTGCGCGGCGATCTCGGCGCGCCGCTCCCAGAGGTATGCCCCGATCCCGCTCACGGCCGCGCGAGCTCCCGCACGAACTCGTCGGCCGGGCTGTCCGCGATCTCCCGGGGCGTCCCGACCTGGACGACTCTCCCCGCCCGGAGAACCGCGACGCGGTCCGCGAGGCGAAACGCCTCCGGGATGTCGTGCGTGACGAAGAGGACCGCCTTGCCGATCTGCCGCTTCCAGGAGAGAAACTCCAGCTGCAGCGCGCGCCGAGCGATGGGATCGAGCGCGCCGAACGGCTCGTCCATGAGCACGAGCGCCGGATCCGCGGCGAGCGCCCGCGCGACACCCACCCGCTGGCGCTGTCCCCCGGAGAGCTCTCGCGGGCGCCGCGACGCGAACTCCCGGGCGGGAAGATTCACCATCGCGAGAAGCTCCTCGACGCGGGCGCGCCGGCGCTCCGGGCTCCAGCCGAGCAGCCTCGGAACGATCGAGACGTTCTTCTCCACGTCCCAGTGCGGAAGAAGGCCGCCCTCCTGGATCACGTAGCCGATCCTTCGCCGCAGCGCCACCGGGTCCTCCGAGGCCACGTCGCGTCCCTCGACCCGCACTTCTCCCGCGTCTGCCGCGATGAGCCGATTCACCAGCCGCAGGGCTGTCGTCTTTCCCGAGCCCGACGGACCGATGAGCGCCACCGTCTCCCCGGGAGCTACTGAAAGTGTGAAGCGGTGGAGGACGGGTGCGCCGGGAACGAACTCTTTCCGGACGTCACGAAACTCGACCGCGGGCGGTGGGCTCTGCTCGGGTGTGGCGATCGATCGATCTTATGACGCACGCGCGCCTCGAGGGGCGCCCGGAAGGCGCGCTTTGGATGCAAACCGGACGGCTCCCAGGACCGTAGTGCTTACGGAGAGACTCGATCGACAGACGCAAAGAGGACGATATCCAAGAACCAGGAATCGGTGGCCCGCCGGGCATGTCGTCCGGCGGGAAATAACCTATGAGGAGGCTTTCGTGAAGAGAATCGCGCTTTGGTCCCTGTCGGCTGTGCTGTGTACCGGCTTCGCGATCGCTCAGGACGCCATGAAGAAGGACGATCACATGAAGAGCGATGCGATGAAGATGTCCGGCAAGATGATGACCGCCAAGGGCATGGTCACCAAGGTGGACGAATCGGGCAAGATGATGATGATGAAAGACAGCAAGGGCAAAGAGATGATGATCAACTGGGACGGCAACACCAAGGTGACGGGTGACATGAAGGAAGGCTCGAAGGCGACCGTGAAGTACATGATGATGGACGGAAAGATGATGGCTCACGATGTCAAGATGTCGGGCAAGAAGATGATGTCCGACAAGAAGATGTCCGACAAGAAGATGTGACGCTCCCCGCGAATTTCGGTCCGGCCGGCCCATGGGGCCGGCCTTTATTCCTTCCGCCGAGTCCTCTCGGCACGTGCGGAAAAAACGAGTTTCGGCAAACTCAACCGAATTACGGTGCGTTCGCGAGTGACATACCTCCTCGGCACAGCCTCGCGCTGCCGCGGAAAAGGAGAAGAAGATGGTCACAAGAGCGTTGTGGGTCCCCCTGGAGGCGAAACCCGGGAAGGAAAAAGAGGTCGAGGCGTTCCTTCGCCAGGGACAGTCGCTCGTCGAAGCCGAGCCGAAAACGACGGCGTGGTTTGCGGTTCAGATGAGTCCCTCGAGCTACGGAATCTTCGACGTCTTCGCCGACGACTCCGGGCGGGAAGCGCATCTGTCCGGGAAGGTCGCCGCGGCGCTCATGGCAAAGGCGCCGGACCTCTTCGCGAAGCCGCCGGAGATTCACAAGCTCGACGTCCTCGCTTCGAAGCTTCCTCGCGGCGACTAGCCGCCAGTTAAGATTGCGGCGTGGAAAAGAACTACGACGCGATCGTGATCGGCGGCGGCCCCGCCGGATCGTCCACCGCGGCGCACCTCGCGCGCGCGGGCCGGTCCGTCGTGCTGCTCGAACGCGAACGGTTTCCCCGCTTCCACGTGGGCGAGTCGCTGCTCCCTTACAGCCTGCCGCTCCTCGAACGGCTCGGCGTCCTCGAGAAGGTCCGCGCGGCCGGTTTCCAGGAGAAGTACGGCGCGTTCTTCTGGAACGAAGCGACCGGCGGAATCCGTCCCGTCGTATTCTCGGAAACCACCGACCACGCCCATCCGATGGCCTATCAGGTCAAACGCGCGGATTTCGATCACCTGCTCTTGCGCCACGCCGCCGAGCAGGGCGCGGAGGTGCGGGAGCAGACCGCGGTCAAGGAAGTCCTCTTCGAAGGCGGCCGGGCCGTCGGGGTTTCCGCGGCGACAGAGGGCGGCGCGCCCGAAGAGATCCGCGCGAAGATCGTCGTCGACGCGACGGGCCAGGATGCCCTCCTCTCCCGGCGGCTCGGGACCCGCAGCTTCGACAAGAACCTGAAGCGCGCCGGCCTCTTTGCCCACTACGCGGACGTGCCGCGTCCGGAGGGGCGCCAGGCGGGCGACATCCTTCTGCCGGTCGAGGACGGGGTCTGGTACTGGATCATCCCCTTCTCCGACGGGTCCTCGAGCGTCGGTGCGGTGTTCGACCCCTCCGTGTTCCGTGCCCGTGAGGGCGAGACGCTGGAAGCGCGGTTCGAGCGGTTGATCGCGAAGTCGGCGCGGATGCGGGACCTGCTGGGGAGCGGCCGCCGGACCTCGAAGGTCTTTGGCATCTCCGACTACTCCGCAAATTCGGCGCGGCTCGGCGGCGACGGCTGGGCACTCGTCGGCGACGCAGCCGCATTTCTCGATCCCGTGTTCTCGACGGGAGTCTTCCTGGCGCTCGCGACGGGCGAGAGGGCCGCCGGAGCCATCGACCAGGCGCTCGCGAAGAAAGGCCGGGTCGACGCCCGCGACCTTCGTTCTTACGAGCGCCATGCGCGAATGTTGTTTCGGAGGTTCCGCCGGTTCGTGTACGCCTTCTACGACCCCGTCTTCTTCGAGGCGTTCTGTTCGGAAGCGCCGTTCGACAAGATCCGCGCCGCCGTCACGCAGACGCTGGCCGGCGGGGTCGAGCACATCTCCTTTTCGTTGAAGGTGTGGACGGCGCTCATGTTCGTCGGCGTGGGCTTCGACCGCTTCCGCCGGAGGATCGGCCTCGGACCGAAGCCGGACGAGAAGAAGGCCGCCGCGTGACGGCTGACAGTTAGCCCTTCAGGAGCTCCTTCTTCAGATCCTCCTGGACCGGGCTGGCGCCGAGCCATACGGCGAAGAGAGCGTCCGCGAAGTCCTTGCCTTCGACGACCCCCTTCTCCGAGCCCTTGACGGTGACGACGGTCCCTTTTCCGGGGACGTACGTCAGCACGATGTCATCGCCCTTCTCGACGTTCGGGATCATCGCGCCGAGCTTGTCCAATCTCGCCTTCAACGCGCCCATCTGCGCCCTGGAGTTCTTCTCGAACCCTTCCTCGATGGCCTCCGACACCTGCTTGCCCTTCAGGCTCCTCAGGATCGCGAGGCGCATCGACTTGACCTGATCCGACGAGACGACCGCGGCCGCGTCCTTCGACGTGTTCTCGAGGTAGAGGCCGGCAACGTAGACCTTGAACATCATCTTCGTGCGAAGACCGGCTCCGTTCAAGTGAAGCGTCTTTCCCTCGACGGTGATGGTCGGCGGAAGAGTTACGCCGGCGACTTCGACGGCCGTCGAGACCGCCGCCATCCAGAGGAGGACCAGCAGGGAGACCAGTGTGCGGTATTTCATGGGACGGATTCTATCGGCTCCGCCAGGCGCTATTTCGCTATTCCGCGTACCGCGCTCTCGCGAGATCCACGATTTCTCCAATCAATTGCGTGTAATTGCGGCCGGACCTCTTGGCCGCCATGGCGAATTCCGAAGAGCTGGCGAGCCACGGGTTGGGGTTCGCCTCGATGACGTAGACATCGCCTTTGTCCGTCAGGCGCATGTCCAGCCTCCCGTAGTCGCGCAGCTTCAGGGCCTGGTACGCGGCGAGCGCCGTGTCGCAGAGGCGCTTCGTCGTGTCGTCGTCCAGGTCTTCCACCGGCGCGGATTTCGTCACCTTGTAGGCGTGCGTCTCTTTCTCCCATTTCACTTCGGTGCCGGCGATCCGGGGCGTTCCCTCCGGCAGCCTCGAGAGGTCGAGCTCGATGAGAGGCAGCGCCTCGGGGTTCCCGTTGCCGAGGACTGCCGCGTAGATCTCCCGTCCCTCGATGTACTCCTCGATGAGAGCGGGCCCGTCGAACTCCTCGTGGATGTAGTGAATCTTCTCCATCAGCTCCTTGACGCTCTGCACGACGGACGTCGAGTCGATGCCGATGGAGCCGTCCTCGGACGTCGGTTTGACGATCAGCGGAAACGAGATGTCGTGCGCATGGTCGAGTTTGCCCCGATACGAGGTCGCGAAATAAGGAGTCCGGATGTCGTGAAAGGCGAAGATCTTCTTCGCGAGCGCCTTGTCCTGGGCGAGGTAGAGGGCGTGAGGCCCGGCTCCCGTGTAGGGCTTGTCGATCAGGTCGAGGTAGGCCGCGATGTTCATATCCCTCGTGTCGTCGCCGGCATAAGACTCGGTGATGTTGAAGATGAGCTCCGCGTCCGAGCGCGCCACCGCGGCGAGGGTCTGATGCCGGCCATCGAGGATCAGATAGGAAGGCTCCATCCCGAGCTTGGTGAGGGCGTCGAAGATCTCCTCGCGGTCGAGCTTCTCGCGGCGTTTCTTACGCCGCGGTTTCTTCGAGCCCCCCTTCGGCGGAGGAGGCGCCTCGGGCTCCGCCGGCGGCGGCGAATCCTCCCAGACGTCGTAGAGGATTGCGACCTTGCGCTTCTCATTGCTCATGGGAAGGCCCTCCGGTCACGGCTGCACGAACTTTCCCCGCGCGAGGTAATTCATGGCGAGCGCCGTCGCATACACGGTCACCTCGGTCAGATGATCGCGCTCGCCCTTGACGTCCGCCTTCAGATTCAGGGCCGCGACCCGCGCAACCATCGCTTCGACGAGATCCTTCACGCGCGGACGGGACACGCCCGTCCAGTACGCGACCTTGTCGATGATCGCCTTGCGGTTCTCGCGAAGCAGGTCGGCCGCGGGGCGGATCCCCTTGCGGCGTCGGCTGGAAACCTTGAAGATGTCCACGAGATCGGTGTCGAGCGGCAACTCGACGGGAGACTGCTGCGCGAGCCTCTCGTCATAGAAATCTCCGACCGTCGTCTCCATCTCGTCCACGGTGATATCGGTCGCGCCGATTTCGCGCGCCGGCGGAACGTCGCGAACCTTGCGCGCGATCCGGTCGATGTAGCGCAGCTTCGCGAGCGCTCCGGCCCAATGCCGGTACTTGCGCCGCCACTGGGAGCCGGGCGTGAGCCAGACTGCGAACGTCTCCGCGAAGTCTTCGTCGGGATGTTTCTGCGCGTACCAACCCGCGATGTGGCGTACGAACCGGCGTGAGAACGGCACCGGGCGGTAGTCGTCGCGATACGCCCGGCGGAACGGCCCGAAGAGATCGCGCCACTCGGGCGTCTTGAAGAGCTCGTACGCGTAGTTGAACGCGTGCCCGGCCTCGTGGCGCAGGTACATCATGATCTCGCGCTCGTCCTCGAGGTCGTTCATCTCCTTCTCGAGCCGCGCGAGCTTCGGATCCGCGAGGTAGAACGGCATTCCGATGACGGGCTCTCCGGAGGGACAGCCCCACTCGTCGCTCAGGTAGCAGGCGGGGCGGAACCGCTTCAAGCCCTTGCGCTCGAGCTCCCGGTACAGCTTGTGGACGTAGCGCTCGAGCGGCGAGCCTTCGAGCTTCAGACCGAGCTCCTTGATCGGCTTGGTCAGGATCTCCTGAACGTCGGGAGGAGCTTTCTCGAAGGCGCGCAACGATTTGAATCAGGGTAGCACGATGGAGGAAAGAGGAGTGAGGTGAGAGAAGTGAGTGAGCAACTCGAGGGTAGACCCGCCTCGCCCTCTCCCGTCTCACCTCTCACCTCTCACCTCTCACCTCGCGCCGGAAGAATCGCTTACAATTCTCATGAGGTTCCAAATGGCCGAATGCACGATTCAAATCCGCCCCAACGGTCCTTACCGGCTCACCGGTCCCGCCCGCATCACCGATCCGCAGGGCAACGAGACCGTGATCGCGGAGGGAAACGCCGTTTCACTCTGCCGCTGCGGCGCTTCGGTCAACAAACCGTATTGCGACGGCACGCACAGCCGAATCGGATTCCAGGCCGCGGAAGCCGCCGTCAAAGCCGGCGGCTGAGCCCGCGCGCGGGACCGCGCCCAGGATGATCTCGACGTTCTGCCTCGCCGCCGCTCTGATGGCGTCGCCGCTCGCCGCGGCGCCCCCGTCCTCGGCAGCGCCTCCGGCTTCCCTTTCGATCGACCTCGACGGAGATGGCGCGCCGGAGCAGGTCTCGGCGGTGGCAAAGCGCAGAACGGCACGAGTCGAAGTTCGTTCCGCCGCGAGCGGAAAGGTCGTCGCTCGCGCGGAGGTTCCCGCGCCGGCCTCAAAGAGCGACGGCGTTCCGGAGATCACGCTGTCGGCGGGCTCCCTCGGCAGCGCCGGCGCGCTCCTCGAAGTCGTCGCCGCCTCCGGCGCCCGGGAGTGCCGGAGTGTCTGGCGGCTCCGGGAGAAGTCGCTTCTCCGCGTTCCGCTCGCGGCCTCACCGCCCGCGGCCGACTGCGGCGCGCGCGGAGAGTGGTCGTACGGCTGGGACCAGCCGGCCGCCGACTCCCCTGCCGAGTACCGCCGCGAACGCACCCGCGAGACGGGACTGGGCCCCCACCGCAAGGTGGAGAGCTTCCGTTATGCGGGCTTCCGTCTGGAGATCGATCCCGTTCGCTCGAGCTCCGAGATCCGCGGCGTTCAGATTCCGAGCTGGTACGCCGCGACGCTCTACCAGCGCAGCGCGCTCGACGGCCTCTACGCGCACTACGACCTCTCGGCATTGAAGAAGAGCCCGCGCCTCCGATTCGTGACGGATTCGGAGCAGGGCGCTTTTGCGGCGCGCCTCCTCTCCTCCACCGGTGAGCGGGTGCTGCCCGTGACGAAGCTCGAGCGCGGCGCGGAGCCGAACGAGGTTCTCCTGACGCTCGGGTCTTCGGAGCCCGCCGTCCGGGCGCGGGTTGCGCTCGCCGGAAAGCCCGGCGTGCCCGGCGAGGTGACCCTCCAGGGGGCGGGCCCGGACGCCGACGTCCTCTATACGCCCGCCACGCTCGTCACCGAGGGCGGGCTGCACGTGTTCGCGACTGCGGAGGACGCTCTCGTTACCACGAGCCTCGTCGGCAGCTGGTCGGGACGGAACGCGGAGAACGTGACGATGACCCTCGCGTCCAACGACCCCGTGCTCCTTGGAATCGGCAACCTCCAGTTCTCCGTCGAAGTCGAGGGCGCGCCGGACGGAATTGACGCGCTCTTCGTCCCGAGGGCGGGAGGGGCTCCTACGTCGGGCCTGATCCTGCGCGGACCGAATTCGATCGAGAGGGTCCCTGTGCGATGCGAGACGGCAGTCCCGCCGTTCGGGTGCCGTCCCGCGGGGCCGCCGGAAGTCCTCCGGCGCGTCGGAGGCCGGGTCAACGCCCGTTGAGTTTGCGACGGAAAGAGGAATCGACCCGGCCTGCTAAACTTTGCGGCTAGACCCCATGTCACTGTCCACTCTCGGGCTATTCGTGCAGACGGTCGGCGCAGCCCTGCTCGCCGTCATCTTTCTGTACCTGTCTCGCGGCAAGGGGAACCGGGTCTTGAACGCGGCCGGCTTCGGCTGGCTCTTCCTGTTCATCGCGCTCTCCTCCCTGCTCGTCTCGACCGAGGTCGCGATCCCATTCGCGACCCTCCCCTACCAGTACTTCAAGCTCCTGTCCTACGTCGCGCTGATCGTCGCTGCGGACCGCATGGACCACGAGTCGCCGCTCGCGAAGCCGCTCCGTACGGCGGCGATCCTGGGACTGTTCGCTTCGTTCGGGATCGTGGCGGTCACCAGGATCGGGTCCTTCTTCTACGCGGTGCACATGGCGCTCGGGGCCATCGCCTGGTTTTTCGTGACCGTGCTCGTCTTCCGCAGCCGCACCACCGGGCTCGGAAAACGGCTCTCGGGCGTGCTGGCCTCTTTGACGACGCTGCTCCACATGTCGTACGTCGTCTTCTTCGTCGCCTCCGCGACCAACGCGGACCAGCCCTACCCCTTTCTCGCGTTCACGGGCTTCTACGACCTCTTCCTGCAGATGCTTTTCGGCATCGGCCTGATCATCTGGGCGATGGAGGACACGGAACGGCGCCTGACGACGGTTCATGCGCGCGCGGTCGACGACACGCAGCGCTCGAAGCGCAAGGCGCAGATGGACCCGCTCACGGAGGCGCACAACCGATTCTTCCTCGACGAGCTGCGGCCCACGCTCGCGCGCGAGCCCGCCGGGGGCTCGATCGTGCTGATCGACGTCGACGGCCTGAAGACGATCAACGACAAGGAGGGGCACGAGGAGGGCGATAAGGCGATCTGGACCGTCGCGGCCGCGATCAAGAAGCTGATCCGCGGCGACGACTATCTGATCCGCTGGGGCGGAGACGAGTTCCTCGTGGTCCTGCCGGGGATGGACCAGGAAGTCGCGAAGAAGCGATTCTACATGCTTCCGTCCAAGATCGAGGAAGTCCGGCAGTCGCCGCGCGCCGCAGCCCGCGCCTACAAACGGTTCCTCGCCGCCTCCGTCGGCGTGACGCCGTTTTCTTCCCGGGTGCCGTTCGACATGGCGATCGAGACCGCTGACCGGGTGATGTACGAGCGGAAGAAAGCGCTGAAGCAGATGCGCGGCGATCCCCTCCAGCGGGGCGGCGCGAGAGAGACACCCAACCCGACTCGCCGCACCTGGGACAAGACGAATTGACGACGACGAGCCCCGCCGCGGCGGCCAGGAGAGAACGCACGTGAGATACCACTGGACGGAATGCCCGGCCTGTTCCTGCCAGATCGCCGTCAACACGACGGCGCTTCCGGGCGGCGGGGTGTCGGGGTCGCTCCGGCGATGGTCCGCCGATCGCACGGTCAACGACGGCAGGCAGATCGTCAACACGCCCACGGATTCGCTCGGCGGCTTCACGACCGCGTGCCTCTGCGGCGAGATCCTGGTCTTCGGCGCGACCGCGGACGCGGTCCGGAGCGGGCGGGACTAGCCCTCAGCCGTCCGCCGTCCGCCGTCTCAGTCGAAGAACCGTCGCCCCCGGGCCTCCCCGCTCGGGCGGCGCGTCGAAGAACTCCAGGACATCGGTGCGCGCCGCGAGCAGCTTCCGCACCTCCGCGCGGCGCACTCCGATGCCTTTCCCGTGGATGATCCGGACTTCTTCGAATCCGGCCTCGCGGGCTTCTCGCAGGTACTCGCCGAGCGCTGACGCGACGTCCCGGGGGAGGAACGAGTGCAGGTCGAAAGAATCCTCGATCGGTATCCGGCGCATCGAACCTCGCTTTGTCATGACACGCCAGGCCCCTTAGATTCCCTCCAGAAAAACCTCCACCGGCATTGCCGTCTTGGCGATCTTCGAAATGATGCAGTACTTCTCCGAGAGCTTGACGGTCTTTTCGATCGCCGTCCGGTGCTCCGCGATGAGCGCTTCCGGAACGAGCGCGAAGATCGACGTCTTCGTCATGAGGAACCCTCCCGCGGGGTCCTTGCCGAGCTCTCCCGTGAGCCGCAGTTGCGGATATTCGTAGGGCACCCCCAGCTTCTTCAGGAATATCGCCCACGTCGCGATCCAGCAGGAGCCCACGGCGGCCAGGAACATCTCCTCCGGGTTCGCTCCTTTGCCGCATCCGCCGAGCTCCTTTCCGCCTCCGATCGGGATCGCGAACGTTTCATCCGCGACGCGGGCCTCACCGCACCCCATCCCGTCTCCCGTCCAGGTCAGGGACACGTGGTATCGGTGGGTCTCGACCGCCGGGACGGCGCCTCCTCCGGGGGACGGCGCGCCGTCGGCCTGCGGGACGTGCGTGTTCTTGCCGGAAGGAATCTCCGTCATGGGATCTCCTTGAAAGATGTGGCAGTCCTCTTCGTTCCCCGCATCTCCTGCTCCGTCTGCAGGGCATTGGCCGCGGCAAACTGGTCGAACCAGGTCCAGGCCCCGTAGCGGGGCTTCAGGATCTGTACGGCATCGTCGGCCAACGCGGCACCGGCCAGTCCTCGATCCATGCCCCGCGCCACCACCTGACGCAGCGTCGAAAGGTAGTCACGGAAGAACCTCACGGCGAGCGCGCGGCCGGGCTCCCCGTGCCCCGGGACGAACGTGGCCGAAGGATAGGCCCGCACGAGCGCGTCGAGCGTCTCGAGCCACGCGGCCGTGTTCGCGTCGACGGTATTGGGAACCGTGGCGTTCCAGAAGAGGTCGCCTCCGAAGACGGCGTCGGATTCGGGGACACGGACGACGCAGTCTCCTCCCGTATGACCGGGCTGGAAGAGCACCTGCGCCGTCCGGTTTCCGAGCTGGAGCGTGACGCCGTCGGCGAAGGTGATGTCCGGAAGAACGAGGGCCGCGAGCATTGCACGGTCGGCCGCGCTGATCTGCTTGTGCCATTTGAAATTCTCGGTGCGGGTCCAGCGACGCACGTTCTCATGGGAGACCACGACCGCGCCCTCCCGCCGGAAAACCGCGTCCCCGCCCAGGTGATCGTAGTGGTAGTGCGTGTTGACCACCCACCGGATGGGAACCGCGGTCGTCTTCCGGATCTCGGCGAGGAGCTCTCGTGCCGCCTCCTCGGTCGCGAACGCGTCGACGACGAGGACGCCCGTCGAGCCCTCGACGAAACCGGCATTGCCTATGGCGGCGCGGTCCCCCTCTCTCGCAATGGCGGCGAACGCCCGCTCCCCGACGGAAACGACCCGGAAGTGCGAAGGCGCCGCCGGCTGTTGCGCGGCGAGCCCGGAGCCCGCGAGCATCGTGACGAGAACGAAGAGCCCGGAGCGCATCGCGGCCATTCTAGCGGCGGACGGCGGCCTGATAGCTTCTTCCCATGCGCCGCCGCCTTCCGCTGGCTCTCCTCGCGGGCGGCGCCGCGTACGTCGGCGCGTCGTGGCTGCTCTCCCGCCGGGTCGCGCAACGGCTCGTTTCCTCGCGAGGCCTCGCCCCGCTGCGCGAATCGCGCGAGGCGCTCGTCGCTGCGCTCTCCGACGCCGGCGCGGAGGTGGCGGACTTCCGCTTCGAGGGAGCGGCCCGCGCTCCCGTCGTACTCGCCGCAGTCTTCGCCACCCCGGGAGCGCCTTCGACGCGCGCGACCATCGTCTTTCTGCACGGAAAGGGTGGCGGCGCGGGCGAGTGGAGGACGGATGCGGTTCGAGCGGTCGGCCAGGGTTACAACGTGCTCATTCCGGATCTGCGCGGACACCCTCCGAGCCTCGGCTCCTTCTTCACGTTCGGGTTCCTGGAGCGCGAGGACATGGCGGTCGCGCTCGCCCGCGCGGCCGGGCGTTTTCATCTCGACCCCTCGCGGCTCGGCGTGCACTCCTGCTCGGCGGGAAGCTCCGTCGCCCTCGAGTGGGCGGCGCGGGAGCCGCGGATCCGGGCGATCTGGCTCGAATCCCCCTTCGCCGACGCTCGGGCCATGGCACGGCGCTATCTCTCCAGGGCAACCGGCATTCCGCCCGCGCTGCTCGGGCTGACGACGTCGTTCGCAATCCGGCGGGCGGTCCGCACGGTGCGGCAGGCGCTCGTGCTGCGCGGAAAGGGAGAGGGGCTCGAGGAGCTCGATCCGATCGCCGCGGCCGCCGCGATCCGCGCGCCGATCTGCCTCGTGCACGGGCGCCGCGACGATCTCATTCCGCCCGTCTTCGCCGCGAGGCTCGCCGATGCTCTGCCGCCGGGCAGCGAGATATGGCGGCCGGCCGCGGCGGGGCACTGCCACCACGACGACGAGGCGCAGCGCGTCGAGCGGGAGGAGTACCTTCGGAGGTGGAGTGGGTTCTTCGAAGAGAATCTGGGGAAAAAGGAAAGAGGAAAGAGGTGAGGGGGTCAGAGGCCTCTCACCTCTGACCTCTGACCTCTGACCTCTGACCTTCTCTGGCTAGACCACCCGGTTTCTTCCCTTGCTCTTCGCCTCGTACAGGCAGGCGTCCGCGCGGGCGATCGCGGGACCCGGCTCGTCCTCGCCGAGCTCGAGCTCCGCGACGCCGGCGGAGATCGTGACGCCGCCCACTCCCGGGACGCTCATCGACTCGATGGCCGCGCGGACGCGTTCTCCGAAGAGCCTCGCGCCGTCGATGCCGACGTCGGTCAGGATCAGCAGGAATTCCTCGCCGCCCCACCGCACCGCGGTATCGCCGCCGCGCGGGAGCTCCTTCATGTACCGGCTGACTTCGCGGAGAACGGCGTCTCCCACGAGATGCCCGTACGTGTCGTTGACGCGTTTGAAGTGGTCGACGTCGAAGAGCACGAACGAAAGGGGGCGGCCGAACCGCCGCGCCTGGGCGATCTCGCGCTGCGCCGACTGTTCCCCGGCCTTTCTGTTCTCGAGGCCGGTCAACTCGTCGATCAGGGCGCGCTGCTCGCGCCCGGTCGCGAGGTCCGAGTCCGCGGTGATGTCGTTGAAGAGCACGAGTTGTCCCGGCCCGTCGGGCAGCCGCACCGGCTTGCTGACCCAGCGCAGTGCGCGCCACGCCGGCCACTGGACCTCGAACTCGCCGCGGATCTCGTCCGCGCCGCCGCGCCTTTCCCGGATCCGTTCTACGAAGTCCGGCGGATCGTCGAAGCATCGTCGCAGCTCCCGCAGAAACTGTTCCCGCGTCATGCGCAGCAGCTTCTCGGCCGGGATGCCGAACGCCTCCGCGGCGGAGGGATTCGCGAAAAGAATCCGCTCGAGGTCCATCAGGAGCACCCCGCCCTCGAGCTTTGCAAAGGCCGCCTGGAGAGCGCCATGGACGGTCTCGAGCCCGAGCCTCAGCGCGCGCTCGGCCCGGAGCTCTTCCTTGAGACGCGCGACCTCATCGGACGCGCTCGCGCCCACCCTGGTCTCCGACATTTCGGCCATGTTTAAGACATTTTACGCTGGTCGAGCCGTTTCCGGGGGTCCTCTGTCCTCCCCTTGAGCTGTCCGCAGGCAGCCTGCGCGTCCGGCCCGCGGCTCCGCCGCACCGTGACCGGAATGCCTTCCGCCGAGAGCCGCCCGGCAAACGCCTCGATCGCCGGCTCCCCGGGGCGCTTCCAGCCCGGAAGGTAGACGGGGTCCTCGTTCAACGGGATGGCATTGACCTTCACCCGCATCCCCGAAAGGAGGCGGGCGAGACGGGACGCGTCCTCCGGAGAGTCGTTCACCCCGCGGATCAGAACGTACTCCGCCGTCATCCGCCGGTGCGATTCGAGCGGCCATGCGCGCATCGCCGCCGCGACCCCGGCGAGCGGATAGGTTCGGGTGATCGGCATCAGCCGGGCGCGGGTCTCCTCGTCCGCGGCGTTGATCGAGACGGCGAGGTTCGGCCTCCGCTCGCGTCCCGCGAAGAGAGGGAACGCGGGCGTGATCCCCGAGGTCGAGACGGTCACGCGCCGGGGCGCGAGAATCTCGAAGAGCACGTCGAGTGCTCCCGAAACTCCCTCCGGGTTCAGAAACGGCTCGCCCATCCCCATGAAGACGACCCGGAGTCCTTCCGGGGCGCGGCCGGAATCGTCGAGGACCGCGTAGAGCTGCGCGAGGATCTCGCCCGCGGTCAGGTTGCGGCCGCCGCCGAGGCGCCCCGTGACGCAAAACGCGCAATCGACCGCGCATCCCGTCTGGGACGAAAGGCAGACGGTGAATTTCTCGAGCGGCGCCGTGCTCCCGCGGCGGGAAGGCGCCGGGACCGGAACCTCATCCCGCGGGGCCCGCGCGTCCTCGAATTCGTTCGCTTCGGAGAACGAGCGGTTGCCGGGCATCAGGACCGCCTCGATGAGAGCGCCGTCCTGAAGGCGGAGGCCGTACTTCACGCTCCCGTCGGAGGAGGACTCCCGACGCGCGATCTCGGGAAGCCAAATCGAAACCTCGGCGGCAAGACGCTCCCGAAGAGGGCCGGGAAGCTCCTGGACGTGCTCCCACCCGCGCAGCCCGCGCCGGTGCAGAGCGTCGAAGATCTGGCGCGCGCGGTACCGCGGCAGGGACCATTCCGCCACGAGCGCTTCCCATTGAGGGAGAGTCGCGCCGAGCGGGTCGAAGGAAAGGGACATCTCGGGCAGCATAACGTCCCCCTCACCCACGTCGGCCGGGCCTCGCCCGGCCTCCCGCGGCGCGGGCCTCCTCCCTCGGTTACTTCGGGAGACTTCCCGCGCCGCGTAATCCCCCTCACCCAACGTCTCCCCCGCGCCCGGGGGAGAGGAGTAATGCGCCTCACTCGTTCATCCGCTCGCCGCGTTAGGAGTCTCCCGACCGAAGGGAGGGAGGAGCCTGACGCGGCGGGAGCCGGAACGAAGCGACGCGAAGTGAAGGCGACGTTT
>JALZAT010000074.1 GCA_030948185.1 Acidobacteriota bacterium
GTCCCGACCGGCCCGTCGAAGGCGTCCTGTTCCTACCTCCCAAGGACAGCGCTCCCGGCATCCTCGTTTCGGCCAAGAACAACTACCTTCCAACTCCCAAGGACCCGATCGTCCCGCGCGACGTCATCACCCGCGAGGGCCTCGAAGCGGGTGCGCTGATCACGGGCTTCGCGGTCGAGGGGAATCGGCCGGTGGTCCGCCGCGTCGAGACGGTCGAAGGGATGGAGCCCGGCGCGTTTCGCCAGCGCCCCGCCTTTGGCGAGCTCGTCTCGATCGACCCCCATGACCACTTGAAGCTCGAGACGGATCCCGAAGAGATGTGCGGCCGGGTCACGGACCTGCTGACGCCAATCGGACGGGGCCAGCGCTGCCTGATCGTCGCTCCCCCGAAGGCGGGAAAGACGACTCTTCTGAAGCGGATGGCGCACGCCGTCTCCGAAAACGATCCTGACGTTTACGTCATCGTTCTGCTGATCGACGAGCGCCCCGAAGAAATCACGGACTTTCGCCGAAGCGTCCGCGGAGAGGTCATCGCCTCCTCCGCGGATCTCTCGGCCGAGAACCACATCGCCGTCGCCGAGATCGTCGCCGAACGGGCCCGTCGGCTGGTGGAATGCGGGAAGCACGTGATCATCTTCCTCGACTCGATCACCCGCATGGCGCGCGCCTACAACCACATGCAGAAGGGCGGCGGGAAGATCATGTCCGGAGGAATCGACGCCCGGACCATGGAGAAGCCGCGGCGGTTCTTCGGCGCGGCGCGCAACGCCGAGGGCGGCGGATCGCTGACGATCATTGCGACCGCGCTCGTCGACACCGGCTCCCGGATGGACGAGATCATCTTCCAGGAGTTCAAGGGCACCGGGAACACGGAGATCGTGCTCGACAGGGACCTCTTCAACCGCCGGATCTTCCCCTGCATCAACATTCCCCAGTCGGGGACCCGAAAAGAAGAAAAGCTCTACGACCCCGAGGAGCTCCCGAAGATCGTCAAACTGCGCCGCGCGCTCGCCGCCGTGGACAAGATCCAGGCGATGGAGCTCGTTCTCGGCAGACTGTCGAAATTCCGGACGAACGCGGACTTTCTGAAGAGCTTCTGACGGCGCGTGCCCTTCGGGGCCGGACGGCGAAAGGGCGGCGGGCTTTGGCGCGGCGTGAGTTAGCCTTATGAGACCGTACCATGTCCGGTGAACAATTGACTGCGGAGGTTCGGGAGGCGCTCGACGAGCTGCAGCAGTACCTCTCCGATTTCCTGCCGCCCTTAGTCGTCGCGGATTCCATCCATCTCCTCCTACGCTACTCGCCCGAGTTGATGGCGCAGAACATCCACTCCTGGACTGCCTCGCAGTACCGCGGCTCGACGGAGATCCCCGTCTCGGACTACCTCTTTCACGCGGTGAAGAAGATCCACCTGATGGGCGAGTTCAAGCTCGTCCCCCAGGCTCCCTTCGAAACGTACCTGGTGGAGCTCAAGGAACGAATCCTCGCCTACTGCCCGGAAGGCGACCGGGAGTTTCTCCGGGAGAACCTGGCGCGCTTGAAGGAAGCGGCCGCGACGTCCGGACCGGCGTCGCACGACGCGATCTTCCGCCAGGGGCCGGGCGGGACTCCCCGGCCTCGGACCGCGACCGGTGGGACGGTCCGGCCGGGAGAGGGCGGAGACGAGCTCGTGGGACTGCGGCGCCTCTCCGTGCTCCTCGACCGTCTCGAGCGCGAGGTCTCGGCCGGCGGCGGGAGCGCCGGAGGCGGGGGAGGCGGCGGGAAAGCGGCCCCCCTCGCGTCGGCCGCGCTCGCCGCCGCGGCGAGGACCTCGCAGACCGGCAAGGAGTTCGAGCAGTACCTCGAGAGGCTCCGCGAGATGGGATTGAACGTCAACACGGGCGACGTCTTCAAGTCGCTCGGCAGCAGCCTTCCGGGATGGGTCGTGCCGGGCGTCTCCGACGATCCGAGGGCCGCGGGGTTTCGCGCGAGCCCGGCGGTCGAGGCCATGCGCCGGATCGTGACGGAGACGGAAGACCCCGCCGAGGGCGGCCGGCGGTTCCAGGAGCTCGTGCGTTCCGCCGTCGATCGCTTCAACGAAGGTTCTCTCGCGCAGGCGGGCACGATGATCGACCTCGCGAACCAGATCATCGCGGACCGCAAGATCGACCCGGTCGCCGCCCAGATGATCCGGAAGAAGGATGACGACGCACTCGACCCCGATCGGCTTCGCAAGTACGCGGAAGCGCCGGATCTCCACCCGCAGCTGCGCAAGGTGCTCAATTTTTTCCTTTCGCTGACGCCCGAGGGGCTCCTCGGGGACCTGCGGCGGGAGGTCAAGCGCGAGAGACGCCGGCTTCTGTTGCTGCTGCTCGAAGTGCACGGAGCGACCGCCCGCGAGGCCGCGCTCGCGGAGCTTCGCCCGATGTTCGGCCGCGGCACGGCGGACGAGGACTGGTACTTCCGGCGCAACCTGCTCTATCTCCTCCGGCGGATTCCGAGGCCTCCCGGCACGCCGATCGACGAGGACGTCGATCTCGCCGTTCGCCACACGGAGCTTCGATTCCCGGCTCCCCTCGTCAAGGAGGCGATCGCGAACCTCGGGCAGTTGAAGCACGAGAAGGCGGAGCACACGCTGATCGCCCTTCTCCAGGACCTCGAGACGGTGCTGCTCGGAAAACCAGACGAGACCCCGTACGACCCCCGTGAGGGACGGCTGCTCCTCGACCGGGTCGTCGCGGCTCTCGCGCGGTTCGGCACCCCCGGCGCGCGCCGCGCGGTCATCGATCACGGTCTCAAGAGAAAACCGGAGCTCGGCGACACGATGGCGCGCCTCGCCGAGCTTGCCGGGCAGGATCTCTCCGGGGACGGGGAGGCGCTCGATCGCCTGCTTGCCGCGATGAAGTCGAGCGCGCCCTTCAAGCTCTTCGGTCTCGTCTTGAACCCCAACGACCAGGGCCTCTTCTCCTGCATCGAGGCGATCTCCTGCACTCCGGCTCCCGCCGTCCGCTCCGCGCTCGAAGAGCTCGCGAAACGTTTCTCCAATCACGAGGTCGGAAAGGCTGCGGCCAAGGCGCTCTCCACCCTCGCCGCTCCGGCCCCGCCCCCCGAGGCCGCGTCGGCGACGACGCCGTCCGCGACGCTTTCGGGTGACCTCGACATCTTCGGGCTGCCGGCTCTTCTCCAGAGTCTCGCGGAATCGCGCGTCACGGGCTCCGTTCTCCTCCGGGACCGCAAGGGGGAGATCTTCGGAACGATCGGGCTTCGGGCGGGAAAGCTCAAGGCCTGCCAGACCGGCCAACTCTCCGGGGAGGAGGCCTTCTATCAGCTCTTCGAACGGCCGGTGCCCGGGACCTTTCTGTTCTCGAGACTCCCCGATCCAGCGGCCGACGAGAGCGGATCCGCGAAGCTCCGCGAGATCCTGCCGCTCTCGCTCGAGGGAATGCGCCGGTATGACGAGCTCCAGCAGGCTGCCGCGCTGGTGCCCGACGAGGTCGCGCTGAAGTCGACGGACGTCAAACCCACGGCGCCGCCCGAGGAGAAGGACGGGATCCTCCTGCGTGATCTCTGGAACCGCGCGTCACAGGGCTCGACCCCCAAGGATTGCGAGGCGGCCGTGAAGGCGGACTCGTACCGGATCCGCCGCCTCCTCGTGCACTGGGTCTCGACCGGTTCCCTGGTCGCGGCTTAGGCCGCGGCGTTGACTTTCGGCCGCGGGCATTCGCTGCGCGAACGGCGGCCGAGAGAGCGCTTCGCTTGGAAAAGACTGGCTCGCCGAAGTTAGCGCCTCCGGCTTTTTCTCTTCGTCCTTCCGAACGAGTCCGGGTCTTCGGCCCCCGAGGCGGCAATCGGGATCCGTATCCGGCCCGGCGCTTCGCGGCGGGGACCGCGGTGTCCCGCGTGCGAGACGTGCGGGCGCGGCGCGTTCGAGAGTTTTCCGGAGCGAAAGTGTTCCTCGCCCGGCCACTCGACCCGGATTGGACGGTCGATCAGCTTCTGGATCGCGTCGAGGGAGAACACGTAGTCGTCGCAGGCGAAGGACACCGCGGTTCCGACGGCTCCAGCCCGGCCTGTCCGGCCGATCCGGTGCACGTAGTCCTCCGCGTCCTGCGGCAGGTCGTAGTTGATGACGTGAGAGACGCCTTCAATGTGGAGGCCGCGTGACGCGACGTCCGTCGCGACGAGCACGGCGAGCCGGCCTTCCTTGAAGTCCGTCAGGATCTTCAAGCGGCGGTCCTGCGGGACGTTTCCGGCGAGCGCCCTCGTCGGATACCCGTTCGCGGTCAGTCCCTTCACGACGTCGAACGCCGTCGTTCTCCGATTGACGAAGATGAGCACCCGGGAGCCGCCTTCCCGCTCGAGAACTCCGAGGAGCAGGCGGAACTTTTCGGTCGAAGAGACGTGGTAGAGCACTTCCTCGATCCCGTGCGCGCCGATGCGCTCCGGCTCGACCTCGACCTTCTCCGCGTTGTTCATGTGCTCGTAGGCGAGTTCCATCACCCGCACGGACAGGGTCGCCGAGAAGAGGAGCGTCTGGCGCTTGTCGTAGGGGGGGCAGCGGCGGAGGATCTTGCGGAGGTCCCGGATGAAACCCATGTCGAACATCCGGTCCGCTTCGTCCACCACGAGGATTTCGACGTCCCGGAAAGTCGTGGCTCCCTGCTGCTCGTAGTCGATCAGGCGGCCCGGCGTTCCGACGAGGATGTCGGGGACCGTTTTGACGGCGTCGCGCTGAAGCCGGTAGTCGATGCCGCCGTAAACGGCCAGCGTGGAGAGGCCCGTATGCCGTCCGAGCTGCTCCGCGTCCTGCCGGATCTGAACGACGAGCTCCCGGGTCGGGGCGACGATGAGCGCTCTCGGTCCGCGAGCCGGCCCCGGCCTCGGGTGACGCAGAAGCCGCGAAAAGATGGTCATCAAAAAGGCGGCGGTCTTGCCGGTCCCGGTCTGGGCCTGGCCGGCGATGTCGCGGCCGGCGAGGGTCGAGGGGAGCGTCCGTGCCTGGATCGGAGTGGCGAACACGAAGCCGGCCTCGCCGACCCCCCAGCGGACCTCGTCCGGCAGGTCGAAGTCGGCGAGTCGAAGGGAGGTCAGGTGCTTGTCGGGGGTGGAAATATCAGTCACTGAAGGAGTTTAACAGGCGGGCTGCCCGGGGCAATTCCCTTCCGAAGTCGTCCACGAAGGGCGTTCCGGTCGCTCGGGCGAGGGCCGCTCCGATCTTTCGCTTTTCCCGCGGGCCGGCCATCGCGGCCAACGGATAGAAGCGGCCGGACGCGCGGGCGGCCAGACGCGCGACCGACCAGGTCCACCACGGAGGCAGCGGCAGCAGGGTCTCGCGCCAGCATTCGAGAGCGGAGCGGTCGATCCGCCGGACGGTCGTCGCCTCGAAAGCCGCCGTCCGGATCACGACCTCCGCTGGGCCGACCTCGACGAGCTCCTCGGCGAACGCCAGCGCCGCGAGGCCCAGGAGCACGAGCGGCGTGGAGAGTCCGACCGCGGCGGAGAGGGCAATGAGAACCGGCAGCGGGATCTGGGAGTAGTCGCCCTTCCGGAGCCCCGCCTCCCAGATGAAGGCCAACCGGGCCGCGGCGAAGAGAGCGGCCCCGACGAGGCCGGCCGCCATGAGGGCCAGCCTGCGCCTCTGGCGCCGGCTTCGGACGAGCGGCTTCACCTCGATGCGCAGACCCGCGGGGAGGACGGTGATCAGAACGCGGTCGCCATCTCGATTCGACAGGATTCGAATTGTATGATCCGGGCTCCGGCGAGGCCCGGGAAGAGGAGGAAATCGAGTGGCGAAGAAGACGAAGAAGAAGAAAGCGGCCGGAAGCGCCGCGAGCAGATCAAAGAGCTCCAGTCGAGCCAGGAAGACGGGTCGGAAGTCCGCGGCGGCCCGGGGCGCGTCGAAATCGAAGAAGAAGACGTCTTCGAAGTCTTCCCGCTCCCGCTCGTCGTCCCGCAAATCGGCGACGGTGCGCAAGAAGCCGAGCACTTCGAGCTCGCGGTCGAAGACCTCCTCGAAGAGCCCGGCGAAGAAGAGCCCCTCGGCGAAGTCTTCGTCGGGAACGGCGGCTTCGCGAGCGAAGAAGTCTTCCTCGACGGCCGGCCGGGGGGCGGTCGCGAGCCGGACGACTCGCACGTCGGCGAAGGGCGGCGGTTCCGGCGAGATGTACGGCGAAGGAAACTGGAAGGCCGACACGGAGTACCGGCAGGGCGTCAAGGAATTCTCCCGGACTCACGACGCCGAGCAGATCGCGCGAGGCGCGGCAGCGGACCTCGACGAGGAGGACGAAGGCCACCCGCCGCCGCCGTCCAAAGAGGAGAACGAGTGGTAGAATCGCTCCAGAGATCGTAGCCATTGCCGGACTCTCGTCCGGCTATGTCGGACACAAGGGCCCCGTTCGCGGGGTCCTTGTTATTTTCGCGGCTTACTTGCCGGGAATCGCGAGCGGCTTGCGGTTCCGATCGAGGTTGACGAACGTGACTTCCGCCTCGGTCACCTTGACGCGGTTTTCCGCTCCGTCCTCTCTCTGCGAGAAGACTTCGACGGCGACGGTGATCGACGTGCGGCCGATTCGCAGCAGGCGGGTGTAGAAGGACACGAGGTCACCGACGTTGACGGGTTGGTGGAACACCACTTCCCGCATCGCGACCGTGACGACGAGCGTCGCGCCGTGGCGCCTCGCTTCCACCGCTGCCGCCTGGTCGATGTAGGAGAGGATCACTCCGCCGAAAATCGTCCCGTGTGCGTTCGTGTCCTTGGGCATCATGATGACGCGGATCGAGGGCTCCGCCGCCGAGGGAGACGTCATCCTGGTTGAATCGAGGTAAGGGGAGAGAGGTCAGGGGTCCGAGGCGAGAAAACAAAGCGGCCGCGAGTCTCTCTCTCCTGTGTCCTCTTTCCTCTCACCTTCCTGCTCACGAGTACGCTTCTCCGGCGCCGAACTCGAAGAGCACCCTCCGGTCGAGCTCGTCCGCTCGCCGGGCGAGCTCCTCGTTCCCCGGAACGGTGGCCCGGCGCGCCTCGCGCGCGAGCTCGGCGAGCGCACCGCGCGCCGAGCGCATGTGTACGATGCGTTCCGTACAGCCGGCTCCGAGGGCGCCGGCGACCTGGGCGGGCACGGAAACGGCCGCCTTCTTCATCCGGCGGGCGAGGTCGGGTTCTCGTTCTTCGACGAGACCGGCCAGCGCGTACGACTCGCGCGTGAGCGCCATCGCCTGGTTCCACAGGGGATGTGTCTTGTAAGTCGGCCGCTCGCTCACGCATCGCTATTCTAGCGGGCGGAGATATATTCGCGCCGCATGCAACAGAAAGTCACGGTCGTCGGCGCCGGAAACGTGGGCGCAATGGCGGCGCAGCGTATCGTCGAGCGCGAGCTCGCCGACGTCGTGGTCGTCGACATCATCGACGGAATCCCGCAGGGCAAGGCGCTCGACATGATGGAGTCCGCCCCCGTCGAGCGTTTCGACGCGCGGATCCGCGGATCGAACGGGTACGACGAGACCGAGGGCTCCGACGTCGTGGTGATCACGGCCGGTCTCGCCCGCAAGCCGGGAATGACCCGCGACGACCTCGTCAACAAGAACAGCGAGATCGTCGGCGGCGTCGTCTCCGAAATCGCGCGGCGGTCTCCCGACACGATCCTGATCGTGGTTTCGAACCCGCTCGACGCGATGTGCGAGGTCGCTCGGCGCGTTTCGGGATTCCCCCGGGAGCGCGTGTTCGGGATGGCCGGGATCCTCGACTCCGCCCGCATGAGGTGGTTCATCGCCGAGGAGCTCGGGGTTTCGGTCGAGAACACCCATGCCTTCGTGCTCGGCGGCCATGGGGACACGATGGTCCCACTTCCACGGTACTCGACGGTGGCCGGGATACCGATCACCGAGCTGATGCCGAAGGAGAAGATCGACGCCATCGTCCAGCGCACGCGCGACGGGGGAGCCGAGATCGTCAACTACTACAAAACGGGCTCCGCCTACTACGCGCCGTCGTCCGCGGTCGTCGAAATGGTCGACGCGGTGTTGAAGGACAAGAAGAAGATCCTCCCGTGCGCCGCCTACCTCCAGGGCGAGTACGGGATGCGGGACGTCTACCTCGGTGTGCCGGTGAAGCTCGGCCGCCGCGGCGTCGAGGAGATCATGGAGATCCAGCTGCTCGATGAGGAGAAGGCGGCGCTCGCGAAATCCGCAGACGCGGTGCGAGAGCTCTTCCGGATCCTCAAGGTATGACGGGCGACCGGCAGTTCTGGCTTCGGCGCCTGCACTCCCTTTCGGGCATCGTCCCGATCGGCGGGTTCCTCGCTTTCCACCTCTTCGAGAACTACCAGGCGACCCGGGGCGCGGACGCTTACAACGAGATGACCCACAAGCTCCAGACGCTCCCGTTCGCGGTCGCCGCGGAGATCCTGATCATCGCGCTGCCGCTCCTCTACCACGGGGTCTACGGCCTCTTCGTCACGGGAACGGCGGCTCCGAACCCGATCTCGAACCTCTACTTCCGAAACGCCATGTACACGCTGCAGCGCGTGACGGGCGTGATCGTCTTCGCCTTCATCCTCTTTCACTACTGGACGACGCGTCTCGTCCAGCTCCACGACCACGAGAGCCTGAACCTCTTCAACCAGGTGCAGGCGGCCGTCGCGAACCCGTGGATCTACGCGTTCTACATCGCGGGGATCCTGTCGGCGACCTTCCACCTCGCCAATGGAATCTGGTCGTTCTCGATCGTCTGGGGGCTCACCGTCGGCCCGCAGGCGCAGCGCCGCATGATGTACATTTCCTTCGCGGTCTTCGTGGCGCTCTCCTTTCTGGGCGTGCGCTCGATCTCCGCATTCCGCTTGTGAGAAAGGTGAGAGATGAGAGGTGAGAGGAGAGAGGGGTCGAGCCGGACCCGCTTCCCTCTTACCCCTCTCCTCTTTCCTCTCACCTGAACCATGACGGACGAACGAATCATCGTGGTCGGCGGGGGTCTGGCGGGGCTCATGACGACCGTCCGGGCCGCGGAAATGGGCGTTTCCGTCGATCTCTTCTCGATCGTCCCCGTCAAGCGGAGCCACTCGGTGTGCGCCCAGGGCGGGATCAACGGCGCGGTGAACACCAAGGGCGAAGGAGATTCGCCGGAGATCCACTTCGACGACACGGTGTACGGGGGCGATTTCCTCGCCGACCAGCCGCCGGTCAAGGCGATGTGTTACGCGGCGCCGGGAATCATCAACCTCCTCGACCGGATGGGCGTGATGTTCAACCGCACGCCCGAGGGCCTGCTCGACTTCCGCCGGTTCGGGGGCACGAAGTTTCACCGCACGGCCTTCGCCGGAGCGACGACGGGGCAGCAGCTCCTCTACGCGCTCGACGAGCAGGTCCGCCGTTACGAAGTCGCAGGGCTCGTGCGCAAGTACGAGTCCTGGGAGTTTCTGGGTCTCGTCCGGGACGCGGACGGGAGCTGCCGCGGGATCGTCGCTCTCGACTGGTACTCGATGAAGATCGAGGCCTTCCCGGCGATGTCCGTGATGCTCGCGACGGGCGGCCCCGGGATCGTGTTCGGACGTTCGACGAACTCCGTCATCAACACCGGAACGGCGGCCTCGGCGGCGTACCAGGATGGAGCGCGCTACGCCAACGGCGAATTCATCCAGGTCCACCCCACGTCGATTCCCGGCACGGACAAGCTCCGCCTCATGTCCGAGTCAGCGCGCGGCGAGGGAGGCCGCATCTGGGTTCCGCGCACGCAGGGCGATACCCGGGACCCGCAGTCGATCCCCGAAAAGGAGCGCTGGTACTTTCTCGAGGAGAAATATCCCGCGTACGGGAACCTCGTGCCGCGCGACATCGCGACGCGGGAGATCTTTCAAGTCTGCCTGCTCGGATACGGAATCGGGGGACGCCGCGAGGTCTATCTCGACCTGACGCACCTCCCGAAGAAGGACCTCGACGTCAAGCTCGGGGGCATTCTCGAGATCTACGAGAAGTTCGTGGGCGACGATCCCCGCGTCACCCCCATGAAGGTCTTCCCGGGCATGCACTACTCGATGGGCGGCCTCTGGGTCCAGTTCGCGAAGGACGAGCGGACGGGCATGCTGGACGAGAGCTCGGCGAAGAATCAGTCGACCAACTTACCGGGACTGTACGCGTCGGGGGAGGTGGACTTTTCGATCCACGGCGCGAACCGGCTCGGCGCCAACTCGCTCGTGTCGTGTCTGTACGGGGGAAAGATCGGCGGCCCCGCGATGGTCCGCTACGGACGCGAGACGGCGGCGAAGCTGCCCGCCGCGGACGCCGCTTTCGCGGACGCGCGCAAGAAATGGGAAGGGGAGTTTGCCCGGCTCGCGAACGCGGACGGACCCGAGAACCCTCACAAGCTCGCCGAGGAGATGGGCGACTGGATGACGGACAACGTGACCGTCATCCGGGAGAACGGAAAGCTCCGCGAGACCGAGACGAAGCTCCAGGAGCTCTCCGATCGCCTGAAGAACGTCGGTCTCACCGATCGCTCGAACTTCGCGAACCGGGAGATCTCGTTCATCAATCAGCTCCGGAACATGCTGGTGATCGCGCGGGTGATGACCCGGGGAGCCCTGATGCGCGACGAATCGCGGGGCGCGCACTACAAAGTGCACGACATCGCGAAGGGCCTGACGGAAGAGAATGCGCTCCCGCGCGACGACGCGAACTTCCTGAAGACCACCATCGCGGACCACTCTCCGGACGGTCCGCGGATCAGCTATGCGCCGGTGGACGTCTCCCTCATCAAACCGCGTCCGAGGAAATACTGATGGCCCCGCCGAAAACGATTCAGCTCAAGGTCCGCCGCCAGGACACTCCGACCTCCAACCCCTATTGGGAGGAGTACGAGATTCCCTACCGGGAGCGGCAGAACGTCATCTCCGTCATGATGGAGATCGACAAGAATCCCGTTACCCGCGACGGGAAGAAGACCTCGCCGGTCGTCTACGACCGAGCGTGCCTCGAGGAGGTCTGCGGCTCCTGCGCCATGCGGATCAACGGCAAGTCGCGGATGGCGTGCACGGCACTCATCGACGCGCTCGACCAGCCGATCCGGCTGGAGCCCATGGCGAAGTTCCCCGTGCGGCGCGACCTCGCCGTCGACCGTTCGGTGATGTTCGAGTCGCTGAAGCGGGTGCACGCCTGGGTTCCGATCGACGGGACCTACGACCTCGGGCCCGGTCCCCGGATGGCGGAGGCGGAGCGGCAGCAGGCCTACGAGTACTCGAAGTGCATCACATGCGGAAACTGTCTCGACGTGTGCCCCCAGGTCAACGACCGCTCGAACTTCATCGGGGCGGCCCCGATCGCGCAAGCACGCCTCTTCAACTCGCATCCGACGGGCGCGATGAACGCGGCGGAGCGCCTGGAGGCGCTCATGGCGGAGGGGGGAATCGACGACTGCGGCAACGCCCAGAACTGCGTGCGCATCTGCCCGAAGTCGATCCCCTTGACGACCGCGATCGCGGAGATGTATCGGGCGACCACCGTACACGGCCTGAAGAAACTCTTCGGCACGTAGGAGAGAGGTCAGAGGAGAGAGGTGAGAGGTCGGAGAATCGAATCGGACTCTTCATTCCTCCTCTCTCCTCTCTCCTCTCTCCTCTCACCTGCCGGAAGGCCCCATATAATCGCGCGCTCGTCATGAAGGTCCACGAATACCAGGCCAAGTCGATCCTCGCTCGCTACGGGGTGCCCGTACCGCGCGGCGAAGTCACGGACAATCCGGAGGAGGCCCGCGAGATTGCCAAGCGCCTCGGCGGGCGCGCCGTCGTCAAGGCGCAGATCCACGCCGGGGGTCGGGGGAAGGGCGGCGGCGTCAAGCTCGCGAAGGACCCGGACGAGGCCCGGGAGCTCGCAAAGAAGATCCTCGGCATGACGCTCGTCACCGCGCAGACCGGCCCCGAGGGCAAGCGGGTTCAGAAAGTCCTGATCGAGGAAGCCCTGGAGATCGACCGCGAGCTCTACCTGTCGATCACCCTCGACCGCGGCCGCGGGCTGCCTTCCATGATGGTTTCGAAATCGGGCGGCATGGAGATCGAAGAGGTGGCCGCGAAGGATCCGAAGGCGATCGTGCGGGAGGTTCTCGACCCGGGGCTCGGAATGTTCCCCTTCCAGGCGCGCAAGCTCGCGTTCGCCCTCGGGCTCGCGGGGGAGAGCTTCAAGAAGGGCGTCGCCTTCATGCCAACGCTCTTCAAGGCCTACGTCGAGACGGACGCCTCGCTCGCCGAGATCAATCCCCTTCTCGTGACGAAGGCGGGCGACGTCCTCGCGCTCGACGCCAAGATGACCTTCGACGACAACGCCCTCTTCCGCCATCCCGACGTGAAAGCGATGCGCGACCTCTCGGAGGAAGATCCTCTCGAAGTCGAGGCCTCGCGGTTCGGGTTGAACTACATCAAGCTCGACGGAACCGTCGGGTGCATGGTCAACGGAGCCGGGCTCGCGATGGCCACGATGGACCTCGTGAAGCTCGCGGGCGGCGAGCCCGCCAACTTCCTGGACGTCGGCGGCGGCGCTAACGAAGAGCAGGTCAAGAACGCGTTTCGGATCATCCTGTCCGACAAGAACGTGAAGGCGATCCTGATCAACATCTTCGGCGGGATCATGCGGTGCGACATCATCGCCAACGGGGTCGTCGCGGCGGTCCGCGAGATGGGCCTCTCCCTTCCCGTGGTCGTCCGTCTCGAGGGCACCAACGTGGATCTCGGCAAGCAGATTCTGCGAGACTCGAATCTCAAGATCACGCCGGCCGACGGGCTTGCGGATGCGGCGCGGAAGGTCGTCGAGGCGACCCGATGAGCGTGTGGGTCGGGAAGGCGACGCGCCTGCTCGTCCAGGGCCTGACGGGCCGGGAGGGGAGCTTCCACGCCCTGGCGTCCCGAGACTACGGGACCCAGGTCGTCGCGGGCGTCACACCGGGCAAGGGAGGCACGCTGCACGAGGGCATCCCCGTGTTCAACACCGTCGCGAACGCGGTCGAGCAGACGGCGGCGAACGCCTCGATGATCTTCGTTCCGCCTCCGTTCGCCCCCGACGCCGTCGTCGAGGCGGCCGAGGGGGGCGTCGCGCTCATCGCGTGCATCACGGAAGGCATTCCCACGAACGACATGATCCGGGTCAAGGCGGCTCTCGCGAATCAGGACCCGCCCGTGCGTCTCATCGGGCCCAACTGCCCGGGCATCATCACGCCCGGCGAGTGCAAGATCGGAATCATGCCCGGCCGGATCCACAAGCCCGGGACGATCGGGGTCGTGTCGCGCTCCGGGACCCTGACCTACGAAGCGGTGGATCAGCTGACGCGGCTCGGGATGGGACAGTCGACCGTGATCGGCATCGGCGGCGATCCGGTCAACGGGACGAGCTTCGTCGACTGCCTC
Organism: Acidobacteriota bacterium; assembly: GCA_030948185.1. Classification (GTDB taxonomy): domain Bacteria; phylum Acidobacteriota; class Thermoanaerobaculia; order UBA5066; family Gp7-AA6; genus JALYUA01. The sequence continues at coordinate 13,356 of JALZAT010000074.1, forward strand.
GCGGCGTTCAAGGATGACCCCGGCACCGAGGCCGTCATCATGATCGGGGAGATCGGCGGATCGGCGGAAGAGGAGGCGGCGTGCTGGATCGCCGGGAACTTCAAGAAGCCGGTGGTCGCGTTCATCGCCGGGCAGACGGCGCCGCCGGGCCGGCGGATGGGCCACGCGGGAGCGATCATCGCGGGCGGCCGCGGCACCGCCGCCGACAAGATGAAGGCGCTCGAGGCGGCCGGGGTCGCCGTCGTCCGTTCGCCGGCCGACATGGGCAGCCGGATGAAGGAAGTCCTGGGCCGGTGAGCGGAGCGCCGTTCTACGAGGAGACGCAGGGCTTCGGGCCCGGCATCTACGCCGCGATCGCGGTGCTCATGATCGTCGTGCTCTCGCTCGCGACGCTGCGTCTGAAGACGTCCGTGGGCCCGGACGAGGTGACGGTGCGCCTCGGCTTTCTGACGACGACGTGCGTTCCCTATCGGAGCATCGCGCGGGCGGAAGCCGTCGCCTACCGGCCGATCCGGGACTACGGCGGATGGGGGATCCGGGGGTCCATGCGCCGCCGCGCCTTGAACGCGCGCGGCAATCAGGGAGTGCTCATCACGCGCACCGACGGCTCGACGCTGCTCATCGGATCCCAGACCCCGCGCGCGCTGCTCTCGGCGCTTCAGCGCGCCGGAGTTTTGACCGAAGACAAGCTCCCACCCGACATCCGGGAGTTCTAGGAGAGCCGGCGCGATCGCCGCTCTCCGAAAGAAAGGAACCACAATCTTGACCCAGCGAACCCTGACGATCGTGAAGCCGGACTCCGTCGCCGCGGGAAAGGCCGGAGCCATCCTCGCCCACCTGGAGCGCGAGGGTTTCCGCCTCGCGGGCGTAAAGAAGATCCGCCTCGCTCCAGACCAGGCGCGCGCGTTCTACGCGGTGCACCGGGAACGCCCCTTCTTCGAGGGGCTCGTCCGGTTCATGACGGAGGGACCGGTCGTCGTCGCCGCTCTGGAGCGGGGCGACGCCGTGCCCCACCTTCGCAAGACCATGGGCGCCACCGATTCGAAGAAGGCGGACGCGGGAACGATCCGGAACCTCTACGGGACCGACATCGAACGCAACGCGATCCATGGAAGCGATTCGGCGGAGAACGCCGCCACGGAGATCTCGTTCTTTTTTGCGGAGGCGGAGCTGATTTGACCCGCGGAACGCGCGTCAAATCATCCTGAGCGCAGCGAAGGATCCGCCCCTTCGGTCTCCTGATTCTTGAGCCTAAGCGCCACCATCACGCGGTTCGCGACGCCTCTCAAGATCGCCGCCTCCCGCGCCGAGAGCGGCCGGCCCGCCACGATCTTTCTCCAGGCCCGCAGGGAACGGTCGCGGTGCCCCGTGTCGTAGAACCCGATGGCCTCCAGGGCGCGGTCCCAGTGGTCGATGGCTCCTTCGATGTCCCGCGCGGCGGCCCAGTTCCCGCGCTCAGCTTCTCCCGCCGCCGACCCCTCTTCGGCCATTCGGGCGACCGCGAGCACCGCGGCCAGCGCATGCGAGACGTTCAGCGTCGGGAACTCCGGCCGCGAAGGCAGCCGAAGGCACGCGCTCGCCCGTGAGCGCTCCTCCTCGGTCAACCCGCTGCGCTCGGGCCCGAAGACGAATACCGTCCTGGCATTCGGCCCGAGCTCCGCGAGGAACGCGGGAAGATCCCCAAGGGTCAGAAAGCGCTGCTCGTCGCGCCCTCGCAGCGACGACGTCGCGATCACCGCGTCGAAATCCGCGACCGCGGCGGCAAGGTCGGGGAACCGCCGGACACTCCCGAGCACGTCGTCGGCGCCGGAGGCGAGCCGGGTGGAGTCCTCGTCGGGGATCGCCGCGGGCTCGACGATGCGAAGATCGACGAGGCCGAAGTTCTTCGCGACCCGCGCGGAGGAGCCGAGGTTGCCGGGGGTATGGATGCGGACGAGCACAGCCGACAGGCTTCGGAGGGGCATCGGGAGGAATTATCCGGCAGGAAATCGCTTTTCCCCTGAGAGATGGGGCGTTTCTGGCTCGTGGTGACGCTGGCCCTCGGCGTGGCCGTCCGGGCGGGTGGACAGACCCCCCGCGCGGCAGGGCCCCTCCGGGAGGTCTCGCCCGGCCCCGCCGGTTTCGTGGCCCCGACCGCAACACCCCCCTTTCCCCGCGCGACCCCGACGACCGCCCCGACCGCAGTTCCGAAGCCGAGAGAGACCCCCCTTCCGACCTACACGGAGTCGGCGGGGAGCGAGTACGTGCTCATGCCGGTCCTCGTGTTCGATCCGAAGGGCCGCTTCGTGGACGACCTCCTGAAGAAGGATTTCCGGATCCAGGCGGGCGGAGTGAAGGTCGACCTCGACACGTTCGACAAGGACGAGGGCGCTCCGGCGTCGTTCGCGTTTCTGGTCGATACGTCGGGGAGCATGAAGCTCGCCGGCAAGCTCGAATCGGCCAAGAGCGCGGTGCGGCACGTGATCGAAAACCGCCGTGCCGGCGATGATTTCGCGCTCTTCGCGTTCGCGGAGGACGAGGTCTCGCTCCTGTCCGATTTCTCGCCCGACCCGACCCGGCTGCTGCGGGTTCTCGACACCCTGGAAGCGGGAGGCCGCACGGCACTCTTCGACGCGGTGGCCGCCACACCTACGAAAATGATGGCCGGACGGAACGGTAAACGGGCCGTACTGCTCTTTACGGACGGGGTCGACAACGCGAGCAAGCTCAGTTCCCTCGAAATGGCAGAGATCCTGCAGCAAGTGTCCATACCGGTCTACGCCGTGGGCATGAAGAACGCGGCTTTCGACCGATTGAGCGACGAAGAGCGGAAGGATCTGGCGCTCGACAACTTGAAATTGCTCGCGGCCTCGAGCGGCGGGCAGCTGTTTCTCGCGTCGGGCGAAGAGGATCTGAAGCCAATCGCCGCGAAGATCAACGGGGAGGTGAGAAAACAGTATTTGATGGGATTCGCGCCATCGGGTCGAGGAGAGCTAAAATACCAGGTGGTGGTCGTTTCCGTATTGAAGCCGGGCAAATGGATTGTCCGCACCCGTCGCGGTTACCGGGGAACGGCGCCCGCGGCGGTCCCATAGGTGAGGAAGTTTTGAGGAGGGGAGACATGAAGAAGAGACCGGGAATCTGGATCGTGGGCGGGGCGCTCCTTCTGGGCACCTTCGGGCTGGGCGGCTGCGCGACGAAGCGCTACGTCGGCGACGAGGTCTCCAAAAGCAGCGCCGCGTCGGAGAAGAGGATCAACGAGGTCGAGTCGCAGGTCGAAACAGCCCAGAGCAAGATCCGGGATCACGACACGCGGATCACGGAGCTCGACAAGTCGACCCGCGACGCGCTCGAGCGCGCGCAGGCCGCCGGCAAGCTCGCCGAGGGCAAGTTCGTCTACTCGCTGGTGCTCTCCGATGACGCGGTGAAATTTCCCACGGCGAAGTGGGCGCTTTCGAAGGAAGCCGAGGCGAAGCTCGCGGAGTTCGCCGACAAGCTGAAGTCCGAGAACAAGAACGTGTACCTCGAGATCCAGGGGCACACGGACACGACCGGTTCGTCGATGGTCAACTACCGGCTGGGCGCGGAGCGCGCCGAAGCGGTTCGCCGCTATCTCAACAAGTCCGGCATCGCGCTGAACCGGATGTCGACGATCTCCTACGGTGAGGATGAGCCCGTCGCTCCGAACAAGACGAAGCAGGGCCGCTCCAAGAACCGCCGCGTGGTGGTCATCGTTCTCGCTTAGTTTTCGGTTTCACGAATCGCTTCGAAACGCCCCGCTCCGGCGGGGCGTTTTTTCTGCTCCCTCTCCCCCGCGGACGGGGGAGAGGGGACCGGAAGGTGGTTTACGCGCCAACCAGTGCC
>JALZAT010000075.1 GCA_030948185.1 Acidobacteriota bacterium
ACATGGTCCGGATGCCCGGCGGAGCCCGGCGGCAGTTGACGTTCTTTCCCGACCGGGTCGCGGGCGCCCGCTTCCCGCCGACGAGCGGCGACTTCTTCCTGTTCTCCAAGGACATCGGAGGCGGCGAATTCTTCCAGGGCTACAGGTACGACGTGGCGACGGGAGCCGTCACGCTGCTGACGGACGGGAAGTCCCGAAACGGCGGCGGCGTCTTCTCGAATAGGGGCGAGCGAATCGTTTACACGTCGACGCGCCGCAACGGACAGGACGTCGATCTCTACGTCCAGGACGCCCGCGATCCGAAGACCGACCGGCGCCTCGCTGAGGTCGCGGGCGGAGGTTGGCAGCCGCTCGACTGGTCTCCCGACGACCGGAAGATCCTGGTCCTCGAAGGGATCTCGATCAACGAGAACTATCTCTGGCTTTTCGACGCGGCGACGGGCGAAAAGACCCCGGTGACGCCCAGGGGCGGCAAGGACAAGGTGGCGTACGGGGGTGGACGGTTCTCCCCCGACGGCAAGTGGATCTACACGACCACCGACAAGGATTCGGAGTTCCAGCGGCTCGCGCGGATCGAGCTCGCGAGCGGAAAGCACGAATACCTTTCGAGCTCCATTCCCTGGGACGTCGAGGACTTCGACGTCACGAGGGACGGAAAACGTATCGCCTACGCGACGAACGAAGACGGCGCGAGCGTCCTCCGCGTGCGCGACGTCGCGACCGGCCGGGACACGAAGGTTCCGGGTCTCGCGCTCGGAACGGTCGGCAGCATCGGATGGCACAACAACGGCCGCGACCTCGCCTTCAGCTACTCGGGCGCACGGTCCCCGTCGGACGTGTATTCCTTCGACGCGGACTCGGGAAAGGTCGACCGCTGGACCGACAGCGAAACGGGAGGCCTGAACCCCGAGACGTTCTCTGAGCCCGAGCTCGTGCGGTGGAAGAGCTTCGATGGAAAGTCGATCTCAGGGTTCCTCTACAAGCCCCCCTCGAAGTTTCCCGGGAAGCGGCCCGTCATCATCAACATCCACGGCGGACCCGAGGGCCAGGCGCGGCCGGGATATCTCGGCAGGAACAATTATTTTTTGAACGAGCAGGGCGTCGCGATCCTGTTCCCCAACGTCCGCGGGTCGACGGGCTTCGGAAAAACCTTCTCGAAGCTCGACAACGGAATGCTCCGAGAGGATTCCGTGAAGGACATCGGAGCGCTCCTCGACTGGATCCAGACGCGGCCGGACCTCGACGCGGGCCGGATCATGGTGACGGGCGGAAGCTACGGCGGTTTCATGACACTCGCGTCCGCCGTCGCATACGACGCGCGCATCCGCTGCTCGCTCGACGTCGTCGGCATCTCGAACTTCGTCACGTTTCTCGAGAAGACAGAGGCTTACCGGCGCGACCTGCGCCGCGTCGAATACGGCGACGAACGGGATCCGAAGATGCGGGAGTTCCTCACGAAGATTTCTCCGCTGACGGGCGCGTCGAAGATCACCAAGCCGCTCTTCGTGGTGCAGGGAATGAACGACCCGCGCGTGCCCCGAAACGAGTCGGAGCAGATGGTGGCGACGGTCCGCAAGAACGGCTCGCCGGTCTGGTACCTCATGGGCAAAGACGAGGGCCACGGCTTCGCGAAGAAGCGCAACCAGGACTTCCAGTTCTACGCGGGCGTCGTGTTCGTGCAGGAGAACCTGCTCAAGTGACAGGGGCGGAGCCCCCGTCATCCTGAGCGAAGCGAAGGATCGTCCCCTTATAGCCCCGGCCAGAACGGGCGGTGCTGCGCCGTGACCGCGTCGAGGACGCGGGTCGCGGCGGGGCTCGGCGGGCCGGACTCCGGCGCGGGCACCGCGTCGCCGAGCAGGACTCGCAGACAGGCCTCTGCGGAGGCGGAGATCGCCTCGAGCTCGTAGCCGCCCTCGAGGGCGAGGACGAGCTTTCCTCCGGCGAGCTCCAGGAGCCGGGCGGTCATCGCGCCGTACCCGCCGGGCGAGACCAGCTGGCTGCCGAGGAGGTCTCCGCGCGCGGCGTCGAACCCGGCGGAGACGAGGACGAGGTCGGGGGAGAACGACCGTGCGATCGGCAGCAGCACGCGATCGAACGCGGCGAGGTGGTCCGCGTCCCCGCGTCCGGGCGGCCACGGCACGTTCACGATTTGTCCCGGAGCGTCCGGGCCGCCCGTCTCGTCCACGGCGCCGGTGCCCGGATAGAGCGGGGACTGGTGCGTCGAGAAGTAGACGACGGCGGGCTCGTTCCAGAAGATGTCCTGCGTTCCGTTGCCGTGGTGAAGGTCCCAGTCGACGATCAAGATTCGCGAAGCGCCTCCGGCGAGAGCGGCCGCCGCCGCGATCGCGACGCTGTTGTAGAGGCAGAATCCCATCGCCCGCGCCCGTTCCGCGTGGTGCCCGGGGGGCCGGAGCAGCGCCAACCCACCGGCGAGACGCCCGGCGAGCACGTCGAGCGTCAGGTCGACGAGGCCGCCCGCCGCGCCCCGCGCCGCGACCGCCGAGTGCGAGTTGGCATAGGTATCGGCGTCGAGCTGGGAGAACGGATGGGCCGCCGTGCTCTCGACGAGCTCCACGAGGGAGGCGTCGTGAACGGCGAGGATCTCCTCGTCCGCTGCCCTTCGCGCGGGGACGCGTCGGCATCGGGAGAGAAGCCCTGTCGCCCGCAGGCGGGCCTCGATCGCCGCGAGACGGGCCGGGCTTTCGGGATGCTCGTAGGGCGCCGCGTGCGCCTGGAATCTTTCGTCGAAGAGGACGCCGACTTCGGTCAACGGAACAGCGACCTGCCGATCGCGTCCGCGAGCTCGGGACTTCGGGCGCAGGAGGCGTCTCCCTCGAGACAGTCGTGGAGGGACAGATCGCACCCGCACGTGCAGCATTCCGCGGCGAGGCGCGCAAAGTACCGGGAACGGAGCGCAGCAGGTATCCAGTCGCCGGCGAGCAATTCCGCGCGGGAGTGATGTTCCGCTTTGTGCGGCGCCTCAGTGACGGCGCGAGCGTCCCCACGCGCCCGGCCGTTCTGTGTCCGCCACCGGATGAGCCACAGGCCGGCCGCGAACAGCAGCGCGTACACGAGCACGAGAAGCACGGCCGGCCCGGGTGCACGGCGCCGCCGGCGAGGCGCGTCGCCTCCGGGAATCAGCCGGAGACGCGCCGCGGGATCAGGCATGGAGGGCGGCGGCGAGCTCGGACGGATCCGTCGTAGGGACGCGGCACGCGAAGTCTTCGCAGACCCACGCGCGAGCCGCACCGCCGTCGGGCGCGCGGCCCTCCACGAGGGGAGAGAGTCCTTCGAGGCTTCGCGCCTCGTCCGCGTGCGCGATGACCCGGTTCCAGAGAGCCGATTCGAAAGCGACCGTCCGGAGGGCCTCGAAATCCGGCCGACCTATGTTTCCGGCGAGGACGACTTCCCGGGCCGCAGCCGTGGCGAAGTCCAGGGCGCAGAGCAGTCGAGGCACCGCGGACGGGGCGCGGGTCGCGTACAGGGAGAGCCGGGAAAAAATCGCGTCGGCACGCTTCCGGTATCGGGACTCGCCGGTGAAGGAGTGCAGCCGCAGCAGGTTCATCGCGGAGACCGAGTTCGAGGACGGCGTCGCTCCGTCCATCATCTCCCGGGGGCGCAGCACGAGACCGTCGTGCTCCTCCGTCGCCAGGAGGTAGCCGCCCTCGGGATCGGCGAACCGCTGGTCGAGGACCCCCTGGAGCGCGACGGCCTCGCGAAAGTAGCGCGGCTCGAACGTCGTCTCGTAGAGATCGAGGAGCGCCTCGATCAGGTTCGCGTAATCCGAAGCGAAGGCAGGAATCGCGGCCTCGCCCTCTCGCTCGCGGTGGAGGAGCGCAGCGGGATCCTTCGCCGGACGGCAGCGGGTCAGAATCCGGTCCGCCGCCGCCCGGGCCGCCGCTTCGTAACGCGGCTCCTTCAGCATCCTGCCCGCGAGCGCGAAAGCAGAAATGGCCAGTCCGCTCCAATCCGTCAGCAGCTTGTCGTCCGTTCCCGGCGGCACACGCCGCGAGCGCACCGCGTAGAGCTTTTCCCGGGCGTCGGCCAGGACCCGCTCGATCTCGGCCTCCCGGCGTCCGAAGTCGGACGCGAGCTCGGCCACGGAGCGGACGATCGACAGGACGGTCCGGCCGCCTTCGAAGTTGCCTTCCGGCGTGACTCCGAAGCGTGCGGCGGCGATCCTTCCGCCGTCCTCTCCGAGCGCGGCCGTGAGCTCTTCCGGAGTCCAGACGTAGAAGGTGCCTTCCTCTCCTTCCGAGTCGGCGTCCTGCGCGGCGAAGAATCCGCCACCCGGAGGCGTCATTTCCCGCAGGAGGTAGTCGAGCGTCTCGCGAGCGATCCGTTCGTGAGCCGCGTTCCCGAGCTCGCGGGAGGCAAAGAGGTACGCCTTCGCGAGCAGGGCGTTGTCGTAGAGCATCTTTTCGAAGTGCGGGACGAGCCAACGAGCGTCGACGGAGTAGCGATGGAAACCTCCGCCCACCTGGTCGTACAGGCCGCCTTCCGCCATCCGCGTCAAGGTGAGCTCGCACATCTCCCCGACGGCGGGATCCCTGCCCCGGGAAAATCGCCGGAGCAGGAGCTCGAGCTTCATCGCGGGCGGAAACTTCGGCGCGGAGCCGAATCCGCCGTTCACGGGGTCGAAGTGCCGGGTGCAGTCCGCCACGGCATTGTCGAGCGCCTCCGGTCCGGGCGGCGCGGCGCCGGCCGGGCCTCGCGCCGCGGTCTCCAGGTGCGCCAGGAGATCTTTCGCGGAAGACTCGAGCTCGTCGCGGCGCTCCGTCCAGGCGCGGGAGATCGCCGCCAGGAGCGAGAGAAACCCCGGCCGGCCCCACCGGTCGTCGGGCGGGTAGTAGGTGCCGCCGTAAAAAGGCTTTCCCTCCGGGGTGAGGAACAGAGACAGCGGCCACCCGCCGCTCCCCGTCATCGTCTGCACGGCCGCCATGTAGATGTCGTCCACGTCCGGCCGCTCCTCACGGTCCACCTTGATCGAGACGAAGCCGCGGTTCAGCGCCTCGGCGACGGCCGGGTTCTCGAACGACTCGTGCTCCATGACGTGGCACCAGTGGCAGGTCGAGTAACCGATCGAGAGAAACACGGGCTTGTTCTCGCTCCGCGCCCTGCCCAGCGCCTCGGCGCCCCACGGGTACCAGTCGACCGGGTTGTCCTTGTGCTGGAGCAGGTAGGGACTGCGCTCGGCGGCGAGGCGGTTGGCCATGGCGAAACGATAACCCCGCCGGGCGGACGAGGATTCCGACCCGCTATCGGGCCTGCGCCGTGATCGTCACTTCCGCGTCCCGATCGTGGATCGACACGACGTCGCCCGGCCCCATGTCGTCGAGCTTACGCAGAACGTCTCGCGGCGAGATCCGCGCATCTCCCGCAAAAGCCTCGACGAGCGACCGGGGCACGCGGAGGCGGACGACCTTGTCCCAGTTGTCCTTTGCGACGATCTCGAGGGTGGCGCCATCGGGAGTGACTTCGAGGCGGGAATGGTCCCGCGTGACGACTCCGGGCTGGCCGGGGGCCGCCTGGCGGGCCGCGTCCAGGATGTCGCGGGCCGTTATGTTCGCTTCGTTCCAGTCGCTGCGGCTTCCCCCGATGTCCGTGAACGGAGCGAGGGTCGCAATCCGGGCGACCAGGCTCATCGGGACGGTGAAGGAGACGTGGCGGTTGGAACCGTTTTCCTGCTTCCGGATCTCGACCCGATAGCCGCGGACGCGGTGGAATTCACGGGCGGGACGCCTCCAGCGCGAAAAGGCCAGGGCGACCAGAAGCACCACGACCAGGCCGATGACGACCGCGCGAACTTCCTTCATATTCCCTCAAACGTAAGGGGGAAGGGAATGTTCCGCAAGGGGAGGGCCCCCCGGAATGGTCCCCCCGGACGTGGTATTTTGCTCATGGAATGCCTCATTTCATTACAGACACGTGCATCGGGTGCGGGGTTTGCGAGATCAAGTGCCCCACCCACACGATCACGGGCGACAAGAACGAGAAGTACGTGATCCACGAGGATCGGTGCATCGACTGCTCGGTCTGCGCCCGGTATTGCCCCGTTTCCTGCATCCAGAGCCACGAGGGAGTCCTCGTCGAGAAGGTGAAGCCCCGCGACATCCCGAAAGCGATCGTCGACCGCGACCTCTGCACGGGCTGCGAGTTCTGCATCGACATCTGTCCGTTCGACTGCATCTACCTGATCGAGGACCCGCTCCACGAAACCTTCCACAAGATCGCGGAAGTGGACGCCGGGCCGTGCGTCTCCTGCCGCCTCTGCGAGACCGTGTGCGAAAAGGACGCGATTTTCGTTCCCAACCCGATCACCCAGGCGAAGCGGTACCTCCCCGCCCTGTGACGGAGGATTCCCGTCCCGGCGGGCCAACGCCGCCCGAAGAAGACGACGAAAACGGGGAATCCGGGGGCGCGTCGCGCGGCGCCTCCGTAGCGCGATTCTTCGTCCTGCCCCTGCTCGTCGTCGGCACGGCCGTCATCATCTTCCTCGTGTTCAATCTCATGACATTCGAGCGGAGATCCGCCGTCGACGAGCTCGCCGAGGTCAAGGGAGGATCCGCGAATCGCCGGTGGCAGGCGGCCTTCGAGCTGTCGCGATCGATCGGGCGCATCGCGCCCGGCCCCGAACGCGACGCGTTCGCGGCGGAAACGCGGCGCGTCTTCGCTGGCCTTTCGACCAGACGGCCGGAAGACGTCAAGGTGCGGCGGTACCTCGTTCTCGTTCTCGGCAAGCTGCAGGACAAAGCGGCGCTCCCGGAGCTCCTCGCCGCGGCGAAGGACCCCGATCCGGAGACGCGGCTGTACGCCGTGTGGGCGCTCGGGATGCTCGGGGACCCCTCGGCGCTCGACATCGTGCTCGAGGCCTCCACCTCCGAGGATCCCGGCGCGCGCAAGATGGCGGCCTACGTCCTCGGCAAGCTCGCCGACCGGCGCGCGGTCCCGCGGCTCCGCGTTCTCCTGGGAGACCCCGCCGAGGACGTCCGCTGGAACTCGGCGATCGCCCTCGCGACGCTCTCCGATCCGTCCGGCGCGGACGTTCTTCGCTCGATGATCGATCGGCGGGCGCTCGAGAAGCGTCTTGCGCCCGAGCAGCTCGAGGTCGCGATGACGTCGGCGCTCCAGGCGCTCGCCCTCCTTCGCGATCCCGGGAGCCTGCCCGCGATCGAGAGGATCGCCCGCGAAGATCCGAATCTGCGGGTTCGCGAAGCGGCGCGCAAGGCGGCGGAAGCGACGCGCGCTCCGGCCGGCGCGGCGGGCAAGTCGTCGCGCAACCTTGAGCGCTCCGGCGCCCTTTTGGTAGGCTGAGGCACGCGATGGCAACGGTCCAGAAACAGGCTCCCTCCGCCGGGGAAGAGGTCCTCGACGACGGGATAACTCGCCGCTCCACGCTGAAGTGGATGACCGCGGCGTGGCTCGGTTTCACGGCGGCCACGGTCGTCGGACTGACTGCCACCGTCCGGTTCCTCTTCCCGAACGTTCTCTTCGAGCCCCCGACCCGCTTCAAGGCGGGCGACCCTTCGACCTACGCGCCCGGCGTCGACGAGCGGTGGAAGGAGAAATTCGGCGTCTGGATCGTCCGCAACACCGAGTCGATCTACGCTCTCGTCGCCGTCTGCGTCCACCTCGGGTGCACTCCCAACTGGCTTGCGGCGCAGAACAAGTTCAAGTGCCCGTGCCATGGCTCGGGCTACTACGTCTCCGGCATCAACTTCGAGGGCCCGGCCCCCCGGCCCCTCGAGCGCGCGGAGATCACGCTCTCGCCCGACGACGGCCAGATCACCGTCGACAAGGCGACCCGCTATCTCTATGAGCGGGGGCAGTGGAGCGATCCCAAGGCGTTCGTGAAGATGGTCTGAGGCCGGTTCTCCGCAAAACTGACAACTTTCGGAGGTTTCTTGGTTCCTCGTTGGCGGCAAATACAGCAGCAGATCGTCGCGAGCCAGCTGTGGAAGTCCATTTTCCGCGTCGGGATCCCGAACACGAACCGCAAGCGTGTCCTTGCGATGCTCGGCAACGTCGTCCTCCACCTCCACCCCGTCAAGACTCGAAAATCCGGGGTGAAAATGCGCTACACGTGGTGCGCCGGCGGCGTCACGTTCTTCCTCTTCCTGGTGCTGACGTTCACCGGGCTCCTTCTGATGTTTTATTACCGCCCGACGGTCGAGTACGCGTTCGTGGACATCCTCGACCTGCGCGAGCAGGTGCCGTTCGGCATCATGCGCGAGGTGCACCGATGGGGCGCTCACGCGATGGTCATCTCAGTCTGGATCCACATGTTCCGCGTCTTCATGACCGGCTCGTACAAGCCGCCCCGCGAGTTCAACTGGGTCATCGGTGTGATCCTTCTCGTGCTGACACTCCTCCTGTCTTTTACCGGTTACCTGCTGCCGTGGGACCAGCTCGCGATCTGGGCGATCACGGTCGGATCGAACATGGCGTCCGCGACGCCCCTCATCGGCATCCAGGGGCCGGGCACGGGCCTGCTCAAGATCGGCGACATCCAGCTCGTCACGTCGACCAATGACGCTCGGTTCGGGCTGTTGGGGGGCCGGTTCGTCGGCGCCGGAGCGCTCCTGCGCTTCTACGTGCTGCACTGCGTCGGAATCCCGCTCATCGCCGCATTTCTGATGGCGGTTCACTTCTGGCGCGTGCGGAAGGACGGAGGGATCTCGGGGCCCGTCTAGCCCCGGCCACCCATGCCCGTCATCAACGCGCTGAAGTCCGCGGTCAACTTCCTTTCCGCGCCGCAGTATCTCGTCACGGCGATGCTGGTGCTGCTCTTGATCGGGCTGCGCCTGAAGATCCTGTGGTCCAGAAAGGGAGGGCTCTTCCTTCTGATCCTGATCGGCGGCGGGATCGGGATCTCGTACCTCGATCCGAACTTCGCCGCGGTCGCGACGCTTCCGGACAACGTTCCGATCGTCGGGATGATCTTCCTCGTCGGCTTCTTTTTCTGGTTCGCGATGAACCAGGCCTACGAGAACGACCGGAGGATCGCGGCCGGCCTGCCGACGATCGAACAGACCGACTCGGCGCAGAAGGTCTTTTCGTGGCCCGACCTCGTCTACGTCGAGCTGATCTGCCTCGTCGTCGTTATGGCCGTGATGATCGTCTGGTCGATCCTCCTGAAGGCGCCGCTCGAGGAGCCCGCGAACCCGACCGACTCGCCCAATCCGGCGAAGGCGCCGTGGTACTTCCTCGGCCTCCAGGAAATGCTCGTCTATTACGACCCCTGGCTCGCCGGAGTGGTCCTTCCGTCGCTCATCATCGTCGGGCTCATGGCGATTCCCTACATGGACACCAACCCCAGGGGGAACGGCTACTTCACGTTCCGCGAGCGCAAGACGGAGATCACGCTCTTCATGCTGGGGTTCATCGTGCTCTGGTGCACGCTGATCGCCCTCGGAACGTTCCTGCGGGGGCCGAACTGGAACTTCTTCGGACCTTACGAATTCTGGGACGTGAACAAGCTCGTCCCGTTGAACAACATCAACCTGTCCGAAATCATCTGGATCAAGATGCTGAAGCGATCCCTGCCGAACTTCTGGCTGATCCGCGAGATCTTCGGGCTCATCATCGTCGGGATCTACGTCGCGGTGCTGCCGCTTCTCCTCTCCAAGACGCTCCTGCGCAGGTTCTACGAGAAGATGGGCACGCCGCGATACCTGATCGCCGTCAGCCTTGTCCTCATCATGATCTCTTTGCCCATAAAGATGTACCTTCGGTGGATCTTCAACCTGAAGTACGTCGTCAACATCCCCGAATTCGCCTTCAACATCTGAGCCGATAGCCATGCCCCGAAAAGCGCCCGCCGAGCCGATCGATCATCACTACAACATTTCGAGGTTGAACCGCGCCTTCCTAGGGGTCGGGGCGCTCCTCGCCATCGTGTTCGTCTGGATGGTGATTGCCGACTACTCCCGCGGCTGGAAGACGCTGCAGCGGACGTTCATGCGGCTCGACGCGAAGAAGACGCGCGAGGCGACAGCCGTCGCCCGCGAGAAGGCGTACGGCGAGGAGCGCGAGAAGCTGCGCGCGGAGCTCGCGTCGGCGCAGGAGGAAGTCGCCCGGCACCGCAAGCGGCTGGCGGCGCTCGATCGCAAGTTGAAGCAGCTCGATCCGAAGCTCTACGCGGCCGACCAGGACTACAAGTTCGCGAAGGCGTCCTTCGACGCCGAGCGCTACAAGTACGAGAACGCGCTCGCGAACAAGCCGAAGTCCGCGCCGTCGGCGAGGAAGGACCTCACCGCGATCGAGAAGCGGCTCGACCGGACGTCCGTGCACCTCGCGACGCTCAAGAGGGAAGAATCGGAGACACAGGCGGAGATCAAGCGCCTCACTGACCGCCGCGATCAGCTCGAGGCGTCCATCGAAAAACTCTCGGCCGACTACAAGCTCTCGCGGCAAAAGCTCGCGACCCTGAAGCAGGACACGCTGTTCAAACTGCGGAACTCGCCCATCCTCGACATGGTCAATCCGTCGCTGCGCGTCAACCAGGTGCAATTGCCGGAGCAGTACAACGACGTCAACTTCATGAAGATCCCCCGTGTCGACCGCTGCTCGACGTGCCACGTCGCAGCGGATCGCAAGGGATTCGAAGACGCGAGCCGCGTGGTCTTCCGCACCCACCCCCGCCTGAACCTGATGGTCGGAAGCGAGTCGCCGCATCCGTCCAACGAGTTCGGATGCACGCCGTGCCACGGCGGACGCGACCGCGCCACGTCGTTCTGGTCCGCGGGGCATTCGCCGGAGACCGAACGGCAGGGCGTCGTCTGGGCGAAGAAGGACGACTGGGAGTTCGACCGGTTCAACGAGACGCCCATTCTTCCGATGAAGTTCACCGAGGCGGGCTGCTACCGCTGCCACTCCGACGAGACGAACTTTCCGGAGGCTCCCAAGCTGAACGCGGGCGTGAAACTGGTCGAGAACCTCGGCTGCTGGGGCTGCCACCGCATCGAGGGTCTGGAGAAGCAGGGGATTCCGCGGGTGGGTCCTTCGCTCGAGAAGGTCGCCTCCAAGGTGCGGCCCGACTGGACGACGCGGTGGGTGATGGACCCCGCTTCGTTTCGGCCCAACACGAAGATGCCGACGTTCTTCTACCAGGAGAACTTCGTCAAGGTGTCCGGGCCCCGCCCGCCGACGGCCGCGCAGAAGCAGATGAACGTCCAGGGGCGGATCGAGAACGACGCCATGGTCAACTCGATCGTGGCGTACCTTTTCGCGAAGTCCAACGTCGCGGTGGTGCCGGCGGTCGCGGGGAAGGGCGATCCCGTACGCGGGCAGAAGCTGCTCGCCGATCGGGGCTGCTACGGCTGCCACATGGTCGATCCCGCGGCGCAACGCGACCTCACGGGGACGTACAGGCAGTTCGGTCCCAACCTCGCGGGCGTCGGGTCCAAGGTCAGCCGCGACTGGCTGTTCCAGTGGATCAAGGACCCCAAGGCCTGGAACCCCGAGACGAAGATGCCGAACCTCCGCCTGGCCGATTCCGAGGCGCTCGACATCGCCGAGTACCTTTCGACCCTGAGGGGACCGAGCTCCTTCGACTCCGTTCCGCTTCCAAAGACCGATCCGGCGACGCTCGAACGCATCGCGCTCTACTTCGAGATGGCCACCAGGACGCTCTTCGACGCGAAGGCCGACCTCGCGAAGATGGACCTCCACGGCAAGGAGGTCTACACGGGCGAAAAGCTGATCGCGCACTACGGCTGCTTCGCGTGCCACAGGATCCCCGGCTTCGAAGACGCCAAGCCGATCGGAACGGAGCTCACGGAGGAGGGTTCGAAGGCCGTCCACCGCCTCGACTTCGGATTCGTCCATCTCCCGCACACGCGCGAGGACTGGTTCCAGACGAAGTTGGCGAACCCGCGCATCTTCGATCGGGATCGCGCCCGCGGATGGGAAGAGAAGCTGAGGATGCCCAACTTCCGGCTCTCGAAACGGGAGCAGGAGCAGGTCGTTACGGTGCTGCTCGGGTTCCAGAAGCTGAACGCCTCTCCCGCGGCGAAAAAAGAGCTGAACGGCGAGGAGGCATCCATCGAGCGGGGCCGCCGGATCGTCAAGAACCACAACTGTCAGGGCTGCCACATCATCGAGGGCTTCGGCGGCTCGTTCCGCTCCCTCGTTCCGGATCCCTCGCTCGCCCCGCCCATCATCCAGGGAGAGGGCGCGAAGGTGCAGAGCGACTGGCTCTTCGGTTTCCTGAAGGCGCCGAAGACGGGAGAGATCCGGCCATGGCTCGAGGTCCACATGCCGACGTTCGGCTTCACGGAGGGCGAGCTGAACGACCTGACCCGCTACTTCGCCTCGCTCGACCGGGCGCAGTATCCGTTCCTGCTCGCCTCCTACCAGCCGGACGCCGTCTCGTGGGCGGCGGGAAAGAAGACGTTCGAGCTTCTGAAGTGCAAGCAGTGCCATCCGCGCAGCGAGCAGGAGATGAACGCGCCCGGCGTCGAGCGGTCGAACCTCGCGCCCAACCTGCAGATGGCTTCGACCCGGCTGCGCCACGACTGGATCAACGACTGGATCCGCCGTCCGGACGAGTGGATGCCGGGTACCCGAATGCCGACGAACTTCCCGAAAGGGGATGACGGCAAGCGGACGTCGCCGCTCGCGGCGATGGCGGACGCTCCGGCATTCGCGAAGGACCGGGAGGACTACGCCCGCATTCTGGGCGGCGATGACTCGGCCAGGAAATTCCTGGCTGACCCGAACGCCGTGACGAAGGCGCTCCGGGATTACGTGTGGTCGATCGGCGTCAACGGGGGCACGGCTCCCGTCGGCGAATCGGGGCTCGCTACCGCCCCGGCGCCCGCTCCCGCGGCCCGCCGGGCGGCCACGAAGGCCAAGTCTCCGGCCGCGCCGCGAGCCGCCTCCGCCGGAAGTCCGTAGCGCCGCCGCGCGTGCCGCTCGACCAGAGCATCGCCTACTACTGGACGAGCCTCGGTCTGTCGGCGGTCGCCGTCATTCTCTTTCTCTGGCTCCTGCGTGCCCCTCGCCCCGGACCTCTCCCGCCGGGAGTGGGAGCCGCTCACCCCAACCCTCTGCCGCCGGGAGAGGGAACAGATGCGCCTCACCCCAACCCTCTCCCACCGCGAGAGAGAGCAGACTAACTGTTCGACAGGAGCTGTTCGATCCGCTTCTGGATTTCCTTGTCGTTCCAGTCGATCCCGCCCTGAAGGCGGTAGATCACGCGGCCGCTCGCGTTGACGATGTAGGTCTCCGGGTACTGGGACGTTCCGAATCGCTGCGCGGTCGCCGCCTGGGGATCGCGGTACATCGGCAGCTGGTTCGGGTTCTTCTTCGAGAAGTCGTCGATCGTCTTCCAGTCTTTGTCGACGGAGATCGAGTAGAGCGCGATGTCGGAGCGCGTGCGGTACTGGCCCCAGAAGCGCGACAGCGCCGGGATTTCCTCGACGCAAGGCGGGCACCACGTGGCCCAGAAGTGGACGATGGTGAGCTTGCCCTTCTGCTTTGCGAGGTCCGTCGCGTGGCCTTGCCGGTCGAAGATGGGGAGCGTTTTCGCGGCCGAGAGGAACGCGAGGCTTCCGGAGGGGGACTCGGGCGGCGCGAGCGACCGCAGGAATACAGCCGCCGTGGCCGCGAGAAGGACGGCGAAGCCGATCGTGACGAGTGGACGGGTCCGCATCAGGCCGCGATCCCCGTCCGGCGGCGGCCGGTCGCGCAGGCGTCGCGCGCGGCGCATTCTCCGCATCGGCTTCGTGCCGGACGCATCTGGCAGATCCCGAAGATCCCGATGCGGCAGAGCGCGTAATCGAACCGCACGGGATCCGCCGGGTCGAAGCGCGCGAGCCGGTCCGTGATCTCTCGCGCCGTGCGCCAGTCCGCTGCGCGCCGGCGCGTGAGCCCGAGGCGGCGCGCCACCAGGTGGATGTGCGTGTCGGTCGGCATCACGAGGCGGGCCGCCGGGATTCCCGGCCAGAGGCCGAAATCGAGGAGGTCCTTGCGGACCATCCACCTCAAGTAGAGGTTCCAGCGCTTGCAGGCGGATCCCGCGGCGGGGTCGGGAAAGAAGAAGCGCGCCGGATGTCCCGGGGGAAGGGTCCGGACCCCGAGTGCCGGCCGGAAGTCGATGCCGTCGATCAAGGCGACGACCCGGGAAAGGAGCTTGCCGACGTCCGGATCCGACTCCCGCCATTCGTTCTCGAAGAATGCGCGGAGCGATCCCGACTCCCGGCGCGCGTGGGCGATGACCCACAGCAGGGCGGCGGCGTCGGCCGCGGAATGGAACCGGTGGCGGAACCCCTCGAGGGCCTCGCGGCCAAACCGGGCGAAGCTCTCGATGCCGTCGAGCGTCTCCGCGGGCCGGGGACCGAGCGCGGCGAGGATCCGCGCGACGTTGCCCTGGATCGTCGCGACGCGGCCGTAGGCGAACGCCGACGCGATCCATCCGACGACTTCGCGGTCCTCGTGCGCCTCATACCTGCCGACGAAGACGATGGGATCGGAGGCGACCGTCGCGGGCCCGTACGATCGATAGAGCTCCTCGAGGCGGTCGCCGAGGATCCGCTCGCGGGGGGAAAGGACCACGATCGGATGATATCCGGGAGCGCAAGGGAAGCGAAGCGGCGTGATTCAATAGCCACGATGGCTCGAGGCGGTCGCGAGAAAGTGTTGCTGGTCGGCGTCTCCAACCGCGCGACGCCGCGCGCGCTCGCCGAAGAGCATTTGGACGAGCTCGAGCGGCTCGTCGAGACGGCGGGAGGCGACGTGGTCGCCCGCTTCGTCAAGGAGCGCGCGGCGCCGGATCCCGCGACGTACATCGGCAAGGGCGCCGTGGAGGAGATCGGTGAGGAGGCCGGGCGGCTGGGAGTTGGCCTCGTGGTGTTCGACGACGAGCTGTCGCCGGCGCAGGCCCGCAACCTGGCGAAGAGATGGGGGGACGAGCGCCGGGTGATCGACCGGCCCGCCCTGATTCTCGACGTTTTCGCGCTGCATGCGCGGTCGCGCGAGGCGCGGACTCAGGTCGAGCTGGCGCGGCTCCAGTACCTTCTGCCGAGGCTCGCAGGCCGGTACGGCCATCTGTCGGGCCCCGGGGGAAGCGTCGGCGCGCGCGGCGGAGGCGGCGAGCAGAAGCTCGAGCTCGATCGTCGTAAGATCCGCGACCGCATCGCGCGGCTCCGTCGCGACCTCGCGACCATCGAGACGTCGCGGGCGGTCCGCCGCCGCGGACGGCGCGACCAGTTTCAGGTCGCAGTCGCGGGTTACACGAACGCGGGCAAGACGACGCTCTTCAACCGGCTGACGCGGGAGGACGCGTACGCCGCCGACCGGTTGTTTGCCACGCTCGACGCGCGGGTCGCCCGCGCCCGCTCCGGCAGGCTCCGGGAAACCGTCTTTGTCGACACCGTCGGGTTCGTTCGAAAGCTCCCGACGACCCTCGTCGCGACGTTCCGTTCGACGCTCGCCGAGATCCGCGACGCCGACCTGGTCCTCCACGTGCTCGACACCGCCTCGCCGCGCGTCGACGAGGAACGGCGCGTCGCCTCCGAGGTTCTCGACGAGCTCGGCGTCGCTCCGGAAAAGGTCGTGTCCGTGTGGAACAAGCAGGACCTGCTGCCCGGGCGCGGCGTCTCGCCGTTCGGAGTATCCGTCTCGGCGAAGACGGGCGACGGGATCGAGCGGCTCGAAGCCGAGATCCGGCGCCGCATTCAGCCCGAAATCGGTCAGTTCTCTCTCCGCATCCCGTATTCGCGGGGCGCCGCGATCGCCATGGCTCGCGCGCGATTTCGCGTCGTTGACCAGGAGAGCCGTGACGACGCGCTCGTTCTCCGCATTGCCGGCGATCCGAAAAGACTCGACGAGCTCGGACCGTTTCTGGTTCATGAAAGAGGCACCGCGCGCCCCCGTCGCAAGACGTGAGCGATCAGGATTAGAGCGCGGCTAGACTGCGAAGGCGTTTGAGCGGAGGCTTCATGAAGTTGGCTTGTCGATCGGGTCGTGTGGCGTTCGCGCTGACTCTTCTGGCAATCGTCGCCGGGCCTTCCGCCGGCTGCGGCCGGAAGGCGAAAGCAGCCAGGCACCACGGCGAAGAAGCGCCTCCCGTCGCCGCGCCGACTCCGGACAACACGCCGATTCCCGTCCTTCGTACTCCCGCCGGACTCGTCCTCAAACTGGAGGAGTCCGGACCACCGACACCGACGCCGTCCGCCGCGACACCGTCGCCGACGCCTCCCCGCTAACCCTCCGACGAGGCCCTTTGAACGCCGGCCGAGACCGACTCTCGGCGCGCGCGCAGTCGTGCAGATTCGCGGGCCGACTCGGATCGCGCTTCCCCGATGTCCGGCGGATGGTCTTGTCACACTTTTTCTTCGCCGGCGCGGGAACGGCTTTTGAGTCGGTCCAGGAGAACATGGCGGAAGCGTGTGGGAATCGAACCCACCCATCCCGGCTGAGCCGCGACGCCGACGGATTTGAAGTCCGCGAGAGCCACCAGGCCCCATGCGCTTCCGCCCGGGATTATCTCGTGAACCGGTTTTTCAGCAGCACGCCGTCGCGGTGATGCTCTTCGGTTCGGAGCTGGTGGTCGCCGGCCCGGCGCCCGGCAGGCAGCAGGTCGTCACGGCATCCGCCTTCTGCTCGACGTCTTCGAGAACGGTGTAGACCTCCCAACGGTTGCCGTCGGGATCGCTCACCCAGAATTTTTCCTGGACCGCGTAACAGCACGCCTCCCGCTTTTGCTCTTCCGTCGGAAGGCCTCGCTCTTCGAGGCTGATCTTCCACGCCCGCACGCGCGCGGGGGAGTCGACGCGGATGCCGAGATGCGAGAGCGCGCCGGGACCGGCGACAATCCCCGGCTGCAGGGCGAGATGGATTTCGGGCTCCGCCGCGACGAACTTCGCGTAGTCCGTCTTCAACTTCTTCGGCTCGCCGAAGAAGCGCCGGTAGAACTCGATCGAGCGGGGCAGATCTGAGACGTTCAGCGAAATGTGGACTGCGGATGCCATGGGAAGCTCCTTTCGACGACACCTCTATACATAGATAACTTTGGATGTATGGTTCCGGTCTTGTCAAGGCGAATTTCGAGCCGTACCGGCTCCGTCCCAGCGTGTTATTCTCCGCGGCCCGACACCCGATCGTGATCGTGGGGCTGTAGCTCAGTTTGGGAGAGCGCCTGAATGGCATTCAGGAGGTCGACGGTTCGATCCCGTTCAGCTCCACCAACTTC
>JALZAT010000118.1 GCA_030948185.1 Acidobacteriota bacterium
CCCCTCACCCAGCCTCTCCCCCGCGCCCGGGGGAGAGGAGAAATGTGAGCCCCGCGGAGACTCACTTCAGGTCCACCATCGTCGCGCCATTGCCTCCCTCGCGCGCGTCGGCAGCACGCGCCGCCGCGACGGAACGGTGTTGGCGAAGGTGCTCGCGGATCCCGTCGCGCAGGCGCCCGGTGCCGTGGCCGTGGATCACGCGCAGGCGCGCGCCGGCGACGAGCGCTTCGTCGAGCGCCTTCTCCACTTCGTCGAGCGCCTCGTCGAGGCGTTTGCCGATGACGTTGACCTCCTTCACGGGGCCGCTCGCCGCGGGCTCCGAGGCCGCCGCCGTTTCTTTCTTCCCCTTCGCCGGCTTTCGCCTCGCGGGCTCGAGCGTCCCGACGGGCTCGAGCTCCGTCCGCGCCACCCGCATTCTCTTGCCTCCGACTTCGAGCCACGCGCTCGCGCCGTCGAGCGAGATCACGGTGCCTTCGGACTTTCCTCCCCGGATCCGTGCACGGCCTCCTTCCTGCAGGGCGAGAGACCTCGCGGCTTCTTCGCGGCGTGCCTCTTCGAGCGCGGGCTCGGACGCGACCGCCTCCTCCGCTTCTGCGACGAGCTGCGCCGCCGAGGTCTCGGCCCGGCGCGATGCGTCGCCGCGAATGGCGGAGAGCTCTTCCTCCACGCGCCGGGCGAGCTCGCGCCGCGCCTTGTCGAAACCGGCGAGGCCTTCTACGCGAAGTCGCGCCCGCGTCCTCGAGACCTCTTCCTTCTCGCTCGCGAGCTTTTCCGCGTCGCGGCGGACACCCTCGCGCTCCTCCGCGAGGGCCGCTTCGGCGCGCCTCAGTCGCTCGATCGCCGCCTCGGCTTCCGATTCCCGCTCCTCCCTGCGGCGCCACGCTTCACCGAGGATGTCCCGGGCGCGATCCAGCACGGCAGGCGGCAGCCCCTGCTCCTTCGCGACGGACAGCGCGCGGCTGCGGCCGGAGAGGCCGGGGTGGAGGCGGTAGTTCGGGCGGCCGGTCTCCTCGTCGAACTCCATCGCGGCCGTCACCGAGTCGGAACGCCCGGCGGCGAAGTTCTTCACGGCCGAGAGATGGGTGGTGACGATGGCGCGGCCGCCGCGCGCCAGATACTCCTCGAGGAACGCGACGGCGATCGCGCTGCCCTCCTCGGGATCGGTCGCGCCGCCGATCTCGTCGACGAGCGCCAGCACACCCGTGGCGGACTCCTCGAGGATGCGCGCCAGCGTCTCCATCGAAGAGGAGAAGGTGGATCGGTCCGAAAGGATCGCCTGCGCGTCCCCGATCTCCGTTCGGATGCCGCGGAACACGGGAACACGCGTCCCCGGTGCGGCGGGGATCGGAATTCCCGACTGCGTGAGCAGGGCGAGGAGGCCCGCCGTCTTCAGGACGACGGTCTTCCCGCCGGCGTTCGGCCCCGAGACGACGAGCATGCGTTGCTCGGGGGAGAGCTCGAGCTCCAGTGCGACGGCGTCGCGGGCGCCCCGCGACTCTCCGAGAACGCGCCGGCGCAATGGAGCGAGACGCGCGTCGAGAAGAGGATGCCTCGCGCCGCGAAGCGCCCACGCCCCGTCCTCGGAGATCTCGGGAATCCGGCCCTCGACGAGCTCGCCGAACTCGACCTTCGCTTCGAGCGCGTCGAGCTCCCCGAGCGCGGAGACCGCGGCATCCAGCCCCTCGGCGGAAGCGAGGACCTCGCGCCCGAAGCCGGTCAG
The DNA here is from genome assembly GCA_030948185.1 of Acidobacteriota bacterium. Classification (GTDB taxonomy): domain Bacteria; phylum Acidobacteriota; class Thermoanaerobaculia; order UBA5066; family Gp7-AA6; genus JALYUA01. Next base: position 1,721 of record JALZAT010000118.1, read on the forward strand.
GAGCCGCTCGACCTCGCGGCGCTCCTCTCCGGCGAGCATCGCGAGGTCGTTGTTCGCCTCGATGACCTCCATCGGCTCGACGAAAACGGTCTGCCCCGATCCGGATCGGTCGTGGACCATGCCCGGTACCCGCGCGCGGGAGGACGCCAGCACGGGCAGGCAGTAACGGTCGTTTCGCAGGACGACGACGGCGTCGCCGAGAAACTCGCGGCGATTGTCGAGGATCTTCTCCAGGCTGCGGGCCACTTCTCCGCGGCGCCGGCGCAACCGGCCGCGCACCGCGGCGAGCTCGGGGGAGGCGTCGTCGCGGATCGTTCCGTCGGCGGCGAACAGCCGCTGCGCCTGGGCAAGGAGCGCTTCGAATCGGGGGAGCCGTTCCCTGCGCGCGGAGAGAAGAGGGGTCTCGGCGCGGGAGAGCGCGCGGACCACGGCCTCTGACGCGCGCGCCACCGACAACACCGGCCGGAAGTCTTCCGGCCCGAACGCGCCGCTCTCGATCGTCGCGAGAGCGGCGTCGATCTCTTCAACGCCCGCGAGAGGGAGCCGGCCGTGCCGCGTTCGAAAGGACCAGGTCTCGGACGTTTCCTCGAGCAGCGCGCGAACGTCGGCTTCCGTTCCCGCGGGAAGGATCGAAGAGACGAACCGCCGGCCTGGATCGGTTCGGGCGAGGGAGGAAATCAGGCGGAGGACGACGTCGAACTCGAGCGATTGCCGGTCGGCGTCATCCTCCGTCGAAAACGATCTTACGGGGTGGCTCGACGCTCCTCCGAAAGCTTGCGAAGCATTTTCTTGCGGGCCTGGATCATTTTGCGTTTGCGCTTCGCGCTCGGTTTTTCGTAATGCTGGCGCTTTTTCAGTTCCGAGAGAATTCCCGATTTCTCGCACTTCCGCTTGAAGCGCCGCATGGCGTTTTCGAAGGATTCATCTTCCTTGACGTGAACGAGCGGCACGAACACTCACCCCCTTCGGCGTGGAATCTAGACCAGAGCAGGACATCTTAAGGTTGGCGGGTTTGCGCAGTCAACGGCGGCGCCTAAGTCGCGTCGGTGCCGTAGGTTTCGACGCAAACCGTTTGACCATTTCAAGGCGTAACTGGATAATGCGACGGGATGCACGAAACAGACGCAAGCACAGGCACAGGCGCCGGCGAACGCCTGAGACTTCTCGAGTCCGAGATCGAGCGCCGCCTCTCCGAACGGTTCGCCGCCCTGCGCGATGAATTCGACCGGTTGCGGGTCGAGTCGGACCAGCGGTGGGTGGGGTTCCTGGGCAGATTTGAACAGGACTTCCGCGGCCTCGTGCCTCCGGAGCTCCTCGACCCCCCCAAACCGGCGGCGGGCGACCAGCCGGACCGGCCCGCCGGAGCCGGGCTTCTGTCGATCGAAATCGCGCGCAGCATGGATGACGCGGGGAATCAGGTCGAGGCGCTTCACCGGTTTCTGGAGCTGTGCCGTCGTCACGCGTCGCGCGCCGCGCTGCTGATCTCGAAAGGCGGCTCGTTCGCGGTCTGGAAGGCGGCGGGCTTCGGAGAGCACGGCGGCAACGACGAGGCGGCCCGGCGAATCTCGCTGCCCCTCGATGGAGGTCCCCTCTCGAAGGTGATCGACGGGTCTGCGTTCCGGTTGCCCGCGGGAAACGACATCTCGGCGAGGCTCGGCGCGTCCGACGCCGTCGCCGCGGTTCTCGTCCCGATGGTCGTGAAGGAGAAGGTCTCCGGCGCCGTCTACGCGGATTGCACGGCCGAGGACGCGAGCCGCTTCGACGCGGAGTCGATCGCATTTCTCACGTTTCTCGCCGGACTGTTCGTCGACCGGCTCGCGGCGCGCAAGCTGAAGCCGGCGCCCGCGCTCCGTCCGCTTCAGGACTTCCAGCCGGCGGCCGCGCCCGTCTCCCAGCCCGACTTCGGGCCGGAGCCCGAGCCGGACCGCGCGTCGGTTCGCGAGCTGGAGGCGGAGCACAGACCGGTGCGGGACTCCGAACGCGAGACCGAGCGCGACGACGAAACTCCAGCACCCGCGCCGGGCGAGTCGCATCCGAGACCGCCGCGGGACTCCTACGGCACCCAGATCCTGTCGTCGGAAGAGTCGGCCGCGATTCGCAAGGGCGCCGCGGGCCACCCCGGGACCGGCCCCGACATGGTTGCGCAGGAAGCCGAGCGGGCACCGGCGTCTTCACCTCCTCCGGCCGCTCCGGCGGAACGCCCCATGCATCATGAGTCCGAGGCGTCGCTCGCCTACGAGCCGGACACCGAGGACGAAGGCCGCACCGCGGCGTCCGCGCCGCCGCCGGAGCCGCCGCCCGTGCAGCCCGTTGCGCCGCCCCCCGCGCCTTCGCGGGCGCGGCCTTCCATTTCGACCCGCCGGCTCGCCGGACCGCTCGCTCCGCCGGACGGAGACGAGCGGCGTGAAGAAGCGCGCCGCTTCGCCAAGCTCCTTGTCTCGGAGATCAAGCTCTACAACGAAAAAGCCGTTCAGGAAGGCCGCACGCGGAACGACCTCTACTCCCGGCTCAAGGAAGACATCGACCGCAGCCGGCAGATGTATGACGAGCGGATTCCCGCGGACGTCCGATCCAGCTCGAACTTCTTCTACGAAGAGCTCGTCCGCATCCTCGCCGACGGCCGCGCGGAGGCGCTCGGGATCTGATCTGACCGGACGGATTCTCCCGCGGCGCCATCGGTTGTTTCGGCCGAACTTCGTATTTCGGCTGCTGTTCCTGGCGGGCGCGCTCCTTCTGCTGTCGGCGGCCGGGGCGCGGGCGGACCTCCCCGGCCGGCCTCTCTCTTCGGATCTCGACGCGGAGTTCGCGCGCGCCGCGGATCTTCTCGAGACGGAGAAGCGCGACGAGGGCCTGGCGATCCTTGCGGAGATGCGCGCTAAGGCGGCCGGCCCGGCGTGGTCCGCACGCATCGCGCTGCTTCTCGCGCGCGAGGCGCTCGGGCGCGGAGACGCCGGGCTTGCGATTCGTGAGATCGAGTCGCTTGCGTCCGCCGGGGCGATCGGGCTGGAGCCCTACCGTCAGGTCCTCCTCGCGCGAGCGTTTGCTCGCGCCGGCCGGCTCCCCGATTCGGTCACGGCGTGGCGCGCGGCGTGGGAGAGCGACGAGCCGTTCGCCTTCAAACCCGAGGCAGGGAGGGCGCTCGCGGACGCGCTTCTCCGGCGCGGAGCCGCGCGCGACGCGGCGGCGGTGCTCCGGAAGGTGGCCGAGACCGCCCCCCGGTTCGACCCGGCGGGAATCGCGGCCGATCGGATCCGCGCCGCGCTCGCGGCGGCGGATCATCCCGCGGCGCTCGCCGCCGCGCGGGACCTGTTGATGACCGGGCTCGACCCCGTCGCGGCTCCGGCC
>JALZAT010000119.1 GCA_030948185.1 Acidobacteriota bacterium
GGGCCGCCCCTACTCGCCGCTGTGGGGCGGACGCTGGGTCGTCGCGCATCCGCGACGAGTCCTCATTTCTTTTTCGCGATGATGTCCGGCGAGACGCGGCTCTTCTCGCGCGGCAGTCGGATGTTCAGGATCCCGACTTTGTTGCGGAGGGTGTTGCGGTGGATGCCGAGCGACGATGCCGCGCGGCCGAGATTTCCCGAGGACCTTTTCACCGCCCCCACGATGTATTTCTTTTCAAATTCCTTCTTGGCGAGATCGAGCGAGATCCCATGCGCGAGGAGCTCGTCGATGATCTGCTGGAGTTGCCCGTCCAGATTCACGTTCGCCTCCGAGTTGCCGTGGGGAAAGAAGGCGCGCATCTTAGCAAAGAAAAATTCCGAGACAATGATTGCGCGCAGAAAAAATTTCTGGAGAGGCCTCGAGAATTTTCGTGCCAGCGAAAGAGCGCCAGCCGGCGCGTGAGGAAAATAAATCGAAGGACTTCCGACTGCGAACCGCCGACCGCAGACCGTCCTACTTCAGCTCCACCTCGTCCCCGACCTCGATCAGCCGGCCCGCGTCGGTGAGGCGGACCACCGCCCATCGGTCGCCGACCGTGAGCACGGCGGCCTCGCCGAGATACGTTCTCGGGATAAACACGCCGGGAGGCGGCGGAAGGTTGACCCAGTAGGCGCCCACCGGGCGGATCCCGTACTCGCGCCCCGTCGAGTAGCGGAACACCGTCAGGAAATCGCCGGGAGCGACTCCATCGGCCGCGCCGAGATCGATCATGACCGTGTTGCCCGTCCCGAGGGCGACGACGCCGTCGCGCGTGTAGACGATGCGTCCCTTCGCTTTGCCGGAGGGCTGGTCGCCGTGCTGCGCGGGCGGGGTCTTGCGCGCGAGCGGAATCGGAATCGGCTCGAACTTCTTCAGATTCGAGAACATCGGGATGTCGGTGCACGCGCTCGTCACACGGATGGTCGCCGCCCGGCCTTCGATGCTCTGCACGACGGCGCGTCCCCGGTACTGGTAGAAGCGCCCCATGCTCTTGCCCGAGATCGGGTGCGAGATCTCCTGCTCGGGCGTCACGATCCAATACTCGTCTCCGACCTTCAGCCCCTTGTCGTATCCGCCGTCGACGTAGAGGAGGTCATGGGGGACGTAGTCGGTCTGTTCGTAGATGTTTTCCGCGCCCTGGACCTGCAGCGGGAAGCGCTCCCGGGGCTCGCCGATGTATCCGAAGCAGTAGACGTCGTTCTCGAAACCGACAGGCTGTGGCGCCGACTCGGTCGATAGAGGAACGACCGACGGGGATTCGACGCGCGTGACGGTCGGCCCCGTGTTGCTCCGATCCGGAACCGCGCGGGCTCCCCCGACTGCCGGAGGCCGCGCCGTCTGCGCGGCAGCCGAAACGGCGATCGACAGGCCCAACGACACGACGGCGAGTGTGCGCGAGGGGAGGCGCATGGCGACTCCTAAAAATATACGGCAGATCCGGATTTCTACCGTAAATTACTCGCTCTTGGCCCTCGTGTCAACGGATGCGGAGGCGGGAGGGGGCGTGCGGGGGACCCGGTCCTTGGCCTTTTTCGCCCATTCGCTCGCCGGAAACTCCTCGATCAGACGGGAAAAGTAGCGAACCGCCTCCTCTTTGCGGCCCAGCCGCTCGAGAACCGCCCCCGAAAAAAAGAAGAGCTTGTCCCGGGCGCCGTACTCCGGAAAGCGCTCCTCCAGGGAGGCAAAACGGGTCAGGGCCGCCGTCGGAGCGCCCTTGCGCATGTAGAAGTACCCCACTCCGAACTCGTGTTCGGCGAGCAGGTCGGCGAGGCCGCGGATCCGGTCATTCGCGCCTGCGGTGTACGCCGAATTCGGGAACTCCTTCTGCAGCAGACGGTACTGCTCGATCGCTTCGCGCGTGGTCGTCTGGTCGCGATCCGGCTTCTCGTGCTCTTTGTCGTAACAGACGGCGAACTGGTACCGGGCGTAGTCGCGTTTGGGCGCTCCCGGATACCGGTTCAGGTAATCCCGGTACCGAAACCGCGCTTCCGTATATCCCGTCGTCCCGCCCTGGCGGAAGAAGGAGTCCGCGACCATGAGGAGAGCCTCGCGTCCGAGCGGATCGTTCGGGTACGTCTCGAAAACGAACGTCAGGTACTTGCGCCCGAGCTCGTATTTCTTGCGGTTGATGAGAGCCTTGCCCTTTTCGAAGAGGGCCTCCTTCGGCGTCGACAGGAGCTCCGTCGTCACCTTGTCGGGCTTACGGCTGCCTCCGCCCGAGGCGCATCCCGCGGCCGTCAGGACGAGCCCCGCGGCGAGGGCGGCGCGCAGGATCCCGTCTCGAAGCCTCGCTTTGTGAATCGTCAAACCCTTACTCCTCCCCGGGCCGCAGCCCGAAGCCGTTCGATCGCGCCGCGGGGGTCATCCTGACCGTAAACCGAGGTGCCCGCCACGAGAATTTCCGCACCGGCGGACGCGAGGTCCCCGGCGTTGCCTCGGTCGACGCCCCCGTCGACCTCGATGGGCGCGCTCGATCGGGAGGCCCGGCCCTCTTCGCGCAGCCTGCGGACCTTGTCGATGGAGTGTTTGAGAAAGGGCTGCCCCCCGCGTCCCGGATTGACGGACATCACCACGGCGTAGTCGAGATCTCCCCACGACTCCGAAAGCGCCTGGACGGGGGTCGCCGGATTCAGCACGGCGCCCGCTTTCGCCCCCGCGCTGCGAATCATGTCCAGGCAGCGCTGGAGATGTCGGGTGGCTTCGACGTGGACGGAAACCCAGTCGGCGCCCGCGTCGAGATAGCGGTCGAGCGTCTCCTCCGGGTTTTCGATCATGAGGTGGACGTCGATGGGAAGGCGGCTCGCTCGCTTGATCGCGGCCACGACCGGCGGCCCGAACGTCAGGTTCGGGACGAAACGGCCGTCCATCACATCGACGTGAACGAGGTCGGCTCCCCCGTCGGCCGCGATCGCGAGGGCGTCCACGAGTCGCGCGAAATCCGCCGAAAGGAGCGAGGGCGCGATCCGGATGCTCATCGGACGATCGCCGGGGGCACGGCATCGGCCGCGCGCGAGACCGTGACCGAGACGACTTCCCGGGATGACAGCGGCGAGCCCGCGGGAGGGAACTGCTTCAGGATCGTATTCGGCGCGACGCCCTCGTACGTCTCGAAACGCGCGCTGCCCACCCGAAAGCCGTAACGCTCCAGCCGGGTACGGATCTGCTCGGCGTCCTTGCCGACGAGGTCCGGCATGACGTATCGGGTCTCGGGGAGACCCCGATTCGTGAGCACCGCGATGGCGCCGTCCTTCGAGACGGGGGCTTCCGGCTCCGGATCCTGCGCGATGATCCCCACGCGCGCCACGGGGTCGCGATACCAGGAGACGGCGCCGAGCTGGAGCGTATCCGCCGCCAAACGCATCGCGGCCGCCCGGGGAGGCAATCCGGTCAGCTCGGGAGAGCGGAGCTCACGGGGACCGAGCGAGATGACGACGTGGATGAGTTGGGACGGCTTGGCGAGCGAGCCGCTCTCGGGCTGCTGGGTCAGGATGAGGTTGCGGGCGATCCGATCGTCGTTGCGCGCCCGGGATGCCTGATCGTCCACCCGGAGACCCAGGTCATGGGCGATCCGGATGGCATCGGGGAGCGATTTTCCGACGAGCTCGGGCACCGGCACGGACCGGCCGACGATCGAGTGCTGGAAGGCGAGCCACGCCCCCCCGACGAAAATCGCCAGCATCAGGAAGGCATAGAGGACGCGAAAAAGCACCCGGCGCATCCGGAAAACTTAACACGCAGTGCTTTTCGGCCGTTGACTCGCGGGCTCGGTCTTTGCAACCCTGTTTACCTCATGAACAGCTCCAGACCAGACGACACGGAGATTCCCGGCTGGTTTTCGGACTCGCGGTTCAAAAAGGTGGACCTTCACTGCCACTCGGTCTATTCGACGTTCAAATACTTCCGGATCGCAAACACCCGCGACTCCTACAACCGCCCCGAAGAGGTCTACCGCATCGCGAAAGAGCGCGGGATGGATTTCGTGACCCTCACGGACCACGACTCGATCGACGGGTGCCTCTACCTCCTGAACCTCCACCCCGACCTGACCGACTTCTTCATTTCGGAGGAAGTCGAGACCTGGTTCCCCGACACCCGCCAGCGAATCCACGTGAACGTGTTCGGGATCGACGAGAACCACCACCGGGAGATCCAGCGCCTGCGCGCCAACATCTACGATCTCCACGCCTACCTGCGCCAGGAGAACATCCTCGCCTCGGCCAACCACATGTTCCAGAACTATCGGATGCGCAACTCTCCCCGCCAGTATTTCGAGGAGATGCTCCGGATGTTCGACGTCTTCGAAGTGAAGAACGGCGCGATGGCGACGCAGCACAACCGCCTGATCGAAGACCTCATGGCCGTGGTGCGGGAGAAGCGGGGCGCGGTCTCACTCGTGGCCGGATCCGACGCCCACACGCTCGCGCCTCTTGCCCGCGTGTACACGGTCGCGGAAGCCCAGAACCCGCAGCAGTTCCTCGAGCGGGTCCGATCCGGGGAATGTTTCGTCTGGGGCGCCGAGATGGGATTCAAGGTGCTGCTCTCCGACGTCTACCGGATGGTGTTCCGCTACTACGGCAGCGTGCTCGACTGGCGGAACCCGGAGTTCACGCGGGGTGAAAAAGCCCGCCACCTGGCGCTCGCGGCCATGGGCGCGCCCTTCTCCGCGGCGGGCGTTCCCTTCGCGATCACGTCCTTGAACTACCTGAAGCAGATCTTCGTCTCGCGGAGGATTGGCCAGGAGCTCCTCGACACGTTCGGAGACGACGAGAAACCGTCCTAAAGCGGGCGCCCTACCGGAGGTGTAGGGGCGGGGCTTGTCCCCGCCCGCCCGGTCGAATTCGATGGGACACCCCCTCACGGGCGGGCGG
>JALZAT010000004.1:0-54965 GCA_030948185.1 Acidobacteriota bacterium
CTCCAGCATCCGCTGCTCGCGGACCTGCTGCTGGATCTGGAGGAGCCGTTCCCACTGGTCGGGCTTCAAGACCTGCTTCATGTCGAGGACCATCAGGGCGCGCGCCTTCTGCAGCTCCGCGCGGGCGGTCTCGACCGCTTCGATCTGCTTCTCGACCGCTCGGCGGTCGGCGGCGCGATCCTCCATCGAGGTCTGGAGGGAGAGCTGCTTCTTCTCGAGGTCCGCCTTGAGGTCGATGAGCCGCGCCCTCGTTTGGACGAAGATCCGGTCGATCTCGCGCGACTGGTCGGCCGTCAGGTTGATCTCCGCGGCGAGCCGCGGCCGCTTCCACCACTTGCCCTCGGGAAAGTCTCCCTGCGCCAGAACGGGCAGGGCGGCCGCGAGGATCAAGCCCGCCAGAAGAGATGTCTTTCGAGTCACAGCCGTTCCTCCTCGCCGTGCGTTGCCGGGTTCGGTTCGGGCGCGAGCGCGCCCCAGGACGATCCGTCGTCCCCGCGGGACAGCCGCGCCACATCGCGCAGCAGGGTGTCGTCCGCCTGATCCTGCGCGGAGAGCTCGGAAGATCCCTGAGCAGCGGAGCGCTGGCGCAACGACGCGGAACGCTGGAGCGGGATTGCAACCGCAAAGAGAAGGAGGACGGCCGCGACGCTCATGGCCCATCGCAGCGGCAGGGTGCGCCCCTCGAAACGGCTGCGGCGAACCGAGGCCATCGTCTTCGCCTGCGCCTCCTCCCATTCCTCGGGGCTCCGGCGCGCCACGGCGTTGTCGCCCTCTGCCCCGACGTCCCGCACCGCCGCCTTCCACTCCGTGAGAGCGCGGGTGCAGGGCAGGCAGTCGGACAGGTGCTCCGGCAGCGCCTCGGGAGCTCCCGCCGCCGGGAGCGCGATCCCGAAGAGCTCCGCGTCCGTCAGGTGCCGCATTTCTCTCGAAAGTTCCATGGTCAAGCTTTCCGGAAGTCGCCCAGCCGCTCGCGAATCTTATGCGCGGCGCGGAAGAGGTGCGACTTCACCGTTCCGGAGTCGAGCCCGGTCAAGTCCGCGATCTCGGGGATCGAGAGCTCCTCGAAGTGCTTCAACACGAAAATGCTCTTCTGCCGCGGCGAGAGCGCGTCCATCGCCCGCCGCAGCCGCTCGCGGATCTCCCGGGAGATCGCGCGCCGTTCCGGGGAGGGATCCTCGGCCGCCGCCGTGTTGCGGGGCCCCGTCTCGTCGTCGTCCTGGTCGCCCGGCGCCTGGTGGAAGTAGAAGACGAGGCGCCGCCGCTTCAGCCGGTCCTTGCACCAGTTGATGCAGATCCGCGTCACCCACGTCTCGAACGTCGACCCCTCGCGAAATTCCTTCAGGTTCTGATACGCCCGAAGCAGGCTCTCCTGGGCGGCGCAGTCCGCCTCGCCCATGTCGCGCAGGAGGCGGTAAGCGACGCGCGTGATTCTCGGCTGGTATTTGCGGACGAAGTGCTCGAAGGCGTCCGCGTTGCCGGCGCGCACCTCGCGAATCAACAGCGCTTCGTCGATACCGGGATCCGTCTGTCTGGGGATCATGCGCAGAGCGGCCGTCGATGTACCCACGCGGGGTTGGACGAGCGGCGCGGCAGCCGGTTTACAGGAAACGGCGCGCGCAAGCCTCTGGAATCAGAGGTGTTCGAGGATCTGTCGCCGCTTGTCCGCATATTCAGTTTCCGAAACCATCCCCTTCCGGCGCAAATTCTCGAGCTCCTCCATGCGCGCGGCGGCGCTCGGCGCTCCTGAGGGAACGGCCGCGGCGGGCCGTCCGACGGTGGGCGCGTGGCCCCAGATCGCGTTGCGGAACGCTTCGGGAGCGGCGATGAGGTCGAACGTGAAGGCGCCGAGCCTCTCGGAAGCCGTCTCCACGACGACGTCGCCGTACCCGAGCATGCCCCCCATCCAGCTCTGGTTGATCGTGATGTCCTGGATCTTGTCGATCGGAGCCTGCTCGTGGACGCGGTTCAAGACCCCCTTCGAGCACAGGAGACGCCGGTCCGTGACCGCGAACTCGTCGTTGCGCGCGCGGATCCACCGCCCGATGAGCAGAAGGGCCGCGATCGCGACGAAACCGAGCGCGAGGTATCCGCTCCAGCGGGCGACGTTGGGGTCGGGCGACGTCTTCGAGGCGTAGAGCGTGGCGCCGCCGAGAAGCGCGGCGAGGAAGAGAACGAGGAGGCCGGCGCGGTAGAAAATCCAGTGATGGCGCGCGCGGTAGACGATCGTCTCCCCGCTCACCAGGCTCTTCTCCGCGTAGCCCATCGCTTCGAAGGGTAACATCGGGCGATGCCGGCCAGACAGGTGGTTCTCGTCACCGGCTGTTCCACCGGGATCGGGCGGGCCACCGTTCTCGAGGCGGCCGGCCGCGGGCATTTCATCTTTGCCACGGCGCGCGACCCGGAGGCGATCGCGGATCTCGGCCGGCGGGAAAACGTCCGGACCCTCCGGCTCGACGTCACGGATCCCGCCTCGATCGCGGCGGCGGTCGGGTCGGCGGTCGCGGAGGCGGGCCGGCTCGACGTCCTCGTCAACAACGCCGGGTACGGCCAGTACGGAGCGGTCGAGGAGGTCTCGCCGGAGGAGTGGCGGGCGCAGTTCGAGGTGAACGTCTTCGGCTCCGTCGCGGTGATCCGCGCGGCGCTTCCGGAGATGCGCAAGGCGGAGGGCGGCACGATCGTGAACGTGTCGTCGATCGCCGGAAAGATCTCGATCCCGTTCGCGGCCCCCTATTGCTCCTCGAAGCACGCCCTCGAGGCCATCTCCGACGCGCTGCGGATCGAGGTCGCGCCCTTCGGAGTGCGCGTCGTCGTCGTCGAGCCCGGACCGATCGGGACGCAGTTCGGGGCACGGGCGCGCGCGAGCGTCGAGCGGTTCCTCAAGGGCCCGGGCCCCTATGCCGCGATCTACGGACACGCCGAGAAGGCGATGAACACAGACTTCGCGGCCGGGATGCTGCCCCCCGAGAGTGTCGCGCGCGTGATCGTCGATGCGTTCGAATCGCCGCGCCCGAAGACGCGCTACAAGATCACGCGAATGGCGCGCACGCTCATCCCCCTGAAACGCGTGCTGACCGACCGCATGCTCGACCGCCAGATGCGGCGCTCCCTCGGCATCAAAAAGTAGGGGCGGGGCTCGTCCCCGCCCGCCCGGTCGAGTCAACCCTCCAGAATCCGCCGGAACCTCGCGCTCGAAATCCGGCTCGCAAGCGCCATCACCCGGTCCTCCGCGCGAAGGACGGTCGCGCCCGTCGGCACGAAGAACCCTCCTTCGCGGTAGACGAGCAGCACCGAGACGTCGGAAGGCAGATCGAGATCGACGATCTGCGCGCCCACGGCGGAGGAGGCCTCCGGCACCGCGACGGTGATGAGCTCGCTCTCCCGCCGGATCGGCAGCTCCGATTCGGCGACGAGCGGATCGTGCTCTTCCGTATCGCGAAACCCAAGCCAGGCGGCGACGAGCGGAATCGTGGGGCCCTGGAGCAGCACCGAGGTGAGGACGACGAAGAACACGAGGTTGAAGATCGTCTCCGCGCGGGGGATCCCCGCGAGCAGCGGAAAGGTCGCGAGCACGATCGGCACCGCGCCCCGCAGGCCGACCCATCCCGTCATCGCCTTCTCGCGCCACGGGAGCTTCGCAAGCGGCAACGAGAGGAACACCGCAAGAGGGCGCGCGAGGACCACGAGCGCGAGCGCCATCAGGAACCCCGTTCCCGCGACGGGCAGGAGGTGCGACGGATCGACGAGGAGCCCGAGCACGAGGAACATCGCGATCTGCATCAGCCAAGCGACGCCGTCGTGGAACCGCGTGAGGCTCCGCTTGTGGACGAAGGGCAGCTTCCCCATGACGAGGCCCGCGACGTACACGGCCAGGAAGCCCGACCCGTGCAGAACCGCCGCGAGCGAGTAGGTCATGGCGACGCACGCGATGGTGAAGACCGGATACAGCCCGTCGTAGGCGAGGCGCATCCGGTTCGCGAGCCACACGGCGAGCCGGCCCATGCCGACGCCCGCGGCGAGTCCGACGCTCATCTCGAGGAGAAACTCGGGAAGGAGGCGGAGCGGACTGGCGCCGGGCTCTTTCATGAGCGCGATCACGCCCGTCGTCAGGAACACGGCCATCGGATCGTTGAACCCCGACTCGAGCTCCAGGAGGCCGCGCAGCCGCTCCGGGATGGCGACTCCCCGCCCGCGAAGAACCGCGAAAACGGCGGCGGCGTCTGTCGACGAGACGATCGAGCCGAGCAGGAATCCTCCGAGCGGCGAGAAACCGAGGAAGAAATGTCCGAACGCGGCGACGGACACCGCGGTGAAGAGGACGCCGAGCGTCGCGAGCGAGATCGCCGAGCCGAGCGCGGGCCGGACGTGGCTCCAGCGCGTGTCGAGCCCGCCGGCGAAGAGGATGAACGCGAGCGCGACGACGCCCACGTTCTGCGCCACGGAATAGTTGGAAAAAGCGATCCGCCCGGGCCCCTCGGCCCCCGCGAGCATCCCGATGAAGATGAAGACGAGAAGGGCCGGAACGCCAAGCCGCCCCGAAGCCTTGCTGGCAAGAACAGACAGGAGCAGGAGCGCCGACCCGACGAGGAGCGCCCACTCGAGCCGCATCAGAAGACTCTAGCCGAGAGCGGCGACGAATCCCTTCACCTCTCCCCCGCGCCGGGGGAGAGGCAGGGTGAGGGGGCGGGGACCGAACAGACAGCCGTATCGTCCCCGCATGCGCCGCCGCCTTCTCGCGCTGGTTCTCGCAACGGCCGCGGCGATCCGCTGCACCGGCTCCCCCGCCGTCGTGAGCGGATCGGGCGCCACGGACGTGGACGCGCGCTTCCCGACACCGCAACCGACGCACACGGGCCTGTCCCCCGCGAAGACGCCGGCGCCCGAGCCCTCGCCGCGTCTTCCGTAGTAGTCGCGGATTGGTGGGGCCGGGCGGACTCGAACCGCCGACCTAGAGTTTAGGAAACTCTTGCTCTATCCACCTGAGCTACGGCCCCGCGAGAGCCGCCGATTCTAGCGTGCGGTGGCTGTACCGTGCGGCTCGCACGGGCTCTCCGCAAACCGCGCACCTACGAAATCAGGATTTCGGGTCTGACCCAGTCCCCCGCTGCTCACACCCCTTTAGGGATCACCAGTGAGCAGATTGATGACGGTGAGCAGATTGATGCTGGTCCTTGGGATGGTTTGAAGGCCGGAGCCAGCACCGTTACTCGGGTGAGTATTCAGGACGGCTCGCTTCCTCCCGTGAGCCGGCTGCCCGTTGCGACGCCGGAACCGCTGCGGGGTGAAGGATCGGACCCTCCGAAGGCACCGCTGCCTCGGCGGCTAGACGCTTGACGTTTGCCAGCAGGTAGATGACGAAAAAGACTTGAAGAACTCCAGCCAGAACCTCGCCAAGCGACGCTTCGCCTCGAATCGATTGCATGAACAGGCCTATAACGCCGAGTCCGCCAAAAACGAGGCTGATTCGCAGGACCCGAAGGATCAGATGAGGACGGTCTCGAATGAGCGACCTGAACCAAAAACCGATCAGCAAATATGCGATGGAGAAACTGATCATGATGGCCGGAAGAAAAATCGCTGCTCCAAGCGATTTCGCAGCGGCGGCCGTCGCGACAGCGAGGGCAGCACCAATGATCCCGCTTAGGACGAAAAACACTCGCATAGTACGCGCGGTTTCCTTCAGCATTCGTGCACCCGTCGCTGATCGGCACCGGCCCGAAAAGGCGTCAGGCCTTTAGGAGCTTCGGGGACCACGGCTTGCTGAGATCCTTCATCCACATCCTGTCTTTGCCCTTGATCATCCAACCCTTCTCGATGATGTGCGTCCGGAGCTTCAGCCAAAGAGTCTCCGTCAGTCGATGTTCGTCGCCGCCCATGGGCGAGTAGTCGATATCCCTTTCCCGTGTTGGAATGGGGTAACGACCCCGCCATGACGATTTTTGAAGGTTCTTGAGGAACTTTCGCTCTTCCCGGTCAAGTAGCGTCTTATTTGGGTCCGCTAAGCGAAGGAGATTGTCCATGTCGTGATCTCGAAACGCGTTAGCGATTACCCCACGCTCTGTGGCTCTGTGACCGTTCATGATCATCACTGCTTTGAGAAGGGCTTCAAAGGAAAAAGCGACAAGCATCAGGTTTACCGAACCAAGAAAACCCAAGTCGGGCCACTGGTCTTCTTTGAACTTGTGCGCCTCGTCGTAAATATCAAAACGCAGAGCCGCATCCCTGAGAAAGAGAGCCTTCATAAACCATTCGCCGGGGCTATCGCCACCGGCCTCGAAGGACCATTTCTTTAGCACCGGACACGTACCCTTGTGCCAACGGCCACAACCGCAGGTCACCTTCTTCATCGGGACTAACGGTCGCGCACAGGTGCCCGTTCGACCAGCCGGCCAACCCGCACCTGACCAGAACTCGCTCCAGGGAAAAAGTAAACAATTCCGTTGGCATCGAAAGTAAAGGTGGAAACGAACAGCTGGACTTTCAAGTCTTTCGGCGACTGGCAATCGGCCTGCGAGACATGCGACTCGCCTTTAGTCAAGTGGCTCTGCAGCGTCGGGCTCGCTCGACTGACATGCCTCTCGACAAGCCTACATCAGGAAACATCATGGGCCCAACGCTGATCCACTCGCATGAGTTGGCGAGAAAACGTATCTCGTATCGACGGCCGGGAATGTAGCGGGCGTTACTCAACGACTGGTGTAACGGATCGTCAAGATCGAGATCAACGGCTTCGCCAACCAAGAGTTTCCCGCGCCAATCGACAAACGGGGGAGGCGGCGTGGGTAGCAATTTCTCTCGATCAACCCGGCGGCCAAAATACGTCTGCCCTGCGAGTCCTGCTGCGCCGATAACCGCTCCGACGAAGATCGCCACGATTGAGATCGTGTGCCACGTCTCGCTATTCATTCGTCTCTCGTTCACCGTCTACTCTACATTTTGGCATGGAAGGAATCGCTTATGCCCCGAGGAGGAGCCCGTCCCGGCGCAGGCCGCAAGAAGAAGATCCCCGGAATGCCTCACGCGCTCCCCATGCGCTTGACCGCCCTCGCTCCGCCCCGGCAGCGAGCGATTCAAGCGCGCGAGCACGCCCAAGCGTTTCTCGATTCGCGCGAGGACGCTTTGATAGCGGAGGTCTGGACGACCGGCTCGCTACGCGACAGGCTGGAGCTGTATCGGTTCTTGAAGCCTTACGCGCACGGGGTGGCCAAACTGCCGGCGGAGTCGCGGCCGCTCGGGACGACGTTCGAAGAAATCATGATGGAGATCGCAGAAAATCGAAGGCGGGCGGAGTCGATCGAGACGACGGCGGAGACGGTGAGGGTGGAGCAGATCGAGGCGTAGAATTGGTCAGATGGAAATCAGCTCTGCGCGATGCCCGATTCTCGACAAGCTCTTAGACGAGCATCTGCCGGACTGCGCGCAGTGCGGGGAGGCGTACCGGTCGGTGCGCGGCCCATCGATTCCGTCGCCCGGTGAGATCAAGTTTCCGTGCGCGATGGGCGGAGCGCTTATCAGCGGTCACGTCACGATTGCATCCTTGTCGGAAACGGGGCGACTCTTGGGTGGCGGTCACTGCAGCGCTCGTTAGATCCCCAACGGAGGGAGACAACTAGGATGCGTCCGCCGCCTGACATCGCGCAGCAGCCGACGTCGCCGGCGTCGCCGTCGCGCGGCTGAGTGCCACGGGCGTTAGGTAGCCAAGGCTGAAAGGACCAGTGGGTGAGGCGCGTTCTGGCGGGCATCGTGATCGGCGTAATCGCGACCATCACAACCCAGCGAGTCGTTCGTTTTGTCAATTCAAACCGAGACGCTGACACCAATGAAATCTTCAGGTGGTCTCATCAACACGTCCCTGCCGTGTTGGAGCCGTTCCGAGGCGCGGGGCATACTCTCGACGTTTGGTCCCAAAACGAGGCGGTGACTCCCTCCGAGAGAAGTCGAGGAGAAACGAGACATCGCGTTCGCATCGTGTACGAGATTGACGGGAAGATTAGGGCGATCACCCTCCTTTACAGGATGGCTAACGGCAAGTTCGTCGGCCCTTCCGACGACGAGCTTCGGCTGTTAAATGCGGCGGCCGCAACCTTAGACGCGCCGAGCCTCAGTGCTCACCCCGCCGAAAGGTAGCAGCGCGGTTTTCCCGACCCACCGACACCGCGCGCGCGTCTCCGTTGATTTCAGATCTTTCAGACCGACCCCACCACCACATCTCTCGCCCCCCCGCATGTGCGTCCCGTGGCCAGCTAGAGACGCGATCGGCGCGTAATCGACCGGCACTCCGTGTAGGGAGATCGGGCCGCAGACGGGCGGAATCGCGTCGGTTTCGAGATCGGTTCCGTATGGCCGTTTTCCTGCCGACGATGCTCCGTTTGGGCAGGTTTTTGTCCGTCACCGTCGAAATACGATACGGGCGGATCACCGCACCAGCATTGACGAATCACGCTCCGTGACGGACGGCGGCGAAGAGCCTCGGCAGTCTTAGGAAACTCTTGCTCTATCCACCTGAGCTACGGCCCCGCGATAAACGCCGATTCTAGCGTGCGGATCGCCAAGCTCCTCCCGCGGCAGGGCTTCCTGACCACTTCCAGCCTCATCGCGACGAGAGGCTGCCAGAATCGCTGCGGGTTCTGTTATCTCGCCACCGACGCCTCCAGATGCCGTATCGCGTCCGCGATGTCGCGGAAGAGTTCCTCGCGGACGAACGGCCCTACGGCGTGTTCGACGACAACAAGCTGGGCGGAGTTCCACAACGGCGAGACGGTGAGGGTGGAGCAGGTCGAGGATTAGAATTGGGTTCATGCAAACGCCGTCGACGCCGGAGCTGCGTCGGACGCCGGATCAGACCCAAATGAGCATCTTCCGGGTTGCTCGCAGTGCGGGAGGAATACCGATCGGTGCGGGGCAGCACCGTTCGGTTGCCCGGTGAAATCAAGTTCTCCTGCGCGATGGGGGGCTTTTATCAATCGTCACCTTCCCCAGCGGAAGGAGACAACGAGGATGCGGTCTTCAGCCAAAGCAGTAAAGGGAAGGAGGAGTTTGTGAGTAATGTCCGTAAGGTTAGTCGAATCGCGGCTTACGTCGGCTTGGCGTGGTGTGCGTGGGCATTGGCGAACGCCACCGTTGGTACCGAGGAACCACCAAAGACACCCAAGCTTTGGGCCGCTGATGAGGTGACGTGGGAGGAAGACAAGCGGCTACCGGGTGTGAAGAGCGTCCTGTTGTGGGGAGATCCCCAAACTGGAGAACACGGAATGCTTCGGAAGTTTCCGGCTGGCTTCGCGCCTCCGCTTCACACCCATCCTTCGGTGGAGCGGCTGGTCGTCATTTCAGGAACGGTCCTGGTGAGCTACGCGGGATCTACCGAGAAGAGGCTCGGTCCCGGCTCCTATTCGGAGATTCCTGCCAACACGGCTCACTCGGCGAAGTGCGCGAGCGGAGCTGAGTGCGTGTTCGCCCTGATCTCGTCTGGACGTTTCGAGATTAGACCAGTGCCGGCAAACTAAATCATCGTCATGGCAACGTCGTCGTCGACCACGAGCGGGTCACGCGCACGTTCGCGGAAGGGCCTGGGACCCTCGATGCCGTCGCGATCTACGACGTCCAACGGGGAAAAATCACAAAGGCATGGCTGATCCCTGGTCCCAAGACCCTCGATCCCAAGCCGTAGCTCAGCACGGAATCAGGGTTTCGGGTCCGATCCCTCCCAGCTGTCGAACGCGACGTTCCCTCTGGGCTCCGATCCAAACCGGAGAACGTGGCCGTCCGGATCCTCGACCTTCATTTCATAAGCCCACGGAAAGTTCCGGGGCGGATGGCGGATCCTGGCGCCGCTCGCCTCGTACTCCCGGTGAAGAACCGCGACGTCCTCGACCCCGATCCACACCCACGTTCCGGGTTGCCCCTGGTCGCCTCGGGAGAGGTAGATGCCGGCCTGATCGCGCCTCACGCGCGTGAACCATTCGTTGCCCCAGTCCGCATTCTCGAAACCCAGCACCTCGACGTAGTACGCGAGGCTCGCCGACATGTCGGAAACCCTCAGGATCGGCTCGGCTCCCTCGAAATTCGTTCTCAGCCCGTTCGGTTGGCGCATCCGATCAACGCAGGTTGAAGGTGGTCGTGACGGTGAGGAGGACCCGAACCGGCTGGCCCTTTTTCGTCGCGGGGCGGTAGCGCCACTGGCGGATGGCGTCCTCGGCAGCCTTCGTCAGGAGCGGATGGTCCGAGTTGATGAGCTCGAGAGACTCGACTCTTCCATCCTCGGAGATCACCGCGCTGAAGAGGACACGGCCGCGAATCCCGCTCTTACGGGCTTCCTCCGGATACAGGGGCGCGATCCTGGTGAGCAGCACCGGCGCGAGCACGTCGCCTCCGACCTTGAACGGACCGGCGGCATCCGGACTCGCGGGTCCCTGTGCTCGTGGCGCCGACGGAGGGCGCGAATCCTTCGGAGGAGGCGGTGGCGTGCTCGCCGTCGAGCACCCTCCGGCGACCAGAAGGATGAGGGCCAGGTAACGCACGGGCGAAGCGTATCAACGGCTCGCTTTCCGGCTTCGGGATAACGTTCGCGCAGCCGCTGCCAACGAACGAGGGGCCCCATTCGTAGAAACAACAAGTGCCCCTGATCGCCGGCTTCCGAGCGCTCCTTGCGAGCATCCTCGTCTCCGGGTTGTTCCTGACCTCCGGAGCTGCCTGGCAGAGCAACGGACCTCCGTTCCCGTACGTGTCCGATCTCGTTCTTTCACCGGAGAGTCCGCTCGTCGTCTACGCCGTCGCCGGAGACTTCATTCGTGGAGCGGACGGCGCGTGGCGAAACCCGAGCGCACTTTTCCAAAGCGCGGATGGAGGGACGACGTGGAAGGCGCTTGCGAATGCGCCGGCCGGGGAGACCGCTTACGCCATAGCGGTCGACCCGATCGATTCGTCGCGACTGCTCGCCTCGACGACGACTTCGGCTTCCAGTTCCCGCGTGTACGCGACGCGGGACGGCGGCGTGACGTGGGCCCTGGTCGCAGACATCGCCGCGTGTTACCGCGCTTCCGTCGCCTTCGAGAACACTTCAGGCCGTGCCTATGCCGCAGCGTGTGGAGACCTCATCGAGAGCGATGACGGTGAGCACTGGACGACGCGGAAAGGGTCGCTGCCGGAGTACGCGACGCTTCAAGCCGGCGCTCGTAGAGATCTTTACGCGATCTCGCCTGACGAGGTCCTTCGAAGCACGGACCACGGCGATTCCTGGTCCTCGATCGCGCAGGCGCCGCCGAGCTGTCCATCGATCACCGCCTTCGCGGACGATCCCGAAGAATCCGACGTGTTCTATGTCGGAGTGGGCCGCGGGACTCCACAGGGACGCTTCGAATGCGGCGGACTCTTCAAGAGCCCGGATGGGGGCCGCAACCTGTCTCGCACTTCTCTCCCGAACCAGTACGTGACGAAGATCGTCATCGACCCGGGTGAGCGGTCGCGCGTGTACGCCTCCTCGGTCAACGTCGGTTTCTTTTCACCGAAGGGGGGCGTGGCACGGAGCGTGGACGCAGGCCTCACGTGGGACGACTTCAGCGACGGCCTTTCGAGACCTGTCGGCCGCCTCGCCATTTCTCCCTCCGGACGGCTTCTCTACGGCTCCGTAAACCTGGCGGCCGGGGGCGTTTATCGCCGCACGATTCTGAAGCAGCGGCTGCTGCCTCCGCGGGAGCCCTGAGCCTCGCGAACGATCGATCTAGTCCGGCAGCTCTTCCGGCGGCTTCGTCGGGCACCGGTAGGCTACGGCGCCCTGGGTGTCGCCGGTCATGACGCCGTGCAGGAACACCGCGTTTGCGCCCAGCCGCGCCGCCTTCAACTTGAGAACGCGGACACCCGCTTTCGTGGCGGCGGAGCTCTCGGACTCGACCAGGGCGATCCACTCGCATCGATGGACCGCCCTCTCGTGGAGCACGATGCTCACCGATTCGGTGGGTCGCTGCCCGGCCGAACGGCACGACACGAGGCCGCAAAGGAGGAGAGCCGCAAGAGCAATCGTGGACGTCCTGAGGGGACTGAGTGAGGGTCGCCACATGGACACCTCCCGAAACTGCAAGTATCACCCCGTCCTGATTCGGCCGGGATTCCCGTATCGACGGTTCCGGGCAAGAATGCCGCTCACATGGGAGGAAACCGGATTCGCCGCGGGCTGCGCCGTGTGCTCCCGCCCGCGGGGAGGCGCTTCCTGCGCCGCATCCTGGACGAGACGCCGGACCGCATCCGGGACGCCGTTCCCGACGCGCTCGACCGTCTCCGCGAGCCAGACCGGCGCCTGCCCCCCGCCGCCTTGCGGCGCCGCGTCTCTCTGACCGCCAGCCGGCGGGAGTACGACGCGACCGGCGAGCTCCTCGCGCGGGACGTGTTGCGGGCCTTCGACGCCAACCGCCGCCTCGACGAGGAGTACCCGCGCTGGCTCGACTTCGGCTGCGGCTCCGGACGGATCGCCCGTCACGTGGCGCGCGCGCCTTACGTGGGGCGCCTCTCCGGCGTCGACGTCGACGCGAAGGCCATCGCCTGGCTCGCCGCCGCATACCCGGCGGGCGACTTCCACGCGATCGCCGCCGAACCGCCGGCTCCCCTTCCCGGCTCCTCGTTCGACGTCGTGTACGCCGTGTCGGTCTTCAGCCACTTCGACGAGAAGGCGACCGACGCGTGGCTCGCGGAGATCGCTCGGCTGCTCCGTCCGGGCGGGTTGTTCATCGCATCGACCCTGTCCCCGAAGCTCACGTGGACCCGGCCGGACCTCTCGGAAGACGACCATCGGCGTCTCCAACGCGACGGTTTCCTCTTCGCGCCGGGATCGGGGCCGTTCAACGAGAACGGCGCGTTCTCATCGAGAGAACGGCTCGAGTCCCGGTGGGGAGGGGTGTTCGAGCCGCGCTCCTTCGAGGAGCACGGGCTCGCGGGGTATCAGGACCTGACGGTTTGGGAGAAGCCGAGGCGGGAGCGGAGTTAGCCCCCCCAGCGGGCGCGCGTGCCGCGGGCGTCGATGTGGACGAAGGGTCCATGGCCTGACGCCGCCGGGTAGATCCCGATTCCGCCGACGAGCTCCGGATGGGACTCTTCGACGACTTCGGCGGCGTGCGCCAGGATCCTCGCGTCCGCCAGGTCCACGCGGCCGTCGCGGTTCAAGTCGTCCATCCGTCCATGTCCGCGGTCGTCCGGATACACGTCTGCCGCGTCGCCGTACTGGTGGCGCGAGACCGCGGAGCGCCCTCCGGCTCCGACGCCGGGCTCGTTGTAGTCGGGGGTGCGAAATCCGCTCATCACGAAGAGGCCGTTGACCGCGTGGCCCTCACGCTTCAATTCCGCGATCGTGAGCTCGAGCTTGTCGAGCAGCCGCGGCTGCAGCACGAGGTACTTCGGCCACACGTTTTCCTGGTTCTTCGTCAGGAACTGTCCGAGGGCGAAGTGCTCGGACACCTTCGTCAGCCGGTTGTCCCGGGTGACCTCGATGAACCCGCGCGGGTTCGAGTAGGCCGGGTTGGAGGGGTCGCGCCGCTCGAAGGGGAAGTTGCCGATCTTGTAGCTGCCGATCCGGCCGTTCACCTTCGCGGAGAAGGGTTTCATCACGATCCAGCGCAGCGCGCCGTAGCCGGCCTCCGCGAGCGACTCGAGGGCGTAGATCCCGGGCAGGCGCGGCGAGGCGGACGAGACTTCGGAGCTCGGCACTTCGCCCGGCAACGTGAAGACCGCCAGGAGCTTCCCGGACCGGCCCGCGAGCAGGGGCAGGGACCCGAAGCCCGTCGGGGTACCGGCGAGGCTTCCGACGAAGACGAAGGCGAGCCCGGCCAGGGCGGCGATACGGAAATGTTTGGGCAAACTGGAGATAAGGGTACGGAAGGAGATGCCGAAGATCAAGGTGTTTTCCCCACGAACCTTGGCCGTGACCGGCCGGGATTGTCGTTCGGGCCACCCGCGAGGGAACCCCGTGTCTTCGTTGAGGTCATGGTAACCCCCGTGCTCGGAGAGGTATTCCCAACCGCCCACGGGCGGAGTGACTTTTATCTCTCGAATTTGGGAGCCGGGCGACCGGCTGGCGATGGTGCCGAGAGGTGCTTGCCCGGCTCCTAGTAAATGATCACCTGGTCGCCCACTTTGGTCATCGCGTAGAGCTGCTCCAAGTCCTTGTCCGCCAACCGGACGCAGCCGTGCGAAACCGCCCTGCCGAGCTGATCCACCGCCTGCGTCCCATGGAGGGCATATCCCCCGCCGAGGTTCAGCCGGTAGCGGCCAAGGACCTTCCCGAAGCGCCGCTGCGGCGCCGTGACAGGGGGGATCACCACGTTTTTTCCCGCGCGGATGACCTCCCCCGGGGGCAGCTCCTGCTTCGTGCCGTCGGGCCGGAGCTCGACGACCGTGCCGTTCTCGATGGTCAGGATCTTCCCCTTGGCCTTGCTCTTTCCCAGCCCGCCAAAGATTCCGCCGGAGGACGCGTCGGTCGCCACGGGGTTTCCCGTCGCGGAATCGACCGCCTCGCCGGGGCGCAGCCGGACGACGTCGCCCCCCTTCTTGCGCGCCTCCTCGACGTAGTGCCAGTCCGGAGGGACCCACACGGGGTTCTCTTCCTTCGAACGGATCTTGAACCGGCCCGTGGGGGTCTCGAAGACCATCTTCCGGCCGTCCTCGATGAGCGTCGTTCCCTTGCCGGTCGAACAGACCGCCTGGAACACGACTTTCCCCGACTGCCGGACGACGACCCGGTTCTCGGCGGTCGAGACGATGATCGTCTGGTCCGTGTCCGCGGAGTCGTCCAGGTCGACCTGCGCGTTCTCGACCTTCGACCGCAGCTCGGAGACGCGCCCCGCCCGCTTCTCTTCCACGGTCTTCAAGGCCTCGTAACGCGGCGACAACCGTTCCGTGATCAGCGCGTCGATCTTTTCGAGCCGGGCGACACGGCGCTCGTCGCGCAGGTTCTCCGCCTCCGCAGCCACTCCCACGGCAACCGCGCCGAGCGCGATCACGAAGAGGGCCCACGCGCCGAGAAAACCCAGACGGAACTTCATCTGGTCTTCCTCTCCTTCTCCCTCTCCCGGCGCGGGGGTGTGCGAGGGGCCTCCCCTCGCTTCACGTCGGACCGGGACGGCGCCGAAGGCGGCTTCCCTCGCGAAGCGAGCGTCCCGAGGGTTGGGGTGAGGGGGGAACTCTTTGCCGAAGTAGAGACCTCTAGAGTCGCCGGCAGCCGCGTTTCCTCCGGACCGAACACGTAGACGCGCGTCCGCGGCCCGATCCGCTTCCAGATCGCCGCGAGGTCCGCCTCCGGCACCTGGACGGATCCGGGCTTCGGTCCCTTGAGCGGGCTGTCCGGTGGAGGCGGCGAGTGCACGACCGCCTCGCCCCCCGAGAGTACGAGCACGTACCGGCCGAGTCCCGATGGCACCGACGGAAGCGTGTCGGGCGGCCGCACGCCGTTCATCGCGTACACCCACGCGGGCGGCTTCCAGTCCGCGTCCTCGAGCTTCTCCCGGATGGAAAAGGCGCCCGACAGCGCCGGGAAGGTCCACCGCTTCTTGCCGACTTCAAAGGCCCGCGCGGGCCCCGGCTCCGCCGTCGATTCGCGAACAACCTTCTTCCCGTTCTGGAAGAGGAACTTTTTGCCCACGGTGTCGAGCACGAGGTAGAAGTCCTCGCTTCCGAGGCTCTGCGCGTACTTCATGCGGGCGTCGAGCGCCGTCCCGAGCGTCTTCTCGTCCGCCTCGAGGTCGATGAGCGCCTGGCGTGCCTTCTTGATCTCGCTCGGGAGACCCGCGCTCTGCCGGACCGTCGCCGCGAAGCGCCGTTCGACGGACCGGCGATGGAGCGTCGCGCCCACGGCGAGAGCCGCCGCGATCACGAGGAGCGAGCCGTTGATCGCCCACGACGGCCGAAGGAGCTTCTGCGGCCGACGAAACGACTGCGTGATGCGGAGGAACCCGGTCCGGACCG
Organism: Acidobacteriota bacterium; assembly: GCA_030948185.1. Taxonomy (GTDB): domain Bacteria; phylum Acidobacteriota; class Thermoanaerobaculia; order UBA5066; family Gp7-AA6; genus JALYUA01. The sequence goes on from JALZAT010000004.1 coordinate 15,940, forward strand.
CGAAGATGCCGGACTGCTCCGGGATCTTCCCGCTCACGAAAAGCCTTCCGTCGGGTTTTCGGGCAGTGTCACTTCACGCGGACGAAGTCGCGCGCGGGGCCCGTCGCGGGAACCTCCTCCGGCACGCCGAGGTAGAAGCCCTGGCCGTAGGGGATTCCGAGCCGGCGGCACTCCTCGAGGTCCTCCGGAGTCTCGATCCCTTCCGCGACGCAGGTCGCGTCGATGCGCTTTGCGAGGTTCACGAGCATCTCGACCACGTCCCGCTTGATCGTATCCGCATGAAGGCCCGTGACGAGCGTGTTGGCGACCTTCAGGTAATTCGGCCGCAGCTCCGCGATCGACTGGAGGGAGGCGTACCCGGACCCGGCGTCGTCGATCGCGATCCGGAACCCCTTTTCGCGAAGCGCGTTCAAGGCCTCGCGGAACACGGGGATGTCGCGGATCGCGGAGCGCTCCGTCACCTCGATCACCACGCGCTGCCGGAGTCGCAGCAGCGGCTCGAGGGTTTCCTTGCGGCTGGTCAGCGCGGTGATCGAGTCCGCCTCCACGTTGATGAAGAGGTTCCCGCCGGGTTTCGCCGCGTAATGGACCGCGGAGGACTCGATGCAGAGTTGCTCGAGCTCCCATGTCGCTTCATGGTCCCCGGCGAACTGGAAGAGCAGCTCGGGGCTCTCGAATGCCGTGTCGAGCGGCCCCCGCGTGAGCGCCTCGTGGCCGTGCAGCTCCATCGTGTTGAGATCGAAGATCGGCTGGTACACGGTGCGGATGCGGCGCTTGCGCAGGATCTCCTGGAAGGTCTCGCGAAGGAGCGACTGCCGCTCCTCCTCTTTCGTCGTCGCGATCGCGATCGCCTGGCGCAACGCGCGGTAGACGAGCCGCTCGACCCGCATCTGCGGGTTCGAGTGGATGACGGCGTACCCGACGAAGACCCCGATGCGCTTGTGGATCCTCGTCCCGAAGGCTTCCTCGAGCGAGCCGCGCAGTGACTCCTCGACCTGGCGGGCCTTGCGCTGGAGCCGCGCGAGAGCGTCTTCGCCGGGCTCCATCGTGGTGAAGACGTAGAAGTCGGAGCCGCCCGCGCGGTTGACGGCGACGAAGTCCTCCGTGGCGAAGACGGTCCCGAGCATCCGCCGGAGCGCTTTACCGGTGTGGCGGAGGAGGGCGTCGAAGACCTCCCACCCGTACGTCTCCTCGATGTGGCTGTACTGCTCGACGTCGATGTAGAGAACTCCGAGGTCGCGGTTGTCGAGGAGCCGGTCGCGCAGAGCGTCGATGATGATGGGGACCGTCGGCAGCTCGGTCACGCCGTCGAAGAGAAGGTTCTTGAACCGGATCTCCTCGTTCTCGGTGGGGAGGTACGCGGGGACGGCCTCGCCCCGCTCGTCCAAGAGCTTGCGGACGGTCGAGAGGAGCTTGCGGCGCGTGAAAGGCTTGGTGATGTAGTCGTCCGCCCCGACCTGCATTCCGGTGATGAGGTCGCGGATCTCGCTCTTGACCGTCAGCATCGCGATCGGGATCTGCCGCGTCTCCGGAGCGTTCTTCAGGGTCGTGCAGACCTCCCATCCGGAGAGCTCGGGCATCATCACGTCGAGGAGGATCAAGTCCGGATGGGACTCGAGCGCGAGGTCCACACCCTCCCGGCCGTTGTGGGCGACGATGACCGAGTAGCCCGCGGAGGCGAGGATCGTCTGGACGATCAACAGAATGTCTTCGTCGTCGTCGACGATCAGTATTTTTTCAGCGGGCATGGGCGTGGTTAGAGCTCCGGAGTGGGGGTTTTGTTGCGTCTTTGATCATAACACCAGCACCGACTGGACGCGCCGGGGAGCGAGGCGGGCACGGCCTCCGAGGTTCTCGAGCTCGATGAAAAACGTCAGCCCCACGACCTCGGCATTCAGGGAGTCGGCGAGGCGCGCCGCCGCTTCCGCCGTCCCTCCCGTCGCCAGCACGTCGTCGACGATCACCACCCGCTCTCCCGCGGTGCAGGCGTCCCGGTGAACCTCGAGAGTGTCCTTGCCGTACTCGAGGCCGTAGCTGGCCCGGATCGTCTCGCCGGGGAGCTTGCCGGGCTTGCGGACCGGCACGAACCCGACCGCGAGCTCGCGGGCGACTGCCGCTCCGAACATGAACCCGCGGGCCTCGATCCCGAGCACCTTCGAAAGACCCACCCCGCGGTAGGGGGCGGACATCGCGAAGACGGCGGCGCGGAACGCCTCCGGATTCGCGAGGAGCGGTGTGATGTCGCGGAACAGGATCCCGGGCGAGGGAAAGTCCGGAACGTCGCGGACGAGCGCACGGAGGTCCGTCACCCGGTGATCTCGAATTTCTGGAAGCCCTGCGGCGCCGTCTCTTCCTCGGCGATGCTCGTCACCTTCCCGATCAGCGGTCCCCGGCGGACGCGATCCAGGTAGCGTTCCACGGCTTCCCGCTCTCCCTCGATGCAGGTCTCGACGGACCCGTCCGGGAGGTTGCGCACCCAGCCGTGAACGCCCGCCTCGATCGCCGCCCGATGCGCGAACGCGCGGAACCCGACGCCCTGCACGCGTCCGCTGACGACGGCCCGGCGCGCGGTTGCCGTCATCCCGGGACGCCGGCCCGGCCGAACTTGCCGACGAGCGGCACGAAGACGACGATCTCGCCGTCCTCCTGCGCATAGTCCGTCTTGCGCCGGCGGATCACGCGCAGGCGCTGGCGCTCGGGCGGTCCGATCGGCACGACGAGGCGCCCGCCGACCGCGAGCTGCGCGAGAAGCGGCTCCGGGACCTCGTCCGTCCCGGCCGTGACGAGGATGCGGTCGTATGGCGCGGCGGCGGGATAGCCGTAGGTCCCGTCGAAAGCCTTCACGGAGACGTTCTGGCAGCCGAGGGTCCGCAGCAGCGCCGAGGCGCGCCGGGCGAGCTCGTCGATCCGCTCCAGGGAATAGACCGTGCGGGCGAGCCGCGAAAGGACGGCACTCTGGTAGCCGGACCCCGTCCCGATCTCGAGGACCTTGTGTCCGGGCTCGAGCGCCAGGCGGGACGTCATCACGCCGACGACGTAGGGCTGGGAGATCGTCTGGCCGTGGCCGATCGGCAGCGAGTGGTCCCCGTACGCCTTGGCGCGCAGGGGTTCCGGAACGAAGAGGTGCCGGGGAATCTCCCGCATCGCCGCGAGGATCCGGGGATCGTCGACGCCCCGCGGCATCACGTACCGCTCGACCATCTCGCGGCGCAGGGCGTCGTCCCGCGCCTGCGGGGAGGAGCGCAGCGGATTTTCGGGCATCTGTCTCATTTTAGGGGCGGTTGCGGCGGAAGAAAAGGAAGGAATTGCCAAACGCCGCCGTTAGAATAAGCGGCTTCAATTTCGAAATCGGAGGATTTGTCTTGACGGATCAGACGGCCCAGCTCGAACGCACGACCGAGCTCGCGGGCTCCTCTCGCGAAGAGCTGAAGAAGTGGTACGGAGTCATGCACCTCGCGCGGGTGCTCGACGACAAGGCCCCGAACTATCTGAAGCAGGGCCTCGGCTGGAGCTACCACGCGCCCTCCGCCGGCCACGACGCCATCCAGCTCGCGCTCGGCATGACCTTCCGCCCGGGCCGCGACTACCTCTTCCCCTACTACCGCGACCTGACGACGGCGGTCGCGGCCGGAATCACCGCGGAGGAAATCCTCTTGAACGGCATGTCGAAGGCGACCGATGTCGCGTCGGGCGGCCGGCACATGTCCAACCACTTCGCCAAGCCCGAGATCGGAATCCAGAACGTATCCTCCGCGGTGTCGAACCACGCGCAGCACGCGGTGGGACTCGCGCGCGCGGTGAAGACCTACGGCTCCGACGCCATCGTCTACTGCTCCGTCGGAGAGTCGTCGACCTCGGAGGGGTACTTCTACGAGGCCGTCAACGGCGCCTCCCGCGAGCAGGTCCCCGTGGTCTTCGTGGTCCAGGACAACGGCTACGGCATCTCCGTTCCGAAGCAGGACCAGACCGCGAACCCGATCTCGTCGGACAACTTTTCGGGCTTCAAGAACCTCAAGATCATCCACTGCGACGGGCTCGACGTGTTCGCCTCCTTCCGGGCGATGCGCGAGGCGGTCGAGTTCGCCGCGACCGGCGCCGGCGCGTCGATCGTCCACGCGACCGTCGTCCGCATCCACTCCCACTCGAACTCGGATCGCCAGGAGCTCTACCGCACGCCGGAGGAGCTGGCGGCGGCGCAGCAGGCGGATCCGCTCCCCCGCTTCCGCCGCCAGCTGATCGAAAACGGGATCCTAACGGCGCAGGAGGTCGAGGCGATCGAAGCGCAGAACCAGCAGGCGTACGAGGAGGCGGCTGACCGAGCCCGCGGCGCTCCCGAGCCCACGCCCGAATCCATCTTCGAGTACGTCCTCCCCGAGGCGTGGAGTCCGGACGCGTGGCCCGAGGGCGTTCCGGATGGGTCCGGCGAACCGCAGACGCTCGTCCAGGCCTTGAACAACACGCTGAAAGAGGAGTTCCGCGCCAACCCCGACACGTTCATCTGGGGCCAGGACGTCGCCTATCGGGACAAGGGCGGCGTCTTCAACGTCACCAAGGGGATGCAACAGGAGTTCGGCGCGAAACGCGTCTTCAACGGACCGATCGCGGAAGACTTCATTCTGGGCACGGCGGATGGCTTCTCCCGGTTCGCGGAAAAGATCCGGGTTGTCGTCGAGGGCGCCGAGTTCGCCGACTACTTCTGGCCGGCGGCCGAGCAGATGGTCGAGATGTCGCACGAGTACTGGCGAACGAACGGAAAGTTCGTCCCGAACGTCACCGTGCGCCTCGCCTCCGGCGGATACATCGGCGGCGGCCTCTACCACTCGCAGAACATCGAAGGCTGGCTGACCACCCTTCCCGGCCTCCGAGTGGTGTCGCCGGCCTTCGCCGACGACGCGGCGGGGCTCCTCCGCACCGCGATCCGTTCGCGCGGCATCACCGTGTACCTCGAACCGAAGTTTCTCTACAACAATCCGATGGCGCGCGCGAAGGTGCCGAAGGAGTTCGCCGTGCCGTTCGGAAAGGCGCGCGTGCGCCGCGAGGGGAAAGACTTGACGATTCTCGCGTATGGCACCCCCGTCCATTTCGCGATCGAAGCGGCGGCGAGGCTCGAGAAGGAGGGCAAGTCGGTCGAGGTGATCGACCTCCGCTCGCTCGTGCCGCTCGATTTCGAAGCGATCCGCCGGTCCGTCGAGAAGACGAGCCGAGTCCTGATCGCGCATGAGGACAAGGTGCACGCGGGATTCGGCGGTGAGATCGCGTCGCAGATCCAGGAAGCGGCGTTTCCGTTCCTCGACGCCCCGATCGGCCGCGTCGGATCCGCTTTCACCCCGGTGGGGTTCAATCGCATTCTCGAGCGTGCCACCCTCCCCAGCGCGGAGAGGGTTACGGACGCCGCTCGGAAAGTGCTGGCGTACTAGGCCTTCCCCGCCTCGCTTCCGCCGCTCAGTGCTTGGGTGGCGCGAACATCGAATCGTCGAGGGGAACGTTGAATCGGACTTCCTCGTAGACCGTATCGGTCGTCTGACGCCCGGCCTTCCCCTTCGCGTCGCCGTTGAAGCCCTTCCGGTGGGTCGCGACTCGAACTCCGTCGAACGTTTTGTCGTCGTAGTACTCGGTGAAGTCGAAGCGGCCCGAGTCGTAGTTCAGGTGGTTTGCCGCGAGACGGCCGGTCTTCATGTCGAAATAGTAGGTCCATGTGTGGTACCCGCCCGCGTCGCCGGCACCCTTGTCGTACGTTGCGCGGACCTTCTCCACTTCGAGGCCGCCGGCGAGCCTTTCCCGGCCGGCGGCGGCGAGGTGGACGCCCGGGTCCAGGAGCTTGAACGGCATCCCGAAGACGTAGTGCGAGCCGAAAGTGGACCCCCTCGCGGAGTTGTTGTCCGTCTGGCTCGTCATCTCCTGGCCATCGAGAAACTTCCAGGCTTTCCACCCGTTGTTGACCATGAGAGATTGTTTCCCCGATTCCTCTCGCTCGATCCGAGCGCCGAACGACGGCTGCAGCCGATACCGATGCTTCTCGACGTGTATCCATTCGACGGTGCCGTCGGGCTTGAACTTCGTCACGGTCTTCTTGAATTCGACGGATTTCTTGGAAGCCCAGGGGCCCATGCCGCCCGCGTAGTCGATCCCCCGCTGGACGATCGCTCGGACGGCGGCGTCGGAAGGGGTGACGGCCGTCTGCGGAGACTTGGCGGAGGGCGCAGCGAGCATTGTCAAAGCGGCGGGAACGAACGCGAGGGACCCCAGGCCGAGGGCGGCTCTTCGATTCATGCTCTTTTCCTCTCAGCAGATGCGGGGCAGGGATTCGCCGAAGGGAAGGTCGAGAATCCTCTCTCCGCCGATCAACGTACGAACCACGACGAAACCGGGATGGGCATCTGTCACGCGCCCGATCCGAACCGCTTCGGACCCCAGAGGGTGTGCGCGCATCGCTTCGAGCACGGCCGCGCTCCCCTCCTCGGGCACGAAGGCCACGAGCTTTCCCTCGTTGGCGACCAGCATCGGATCGAGGCCCAAGATCTCACACGCGCCGCGTACGACGTCCCGGACGGGGATCGCGGCCTCTTCGATCTCGATGCCTACCCTTTGTCGCGTCGCGATCTCAACGACGGTCGCGGCGACGCCCCCGCGCGTCGGGTCGCGCATCGCGTGGATATCGGCCCCCGTCGAGAGCATGACCGCGACGAGCTCGTGCAGCGGCGCCGTGTCGCTGCGGATCTCGCCGTCGAACTCCAGACCCTCCCGGGTCGAGAGGATGGCGACGCCATGGTCCCCGATCGGCCCCGAAAGAAGGATGGCGTCTCCCGGGCGAACTCGCCGAGCCGAAAGGTGCACTCCCGCCGCGAGCGAGCCGATGCCGGCGGTGTTGACGAAGAGCTTGTCGCCCTTCCCGCGATCCACGACCTTCGTATCTCCCGTGACGACGGACACCCCCGCTCTGTCCGCGGCGCGGCGAACGGACTCGAGGACCCGCGCGAGATCCGAGATCGGCAGTCCCTCCTCGAGGATGAAGGAGAGCGACAGGAAGAGCGGCCTTGCGCCCCCGACCGCGAGGTCGTTGACGGTCCCGTTGACCGCCAGGTCCCCGATGTCGCCCCCGGGAAAGAAGAGAGGCGTCACGACGTAGGAATCCGTCGTGAAGGCGAGCCGTGTGCCGTCCACCGTCACCACCGCCTGGTCGTCGAGCGCGGCCAGGGCCGAGTTCGTGAGTGCGGGAAGGATGACCGATTCAATGAGCTGCGCCGTCAGCTTGCCGCCGCTGCCGTGCCCCATGAGGATCTCTCCCCGGTCGGAGATCGGAAGGGGGCAGTCGGAGAAGGGAACGGACCCGGAGCTCTTCACGGCCATGCCGCCTCACAACACATCGTCTTCTCCCAGAGCGACGTGGACCTGGTCCCAGAGGAGGTGAAGCAGGGTCGTGTGTGTTTCCTGGACGCGGTGGACGGCCCACGTCTTGACCGTGAAGCAGTAATCGCAGAGCTCCGGCATCTGTCCGCCGTCCCGGCCCGCAAAGCCGATCGTCAGGGCGCCGATCTCGCGGGCGCTCTTCAGGGCGCGGTTCACGTTCGCCGACGCGCCCGACGTCGAAATGCCCAGCACGGCATCCTCGGGCCGGGTCAGGAGATCCAGCTGATCGACGAACACGCGAGAGAAATCCGTGTCGTTCCCGATTGCCGTCAAGGTCGCCGTGTCCACGGTCAGCGCCGTCGCGGGGAGGGCCTTGCGCTTCTCGAGGATCGGGTGGAGAAACTCCACGGCGACGTGCGCCGCGTCGCAGGCCGAGCCGCCGTTGCCCATGACCCAGAGCCTCCCGCCGCCCGAGAACCGTGCCGCGAGGCTGCGGGCGCAGCGCTCGAGCTCGTCCGCGTTCTCCTCGAAGAAGCGCAGCTTCACGTCGCAGCTCTCCCGCGCCTTGCGCAGGATCGCGTCCCTCATGCGGGAGGAACGCCGACGGCGGGAAGGGCGGGTCCGCTGGCGTTCAGATAGCGGCCGTACTGGTAGTACGCGGCGCACGCCCCCTCGGCCGAGACCATCGTCGCGCCGAGCGGCGACTGAGGCGTGCAGGCGCTCCCGAACGCCCCGCAGTCGGACGGCTTTTTCAGACCGCGAAGGATCTGCCCGCTGATGCAGAGCGGGGATTCCTGGGTATCGATCTCTCCGACATCGAAGCGCTTCTCCGCGTCGTGCAGGCGGTACTCCCAGCGGATCTTGTAGCCCGACTTGGGAATCGAGCCGACGCCCCGCCACTTCCGATCCCCCACCTCGAAGACCTCGAACACGAGCGCCTTCGCGGCGGTATTGCCCTCGCGCGAGACCGCCCGGACGTACTGGTTCTCGACGACCGCCCGGCCCGACTCGAGCTGCCGGACGGCCATCAGGATCCCCTCGAGGAGGTCGAGCGGCTCGAACCCCGTGATGACGATCGGGACGCGATACCGGTCCGAGAGGGCCTCGTATTCGCGATAACCCATGATCGCGCAGACGTGGCCGGGTCCGAGAAACGCCTGGACGCGGTTGCCCGGCGCCTGGAGGATCGCCGCCATCGCCGGAGGCACCAGGACGTGGGACAGCAGCATCGAGAAGTTCTCGACGCCCTCTTTCCGCGCCCGGAAGACGGCCATCGCGTTCGCCGGCGCCGTCGTCTCGAATCCGATCCCGAAGAACACGACCTCTTTCGCGGGATTCTGCGCCGCGATCCGCACGCCGTCGAGCGGCGAATAGACGACGCGAACATCCGCGCCGCGGCTCTTCAGCGTCAACAGGTCGCCCCGGGAGCCCGGGACCCGGAGCATGTCCCCGAAAGACGTGAAGATCACCCCGGGCAGGCTGGCAATCGCGTGCGCCTTGTCGATCATCTCGAGGGAGGTGACGCAAACGGGGCAACCGGGTCCGTGAACCAGCTCGACGGAGGCAGGGATGATCCGGTCGATCCCGTAGCGCACGATCGAATGCGTCTGGCCCCCGCACACCTCCATCAGCGTCCACGGGCGCGTCACCGTCTCCGCGATCGTCTTCGCGATCGCGGTCGCCACTCCCCCGTTCCGGTATTCGTCCAGATACTTCACGAGGATTCCTCGGGCCAGGGTCCGGACGGCGGGAGAAGCTCCTCGGCCTGGTCGGACGTCAGCTCTCCGGTCTGGCCGAGGTCTTCGAGCACGGCGTAGGAACGCGCCGCCTCTTCGCGGTCGATCGTGGAGATCGCGAACCCGACGTGGACCACGACGTAGTCCCCGGGTCGAGCCTCGTTCACGTATTCGAGGCAGACGTCGCGCGTGATGCCTCCGAACCGGACCTTCCCGAACCGAAGACCCTTGACGTCGCGAATCTCGAGAAGCTCGCCCGGGATTCCCAGACACATGGTCAGTGCTCCTTCTCGTTGCGCCGGCGCCACCCCGCCACGGCCGCCTGGCCGAGCGAGAGTCCTCCATCGTTTGCGGGAACGCGGCGATGAACGAGGACGTCGAATCCGTCCGACTCGAGGAGCTCCGCGGACCTTTCGGTCAGGATCCGGTTCTGAAAGCATCCCCCCGACATCGCGACAGTTTCGATTCCTGTCTCCCGACGAACGCGCCGGGCGGCCTCGAAAACGATTCGCGCAAGGGTCTCGTGGAACCGGGCCGAGACGACGTCCGCCCCGGCGCCATGGCGCGCGTCTCGCACGATCTCGCGGACCACCGGGCGCATGTCGATCTCGAACGGGCCCGCTCCCGATTCTGCGCCGCCGAGCTCGAACGGATATGGGTCGCCCGCGACGCCCCCGGCGAACGCAAGCGCCTCGAGCTCGACCGCCGCCTGTCCCTCGTAGGTGGCGGGGCCCGTGAATCCGCACAGCGCGGCGACGGCGTCGAACCAGCGTCCCGCCCCGGTCGACGGCGGGGACCGGAAGTCTGACTCGAGCAGACTTCTGACCCTCGCGAGCCGCCCGATGTCGACTCCCAGGCGTTCGAGAGGCTCGAGCGTTTCCCCGGCGTCGAGCAGCGCCGCCGCCGCCGTTCGCCACGGCTGCCGGATCGCGGCCTCCGCCCCGGCGAGGCGAACCCTGCGGAGATGGCCGGCTCTTCGGAAGTCCGCAAGATCGGCGACGAGCACTTCGCCGCCCCACAGGTCCCCGGACGGGCCGCAGCCGGTTCCGTCGAAGGCGATGCCGATGGCGGGCGCGGTACGGCCGTTTTCCGCAAGGCAGGCGGCCACGTGCGCGTGATGGTGCTGCACCGGCTCGAGAGGGAGGCCGGAGGCCAGAGCCCATCTCGTCGAACGGTAGTCCGGGTGAAGGTCGTACGCGACAGCGGCGGGTCCGACGGCGAGCAGTCGGCCGAGCTTCTCGACGACCTCCTCGAAGAACCGCACCGCTTCCGGGTTCTCGAGGTCGCCGACGTGGGGAGACAGGAACGCTTCGTCTCCGCGGGTGAGGCAGACGGTGTTCTTCAGGCCGCCGCCGACAGCGAGCACGGACTTCGACTCGAAGGGAAGCCGAACCGGGTCCGGCACGAAGCCCCGGGAACGTCGGACGGGCTGCGGATCCTCCCGCACGATCCGCACGACCGAGTCGTCGGCGCGCGTGTGGATGTCCCGATCGTGCAGAAGGATTGCATCCGCAACGCCCGCCAGCTTCGCGAGGGCTTCCGCATTCAGGCGTGCGATCGGCTCCTCGGCCCGGTTGCCGCTCGTCATCACGAGCAGCGAGGGACCGTCCTCGAGGAGGAGATGGTGGAGCGGCGAGTACGGGAGGAATACGCCGATCTCCGACAGATTCGGCGCGACGAACCCGGAGATGGGAGCGTGTGGAAGCCGGGGAAGAAGGACGATTGGCCGGGAAGGTGCGCAGAGGGCTCGGCGAGCCGCATCGGAGACGTGGACGATGGTTTCGGCAGAGTCGAGGTCTCGAGCCATGATCGCGAACGGTTTGGCCGGCCGGCCCTTCCTGGCGCGGAGAAGGGCGACCGCGCCGTCGCTGCCCGCATCCGCGGCAAGGTGAAACCCTCCGATCCCTTTGATCGCGACCACGTCCCCGTTCCGGAGCGCCGCGACGGTCTCCTGGAGCGCCGCCTCCTCGAAAAGACTCGGCCACCCTTGGCGCACGAGCTCAAGACGGGGACCGCACGCCGGGCACGCGTTGGGTTCCGCGTGAAACCGGCGATCGAGAGGATTCTCATATTCAGCCAGGCAGCGACGGCAAAGCGAAAAGCCGCTCATGGTCGTCTGAGAGCGGTCGTACGGCGTCTCCCGGACGATCGTGTATCGGGGACCGCAGTCGGTGCAGTTGATGAACGGATACCGGAAACGGCGGTCTCCGGGATCGAAAAGCTCGCGCAGGCATGCGTCGCAGGTCGCCGCGTCTGCGGGGATCGCGGCGGTCCCGGAAGCGGCCCTGCCGCTCTCGACGACATGGAAACCGTCTGCGTCCCCGAGCGGCAGCTCGACGACCTCCATGCCCGCGATCGACGCGAGCCGCGGTCCGCCGCGCCCGAGCTCGAGCGGCACCTGCCGCACGGCGGCTTCGTCGCCCTCCACCTCGATCCAGACCCCGTCCGAGTCGTTGCGCACGAGGCCGGCGAGTCCGCGCTCGGTTGCGACTCGGTGGACCCAGGGACGGAACCCGACTCCCTGAACGACGCCGCGGACGCGGATTCCCAATCGGATCCGCGTGGACCGGCGGGCGGAGGTCGCCATCACGTCTGCCGGAGCCCCTCCGCGACCGACGCGAGCGCGCGGACGACGGGGGATTCCGGGTACGCGTCGATCACGGCCCGGCCGGAACGTTCCGCCGTGAGAACGTTTTCGTCGAAGGGCACCCAGCCCGCGATGGGAATACCCCGCGCGTCGCAGAACTCAGAAACGGCGCGCTCGTCCTCCGGCGTCCGCGCCTTGTTCGCGATCGCCTCGACCCGCGCGATCCCGAGCTCGCGCCCGAGCTCCGCCGCGCGCGCTCCCGTCTCGAGCGCGCGGAAGTACGGTTCCATCACGACGAGCAGCGTGTCGACGTGCCGGGGAGTTCCCCGGCTGAAATTCTCCAGGCCAGCCTCCATGTCGGCGACGGTTGGACCGGTCGCGGACCCGACGAGCTCGGCGAGCAGGCTACGCACGGTAGCGTGGTTGCGGCACATTCAACCCGTGCCGGCATGCCCGACCCTCCCGAGGATCAGGAGGCGCACGCCATCCGGGGCCTGAATGCCATAACGCTTCGCGATCTCCTCCGGGGAGAACGCGAGCAGGAGTTTTTCCTCACCGTCGACGTCGCGCCGCTTCTGCATGACGTCTCGCGGAACCGTCGGCAGGTTCATGGCGTCCGCCTGCGGCAGGCCGAGCGCGACGGCGAGATTCGGGTTCGAGTCTCCATCCACGGCGAGCGCGCTCCCGGACTTGCGGGCCAGGAGGCGCGTCAGGGTCGCGGCGATCGTCGTCTTCCCGACTCCGCCCTTGCCTCCAATCGCAATCCTCATTCGTGTCCTTCCCCCTCCCCTCGCACCGGGTCGGGTGTTTCGAACGAACCCGTCTCGGATCCGTCATGCTCATGATCCTGCTGGCAGGAGAACCCGCACTCCCCGTGCCCCTCCGCGAGCATTTCGCGGAAATCGTCCACGAAACGCCGCCGAGCCTCCGGAAGACCCGCTTCGGTCAGAGCGTATCGCCCTTCGGACCTCCGTTCGACCGCGCCCAGGGTCTCGAGTGTTTCGAGTGTCGCCTCGATCTCCGGCTCGGGATAGACGAGGAACGCGGCCAGGCTCGCTGCGGAGAGCTGCTCGCCGAAGCCCTGCCCTCGCATCCAGAAGAGAAGCTCCAGGACTTCGTCCCGGCGCGCGATCTCCTTGACGGCGGCGCCGTCCGGCGTGTTCGCGCTCAGAGCGCCACCATGACCGCCGTGTCGTCGACCCGGACCGGGAGGAGCTCCAGCGCGAGCTCGGGCCGATCCACGCAGCGGCCGTCGGCGAGATCGAAGCGATGTCCGTGGCAGGCGCAGGTGATGACGCGGCCGTCGCGGCGCCACCCCTCGAAAGCGCGTCCCTCGGGCGGGCACCGGTCGCGGAACGCGTGGACTTTTCCCTCGACGTCGCAGGCGAGCACCGCGCCGTCGAAGAGTGCGATCCGGCGCAGCTCGCCGTCCTCGAGCTCGAAGCGATGGACGAGCGGCAGCCAGTTGCGCCGTTTTTCGGCGTACGCCATGTTGACCGTGGAGGTCACCTTGACGGAATGGTCCGGAAGCTCGAGGCGGACGGCCTTTTCGATCTCGGACGTCAGGGTTTCCAGCGAGACCTCGGGATCCACAGGTTGAATGAGATGGATCGTGACGGAGGTCGTCGAGACCTCCATCAGCTTCGCGGCCGTTCCGTCTCTCTCGAGAAGCGGCTTGAGGCGTTCGAGCGCCGCCTGGACCTGCTCGGCGATGTTCGCCTCGATGAGGCCGTAGCCTTCCAGAATTCCCGACACGACGGGGTCCTGACGAAGCCGATCGATCAGGGTCTTGTCGGTCGCGCCTGCAATCGCGAGTGTTCGGGCGAAGGCCTCCCGGTGAAGCTCCAGAACGGCTCCGAGCGCCTGGACGATCCGGTTGCGGCCTTCGTCGAAGGAGTACATCTCGAGCACGCGAAGCAGCTCTTCCAGCTTGTCCTCAGCCATGCACGCTCCGAGAGGGTGCATGGCTGCCCGCCAGGACCTCACGCACGCGAAGGACGGCTCGGTCGACCGCCGCCCGCACCGCCCGGGAAAGCGTGAGATCGAGCTCGCACCGCTCCGGCTCACAACCGACGATCGTCACGTCGGCGGGAAGGTACCCGAGCTTCTTTGCGACTTTCATCGCCCGCGTCGGCTCCGTCAGGTGCGGGTTGATCTCCGTGTCCGAGCCGATGGCGAGATCTGCGTCGGTGGGCTGGAAGACGAAGACGGTGCCCGGCGGATGCCCGCGGCGGACCGCGTCCACGATGACGAGCCTGCCGCAACCGTTCATCAGCGCGTACACGAGCTCCATCCCGCCTATGCCGATTTCGAGAAGCTCCGCGCCTTCCGGCAGGGGACTTTTCGCCATTCGGCGGACGACCTCTACGCCAAAGCCGTCGTCGCCGAGGAGGACGTTCCCGAATCCGGCGACGAGCGACCGTTCGAGCGTCATGACGGCCGCAAGCCCGCGATCGACTTTCGGATCTCCTCGGTGACCCGGGGTACGGCGGCCTCCATCTCGGCGGAGAGCTCCTCCCCCCAGTCCTCGTCGAGCGCTTCCACCTCGATCACGACGACGTCCCGCGGAAGTTTGTCGAAGTAGGTAGTGATGATGAGGAGGTTGTCGAGGCTGATGACGCCCGTTACGGCCTCCGCGACACGGGCCTGGATCTCATCCGGGTCCGGGAGCTGGCGGCGCCAGGCGTAGCGAAAGACGTCCCCCGCCGGCCGTCCGCGTTTGACGGCGCCCACGAGAACGATCCGGTCATAAGGAGGCCGCGCGTCGAAGTTGTGCATGACCCCCACGGGCCCGTAGCTCAGGTCCTCGAGCTCGACCCCCTCCGGCCAGGTCTCCGCCGCCAGGCGCTCGATCAGGAGGGGACCGAAGGAGAGATCCCGCAGGAGCCGATAGCCAACGCCCCCCACCAGAATGCGGGGAGTGCCGGAGGCATCGGTCTCGGTTTCCATACGCGGGCCGGAATCGTCCGGATCGGGAGCTGGGCGGCTCCGCGTGCTCTCAATCGTCGGCCCCGCACGCACAGGTGTTCACTTCGCACGTGATGTGCTGGTCGCCCGCATAGATGTGCGTCGTGCACGGCATGCACGGGTCGAAGCTGCGGATGGCGCGCAGGATGTCGATGCCCTTGAACTTTTCGGGGCTGTCGAACTCCTCGAGGATCGGGGTCGCCATCACGGCTTCTTCGTACGGTCCCGGATTGCCCCACGGGTCCTTCGGGCATGCGTTCAACGTGGACGGCGTGACGATCTGGTAGTTGACGATGGCTCCCTTGTCGAGCTCCAGATGGTGCGAGAGCCATCCCCGGCCGGCGCCCCAGAACCCGACGCCCATCCGGTTGTCTTTCGGGACCGTATACGGAGTCGACGTGCGGTAGTCCCCCGTCTTCAGGATGTCCATGCCCATCAGCCAGTTGTCGTAGGCGACGACGCACTGGTACGCGATCGAGTACGCGCGCGCGCGGTTGCGCTCGAACGCGTTGAACACGGGAGGGATCTTCCACTCGACCTGCACCTCCGCGTCCAGGTACTTGGGGATCAGGATCTTCATGCTGTCCGGCGTCAGGTCCAGGAAGCGCCGGTGAGGAAGCTTTCCGGCGAGCACCGTGATCCAGGGGCGCGCGTACGTCCCCGCCTCGACGGCGACCCGGTCCCAGCGCGGCGCGGTCGCCCAGCTGTACTTCTCCCTCCAGTTCGTCCCGCCCGGCTTCGGCTTCGTCTCCTTGTTCCACGGGTGGTAAGGCGATAGCGGCGCTCCCAGGGGATCGGTCTTGTGCGGGTGACCCGTCCATTGCTCGTAGTAGGAGTGCTCGATGAACTCTTCCATCCCGAGGTTGATCTGCTGGAGCTTCGTCGTCACGAGCTTTCCGTCGAGGATCACCCCGGGAGTCGCCCACCGCCGTTCGCCCCAGGCGTTGCAGTTCTCGTACGTGGCGTCGTAGGACTTCGGGTCGTCCCAGATCCCGAGATCGGCCATGTTGACGCGCCGCGTCCCGCACTCCTTGTACTTTTCGTTGGCGTCGTAGAAGAAGTCCGCGATGTCGTTCCAGATCGCGATCGCTCTCTTCGCGAAGTCGAACGTCTTCATCAGGCGGTTCAGGTATACGTTGAAGCTCTGGATCGTGACCGTGTGGCTGACCCCGCCGGGGACGATCGTTTCCGGGTGGGGGTACTTGCTCATCAGCGTGACGTAGCCCTCGCGCGCCATCCGCGAGAGCTCCAGGCCCTCGAGATACAGCTTCCCGACGAGCGGGTTCATGTCGTGGAAGATGTCGCTCATCTTCGAGTAGCCGTGGATGCTTCCCCACCGCGTCTCGGTCCGAGTCGCCTTGTCCCAGAGCGTGGGTTCCGTCTTCTTGATCATCGCTTCGGAGTAGTCCGGGCCGGCGAGCATGAAGAGATGCATGCTGTTGTCCCAGATGAACTCCATCGAGAGGGCGAGGTTCCGGATGACGACTGCGAGCGGCGGGGGGCAGATCCCGAACGCCATCTCGATCGCGAGGGCGGAACAGGTCGCATGAACGCCCCCGCACACGCCGCAGGCGCGGCTGCTGATGAAGATGGCGTCCCGCGGATCCCGGCCCTTCAGGATCACTTCGTAGCCGCGGAACAGCGTGGCGATGGAGCTCGCCTCGAGCACTTTGCGCTTCTCGAGGTCCACGACGCTGTGAAAACCGAGCGCGCCGGCGACGCGCGTGACCGGGTCGTAGTCGACGGCCTTGACGTAGCCGTTCTTCGCGAGAAGGCGTTTGACCTCGTCGCGGTTGATCGCGGTCGTCTTGTAGCCGAAGGGATCGGCGCCTCCCCGAAGGGTGGCCCCGCCCTGAGAGTCGAATTCGATCGGAAGGTTACGGAAGCACATGTCTGGGCGCTTTCAGCTGTCAGCTCTCAGCTTTCAGCGGTTCGGACCACGTTGTTTACGCCGGAGGGCCACCCTCGGTGCCGGCGGTGACCGTCTCCCTCGCGTGCTCGCGCGTCTCGGCGTCGCGCGAGCGCAGCTCGCGCTCGATCTTCGCCCTGCGGCGCGCGTAGCCCCATTTCATCTCGCCCTCCGGGGGATGTTTCTCGTGCTCGTCGTGGACGAGCTTGTTCTTGACCTCGTAGCCGTCGCGGAACTTCGTCTCCGGCTCCCCGCGGCCCGGCTTCACGGCCTGGTAGAACTGCATTTTGCGATAGAAGAAATCGGCGAGGCGTCCGAAGAGCGGGTCACCGTGCTTCTCGAGGGCCCAACCGCTCGGTGTGTCCTGCAGATCGTCCCAGAGGTGCTCCCGGTTCTGATGGTCCTGGGAGAGCCGCCGCAGCGCGCGGATCACGCGCCCGACGTTCTTGGAAGTGTGCGTCGAGACCATCGCTCCGGGCGGCGTCTTGTAGAAAGGCGTGAACTTGTCTGGAAACCCCGGCATCGTGCAGCCGATGCAGATTCCCCCCTGGTTCATGCAACCGCCGTGATGCCGGATCGCGCCCCTCTCGACGATGTTGCACTGGACCACCGGACCCCAGCACCCGAGCTCCACGAGGCACTCCGGATCGCCGAACTTCTTCGCGAACACGCCGCCCTCGTAATAGCCGCCGCGGACGCACCGCTCGTGAACCGTGTGGTGGAACTGCCAGGCGGGCCGTCCGAGCTCGTCGAACTCGGGAAGCGGCCCCGTTCCCTGAAGAAAGTGCAGCACCATCGCGACGACTTCGCTGAAGTTGTCCCCGACCGGGGCGCAGCCCGGGATGTTGATGACGGGGAGGCCGAACGCGCTGCGATAGTCCTTTCCCAGGTAGTCCATGAGGCCCATCGCGCCGGTCGGATTTCCCGCCGCCGACGGAATGCCGCCCCACGTCGCGCACGTGCCGATCGCGATCGACGCCGCGGCCCCGGGCGCCAGCCGGTCGATCCACTCCATCACCGAGATGACCGTTCCGCCGTCCTCGTCCGGCTTCGCGGGGTGCGCTCCCAGCCCCACCCAGTAGCCCGGTCCGTCGATCAGCGAATCGTCGACGGCGGACCCTTCGAGGATGATCACGTACGGCGCATCGAGCTTTCCCTGAGCGGCGAGTTCGAAGTTGTGGACGAATTCTTCGCCGGCCTCGGCATTCAGGACGGGGTGATAGAGGATCACTCGCGGAAGGCCGGGGACCGTCCCGAGAAGCAGGTCCTCGAGCGACGGATCGGAGCACCCCGAGACGGAAATCGTGCAGCCGTCGCAGCTCATGCCGGCGAGCCAGAAGGCGTACACCTTCTCGATCGGCCGCGTCAGGGACGGCGGGAGGGGCTCGAGCTCGATCGCGAGGCTCCCGGCCTGGATTCCCCCGGGCTCCTGCGAGGACATGGTCTCCCCTTCTTTCTTCACGGGATGAGCCCCAGGGTCCGTGCCGCCCCGGGCAGACTGTCGGCCGTCGATTCCAGGTGCTTTTGGACCGCGACGAGGCCTTGACCGATCGCCGTCAGGCCGGCGGCGACGCCCGAGATCCCGCCCGGGAGCGGACTCGTTTCCACCTCGATGGCTCGGACTCCCCAGGCGATCTTTTCGAGGCTGCGGCGGACGCCATAGAGCGCCCTGTGGATCATGGCGAGGGCCCACGCGAGGGCAACGAGAAGCACCAGAAACAGGCCCGCGGTCAGCACCGTCCAGAGAACCATCAGGATTCTCTCGGCGGCGCGACCGAATCGAGCGTCAAGGCGATCTTCTTCGACGCCGCGTCGATACCACCAGCGACGGACAGCAGCGTGGGCGCGAGCTTCAAGACCACCGACAGGTCCGCGATCGCCGATGTGTTCCGGGCGATTCCCAGGGCCGCCGGAACCGTCTTGCGCGCCAGCTCCCGAATCTGACGGCAGGCGTGGATGACTTCGATGAGGAAGTACGCCGCCACGACCGTCAGAAGGAGGGCGAGACCCAGCGCGACCCACCAGATCGCGACGACGGTGCCGCTCATGCGGCGCTCGAACGGAAGCGCTTGACGATTCTTCCGAGGCTGCCGTCGGCGAGAACGAGCCACTGAAGGACGGATCCGAGACCGCCGCCCAGTTGAGAGAGCGCGCCGTTCACCTGGCCCAACGCCTCGCCGAGCGGCCGCGTGTCCCCTTCGACTTTCGCGAGCCCGTCCCGGATCTGCCGGATCGCCTTGGCCGTTCCCACGAGATACCAGGCGATGAGGATCAGCCCGACCGCGAGGACCGCCACGAGGATCGCCAGGTAGACCAAGGTTGCGACGAGGACGGGAGGCACGTCAGCGACCTCCGCCCGCGAGGTTCGACAGCTTCGCGTCGATCGCTCCCGCCCCGGCCGCGATCCCCTTCGCCGTCGTGAGGATCTCCCCGGCTACCGCGTTCGTCTTCTGGAGCATCCAGATCGAGACCGTGTTCGCGGCGATCTGCTTGCCGGCAATCCAGATCTCGTTCGCCCGCCGGTCGATGCTGCGGGCCGCCGCGATGATGATGAGAAGGAGCACCGCGACGATCAGGACCACGACAGCGCCAATCGCCCAGGAGATCTGCCACAGAGTCATACTGTCCACGGGCCCTCCCCTGTCAGTGACATCGCCGCGGGCGCCGGGAACCATTCTGTGGCGGGGGGCCGGAAGCGTCAAGGGCCCTTCGGATTTCCGAAGTGGATGATAAAGAGGCGTATGAACCCGGAGACCCATCTTCGCGCGGAGATCTCGGCGCGGCGGGATCTGTCTCCAGACCTCTGGATCATCCGCGTGCGACCGGAGCGGCGACTGATCTTTCGACCGGGGCAATTCGCGACGCTCGCGCTCCCCGCCGGCGAGAAGCTTGTCGAAAGGCCGTATTCCATCGCCTCGTGTCCCCTCGAACCGGAGCTCGAGTTCTTTCTCGAGCTGGTCCACGGGGGCCGCCTCACCGAGCGGCTACATCCGCTCCAGCCCGGTGACCCGGTTTACGTCCGGAAAACCGCGAAGGGAAGTTTCACCCTCGACGAGGAGTCCGGGCACAGGACGCATCTCATGATCGCGACCGTGACCGGCGTGGCGCCGTTCGTGAGCATGGTCCGGACGATGCAGCACGTTGACGGCAAGCGGGGGGGCGGTCACCGAGTCATCCTCCTCCAGGGAGCGAGCCGGTCCTGGGAGCTCGGCTACGAAGAGGAGCTCTCCCGCATGAAACAGGACACGACGGGCTTTCGCTACGTGCCCACGGTGAGTCGGCCGGCCGAGGACCCCTCCTGGCAGGGGCAGCGCGGACGTGTGCACGAGATCATCCGGGAGCAACTCGAGGCCGTGCGATTCGACTCCACCGATACCACGGCCTACCTCTGCGGTCACCCGGGGATGATCGCGGCCGCAAGGGAAATCCTCGCGGGAGCCGGACTGGACGGGGCGTCGATTCGGGAAGAACGGTTCTGGGTTCCCGGCCTCTGACGCATCAGCCCGCCCCTCATGGGAGGAAAGAGATCTCCGCTTCGAGGCCGGCGTACGAGTAGTCATCGCCGTAGATTCGTTTGAAGATCTGGCAGGCCTGGACGCCGGTGCAGTGCGCAGGCGCGATTCGCCTCACTCCCAGGGCGTTCTTGAGCTTCCCCGCGAGCTCTGTGATGTATTCCGCCGAGTAAGGGAGTAGATGGAATCCGCCCGCGAGAAGCTCCACGTTCGTGTTGAGGCGTTTCTTCGTTTCGACGACGATCGCTTCGACCCGCGAGTGTGCGCATCCGACGATCAGTACCGCGCCCCTGGTCGTCTTCAAGGCGAGCGACAGCTCGGGAAGGCCCGTCAGCTCCGGACTCTCCTCGTTCGGCGGATATTTCGAGAAATCGCCCAGCATCGCGCCAGGCGTCGGGACGACGAAGACGCCCGGGGCGATCTCTTTGACCGCGGTCACCCAGTCGGCGTGAGCGTTCCAGAAGCGTCCGCTCGACTTGTACTCGATCGTCGTCTGCTTGCCGCCCCAGTAGAGCTCCTCCGGAGAAACTTGTACCGCTTCCGGCGGTCTCGCGAACCGCCAGTGTTCCGGAGCGCCGAGCGCCCGATCGTTCGGGAGGTACAGCTTCACGGAGGGGTTGACCTTGAGAAGGTAGTCGAACCCGGAGGCGTGGTCGGCGTGCCGGTGCGACAAGACCGCGAAATCGATCTTGCGGAGATCCACGCCCAGCGCCCGGGCGTTGTGCGCGAGCACGTCCGCCTGACTGCCCGAATCGAACAGGATCGTTTTCCCGTCGTATCGAATGAATGCCGAGAAGCCCCAATCGAGGATCGTGCCTCTCTTTTCGTATCCGAATGCATCGTAAAGATTGACGATGCGATTCACGGAATTCGAGAGCGACTTTCCGGGCTCTCGCGACCCGACGGGAGTCGGCATTGCGAGAAGCGCCATGAGGAGAACGGCGACGGCCATCCCTCGCCGGGTGACGCCGAGTGAAAACATGCCGCACCTCCGTCCCGACCGTCTGGTCGAACGACCCTCTAACCGGAGTACGGCTCCTTCAACCAGCGCGACGGTTCCTTCAAAAAGGCGGCTCTCGTCTTCTCGGATTCGAAGAAGAACCGACGCGGCCATTGTTCGACGGCTCCGTCCTTCTTCCTGACCGAAACCATGCGGTCAGCCGTGAAGCGCGTATGGATCTTGTTCACGCGGGCCCCGCTCACGGGGTCCTGCGCCCACACGTACTTGGCCGGGGTCTCGCGGATCCAGTCGAGCTCTCTCAGGTTGCAGAGCGAAATCTTCTCGCCTTCGTACACGGCTGCGACCGCGTCCTTGCGCTCGAAGGTGTAGTCGCCGCACACCACGCAGATGACGGGATCCTTCGGCGGCTGCCCGCCATCCGCGGAGCTTGCGAGGAACACGACCAGCGCCGCGGTCGCGATCCGAGCGGTAAAGCGAAGCACGCGGCTCAGCTCTCGGCGGGTTCGGAGGCTGAAATGGGAGCCGAGCGCTCTTCCGCGCGGCGTCGGCGTTCCGAGGAGATGCGGACCAGGCCAAACGCCAGCAGGCCGATCCCGCCCTCCAGGATCGCCGCGCTGTAGAGCTGCGAGCCGAAGAGGGGCAACATCCGCGGCGGCACCCGGACGGCCACGTACTTAGCGGGTGCGCAGCTCGGACCGCACTTCCACGAGTCGCAATCCTTGGGCTTCGGCTTGGAAGCGAGCGCGACGGACAGAGCGGCCGCGAAGAACAAGCCGACGAACGCGAGGCTTCTGGTCGTCGAGGTCTTCATGGTTACCTCCCGCGTTTCTAGTCTATCCGTTTCCTTATGATGTGGGCCGTGAAAAAACCCTCTCGGGGGGCCCTCGTCGCCGGCTTCCTCCTGCTCGGCGTCGTGGCTTTCGCCGCGCTCCGGTCTCCGACGCGGCTGCCCCGTTTCGTGCTCGGCTTCGCGTACCGGGGGCCTCTCGTGGACGTCCCCCGCTGGCAGGCCTGGGTGAACCGGAACCCCACCGTCTTCGGCCCGCTCGGAGAGACGGCGCGTTTCGCGATCGTCGAGGACCCGGCGGACTCGACGGGGCTCGTCGTGACCCGCACCGCCCGGGGGCTGTCGGTTCGAAAGTCCCACTTCCTGCTCTTCGAGAACGTCCCGATGGCGCTCGCGATGAAGCCCGCGAAGGCCGAAGAGTTGCTGCGGCTCGACCAGCGCGACGGAAACACGTTCTGGGACGGAATCAAGTACCTCGTCCAGTCCCGGAGCGTGGTCGCGTACGTCTTCGCGCCACGCCGCGAGCTCGACCGTGTGGGCCTGATCGGATTCCTTCAGGTGATCGACGCGATACCTCCGAAGGACTGACTCCCTCTAGGGATCGCGGCCGGGGACGGGGGAAAGAAAGAGCTTTCGCAGGGACTCCCGCAGCGTCCGGCCCTTCCTCGTCAATCGGTAGTCGGCGCTCGGAGGGTCCTCGGATTCCGATCGCCGGATCAGGCCCACGCCCTCGAGCTCGTGAAGACGTTCCGCCAGGGTGGAGGAGGAGAGCCCGCCGAGCCGCTCCTGGATCTGCGTGAAGTGTGTGCGATCGTCGGCGGCGATGACGTTCAAGACCTGGAGGGCGTGTCGCCTCCCCACGGCCTGGACGAGCGGCTCCAGGGAGCAATAGCAGGACCCGATGTCCCTGTCTTCGACGGAGCACCCGCAGTCCTCGAACGTCACCTTCGCGCGAGGATATCGGAATGAAGCCTCAGTCGAACGAGTACGAGGCCCCCCCTTCGAGAGAGAGCCGCGCGTTGGCGCGCACGCCGACCTTCGACCCGAAAAGAAAAGCGGACTCCCCATAGCGGGAAGTCGGATAGGCGACGGCTCCCACCCACAGCCGGTATCCCTCCCGCGCGCCATAGATGATTTTCCCTGTGGCCCGGGTGTACTTCTCGCTCCGGAGCGTCCCCGTCGTGTTGAGGTCCCTCGGGCCGTAGAACGAGTAGTCGCCCGCGAACGTCAGCCGGCCGGGAAGGAACCCCAGGCGGGGGATCTGGGTTTCGACGCCGACCTGATGGACGTAATCCGGGATGTCGGGCAGATGGGTGGCGGTGGGTGTCGTCGGCGTCGTCAAACGGACGTGAACCCACGATACCCCGGCGTACAGCCGCGTCGAGCCTCCCGCATACCAATTGATCTCGCCGTCGACGCCCTCGCGCCTCGAACGCCCGAGGCTTTCGAACTGGATTCCCCCCGGAGGGATGCCGCGGATCTCGTTGCTGTTGTCCGCGCGCCATACGCCGCCCTGCACATGCAGCCGGTCGAAAAGCCGATAGACGAGTCCGGCTTCGTAGCTGTCAGTCTGCGCGATCTCGACACGGCCCACGCTGTCGAGACTGTTGCGGACCTCGGTGCGCGGCGTCGGGGACCTCAGGCCTGTCGCGTAGTTCGCGAAGACTTCGAGATTCGCGACCGGCTCGACGGCCACGCCGATCTTGGGGCTCGCCTTTCCCGCCGAATAGGAATCGACGTACGTCCCCTTCGCGCGGTACTTGTCGTTCAAAGCGTAGTTGACGTGCGAGTAGCGAACGCCGAGCACGGTCTTCAACCACCGGGTGGGCTTCCACTGGGCCTGCGCAAACGCATTCACGTTGGTCAAGAGCTCGTCGACGTTGTCGGTCGCCCTCAGGAGGACGCGGTTGACGGTCTGATCCTGCTTCGTGCCGGCGTCGTCGCGCTGAAGAGTCGTGCCCATCAGGAGGAGCAGCGCGGTGTTGGCGATGGAGAGGCTGAAGCTCTTTTCGAGGCGGTAGCCGTAGGTCGACCGCTGGTCCGCCTGCCGGACCTGGGTCGTCGCAGCGCTGATCAGGAAGTCCGACCGATACCGGAGCCAGTTCCGCTTTCCGCCGTAAGCCGTAAAAGAAAGCGGCGCCGACCCGCCGGCCCCCTGGCGGAACGTCGCATAGAGCAGAGATTCGGTGAGCTTTCCGCCGTCCGTCGGATTGACTGCGTGGCGGTCGTCGAGCAGGCCGCGGTGGATCAGGTCGAGGTCGAGGTAGCTCGGCGCGTTCCAGTCGCTCTTGTATCCAAGAGCGGAGAACGAAACGTCGCTCTCATCCCCGACGGGGATGAGCACCTTCCCGAAGCCTCGGACGTGATCGATCTTCTGATTCTCGCTGTATCCGTCGTTGTTCTCCGCGTCGAGGTTGATCAGAAACGATGTCTTCCGGACTCCCGGCTCCGCGTTCCCGTACGTCAAAGCCGCGCGCCGCTCGCCATAGCTGCCCCCGCTCAGGGTGATGGTGGGACGCGCGATCCCGTCGCGAGTGACGTAGTTGACGCTCGCTCCCCGGTCGAAGTCTCCGAAGCGGGCTTCCATCGGCCCGCGCACGAGCTCGACCCGCTCGATCGCTTCCGGCGGCAGGAAGGTCGTGTCCATCGCCCCATGGGAAGCCACGAAACCGAACAGGTTGAGAGGAATTCCGTCGAAATACCCGGCCATGTCCTGCCCGAAGTTGCGGTCCGTGTATCCACGCACGGACGGGCCCGACGGAACGCCTCCCTGGCCGTAGACCACGAAGTCGACTCCGGTCAACGAGCGGATCACCTCTCCCGCCTCGCGGTATTCGTGGGTCTCGAACGCCGCCGGGCCGAGAACACTCGCATTTGCGGGGAGCGTCCGGACGTCGGGACTGACCTCCGTCCTCTTGGGCGGAGCTTCCGCGGAAACGGTGATCTCCGTCTTGATCCGCGTTTCCTCGGGCTTCGAATCGGCCTTGCTCGGAGGCGCTCCCTCCTGCGCCTGCGGAGTCGGCGTCGGTGGCGGAGGGGGCTCGGCGGCCCGCGCGGACCACGAGGGAACCGCGAGAAGCGCGGCGAGGATCAGGAACGACCCGGTGTGCGAACGGGAAGCGCGAGGATCGCCGGAAGTCATGAGCCCCTCCTCAAGTGACAAGCTTCGGATTTTCGAAGCGACTTCTTATCACTTCAGCGCCGTGCGTGCGGCTGCGTACGCAAGCGCTAAAGGATGAGCTTCCTCGCGACTTCCTCGAGGAGGGGCAGGGTCTTGTAATCCGTGAGGTCGAGGTGCAGCGGCGACAACGCGATCCACTTCTCCGCCACCGCGGAGATGTCCGTGCCCTCCTCGAGATCCCCTTCCGGAATCGTCGAGCCGATCCAGTAGTACGGCCGGCCGCGCGGGTCTTTCTTTTCGATCACCGCCTCGCCGTAGCGCCGCTTGCCGAGGCGCGTCACGCGCACTCCCTTCGGGGTACCGGCGGGAACGTTTACGTTGACGAGAGTACCCGCCGGCAGCGGCGACTCGAGCAGGTGCCGGGCGAGCGTCTGGGCGAAGGAGGCCGCGGCGTCGAACGAGAAGCCCGTCTCGATCTCCTGGGAGATGGCCACGGAGGGGATGCCGATGATCGTGCCCTCGAACGCCGCGGAAACGGTGCCCGAGTAGGTCACGTCGTCCCCCAGGTTCAAACCGAGATTGATTCCGGAAAAAAGAAGGCGGGGACGGTCGTCCTTGAGGAGATGGAGCGCGCCCCAGTTGACGCAGTCCGTCGGGGTTCCGTCGACGGACCAGCGTTCCGGCCCCACGAGCTTGGCGCGAAGCGGGTGGTGGAGCGTCAGGGAGTGGCCGGCCGCGCTGCGCTCCTGGTCGGGCGCGACCGTGACCACGTCGCCGACTTCCGCCAGCGCCTGCGCGAGACGCTCGATGCCTTCGGAGAAGACGCCGTCGTCGTTGGTGACCAGAATCCGGGGACGCTTCACGTTCAGGCGGCGGCCGAGTCCGGGCGGGGCATCACGAACATCAGGATGATGTAGGCGAGGATGCCGGGGAACGCGGCGGAGATGATCGAGACGAGGATGTAGAGCACCCGGATCACGGTGACGTCCACTCCGAGGTACTCGGCGATCCCGCCACACACGCCCGCGATCATCCGGTGCCGGCTCGACCGAGCGAGGCGCCGCCGCGGTGCCGGCGGAAGCTGCTGGCTCATGGCGTCTTTTTATCGCCGCTCAAGGCTGCTCCCCTTCATAGACGACCCGGTTCTTCTCCGTCTCGTTCAGGCTGATGCGGACGAGCCGGGCCGGGCCGATCCGGGGCTCCAGCCGGTCCCAGATCGCGACGGCGATGTTCTCGGCGGTCGGGTTGATGCCGGCGAGAAACGGGACGTCGTAATTCAGGTGCCGCCGGTCCAGCTCGCGGATGACGGAATCGTGGACGGCCTGCTTCAGATGGGCGAAGTCCATGACGTACCCGGTCTCCGGGTCGATCTCACCCTCGACGGCGACCTCGAGCTCGTAAGTGTGGCCGTGGCCATGCTCGTTGTTGCACTTGTCGAAGACGCGCCGGTTCGTCTCGGCGTCCCAGTCGTCCCGGTGGAGCCGGTGGGCCGCGGAGAAATGGGAGCCGGACACGAGCCGGACGTTCATGCGGGACGAAGAGTAGCAAACGGCCGGCCGCAACTTTCCGTCATGCCGCGCGTACCAGAACGAACTTCCCATGTCAGACTTTCGCGCCGTTCTGTCGCAGGAGGGAACGTGAACCAGGGCTTTCGAACGCTTCGAAACGCCGTCGTGCTCAAAGGATTGCCCGCGGCGATCCTCTTCGGAATAGCCTTGTCGGCCGTGGCACACCCCGAGGGAGACTCCGAGCGGGTCACCCTTCCGATCCTCGACGCCGTGACGCTCACCGGCGCCTGCCGCGACGGCATTCGAGTCGCGCGGGAGCAGGTCTCGAAGATGGAGAAGATCCCGCTCGACCAGGTCACCGCCCAGAACGTCCTCGAACAGTGGGACCGCGACTCGATCGCGCTCGAAAACGTCACCGGCCCCGTCTCGATCCTGAACAACGTGCACCCGGACAAGTCCGTCCGGGACGCGGCGGACGCGTGCGTGCTCGAGCTCTCGAGCTTCACGACGGAGGTCTTCCAGAACGAAAAACTGTACGAGCGGGTCCGTGCGGTCAAGCCCGCGAACGCGATCCAGAAGAAGTTCCAGACAGATCTCCTCGAGTCGTTCGAGGACAGCGGCGTCTCGCTGCCGCCCGACAAGCGAAAGCGCGCCCGCGAGATCTCGGACAAGCTCACGGAGCTGTCGCAGGAGTTCGAGAAGAACGTTCGTGACAACAAAACCCGGCTCACGTTCACGCCCGAGGAGACGAAGGGGCTGCCGAAGTCTTACCTCGATCGCGTCCCGAAGGACGCGTCCGGGAACATCGTCGTGGGATTCGACTATCCCGACTATCTGCCCTTCATGGCGAACGCGGAGAACGAGGCCGCGCGCAAGCGCTACTACGTCGCGAACACGAACCGCGGGACCCCGCGAAACGTGGAGATCCTCGACGAGATCGTCGGCCTTCGCCGCGAGCTCGCCGGACTCTACGGAGTGCCGAGCTACGCGCACTACGTCACGAAGCGTCGCATGGTGGAAAACCCTCAGACCGTGTGGAAGTTCTTGAACGACGTCCGTGCGGCTGTCGCCGAGGCCGAGAAGAAGGACCTGGCAGAGCTCCGCGAAATGAAGGCGGAGATGACGAAGCGGCCGCTCGCGGAGACGAAGGTGCACCGCTGGGACGTTTCCTATTACACGGAGCGCGTGCGCGAGCGGCGCTACAGGATCGACCAGGAGGAGCTTCGCAAGTACTTCCCGACGGAGAAGACGGTCGAGTGGGTGCTCGGCGTCAACGAGCGCCTTTACGGGGTCAAGTTCGAGCGCGCGACGGTCCCTGTCTGGCACGAGGACGTGCGGTATTTCGACGTCAGAGACGCCGCGTCGGGCGCGCTCGTCGGCGGCTTCTACTTCGATCTGTTTCCCCGCGATGGCAAGTACAAGCACGCGGCCGCCTGGCCCGTGCGCGGGGTGAGCCGCAAGTCGGGGAGAACGCCGATCTCGGTTCTCGTCACGAACCTCGACCGGAAGGGCTTCACGCAGGGCGAGCTCGAGACCTTCTTCCACGAGTTCGGACACACGCTCCACGGAGTCCTGTCGGAGACGGCATACAACCAGCACGCGGGCACGTCCGTGCAGCGGGACTTCGTCGAAGCGCCCTCGCAGATCCACGAGGAGTGGGCGCGCCGCATCGAGAGCCTCCGGACGATTCGTGAGAAGTGCCCCGAGTGCCCCGTGATGGACGCGGCGCTGGTCGACCGGCTCGACGCCGCGCGGCGCTTCGGGCAGGGCATCAACTACTCCCGACAGCTCCTCTACTCCGAGTTCGACATGGCGCTGGCCGGGGAGAAGCCTGAAAAGGCTCTCGAGGCATGGCAGCGCATGGAGGGGGCGACGGCGCTCGGGTACGAGGAGGGCACGTCCTTTCCCGGCACGTTTGCCCACATCGCGGGAGGCTACGCGGCGGGCTACTACGGGTACATGTGGGCAGAGGTGCTCGCCCTCGACATGCTCTCGGCCTACGGCAACGACATCATGAATCCCGAGGTGGGCCGGCGATACCGCCAGACCATCCTCGCCCGTGGAGGCGAAGAACCCGCGAGGCAGCTCGGGGAGCGATTCCTGGGCCGCCCCGTCAAGAGCGACACGTTCTTCGCGGAGATCACGGGCAGAAAGCGGAAGTAGCTCGTACGGAGGTCTCTCGATGCGCATCCGGCACGCCTTTGCTCTCGCTGTACTCGCCGCTCCGCTCGCCGCGGCGCCGGCGGCCCGGCACCCGCTCACGGTCGACGACATGTGGGCGATCCAGAGAGTCGGCGCGCCGTCGCTCTCCCCGGACGGCACGCTCGCGGCTTACACCGTCACGGCCTACGACATGGAGGAGAACCGCGGGAACGCGGACATCTGGATCGTGCCCGTGGCCGGCGGCGCGCCGCGGCGACTCACGGCGAACAAGGCCTCGGACAACGACCCCGCCTGGAGCCCGGACGGCCAGCGGATCGCCTTCGTGTCGAAGCGCGACGACGACAAGGCCACGCAGCTCTACGTGATCCCGGTCGGAGGCGGCGAGGCGGAACGGGTGACGGACCTTCCGCTCGGCGCTTCGAACCCGAAGTGGCTCCCGGACGGCAAGCGCATCGTCTTCGTCTCGCACGTGGTCGGGGGGTCCGGCACGCCGGCGGAAACGAAGAAGGCGCTCGAGGCGCGGGAAAAGAACAAGGTCAAGGCGCACGTCACGGAGAACCGCCTCTATCGCTTCTGGGACCGGTGGCTGACCGACGACGAGTTCCCCCACCTCTTCGTCGCGGACGTCGCGACGAAGGCCTCGACCGACCTGACGCCCGGTTCGAAGCGCCTCTTCGATTTCCAGACGGGAGCGGGCTCCTTCGACGTGTCTCCGGACGGCGCCACGATCGTGTTCGAGGCGAACGCGACGCCGGAGCCGTATCGGACGATCCATACGGATCTCTTCATTGTTTCCACCTCCGGCGGCGAAGTCCGGGACCTGACGGCGGGCAACCCGGCCGACGACACCAGCCCCGTCTTCTCCCCGGACGGAAAGAGCGTCGCGTACGGGGTGCGCGTCAAGGCGGAGGACTGGCCGGACCGGACCCGCCTCGCGGTGCTCGATCTCGCGAGCGGCCGCACGCGGGCGCTGACGGAAGCGTGGACGGACTCCCCGGGCGGCTGGCGCTGGACGCCCGACGGCAGGACGATTCTCTTTCGCGCCGAGGTTCAGGCGCGCGGCAACCTGTACGCGGTCCCCGCGGCCGGCGGAACGCCCCGGCTCGTCGCGCGCGGCGGCACGATCTCGGCGTTCGAACCGACGCGGGACGGGCACGTCGTCTTCGCGAGCAGCACCATCTCGGCGCCTCCCGAGCTCTTCGTCGCCGGCGTGGACGGAAGAGGGTTGCGCGCTCTCACCACCACGAACGGCGACCGGATGAAACTGATCGAGCCAGGCGAGGTGAAGTCATTCGACTTCAAGGGCGCGGGCGGAGACACCGTGCAGATGTTCGTGGTCTATCCGCCGGGCTTCGATCCCGCGAAGAAGTACCCGCTCGTGCAGCTCGTCCATGGAGGGCCGATCGGGACCTTCGGCGACGCCTTCAGCTTCCGGTGGAACGCGCAGGCGTTCGCCACGCCGGGCTACATCGTGGCCATGGTGAATTTCCACGGCTCATCGAGCTTCGGCCAGCCGTTCCTCGAGTCGATTCTCGGCGCCCACGCGGACAAGCCGTTCACCGACGTGATGCTCGCGACCGATTTTCTGATCGCGCAGGGCAACGTCGACGCCTCGCGGATGGCCGCGGCGGGCGGCTCCTACGGCGGATATCTCGTCGACTGGATCGCCGGCCACACGGACCGCTTCAAGACGCTGGTCAGCCACGCGGGCGTCTACGACCTGCTCGGGCAGTCGGCGTCGGACGACACGTTCGGCCGCCAGCACTCGTACGGCGGCTACCCGTTCACGAACCTGGAGAACGTCGAGCGTTGGAGCCCGAACCGGTACGCGAAGAACTTCCAGACGCCGATGCTCGTGATCCACAACGAACGGGACTTCCGCGTGCCGCTGACGCAGGGGCTCGAGCTGTACGGCGTCCTGACGGCCAAGGGAGTGCCGGCGCGGCTCGTCTCCTACCCCGACGAGAACCACTGGGTGTTGAAGCCTCAGAACTCGCGGCACTGGTACGGAGAGGTGCTGGGGTGGCTCGCGAAGTATTTGGGGTGAACGACGGGGCGGGCGACCGCAAGGGTCGCCCCTACACCCTCACGCGTCGGGCCCCACCGGAGGTGTGGGGGCGGGGCTTGTCCCGGCCCGCCCCGTCATGTCGCTCAGTACTCCAACAGCCCCGTGTGCATCATCAATTTCCACTCGCGTCCCACCTTCGAGTAGACCTTGCACGCCCTCCCCTTCCAGGGAAAATCCGTCCCGTCCGGCCGCCGCCAGAGCGTGTCCACGTCGACCACCGCAAAAGCGCCGTCCGCCTCGGGAGTGAGCGCGATCCGCACGATCCGGCGGCGGTTGTGGACGAGCTCGTGGGTGTCGAAGAGGTCCTGCAACACACGGCGCCATCGCTCGCGGTCGAACCGGCCCATCACGAACACCCACTCGGCGGGGTCGTGCGCCTGCGGACCGGGCGGCCAGGGCCACACGATGTCCGGATGAAAGACCGAGAGGAGGAGATCGACGTCCCGGGTGTCCCACGCGCGGGTCTCCCGGTGGACGATCTCCTCGATCTCGGTTTGCGCCGAGTCCTTCACGGCGCTTTCCCGAAGTCCCGAAGCCCCCTTAGAACTCGACCCGGACGCCGACCTGGATCTGGCGGGGGTCTCCGACGCCCTGCTGCACCGTGCCGTCGAAGTTGAAGACCAGGTTCGTCACGGCCGGCCGCCGCAGGTTCTTGCTGTTGAAGACGTTGAACACATCGACTCCGGGCTCGACCGCGAGGCTGCCGAACTGGAATTGCTTCGACACGCGGAAGTCGAAGGAGTTGTATTGATTGTCCTTGCGGCCCTGATTGCGGCGCGTCACCGTTCCGTCGGGGTTGATGCGGTCCTGCGGCGTGACGGTCGGGACTCCCGCCGCGGTCACGTCGAGCGGCTGGGCCGATCGGTACGAATAGCGGAAGCTCAGATCAATGGCCGCCGGCGCGCGCCACAGCAGCCACGCATTGAACCGGTGCCGCTGGTCCCGGTCGGAGTATCCCCACTCCCGGGAAAACTCCGCGGTCCGATCGTTCGGATCTTCGTGGATCTTCGCGTAGCGAAACGAAAACGGGTCCCGTTCGTTGTCGTCGTCGGACTTGTCTTTCGAGTACGTGTAGTAGGCCTGGAAGCCCCAGTTGTTCTCGAACCGCTTGTTGACACCGGCCGTCCATCCCCAGTAACGGCTCGACGCGGTGGACTCGATCGTCGTCAGCGTCGAAATGCCGTTCGTGCCGCCGGTGCCGAGGCCCGTTGACCAGGGCGCGCCGAGCTCGGCCGCGTTCCGGTCCACGAAGCGCGTCAGGTGCACCGTCTTCGACATGTTGTACTTGAGAAGACCCGCGATGCCCGGAACGATCTCCCGGTCGACTCCGAGGCTGACCGCCGTCGTCCGCGGGTTCTGGAAGTCGCGGCTCGTCACGAACACGCTCGGGTGGTCGGGCGCCCCTGAGGTTTGCGACGGCGGGAGCAGGTTCGGGTAGGTCGGAGGGAGCGGCCCGTTGAAGTTGCGGAACGTGCTGTCGCGATAGATGGTCTGGCCGATGCTTCCGTTGGTCGACCGGCTCGAGGCGAGGACGAGGCCGGGGATCCGCGCGTAGAAGAGGCCGGCGGTCGCTCGCACCACCATCTTCCCGTCGTTCATGGGGTCCCACGAGATCCCGAGTCTCGGCTGCCACATCTTCTTGTCCGACGGGATCGTCCCGTCGGAGGGGAACGCCTGGCCCTGGCGCGTCGCTCCGATGAACGGCGCGTAGAACACCTGATTCGACGGCGTGATCGGATCGGGCTCGATCTGCGCCTCCCACCGGAGGCCGAGGGAGATCGTCAAGTTCGGGATCGGCTGCCAGGTGTCCTGAGCGAAGACCGCGGGCTCAGTCTGCCGGATCGTCTGCGTGCCGGCCTGGTCCGCCGTCAGGCCGCCGACTCCAGCGAACTGCAGGTAGAAGATCACCGGGCCCGTGACGGTCCTTCCCGCCGGACAGGTTCCGGTCGCCGAGGTCGTGCCTCCGGAGCACTCGACGTAGTTCGGGTTGTTCACGTAGTTCAGGAATCCGGACGTCGAGCTGAATTTCCAGATACCGTTCGCGAACCCTCGGAACGTCTGAAACGCCTCCGTGCGGTTGTATTCGAACCCCGCCTTGAACGAGTGCCTGCCCATGAAGAACGAGACGTTGTCGTTCAGCTGAATCCGGGTGTCGTGGTAGTCGACGGGGATGAAGAAGGGCTCACCGAAGCGGTACCCGGAGCCGAAATCGAACGCCGTGTCGGGCAGCGGCCGGCTCTGCCCCTGGATGAGCGGACCGGGATATCCGCGGGGCCGATCCTCGCGAGCGTACTGGCCGCGAAACTCGTTCGCCAGGCTGCCGGACAGCGTCGAGAGAACGGTCACGGTGCCCGAGTTGGAGTGATCGAGCTCATCGGCGTTGGCGCTGCGTCCCCAGGAATCGACGTCGAACGTGCCGTTCAGCTGGTCCGCCCACGTGTAGTTGTAGCGGCCGGTCGCGAGGGTGTTCGAGGAGGCCTGCCAGTCGACCTTGCCGAGGAAGACGCGGGCGTCGTTCGTTCGCTGGATAGGGAGGTTCTCGCCGGGACTGCCCAGGGCCGCGAAGGCCGCGACGACCGCGGGCTCGATTCTGTTCGGATTCGTCTGCTTGGTCGTCCGGCCGCGTTGATAGTCGGCCCCGAGGAAGAAGAACACGCTGTCGCGTTTGATCGGACCGCCCAGAGTCGCCCCCGCCTGGTACTGGTTCGAGGCGAACTCGGGAGACTTGCTGCCGTTGGCGTTCTCGGGACGCGCCGAAAGGTTGTGGTCCTTGTAATAGAGGTGACCCGTCGCATGAAAGTCGTTCGTGCCCGATTTCGTGACGACGTTGACGAACCCGGAGGACGAGCGGCCGAACTCGGCGTTCGCGCCTTCCGAGACCACCACGACTTCCTTGACCGCATCCAGGTTGAACGTGAAGGCAGGCCGCTGGCCTCCGCGCTGCTCGCCGAAGAACGGGTTGTTGAAGTCCGCGCCGTCGACGGAGATGTTGTTCTGGATCCCCTTCTGCCCGTTGATCGTGAGCTCGTCGCCGTCGGGGCCCTGGACCGTCGTGACACCCGGCGTGAGCTTGGTGAAGTCCAGGAAGTTGTGGCCGTTGTTGGGAAGATTCTGGACCGCGCGTTCGTCGATGCGCACCGACGACTCCGTCCGCGCCGTTTCGACGAGAGGCGCCTGCGCCGTGACCTTCACCTCCTGCGTGACCGTGGAGAGCTCGACGCGCAGGGGAAGGTTGATCGTCTGGCCCACGTCGAGGTTCAAGCCCTCGCGTACGAGAGTCCGGAACCCCTGAAGGGTGACTGTGACGCGATACGGTCCGAGCGGCAGGAGGGCGCCTCGGAAGCGTCCGTCGCGGTCCGTCGTCAGGCTCTGCTCGAAATTCGTCGCGGTGTTCCGAATCGCCACGGTGGCGCCCGGTAGAGGCGCTCCGTTCGCGTCGGACACGGCCCCCTGAATGACCCCGGTGGTCGCCTGGCTCTGCGCGCGCACCGGCGCCGAAGCCACCGCGAGGCAGACCCCGAGAAAGAAAACCCGCAGGACTTTGCCGGTCATGGCCCCTCCTTCGCTTTAAGAGAATCGGTTGGAGCGATCTTTCTGCGAAACGGTAGGAGGGTCGACGTTTTTCGGCCACCGAACCCCCATGTGCCCGCGAATGTAAGAACGGCGTGAACACTTCCGTTCCCTCTCGGTGGAGAGGAGTACGCGTCAATGTTTGCGCGGAGGCGAGGTGAGGTAGGACCGCAGGGCCCGTGCGAGCACCTCGTCCGTGCCGACCTTCTCGCGGGCGGCGCGCTCGAGCACGGCCCGCCAGAGGTCTTCGCCGACGGGGGTGTCGCGCCGGTCGACGACCCTGCGGCCCAGTCCCGCGCGCTTGGGCCGCGAGTCCGGGCTTGCTCCGACCCACACTGTCCCGAGGGGAGCCGTCCGGTCTCGGGCGATGAGCCCTCGCCGGTGCGCCGCGCGCACGAGCGCGGGAAGAAGGCTCGCGCTCGGCGGAGCGCCGACCGCGTGGACGAGATCGTTCGACGTGAAGGGGGACCCGCGCGCTGCCAGGCGCGTGATCGCCTCTTCGGCGCGGCGCGCCCAACGCGTTTCTTCACCGAGCGAGGCCAGCACCGATTCCGGCAGGGTCGATCCTTCGGGAGCGCGGGAGCGCTCGGGCGGACGGGCCGAGGCTTTCTTCATCATCGAACCTCGAACGCGAAGGCCGCCCACGGCCTCCTCGCGCGACACAGGCTCCCGATCTTGAGAATCTCGACGTGCCGGCTTGAAGGACAATCCTATCCCCGACCGACCGATGCGGGTGCCGTCTGCGGTCGGGCGCCTAGGTCAGATCGGAGCCCTGTCCCGCGTCGTCGAGCGCGGACGGAGGCCCGTCCGACAGGACACGCGTGGAGAGAGCCTGCTCGTCCAGCCCGGCGAGAAGCCGGAGCTCCCGGAGCGTCTGGGGCGAAACCTTCAGGAAGTACCGGATGGGGTCGTTGGATTCCTGGAGGTCATGCCATTCCTCGCAGTACTCGCAGCGCACCTCGGGGCCCGGCAACCACGACCGAAACAGGCCATTCGTCGCTTCGCAACGGCAAAGCATCGAATAGAAGCACCCCCGACGGCCCGATTCGTCACCGAGAAGAAAAAGCACAAGGAGAGAGGCGCGCGGCATTTCCAACGGCCCGAGCAAACTGCTTGCCGCCCGATTTGAGTCGGTGCCTGAGAGGGGTCGGCGAATCCAGCCTTTCGCCGGCGCGCAGGCACGCTTTCTGCCTCCTGAGGCGGGGGTGACCATGCAAGCGCACGTCCTTCAAAGGTTTCGAGGCATCCTGGCGGTGGCGGCAGCCGCGGCTTTCCTCGAGGGGTGTGCTTCGACCACGGCCTCTCGGGCCCCGACCTCGACGCCCACTCCATCCCCCACTCCCCCTGCCGCCACCCCGTCGTCCCGGCCCGATGAGCCGGCACCGGAGGCGGCTTCGCCCCGGTCGCTGCCGGGCCGGCTCTGGGAGGCGGTGGTCCACGAGGCCGCGCGCTACGTTTCGGATGCCGCGGCCTTTGTCGTCGCGCCGGGCCACTGGGACGCGGCCGACTGGCGGCGGGTCGCGGGAAGCGGAGCGACTCTCGGCGTGCTCTTCGTCGCGGACGAATCCGTGGACTCCTTTGCCCGCAAGCAGAGGTCGCGTTTCACCGACCGGGTGTCCGGCGCGACGACGTGGATCGGAGGGGCCGGGGGGTTCCGGATCCCTGTCGCGGTCTTCGTCGGCGGCGTGCTGTTCCGGGACGCCGGCGCGCGAGACATCGGCCGCGACGCCGTCGAGGCGTGTCTCTTCTCGGCCGTCGTCACAAAGAGCGTCAAGAACGTCGCCGGGCGCAAGCGCCCCTTCGAGACGGACGGCGAAACGACCTTCTCGCCCTTCTCATCGCGCGACTCGTTTCCGTCCGGACACGCGACGCAGGCATTCGCGATCGCGTCGGTGGTCGCCATGCGGTCGAACGGGTGGGTCCTGCCGGCGCTCGCCTACACCACCGCGACCGTCGTCGCGATGGATCGCGTGAACGACCGGGTCCACTTCGCAAGCGACGTCGCGGCGGGCGCGATCATCGGGACGGTCACCGGGCGGTTCCTCGTCGCCCGGCATCGACGTGAGGAGGCGGGCAAGAAGCCCCGCGTGGACATTGAGCTCGTCCCGATCCGCTCGGGGCTCGCCGCGCGGATCCGCTACTGAATGAGGCGGCGGGAGACCGGGACGGCCCACTTCTGGACGCGCCCGCCCGACAGGTCCCCGACGTACACGAATTCCCCCGCTCTGGCCGTCACCGAGTGCGCGAGCCGGCATCCGGCGGCGGCCGCATCGAAAGCGTTCAGGACCCGCCCGCCGCGGTCGAGCTCGAGGAGGCGCGACCCGTCGCCGTCCACGGAGAAGATCCGGCCGTCGCGGGCGATCGAGATCCCGTAAGGCCGGCCGAGCTCGGGGTTCCGCCACTGCATGACGAACTCACCCTCCGGCCCGAACACCTGGATGCGCGAATTTCCGCGGTCCGCGACGTAGACGAGGCCGTCCGCGTCCACCGCGATACCGTGCGGAAGGCGAAGCTCGCCCGGACGGGTTCCGTGCCTGCCCCACTCGGAGACGAGCTCGCCGGTGGGTGAGAAGCGAGCGACCCGCGAGTTCACGTATCCATCCGTAACGTAGAAGGAGCCGTCCGCCGAGACGGCGACGTCCGTCGGACTCGCGAAGTGTGTGGCGTCGCAGCCGGCCACCCCCTGCTCGCCGACGGTGAGCAGCACGGCGCCGTCGTGGGCGAACTTGATCACCTGCTGGCGGCCCAGGTCGGTCACCCAGACGTTGTCGCGGATGTCGACGCGGAGGCCGTGCGGCATCCAGAAGGAGCGATGCCCCCACGAGGCGAGAGCCGCACCGGTTCTGCCGTCGAGCTGGAGCACCGTGTCTCCCTCGATGGCGTGCGGAGGGAAGGGCTCCCGCCAGACGCGGCCGGCGCGGTGGAGGACGAAGACGTCGCCGATCGAGTCGACGCCGACGCCGGAGACCTGGCCCAGGCGCTGCGCGGCGCCGGGAGCCGGCCAGGCGGCGATGCACCGGGTGTCGGTTCGCCGGCGGGCGGGAGCGCGGTAGTGCGGCGACGGCCGGGGATCCGGCGCGGTGAGGACGCTCCCCAAACGCCGCAACGTGTTTCGCACAGTCGACATGGGTGGCTGGGGAATATGTCACAGCCGGCCGTTGCGCAAAGGCCAGCGCGGCGGGTTTAAGAGTTTCTGAACTACGGCCGCCGGCGTGCGAGCGAGGCATACCGTGACAACCATGACTCCTCTCAATTACTTGTACAAAGCCCTGGCCATGGTGGCTCTTTCCTTTCTCGCGGCCGGAGGGGATCCGGCGACTGCACCGACCGCGGTCATCTCGGTGACGACGGCCAGCCCGGCCGTGGGCTCCGCGATGCGATTCATCGACGCCTCGGCCGGGGCCCCGACTTCGTGGGAATGGGACTTCGGCGACGGAACGAAATCCAACTCCGCCGCGCCGCAGCATCGATATACGGCCCCGGGGACTTACGTCGTCGGGTTGCGCGTCGCCAACGGCGCCGGCTCCTCGATCGCGACGGAGATGCTGACGGTGGTCGCAGCCGACACTCTGCGACTGATGTCCGCCCACCCGTTCGACGTCA
Organism: Acidobacteriota bacterium; assembly: GCA_030948185.1. Classification (GTDB taxonomy): domain Bacteria; phylum Acidobacteriota; class Thermoanaerobaculia; order UBA5066; family Gp7-AA6; genus JALYUA01. The sequence goes on from JALZAT010000004.1 coordinate 53,779, forward strand.
CGCTGACCGCGACCGATCCGCGGACGGGCACGACGGGCCAGGGGCAGGTGGTCGCGCAGAACGACATCTACGGGATCTTCAGCATCCCGGCGATCACGGGCAACGCGGGAAACCCCGAGGTCCTGGTCAAGATGGTGGACGCGTCGGGAATCGGACAGAGCTACTGGGTCTTCTACGGTGCCCTGACGGACTTGAGCTACACCCTGACCGTGCGCGACGTGGCGACGGGCAGGGCGAAAACGTACCGCGACGCGAAGGTCGGGTCCACCGTGTGCGGGCAGTTCGACACCTCCGGTTTCGGCGCGAGCCTGACGGCGACGGCGAGCGCACTCGGGCGCCAGCCGCTCATCGCCGACCAGGCCGGCGAAGACACGCTGAGGCTCGTCGCGTCCCATCCCTTCGAGGTGAAGCTGACCGCGAGCGACCCCAGAACGGGCACCACCGGGCAGGGCCAGCTGATCTCGCAGACGGACATCTACGGGACCTTCAGCATCCCAGCCATCACCGGAAATTCCTCGAACCCCGAGGTCATCGTGAAGATGGTCGACGCTTCGGGGATCGGCGCGAACTACTGGGTCTTCTACAGCGCGCTCACCGATCTGAACTACACGCTCACGGTCAAGGAGACGGCGACGGGAAGGACGAAGACCTATCGCGACGCGAAGGTCGGGACGACGGTCTGCGGCGCGTTCGACACGTCCGGCTTCCTGCAGGCACCGCTGCCGACGCCGACGGTCACGGGAGGCTCACCGCCGCCGACGCCCACGCCGACCCCGCCGCCTTCCGGAGCCGTCACACGGGTCGTCAACGTCGGGCCCAACAACATGAACGTGTTCAACGACACGGTGTCGGGGAACAGCACGACGACGATCCACGTGGGCGACACCGTTCGATGGGACTTCAAGGCCGGCCCGCACTCGACGACGTCGGGCACCTGCAGCGGAACGGGCGGCTACTACGGGGATGAGGTCTGCGATCCAAGCGGTGAGTGGGATTCCGGCCGGCGGACGACGAACGCGACGTTTTCCCACACCTTCGCGGCCGCTGGCGACTACCGGTACTTCTGCAACGTTCACAACTCGATGATGACGGGGCTGGTGAAAGTCCTTCCCTAACGCTCCTCTCCCCGCACGCGGGGAGAGGCAGGGTGAGGGGAGATCCTGCATGCAAACCTGATAGTTTTTGCG
>JALZAT010000004.1:54975-119048 GCA_030948185.1 Acidobacteriota bacterium
CCCGGCCGGCGTGTGGGTGAGGGGATTCTTACCGCCGCGCCCCGTCGCGCTCCGCGATCAACCGTTTCGGCGCGCTCCGGCGCCACGCGAGCTCGAGGAGCTTGCGGAGCTCGCCGCGGTCGACCGAAGCAAGGCGGACGAGCATCGCGGGCCAGCCGCGGTAGTGGTTCGTGATGAAGAACGTCTCGGGATCCGCCGCCATCCATGCCTCACGCTCGTCCTGGTCGATGCGAACGACCAGGGTGGCGCCGTCCTCCTTGAGGCGGGCGAGGAACTTCCCCTTCACGCGGAACGCGGGCGTTCCATAGGAGGCGCCCTCCTCGACACCCGGAAACTGAAGCGCCACGCGGCGCACCGTGGCGAACGTCACCGCCGATCCGGCGAGACGTGGAGATCGGCGGCGGGTGTGCATCGCCCCGACTTCATCACGAGTCGGTGCCGCGAGTCAGCCCGCCGGCGGCTCCGGGCGTCAGGGCGTCCGCGTGGGAGCGGGTGAGGGCGTCGAAATTGGCGGCGTCGGTGTCGCGATCAGGAGCGGCGTGTTCGTCGGAACCGGCGTCGACGTCGGCACGGGTGTGAACAGGAGCGTCGGCGTCGTGAGGGGCGGCGTGGGCGTGGCCAGACGGGGCGTCGTCGTGGCGGCCGGCGTCGTGGTGCCTGCGGGAGTCGCAGTCGTTCCCGGTGTCGCCGTGCCGGGGGGAGTTCCGGTCGGTCCGGGAGTGTTCGTCAGGACCCCGATGGGCGGAGGAGTGGGTCCGCCCGGCGTCACCGTCGGGCCCGGCGGAAAGAAGACGGGGGTCGCCGTGATGGCCGGGTTCCCCGTCCCGATCGGCGTCGGTGTCGGCCCGGAGCCGGACGGTCCCGGAGCCGGCTCGGTGATCGTGTTTCGCTGGCTGCACCGCAGCGAAAAGACCGTCACGGCCAGCGCAAAGCACAGAACGAGAGTCCCCGCGTTCCGCCCCCACCTCCGCCGTGACCCGTACATGTCTTTCCGCTGAAGCGAAGTTCGTGCCGTCCGTTGGATTGCCGGGGAGTGAGGCGGGCGTACGATCGAAGCATGACTAAACCAACGCGGCGCGCGAGAACGAGCGGAACGATCGCAGCCGCCGCCTTTCTGGGAGTCGCAGGGCTGACGTCCTCCGCTTTCTCCCAGACCCTCCTCGTCGGCTCGGGTGCGGGAGGGCCTTTCAACCGGGGAGTGTTCAACCCGTCGGGGCTCCGAACGACGGTTCAATTCCGCCCCGCCGTAAACCTCGAAGGAGACGCGGCGATTGCGACGTTCGGCTGGTCCGCAACGCCCTGCGCGTCGGCCGTGAAGATCAAGTTCTTTCGCCCTCAGGCTCCCGCCGACCCGTTCGGCCCTTCGGTCTTCAACTTCCTCGAGGAGCGGGGCCCCTTTGACGTCACCGCCCCGCTCGATCCGCCCGGCTCGGGGATCGCCTCGCAGACAGTGGCACTGACCCCTCCCGTACACCTCCAGGCCGGCGACGTCATCGCGATCGCCAACGTGACCTCCTGTGGCGCCCCGGTCTATACCGGAACGACGTTCACAGTTCCGCCTCCGCCTCCCCCCTCGTCCGTCTCGGTGCCGGGAGACGTCAAGAGCTCCATCGTGACCGCGTCGGGGACGTTCGGAGGAGCGGTGTTCGTGACCGCGACGGGGCCCTCCCCTTTCCTGGGCCTGCTCGGAGACCGATTCGCGGTCTCGATGACCGCCACCAACCCCCGGAACCACGCGACGGCGGCGGGAGTGCCGGTACGCCTCGCCTATGCCGCCGGCTACTTCGCCCTGCCGGGTCTCACCGGCGACGCGACGTTTCCCGAGGTCACCGTGAAAATGACGGACGCCACGGGCGTCCCGTCACTCGGCGGCACCTTCTGGTTCTTCCATGCGCCGCTGACGGATGTGGATTACGTGCTGACGGTCACGGACCAGCAGAGGCACGTCACGCGCAGCTACACGAGCACGCGCTCCGTGTCCGGCGAGTTGTGCGGCGCCGCCGACACGAGCGCATTCTTACCCTGACGCGCTGATACCTTGACACTCTACATATAGACGTGTAGAAGGTCTTGGTATGGCACCCGACAAGCCAGACGGCCCCGGCCGCTCCGACCTCCTTCAGGGGACGCTCGATGTGCTGATCCTGAAGGTCGTCGCGCTCGGTCCGATCCATGGGTACGCCATTGCACGGCGGCTGCAGCAGATGTCCGGCGCGGTGCTCCAGGTTCAGCAGGGATCGCTATATCCCGCGCTGCATCGCCTCGAGAAACGCCGCTGGCTTAGCGCCGAGTGGGCCCCGTCCGACACCGGCCGCGAGGCGAGGTTCTACTCGCTCACGCGTCTTGGCCGTAGACAACTCGGCGAGCAGCGGGCGAACTGGGATCGCTTGTCGGCGGCGATCTCCGGCGTCTTGAGCACCGTGGAGTGATCGGTGCGACCCGGTCCATTCAGTCGGTTCAGCCGCTTCCGTAGTCGCCGCGCGCCGCAAATCCATGACGAAATCCAGTTCCACCGCGACCGGTTGATCGAGGACTTCATCGCCGCCGGTCTGACTCGAGGCGAGGCCGAGCGGCGCGCGTTCCTGGAATTCGGCGGCGTGCCCCAGATCGAAGAAGCAGTCCGGGACGTTCGCGGCCGCTGGCTGGAAGATCTGGCAAAGGACCTCCGCTACGCGTTTCGGACGCTCGGACGGAATCCCGGGTTCGCCGTGGTCGCCGTGCTCCTGCTGGCGCTGTCCATCGGAGCGAACGGCGCCATCTTCAGCCTCATCAACGCCGTCATGCTGCGGACGCTGCCGGTGAGGGAGCCCGAGCGCCTCGTGCAGATCGCGCGCATCATGCCCGACGGACAGCCGGTCGGCGTCTCGTATCCCATGTTCGAGCACTTTCGGGATCACGTGCGGTCGATCTCCGGCGCGTCCGCGCATTGGAGCAGCGATCTCGCGATTGCGGTCGAGGGGGACGAAGAATTCGTCACCGCCGACCTCGTCACCGGCGCGTATTACTCCACGCTCGGCCTCGACCCGATTGCCGGCCGGCTGCTGACTCCCGCCGACGGCGATCCGGCTTCTCCGACGACGGCGGCGGTGATCAGCGAGCGCTACTGGGAAAGGCGCTTCGGCCGGAGCCCTTCGGCGATCGGCAGCGTCGTCACCATCCGCGATCGCGCCTTCACGATCGTCGGCGTGACGCCGGCGTCCTTCCAGAGCCTGCAGCCCGGGCGGGTGGCGGACATCACGCTCCCCCACGTGCGCCTGATCGACGAACTGGTCAGCGAGAAGACGCGCCGCGACCCGACCATGTACTGGTTGAGTCTGATCGGGAGACTCGAGCCAGGGACGACCGTCGATCAGGCGGACGCCGAAGTCCAGGTGCTGTGGCGTTCATTTCTGCGGCCGGTGGCCGCCGCGGCGCCCGAGACCGAGCGCGCCGAGATCCTGAGCGCGCGCGGGGGCGTCCTGCCGGCGGCAGACGGCGTCAACTCACTCCGCTACGACCACCGGCGGTCGCTTCTGATCCTGATGGGCATCGTCGGGCTGGTGCTGCTGCTGGCTTGCGTGAATCTGTCGGGGCTGCTGCTCGCGCGCGCGGCCGCGCGACAGCGGGAGGTCTCGATTCGCCTCGCGATCGGCGCGGGCCGCGGACGGCTGGTCCGGCAATTCCTGACCGAGAGCCTGCTGCTGGCGGCGATGGGCGGCACCCTCGGCCTCGCCGTCGGCACGTGGTTGAGCGCCCGGCTGCTGACGATGGTCGCCAACGGGGACACCATCGCGCTGGCGGTCGTGCCCGACGGACGCGTGCTCGCGTTCACCGCGGCGGCGTCACTCGCCGCCTGTCTCGCGTCCGGCCTCGCGCCTGCACTTGCGGCGGTCCGCGTGAACGTCAACCCTGCCCTGAAAGAGTTGCGCTCAGACGGACGCGGATCACGCCGCCTCGGCCAGGTGCTCGTCGTCGCGCAGCTCGCCATCTCGATGGTCCTGATCGTCGGCGCGACGCTCTTCCTCGGCTCGCTCATCCGGCTCTATGCGGTCGATCGCGGGTTCAAGAGCAACGGCGTGCTGATCGTGACTCTGAGGAGCAGCCGGCCATACACCGGCGAGCGGAGCACCGCCGTGAAGAGTGCGCTGATCGAGCGGCTGCGGGCTGCCCCCGGAGTCGCCGCAGCCAGCGCGACGCAGATCCTGCCGGTCAGCGGGAGCTTGTGGACGAAGGCCATCCAGGTGGAAGGCCACGTGTCTCGATCGGGCGAAGAGGACACCGCCGCCTTCAACATCATCGGACCAGGCTATTTCTCGACGCTTGGCACCCCGCTCGTCTCCGGCCGCGAGTTCGACGACCGCGACCGCGGGCAGTCCCCGAAAGTCGCGATCGTCAACGAGACCTTCGCGCGCTCCTTCTTCGGCGCCGGTCGGCGTCTTTCATCAGGCCGCCACGTCACCGCCGCCGGCGCCACGTACGAGATCGTGGGCGTCGTCCGCGACGCGAAATATCGCAGTCTGCGCGACCCGGTGACGAAGACGCTTTACATCCCGTGGACGCAGCGGCGTGACGGGGATGAGCCGTCCCAATACGCGTTTCTGGCTCGGGCGTCGACGGGTGACCCGCTGCGGCTCGCGCCGGCCGTGGAGCGGCTGGTCCGCGACGTCGATCCGGCCCTGCATGTCCGCTCGACGCATTCCTATGCGACGCTGGTCGACCGGTCGCTCGTGACGGAGCGCATCATGGCGGCTCTCGGCGGCGCGTTCGGCGTGCTCGCCTTGATCGTCGCCGCTCTCGGAGTGTTCGGCGTGCTCGCGTTCCAGGTGGCGAGGCGGACCAGCGAGCTGGGCGTGCGAATGGCGCTCGGCGCCACGCCGTGGGCGATGACGCGGCTCGTGCTGCGCCAGGTCGCGTGGATCGTCCTGCCGGGCATCGCGATCGGGACCGGCGGCGCGCTGCTGGTGACCGGCCTCGCTCGCAACGTCCTGTTCGATCTCAAGCCCACCGAGCCGCGCATCTTCCTGCTCGCAGCGCTGGTGCTGGCGACCGCGGCGGCGCTCGCCGGCTGGCTCCCCGCCCGCCGCGCCGCGCGTGTCGATCCGCTGATCGCGCTACGCCACGAGTAACGATGGCTTGGTGCTCAAGAAAGTTGGTCGGGACGCCGGGATTCGAACCCCGAAAAAGCGGATCCCGCCATGCTCGCATTCGCCCGCGAACAGCGGCAATAGCCAATGGGGGCGGGCCTTTTCGAAGGCCCGCTCGTTTCTCCCCGCTGGCGTTTTAGGGCAATTGCGGGCGATCGAATTCGGACCGGTTTCGGACCGCTCGATTATCAGGGAAACGAAACAGCGGGGCGACCCCACTCCCCCCGCTAGGACCCGGGGGCGCCGCCCAGCCGAGTGAAGTATTCGCTCGATGAGAGCACGTCGACCTGCACGCCCCGCGGGAGCATCCCGGAGACCCATTCGACCGCCCTTCGGAAGCGGCGATCGTCGGTCACGAAGACGTTCACGAATCCCAGATAAATGATCTGCGCCATGTCGCTCCCCTCGGGAAGCCGCGGACGAGTAGCGCGGTGCGGCGCGGGCGGCTGATTGGAGAACTCGTACGCTATCGACCCCGCAAAAGCCGCCCACGCGGAACAGCCCCGGATCAGATCGAAGGTCTCCGCTGCTGACCGCGCCGCCTCCCTAACCGGAGGCACTTCTTCAAACAGTTGAGCGGCAAAGCGAGCGTCGCTGATCAGGGCACGAGCGTCGCCGACGAACCCCGTGTCTCCAATATCTAAATCCAGCGCCTCGCGACAGTTAGCGACCTGCAAGTCCAGCTCATCCGTCCAGTCACGTACGATTTCCCGTTCTTTCGGACCAAACCCGTCTGGACGCTCGATCCAGCTGCGCAAAGCCCTCGCTCCCGGCCCCTCTCTAACGATCACGGACTCCTGCCTCCGCCGAAAGGCGTCGGCCGTGGCCGCAAGTAGAAAGTCGGGATGGTCGAGAACGGTATGGCGAGCGTCAAGAAGGCGCACCGCGGCGGCGCAAAGCTGTCGGCGGGTTTCAGCGTCAGAGGTATTGAGTAACTCCGCTGCGTTGATGACACTCGGAAAGACGGCCTGGCGGCTGCGCGCAAAACTGCGCAAGATGTCGTCACGGCTGGAGTGTCGGAACAGATTATTCCAATGCGAGTTGTCGAAGTAGACTCGAATGAGCCGCGAGGTATCCGCGACACTCCCTGCATTCGGTCCGCTCATGCCATGACCCCGGCCTCGCGGGACGCCGCGCGGCGAACTGGAAACCGTCAAGAGGCCCCGAAAACCCGCTACTTGTAGCTCGTAAATCTGTCGGCAAAGCACGACTGGCGGGCAAGTCTTTCGCCTGAGTGCAGGTCTCGCACCGTTAGAACCGGAAGCGCACGAATTGGAACCATTTGACACCACGCTCTTCCGAGAGCCCTCACGGCTCTGTCCCGGTCGGGGAATCGAATTCTGTCGAACGCGTCGCGCGGCACGAAGACGTCTACGTTGTAACCACCCTTCTTCACTATGCGAGCGTCGAGAAATTCGGTGGCACGAATTCCGTCGTCGGTAGTCAGGAATCTAGTCACCGCGGTCTCGAGTGCCCTCTCCGCTCGCGCGGCCACGGGGTCTTGCTCTGAGGGCGCTGGTAGAAGAATCGCGCCGAAGGAAATCGCCCACCACGCCCCGAAGATCAGCCCAGCCACGACAGCAAGCCATCCAGAGAGGACTCCCAAGATGGCGAGAAGGCCCGCCACGTTTTGAGGTCGAGCGTCGACACCGCTCATTTCTTCATCTCGGGAATCGTCGAATTCTAAGTGATGAGCGCGATCCGCCCGCCGATTCCTTCGAGAATCCGACCCCTTCGCGAGAGGAAGGGAGCGCAGCAGCGGCGCAGGAGGATGCACGGGAATCGCGCCAGGGGGGGCAGGAAGGGCGATCTCCGAGCAGCGCGGAGAGGGGGGCCTATCTCGGAGTCCTCGCTTTCATGCCCGTTCGGATCAGCCAGATTCCCCACGCCCCGAGCGCGAGCGAGATTCCCAGCCCGACCGTGCTGCCGATCGCTCCCGCGGTCCCGCCGGTTACGGGAGGCTTCGGGCCGACGAGGCCGCCGATTGACAACAAGAGGAGGACGACGCCGAACACGATCCGCCAGACTCGCGGGCCCCCCTCGGGAGTCATTGCTTCGCCTTCTTCCACTCCCCGGGAATGAGCGCGGCCCTCGCGTCCCACCGCGAGAAGCCGAATCGACCGGCCATCATCTCGCCCGTGAAGAGGGGGGCGTACTTGGCCGACAACTCTTTGAGCACTTCGAGGCAGTTGTAGACGGGTCCGTACGTGGACTTGATCTCGCTCCATTTCTTGTCGAGATGCGCGATCCGCTTCGTCGCGAACTCCGCAACGGGCGCCGCGGCAGCATCGATCGCCGCTATGTCGGCGTCCAGAATTTCGGGATCGATCTCGGCGCCGCTACCGTAACGGTCCTCCCACTCCTTGTTCCCGCGCTCGAACAGGTAAGCGTCGGTGTCGGCTCGGACCATCTCCAGATACCTCGCCCGAGTGAAGACGTGCGGGTGCGCCCGCACCTTCGCCAACAGCGCGCGGAACGAGTCCGTCTGGTCGTCCTTCTCGGTCATGGCCCGCAGGCGGACAGCGGTTGATCCGGCCCAATGCGAGCCGAGCCACCGGAGGAAGAAGTCGAGCGCGTGGAAATCGTAGGCGTCGCCGCCGGCCATGAACACGCCCGCGGTCGAGTAGAGGACCTCCCTCCCTTGAAGCAGGTAGTCCAGCTCACCTTCGAGCCCCGCCACCCTCTTGTACCAGTCGGCCCAGAGTCGGAATTGTTCGTCCGCGCGGCTCACGCGGGCGATCCTACCGCCCCGTCTCAGGACTCCAGCAGCGGCGGCGGCTCCTCCAGGATCGCGGGGGCGGGCGCCCGCCGCCAGCCTGATGCTCCCCGCCCGCGCGGGGAAGCCGGCAAAGCAACCATGCGTCCGCTCACTTCTCGGCCGTGACTGATCTGATCGTGAATTCGTCCATTCTCCACGGCGTGCGCTCATCCCGCCAACTGCGAAGGGCGAGCGTCTTGCCGACATCCCACATGACGAGGACGCTCCCATCGGGACCCCTCTGGGTACCACCGAACCCCTGCACAGTGTTCCCGACGAGCGAGATTGCCAGATCGCAAGACTGGGACGGGACGACATTCTTGGGATCGGTCACCGACGGCGCGTTGTTGAAGGATCTGCTGCCGGCACAAGCCGCCCTGTACCTCTTCCCGGCGTGGGTGACCGTAATGACGCCTTTGTCGTAGGACTCGATAAGCCAGCGATCAGGACTCACGGAGCTGCTGCGGCACGCAGCGAGGAGTTCCAAAGCGACGATTGTGCTGCAAAGGACACCGACCGCGGTCCGTTTCATGGCATCGCTCCGATCTGCGGCAAACTAACGAGCGGATCCGTCATTTGTCGGCGAGCGGCAGTTCCGGTTCGTCGTCGGGGTCCGGTTCACCCGAGTATCCGGCAAGCCACATCGCGCGGGTCAACTTCACGTCGATCTCGATCCGAGTCGGATCTTTGTCAGTCATCACTCGCCGCACCACTGCAATGAACGGCTCGCTCTGCTTCGCGATGATCTTCTCCATTCGATTGCGGGCTCGGACGACCATCTCTCCAAGCAGCGCGTGCGAGCACTGTCCACGTAAGATGAAGACGCGGCCGCCGTTCTCCATGACGGCTCGCTTGGCCAGCGGATCCCACAAGAATTTCCGGTCGTGGGACAGAGTGATCAGACCGGCTTGCGAGACGATTGCGAGCCACTCCGAATCGGGTTCCTTTGGGTTGCTGAAGCGGCTTGCATACGTTTCGACCCTCATCCCCGCACCGTGGAGGATCAGGGGCACCTGCTTCCCGAGATCCCGATCGGTAAAATAGATCCGCTCAGGCGGCGAGAGCGCGTCGCTCGTAACGGATCGCTTCTTCAACTTCGCTGATCTCTAAGTCGTAGTCTTCCGCAAGAGCGAGGACCGACTCTCCGAGCACGAATCGTTCGCTGATTGTGGCCGTCTTTATCGCCTTCGATCGTACGACCGGGCGGCCGAACGCGAGATAAGGGTCGATCAGAACCACGTGGGGCGACACGGCGGGATTAGGGGCGGCGCGCGTGACGGGAAACAGCCGAGTGGCAAAACCCGCCGTGCTCCACTCGATCCGTTTCAAGTATTCGTCGAGGATCTCGGGCATCGCGTCTTGACGTCCTCTGCCCACGTTGATCAGCTTGCCGAGGTGCTCCAAGTAGACATTTCCCCCCGCGGCGCGGAGTTGCTCACTGCGAAGAAAGTGCGGGATCTCGTAGTATTTCTCTGCGTCGATGATCGCAGTTCGGATCGCCGGCACCGGAACATTGAAATTCTTACGGAGAGCGTTGAGAACGTACGCTTCGATTAGGTTTGAAAACGAGAGTCGGGAGTCGCCAGGATCCGGTCGCTCGATCAGCCCATTCCACCACTGACTCCCGGAGGCAACTTCGTACGCTCTCCCGGAAATCCACGTCTGCAAAGTGGACGGCGACATCCTCACATGGTGCGCCGCCTCTGGAACGGTATAGCGAGGAACGCCCTCAGCCCCGTTACGGCCGACGCTGGGAACCTTGTCAGCCTCCACGCTTAGAATTATATGGGGGAAGGGCGCCCGAGCCCGGGCGCCGCGCTGCCGGATGGCCCGGCCCCGAGCGCGGGAGGCAGGACACCCCGCCCGAGGCCGAGCGCCCCGTCAGCCCGGCCGGCCCTAGAGGGTGGCTCCGGCGCGCGGGGCGGAGGCTAGGCCACCCCGCAGAAGTTCACCGACCGGACGCGGCCCAAGATTTTCAAGCGGTCGGTTGACGCCCGGGCCCTCCTGGGCGGGAGGCCCCCACACCAAGAGGGCACCGGGCGTCCCCGTGCCGTAACCTGACGACCGAACCGATGCACGGAAAAGGAGCGATCTCGCCGTGCGGGTCCGACCGCCAAGAACATTTCAATGAGCGCATCGCCGAACCGACTGTACCAGTTATCACTATATCTGGATAGTCATAGTTGGTGGTACAGTCGGAGATCGAGGGAGGTTCGTGAAATGTCCAACCGCGCGACCGAAATTCTGACGGCGATCGATGCGAAACCGGACCCGGCACTCGGCGACGTCTTTCGTTTTTGCCAGTCGACCTCGGCGCTCGGGTCCGAGTGGATTTGCGACGGGCTCGCGGTCATTCGGAAGTACCTTCAGCTCCCGAGCGACGTCGGGGGCAGGCGCTGCGGTCCCGAATTTTTCGAGGTCGTGATCGGGCATGGCGAGGCCGGGTGCCGGGCGTTGTTGGATTCGTTCGTCGGATCGTTGGGACCAGATCCCGCGACGGCGGGCCGCCGGCCGATCGAGGCGTTCTTGCATGTCGTTCGCTTGGCCCGCATCGCCGCGGTCATCAGCTGGGATCTGACCGGCTGGCGGCTTCCGAGCGATCCGGCGTCTACGTACTTGCTGACGCTGCCGGTCGAGCTGCACGACCGGCTTCGAACAGTGGCTGCTGCGGCCGGCTTGCCGATGGTTGCGTTCGTGCGCTCGGGGGTCGAGGAGATGATCGCGCGTGCCGAGCAGGCGATCGAGAACAGGAAGCGCCCGGTTGAAGTGCCCGTGCTGACGGTGAAGAAGCCGAGGCGGCGGTCGCGCGCCGGGGGCCGTCCCGCCGTCGAGGCATCGGCGTAAAGGCGAAGGGCGTAGACAGCCGACCGCCCGCAAGCGGTCGAGGTGATTTATGGGAAGGGTACTGCGGGGCGGTGGAATGCGGGGAGCGGGTCCGTCTCATCGGACGGGCGACGTCAAGACGCGGAAGATCGCGCCGGTGGGCGGGCCGTCGAAAGCGCCATGGGAAACGCCGGGCGTCTCCGGCCCGGAGCGGGATCCATGGAACCCGGGGAACCGGGCACCATTTGGCGTCGGCGGCGGTTCCGTTCAGGCGCCGGACAAGCCGGTGAGCGCGCGCCCACCGCGTGGGACCGCCCGGAACACCCGGAGCCGCTGACCGATGCCACGCGATGCAGCCGTCCCCGCAGTGCTGACCTTCCGGAGCCGCGGTGAACCCGTGCGGGTCCGGGGCATCTGCGACGCGTTCGGCGTCGTCTTCCGATGCCTGCAACGCGAGGCCGAGCGGCTTGAAAACGAGGAACGGCGTTCGCGCGAGCGCCGCCGTCGGAAGAAAGCGAGGACTAGGACTTGAGCGAGCAGCCGGCGCCGGCCGCCACTCCCCCGGATCCGGATCCCCAGGCCGCTCGGGACGAGACGGAAGCCCGGGTCGTCGGTGGCCCGGGCTGCGGATGCGATCTCTGCGCCCGGGAGGATCGCGAAGAACTGGAGCGCCGCTCGGAACGCAGCCGCTGGGGCGGTTGGTGACCTTTGCCGAGCGCCAAGGCGGGCATCCGGAAGGCGATGGCGCGCGAAAGGAAGCGAGCGGCCGAGCGCCTCGCCCGAGAGGCGTCGAAGAAACCGGGCCCGCCCCGAAAGCGCGAGAGCTGACGGTCCCGTGCGAATCTACGACCACCCGGGCCGGCCCAGCAAGCTAAATCCCGAGGTACGGGAACGCCTTGTCAACGCAATCCGCTTGGGTTGCCCGCACGAGGCCGCCGCGCGCGCCGCGGGGATCGGCGTCTCGACATTTCGATCTTGGATGGTGCGCGGGGAACGCGATCGCCGGGCGATATACCCGCACCTATATCCCGATGAGCCGGCGCCCAAAGCATCGGTCGCGCTGGTGCCGACGCGCAGCGAATATCTGGATTTGCTAGAGGCGGTCGAACAGGCGGAAGCGTTCGCGGAGGTCCGGCTCGTCGCGTTGTGGAGCGCGGCCGCGGCCAAGGACTGGAGAGCCGCCGCGGCTCTGTTGGGCGCGCGGTATCCGGCGAAGTACGCCCGGCGCTCCGATGGTCAGCAGGAGGTGTCGGATCTCGACAAACAGGCCCCCGCATTCGTCCTCGTCTTCGGCGGCGCCAAGGCAGATCATCGTCCCGTCGCTGCGGCCGAAGCAGTTGGCGGTGATCGAGAACCCGGCCCGGACGGTTTGGCTCGCCGGGGTGACTAAAAGCGGCAAAACCGCCGCACTCGCCCTCTGGATCGCCGACGGATTGCTTCGCGGCGAGGCGGTCGCGTGGATCGGGCCGTGGAGCGCGAAGACCCGCAGCGGGTACGACCGGGTCAAGGAGTTCATCGCGCCCGCAATTGCCGCGGGAGTCGTGCGAGTGAACGACTCGACCATGAGGATGCGGTCGAACAACGGTGGATCCTTCGAACCGTTCACCGGCGATAACGCCGAGGCGATCTTCGGCGATTCGTTTCGGCGGATCGCGCTCGACGAGGCGAGCCGCCAGGGCGCCGGCTCTCTCACGGCCGCTTGGACAACGATCAGCGCGACGGAGGGGCGGGTTCGGATCGCGTTCAATGTCGAGCGCGGGCGACGCAATTGGGCGGTCGCCGGGCTCTTGCGCGTCCAGGCGATGAGCGCCGAGGAGCGGGCGGCGCAGAGCGAGGACTTCGTGATCTTCGGCGCGGCGGACGGGTTCGTGCCGCCCGAGGTGGTCGATGCGATGCGCCGCCAGATGCCCGCCCCGCTATTCGAGGCGCTGTACCGAGGGGTGATCCCGGAGGCGGACAGCGCGCTGTTTCGAAACCTCGATCAGGTGTTCACCGGCCGAGAGCTAGCGGCGCCGGAGCCGGGCCGCGGCTATGTCGCGGGCATCGATCTCGCCAGAAAGCAGGACTGGACCGTGATCGCGATCGCGGACTCCGACTCGGGCGCGATCGTCGCGGCGGACCGGTTCCAGATTCTCGATTGGAGTCTTCAAGTCGAACGATGCGCCGCGCTCTACCGGAGATTCGAGTGCAGCCGCGCGGTGGTCGACGCGAGCGGTATCGGGGACGTCGTGGTGGGGGAACTCGAGCGGGCGGGCCTGACGGTCGAGCCGTTCATCTTCACCAAGCCGAGCCGGAAACAGCTGCTGGAGCGGCTGGTCGTGGCCTGCGAGGGCGCCCGCGTCTCGATCCCGGCATCGGAGGGGTTTCGGGTCTTCCGGGCCGAGTTGGAATCCTTCGAGTACCTGCTCGACGGCGGCGAGGTCCGGTATGCCGCGCCGGCCGGCCAGCACTCCGACTGCGTCATGGCGACCGCGCTGGCCCTTAAGGCGTGCAACGCCTTCGGCGGCGGGCCCGGCCCGTTTCGATGGGCGCCCGTCGGGCGCGCGAATGCCGGGGGCCGCTGGGCCCGCTGGGGCTGACCCTCCGTCGGGACGATGCGCGACCGGCGGCAGGCTCACATCCGGTACGAGCGGGGCCGGTCGGCGGCCGGCCGCTCGGCCGGCGGGGGCCATCGGGCCTGAATCCCTCGGACCGATTTCGGACCGCATCGAAAATCGCCAAGCGGGCGTGGTCGAATGAGGCGGCATGCCGGGTTGGAAACCCGGCGTCCCCTCCCCCTACCGGGCGACGCGATTGACGCCCGTTTAACGCCCGATCGCTTGGCCGCATGCTCCCGGTGGAGGGGCCGGGCCCCGTTCGCCCCGCTGACGGGCGCCCGGCGCGATTTCCGGCCGGCCTAGAGAGGGGCGGCGGCGGCGTTCACGCGTTTCATCAATAGTCCCAGTTGGTCATCGTGATGCGCAGCGTCGTCAAGGGATCAACTCTGAGGTCTGCCTTCTTCGCGATAATCGTCGCGCTTTGATGGGCAACAGCTCCTTCCTTATCCTTGAAGGGGCCTACTGATGCCTCGCCGACCATTTGGTCGCCATTGAACAATCGAAACAAAAGCTTAACGAACTTATCGTGGCCCGGATTCCGAACGCCGACGTCGATCCTCGTAGTTACTTGATCGTCCGGCGTTTCTTTCGGATAGAGGAGGATGGATGTTATTGACACGCCCTCGCAGTGAAATCGTCTTAGCCGCCAGAGTTCGTAACTTGAGATCCCCTGTTCCTTGGTGCCCTTCCAAAACTCCGGGCTGGCGGCCACGAAAGGCGCTTCTAGAACCATCGGCGAATGAAACTCGGTCGGATCTGACTGTTGCTCACCTTGCCGCGCGGTCTGTGCAAAGCCTGTTGTCGAAACCGAAACGAGAAGCCAAAGCTGAAGAATGATCTTCACGATGAAGTCTCCTGTTCGATTTCGTCGGCTAGCCGCGCGTTTCCCTTTCGCCCGACTCGCGCGGCCGCGGACCCGCCGAGCTTCTTGCACCGGGCTTTCGCCGCTGCGCGATCCACCACCGCGTCCGCGATCAGGTCGCAAGCCCGCTCCGGTAGGGTCATCCACGCGGGCGCCGGATTCCGATCGATCCATTCGGCAGACGGCTTCTGACCTCTGGAGGTCAGCCACGCCCGAGAGGCGAAACGCATGGCTCGACGGATCTCGCCGGCACTCGCCGACCTTCGGGCGATCGGCAGCTTCGAGGCTTCCCGGAGGCCGCGCAGGATCGCATCGCGCCTCTGCTTCTGGTAATGCCGCTCAAGATGCTCCGCGTCCGTCGTCCTCGGGCGGTACGACGGGCGCTTAGGCGGCGGGATCTGGCCGCGCGTTCCCTTCTTCGACTTCTGAAATCGGATGAAGGCGTCGAGCATGTCGGCACCCTCGCGGAGGAGAAACTCATCGTGGGGACTCTCGACCGTCCCAGAGTCGGCAATGCGTAGAAGTTCGGCCGGCATGCGCTGAGCCCGACTCCATCGAAGCGTCTCGCTCTCGCGTTCGGTAAGGCGTTCGCCGGCGGCCCACCGCTCGAGGATGCCCAGCTCTTCCTCGGTCTCGTGACCCATCAGCCAGATGGCGAGCTTGTCCCTGCGTTCATCTCCACGGGCCTTCCCGATGCTGACCCCGATGCGTTCAACGCCGGGCGGTGCGCTCGCGAGCCATCGCGCGGCTCTCCGCTGCTCGCGCCGCACGCTTTTCGGATCCGTCGGGTCGAGCGACGGGGCGACCGATACCGTTAGCCGGGAGGTCGCGCGCGGAGCCATCGGCGCCATTCTAGCGGCAACCGTTTTCCCGCGATCGGATTTCGCCGAAAAAGCACCCACCCTTTAAAGCGCAAATTCGAGTGCCCGCGCATTCCAGAATTCCTATATGCGGCCGGGTATATCGCGCGCGTGAATATCGACAAGGGACTACCGCAGAACCTCGACGCTGAGCGTTCGGTGCTCGGCTCGATCCTCCTCGATCCGGCGTCGCTCTCGTTCGTCGTCCCCATCCTCCACGAGGACGACTTCTTCCCCGACACGCACAGGCGGATCTATCGGGCGATGCTCGAGCTGTTCGAGAGTTCCGCCGCGATCGACATCCTGACGCTCAAGGAGGGGCTCGATCGCGCCGGGTCCGTCGAGAAGGCGGGCGGCGCCGCATACCTGACCGCGCTGCTCGACGGAGTCCCCGAGGTGGCGAACGTCGAGCACTATGCGCGCATCGTCAAGGAGAAGTCGACGCTCCGCCGGCTGATCGGCGTCGGACAGCAGATCGTCCGCGAGGGGCTGTCCCAGGAAAAGAACCCCGAGGAGCTTCTCGGGGACGCGACAAATGCGCTCGCGCGTGTCGTCACGTCCGCCGGGTCGGACACGCTCCCCGCGGACTTCCTCTCGCCGCCCGCGGTCCTCGCCACCGCATCCGTTCCCGGATATCGCGTCCCGACGCCGTATCGCTCGCTCGACCGCATTCTTGGCGGAGGCATTCCGTCGGCTGCCGTCACAGGATTTGGCGGTGAACCCGACGCCGGAAAGACGACGCTCGCGGTGTCAATTCCGCTGCCGCACGTGATGGCCGGTCGCGCGGGGGTCGTGGTCCTCGCACCGGACGGGGGGCGCGCGCGCATCGCGACGATCATCGGCCAACAGCTCGGCTTCTTGCGCGGGCCGCTCGTCGAGCGCGATCCGTCGACGCTTCGCGCGTTCAACGAAGCGATGAGTGAGAAGCCATTCTTCATGCCGAATCCGCGCGCGATGGGAAACACCGTTCGGGCCGTCTTCAAGACTGCGCTTTCCTTGATGCCGCGCGACCTCTGGCGGATCTTCGTCCTCGACTCGATCACGCAAGCTGAGCTTGGCTTCGCCGACGAGACCGACTACGCGCGCATCGGACGTCTGATGCTCTTCCTGGAGGAATTCGCTGAGGATAACGGCGTCGTCGTGACTCTGACGACACAGTGGAATCGCGAGGCGTTCAAGAGACGCGCCGAGAAGGACAACTCGAAGGGAATCGCGGGAAGCGCGGGATCGGCGAAGGTCGAGTTCGGGTGTTCCAACCTCTTCACCGTCGCGCTCGACCGTGAGACCGCGATCCGCACAGTCACGGCCGAGAAGGTCAAAGACGGCGACGAGCCGGCGGGGTCGAAGTTCTTCCTGCGGCACGACCGGACGACGGCGACCTTCGAGGAGCCGCCCGAGGGAGCCATTGAGGACGCTGCGGAGAAGGCATCCGCCGCCGCCGTCCGGGAATGCATGGCGCGGACCTACCGCACGCTTCGACAACTCCGCGACAACCCGAAGAAGGGCCAGAAATACCCCCCGAGCACGAACGCGCTGGAAGGGCTCGTCGGCGGGGACAAGGGCGTCCAGAAGGCGGCGCGGGAAGCCATGGTTGCCGATGGAGGGCTGCGGCCCGAAAAGAGGGGCGCCGGCGAGACCTCACCTACCTACTGGCACCTCCTCGAGAGAGTGCAATGAGCCGCTTCCCCGCAACTTCCCCGCACTTCCCCGGCGGGGAAGCCGCTTCCCCCGGAGAGGGAACTTCCCCGCTTCCCCGTTCCCCCCGTAGGGGGGAGGGGAAGATCCCGCGGGGAAGCTCGACGAGCTGGGGAAGGCGGTTCACTTCCCCCTCGGCCGGGGAAGCTCCCATAGAAAAAGGGCACGACGCCGCGCCGCCACCCCGGAGGCTGCCGCAGTGAAGCGCCAGGCGGCGAGCCGCGCCTTCGACGCCCAACTTCTCGCGATCGTCGAAGAGTTCGACTCGATGAGTGTGCGGCAGGTCTTCTACCAGGCCGTGGTGCGCGGCGTCGTCGAGAAGGCCGAAAAGGAATACGGCCGCGTACAGCGGGCGCTCGTGCTTCTGCGGCGCTCCGGCGCGATGCCCTACTCGACGATCGTGGACGGCTCGCGAGTGCGCGAATGCCTCGACGGTTGGGAGGGGCTGGCGGACTACGCGGATTCCGTGGCGGGCTGGTACCGGCGCGAAATGTGGACTAGCCAACAAACCCGCGTCGAGGTCTGGTGCGAAAAGGAGGGGCTCTCCGGAATCATCCGGCCGGTCTGCGACGAATACGGCGTCACCTTCGTGGCGACTCGCGGGATCCAATCGCTGACGCTGGACTACGAGAGCGCGCAAAACATGCTCGACAAGCCGACGCGACTCTTCTATTTCGGCGACCACGACCCCACCGGGCGCCACATCTCCGACAGGCTGGAGGGCGCGTTGCGAGAGCACGGCGCGATGGTGGCGGTGGAGCGCATCGCGTTGGAGCCGGAGCAGATCAAGCTCTACAAGCTCCCCACCCGTCCCGCGTCGAAGGGCAAGCGCGAAGATGGCCGGGAGAGGGATTCGCGCTTCGCGGGATTCAAGGCCGAGTACGGCACCCGGGCGGTAGAGCTCGACGCCTTGCCGCCGGACGTGCTGCAGGAGCTCGTCCGCGAGGCCGTCGAGAGCGCGATCGAGGACCGGGAGGCGTGGGATCGCGTGATGGCGGCCGAGAAGGCCGAAAGGGAATCTGTCCGCACGATTTGCGCCGGCATCATCGGGGTTGCTCCAGAGGGCCGTGCGTGACGGGGTCGAAGCGCGGCCGAGCGGCCGCGCGCCAAGAGGCCGGCATGACGGACCCGCGGCTCCCTCTGTTGTTCGATGAACTTGAAGCGCGGGCGCTCGCGGCGCCGGCGGCCGACCTCGCGGAAGTTCTAGGGCGGCTGGAAGCCACGAAGTTGCGGCTCTGGCTGAGGGCGACGGCGCCCGTCTCCTCACCGCCGTCCCCGATCACGAGTCGCGAGAAACTCTCGCCCGCGATGGCCACTCCCCTGCTAACGCCAGCCAAGGCCGCTGCCCGGTTGGGGAGGTCGACCTCGTGGATTTACAGGCACCGCGACGAACTTCCGCACGTCGTGCTCCCGGGCGGCCGGTTCGCGTTCAGCGAGCCGGCGCTGGCGAAATGGCTGGCGGAACGGTCCGCACCGTAACGACAGACGTACCGACCGCCAGCGGTATGGCTATATAATTGGACCATGAACAAACCTCAGCGCATCGGCAAGCGAACGGTCCCGAGAAAGGCGACGAGCATCCGGCTTCCGGAAGGGTTGTGGCGAGACCTGCGCATCCGGGCACTCGAAGAGGGTCGCGACGCGCAGGACATTCTGGCGGAACTGATCGAGCGGTACCTGAGGAAGGAGCGCCGCAAGCATGGCCGGTAAGGGGCGGGTCTTTAAGGGGGAAGGCCGGAGGACTTGGAGCCTCGCCTACATGGGTCCCCGGCCGGACGGCACGTGGGGTGAAATTCGACAGAGCGCCGGCACGGAGGATGAACCGGAAGCACGCAGGCAGCTGGAGCAGCGGGTTCGCGAAGCCCGGAACCACCGCGACGGTATCGCGAGCTTCGAAGATCCGGGGGCCCGGAAGATTCTGTGCGGCGCGCTCCTAGATGGTCTCGAGACCTATTGGGAAGAGAAAGGCATCAAAGGCTGGGATCGCGCCCGCTATCGGGTCGCGGAGTTGCGCCGGTTCTTCGGCTCGCGCAAAGCCGCGGGCGTCGATATCAGGGCGATCCGGAAATTCATCGCGAAACGGCGGGCCGACGGTCTTTCGAACAGCAGCATCAACCGCGAGACCGAAATCCTGCGCAAGGCGTTCCGCGAAGCGGTGCGCGAGCGGAGGTTGCCCGCCAGCATGATGCCGAGCTTTCCGCAGCAGCTGCCGGGCGGGCCCGCTCGAAGCGGCTTCTTCGATCAGTCTGAGATCGACGCGCTACTCCCCCACCTTCCGTTTCCGCTCGACGAGATGACGCGCTTCGCTTTCCGAACAGGCTGGAGGAGGGGCGAACTTCTCGGCATGACGTGGCAGATGGTCTCGCGGCAGGAGGTCGTCCTACCCGACACGAAGAACGGCGAGCGCCGGACGCTACCGATCAGCGATCTAGAAATGGCCGCGATCTTCGCAAGGCTTCGGAAGGCCCGCGAGGTCCAGGGGCCGGGCGGCCCCGCGCTAGCGGTCCACGTGTTCCACCGCGGGGGCCAGCCGATCAACAAGACGGTGTTCGGTAAGCAGTGGCGGCGTGCGTGCATCGCGGCCGGACTCGGCCACCTAGACGAGCAGGGTCACTACGGCGGCCGGATCTTCCACGATCTCCGGCGCAGCGCGGTCCGCAACATGGTGCGGGGAGGCGTGCCGCAATCCGTCGCGCGATCGATTTCGGGGCACAAGACCGACTCGATGTTCCGGCGCTACGACATCAGCGACTCCCGCGACAAGAGCCTCGCGCTAGAGCTGGCGCGCAAGTGGTCGGCGGCCCAGGAGCCCGAGGGGTCGAACGTGAAGGAAATTGGCGGGTGATGCGGGCCCGCCGCCGGGAAGTCGGACCATTTTCGGACCGGTGTTGGCGCTAACTTGTTGATTCTATTGGATGTCGGCAGAACCGTGCGAGACCTAACTTGTTGATTCTATTGGTCGGGACGCCGGGATTCGAACCCGGGACCCCCTGAACCCCATTCAGGTACGCTACCAGACTGCGCCACGTCCCGACCGGGAAGCGGCGATTTGAGCAGGTGTCGGCGGCGGAGTCAAACCGCCCGGGGCGTCAGCGGGCTCGGGTCGGGCGGTCGAGCAGGCGCGCGATCTCGCGCAGCTCCTTCAGCACGCGCTTTCGCTCCGGAAAATCCGCGGGGCCGGCGCTCGCCGTGCTCGATCCCGAGGCCTTTCCTCTTACCGAGCTCTCCTTGAGGAACGCCGCGTTCTGGCTCTCCGAGACAAGGGGCGGGGGCGCCGCGGCGGCCTTCGCGGCAGCGGCGGGAGCCTTCTTCTGCTGCGCGGCAGAGGGCGCCGGCTGGAGCCCTTCCTCGAAACGTCCCTCCGAGATCTCCGCCTCGAGGCGCTTCTTCGCGCCCGCGACGGTGAAGCCCTCGTCGTAGAGGAGCTCCCGGATGCGGCTGATGATCTTGACGTCGCGTCCGGAGTAGAGCCGGGCGGCGCCCTTCTCCTTGCCTTCCGACAGCGCCGGGAACTCCGTCTCCCAGTAGCGCAGGACGTACGGCGCCACCTCGGCGATCCGGCACGCTTCCGCCGGCTTGTAGACGTCCGGCTCGGACTTCATTGGCCGAATCTTAGCCCGAGTCGGGCCCGCGCGCTCAGTCGCCCTTCTCGTGCCTCGATCTCCCCCGCACCGAGATCCGGATCGGCGTGCCCTCGAAGTCCGCGAGCTCGCGGATCAGGTTCTCGATGTGGCGCGACTCGGAGAAGTGGAGAGCCTCCCGCCGGCTCGCGACCAGGGAGAACGTGGGCGGGCGAACGCCCGTCTGCGCGACGTAGAACACCTTCAGACGGCCGCCCGAGGCCGTGCGCGGCGGCTGGTCCCGGAGGGCGCGACCCAGGAAGCGGTTGAGCTCCCCCGTCGTGATGCGGCGGCTCCGGTTCGCCGCGACGCGCTCGGCGGCGTCGAGCACTTTCGCGACTCCGCGCCCCGTCTTCGCGGACGTCAGGAGCACGGGCGCCCAGTTCGCGAAACGGATCTCCTCGCGGAGCTTCTCCTCGAAGCGCTTCGCCGCTCCCTCGCCCGCGGCGATGTCCCACTTGTTGCCGATCAGGATGAGCCCCTTGCCCTCCTTCTGCACGTAGGAGGCGACCTTCGCGTCCTGCTCCGCGGAGCCCGACGCCGCGTCCACGACGAGCGCCGCCACGTCGCACTCCTCGATGCGCTTGCGCGCCTGGACGACGGACAACACCTCGGGCCCCTGCTCCGTCTTTCCTTTTCTGCGGATCCCCGCCGTGTCGACGAGGCGGAACCTCGCGCCGCCGTGCTCGAGGCGCACGTCCACGGAGTCCCGGGTGGTGCCGGCGGTCTCCGACACGATCGTCCGCTCCGAACCGAAGAGCGCGTTCACGAGGGACGACTTGCCGACGTTCGGCCTTCCGATGATCGCGAGCGCGATCTCCCGCGGCGCCTCGGCGGCCTCCTCCTCCTCCTTCGGCGGCATCCTCGCGGCGATCGCGTCGAGCAGCTCGTCCACGCCGAGGTTGTGCTCCGCCGAGACGCCGTACACTTCCGAGAACCCCAGCTCCCACGCCTCGACTTCTCCTTCGCTGCCCTCGCGCCGGTCGATCTTGTTCGCGGCGACGACCGTGTCGGCACCCGCCTCCCGGGCGATCTTCGCGGCCGCGCGGTCCCCGGGCAGGACTCCGGCGGACGCGTCGGTGACGAGCACGACCAGGTCCGCGCCGCGGATCGCCGCGACCGCGCGGTCGCGCACTTCCCGGGGGATCTCGTCGCGCCCCTCGGGATCATAGCCGCCCGTGTCGACGAGACGGAACGCCCGCCCGTCGGGAAGCACCGCTTCCTCCTCGAGGACGTCGCGCGTCATCCCCGGAAGGTTGTGGACGATCGAGCGCCGGCGCCGGATGACGCGGTTGAACAGGGCCGACTTGCCGACGTTGGGCCGTCCCGCGACGACGACGGTGAACACAGAGCCCTTCACGAGCTCCGCCGCACGCCTCCCTCGAGCCGGAGCGAGAAGCGCGGATGCTGGAACGGGTGGACGTCGGGAAACCGCGTGAAGACCCAGCCCTCGAAAAGCGGGTTGCCTTTCTCGAAGACTCCGATGCGCGCGGCGGGGTTCTCGGGCTCGATCGACGAGGACGTGATCGCGTCGCCCGACATCGTGAACGCGGGCAGAAAGACGTTGGCCCGCACCTCGAGATCCGAGTCGGGAAGCGGCGCAGACCCGCCCAGCGGAACGTCGAGCGTCCCCTCCTTCCCCTTCGTCGCGTCCTTCCAGTGGAGGCGCACCCCGGCCCATGCCTTCACGACCTCGGGGGGGACCTCGAGCCTCGACGGAACTTTCGGCGCGTCGCCTCCCATTCCGGATGCGGCCACCCCGTCCGGCGCTCCCTCGGAGCCCGCGGCACCCTGGGGCCCCGCCCGGGGCCCGGGCTCCCGCTCGTGCGAGATGGCCATGCGGATGTTGGGATCGGGCCGGCCCTTCGCGCGGCAGCCCGGCACCGCGAGAAGGCCCATGCACAGCGCGGCCGAAAGGACGAGGCGGAGGTCGACGCGCTTCATCGCGACCGCTTCCTGCGCGTGCCGCGGCCGAAGTCCTTCGCGCGCGCCGGGGGCGCCGGCGGCCGCGGACGCACGGCCTCTGCGGGCACCGGGAGGGGCCGCGGACGCCGCGCACCCGTGGACTTCTGGTCGGTCAGCACGAAATTCAGCCTGCGGCGGACCTCGTCGATCTCCTTCAGGTGAACGCGCAGCGGGTCGCCCAGACGGTACGTCGCGTCCGTTGATCTCCCCCGCAGCCGGTGCTGTTTCTCCTCGTAGACGAAGAAGTCGTTGCCGAGCGCCGACACGGGCACGAGGCCCTCGACGAAGAAGTCCGCGAGCGTCACGAAGAGCCCGAAAGAGGCGACACCGGTGACGAACGCGTCGAATTCGCCTCCCACCTTGTTCTTCATGAAGACGATCTTCTTCCAGAGCAGGCTCTCGCGCTCCGCCTGCTCGGCCCGGCGCTCCCGGTCGGAGGAGTGCTTCGCGATCTCCGCGATCCGGGCCGTCATCTGCTCGGCCTCGCTCGGGGCGATCGGTCTTCCGAAGGCGAGCAGCCGCGAGAGCTGCCGGTGGACGATCAGGTCGGGGTACCGCCGGATGGGGGACGTGAAGTGGCAGTAGTAAGGCGCCGCCAGCGCGTAGTGGCCGCGGCACTCCTCGCTGTAGATCGCCTTGCGCTGCGCGCGCAGGAGGATGTCCGTGAGCAGGCGCTCCTCGGGCTTCCCCTCCACCTGCTTCAGCAGCTTCTGGAAGGCGGCCGGCGGGACTTCCGCGAGGTTGCCCTTGAGCTCGTATCCGAAATCCTCGAGGACATCCCGGACGTCGGCCAGCTTGTCGGGGTCGGGCCGATCGTGGACCCGGTAGATCGCGGGCTGCTTGTCGAAGAGCAGCTTCTTCGCCACCGCCTCGTTGGCGGCGAGCATGAACTCCTCGATCAGCTTGTGGGCGACGTTGCGCGACTCCGGGACGATGCCCACGACGACGCCCGCGTCGTCCAGCACGATGTCGGCGTCAGGAAGGTCGAAGTCGATCGCGCCGCGGGCCTCGCGGCGAGCGCGGAGGACCGCGGCGAGCTCGCCCATCGTCCGGAAGTCGTCGAGAAATGGCCCGTACCGGCGCTCGTCCTCCGACGTCGGTTTCGTCTCGAGGAGACGGGCCACCTCCGTATAAGTCATGCGGTGCGCGCTCTTGATGACGCCCTTGGCGAACTCCGCGCCGAGGACGCGGCCCTTGCGGTCGAAGTCGAGGATCGCGGTCAGCACGAGACGGTCCACGCGCGGGTTCAGGGAGCAGAGGCCGTTCGAGAGCCGCTCCGGGAGCATCGGAAGGACGCGCCCCGGAAAGTACACGCTCGTGCCGCGCGACTTCGCCTCGTCGTCGAGGATCGTCCCCTCCGTCACGTAGTTCGAGACGTCGGCGATGTGCACGCCGAGGCGGAAGCCGCCCGGAGTGCGCTCGACCTCCACCGCGTCGTCGAAGTCTTTCGCGGTCTCGCCGTCTATGGTCACGATCCGGTGGTCGCGGAAGTCCCGGCGGCCCAGGAGCTCCTCCGCGGGGACCTCCTCGGGAAACTTCTCCGACGCCTCGACCACGGGCCGCGGGAACCGGGGCGGAAGCCCGTGCGAGCGGAGGACGATCTCGATGTCGACGCCGGGCTCCCCCAGGAAACCGATCCGCTCCTCGACCACGCCGTGGGCGACGCGCCGCCCGTCGGGAAACGCCGTCAGCCGCGCCTCGACGATCTCGCCTTCCTTCGCGCCCTTCGTCTTCCCGTCCTCGATCCGGACGAGCGCGTCGAGCTTGGGGTCGTACGGCGTGACGATCTTCCGGCCGTTCTCCGTCGAGAACCGCCCGACGACCCGCTCGCGTGCGCGGTCCAGGATCTTGACGACGACTCCCGAGATCCGGTCCGGGTCCCGGCCGCGGCTCGCCGTCCGCTCCTCGCGGGCGAGCACGGTGTCCCCGTCCATCGCCCCGTGCATGCCGTTGCGCGGCACGAAGAGGTCCGGACCGCCCTGGACGAGCACGAACCCGAAACCCTCGGCGCGCACGGTCAGCCGCCCCGCCGTCATGTTCGAAAACTCGATGGGCGAGTATTTTTCCCCGCGGACTCGAACGAGCTCGCCGCGGCGCTCCAGGGCGTCCAGACGCTCCCGGAAGGCCTCCTCTTCCTCGTCCGGCACCTCGAATGCCCCGGCGAGCTCACTGAAGGACAACGTCCGCGAGCCCTTCTCGCGGAGCTTTTCGAGGATCTCGGAATCGCGCGGCAACACGGCGCGCAGTCTATCGCTGGGCTCCCTCTCCCTGCGGGGAGAGGGCGGGGCGTGAGGGCGTCAGAACGCGGAGGTATCCGCGAAGCTCTCGAGCGTTCCGCTCGGATGACTGTAAGTCCGCACCGCGCCCGTCACGACATCCCGCACCGTCAAGACGTACTGCACGTCCGTCAGCGCTCCGACGAACACCCAGTACTTCCCGTTGTACGCGCGTCCGTCCACCACCTTGACGATCACCTCGATGTTGTTCGACGTGAAGAACCAGTACGCGCCGGTGTCCGCCGTCAGCGCGACCGGATGGCCCTGCCCCGACGTCCCTTGAGACGGCACCGACCAGGAGATCCGCGCCTCGAACCGCGCGCCGTTCAGGCAGAGGGCCGACGGGTCTGTGCCGCACGAGAGGCGCAGCGACACGTGGCCGATGCGGTTGCCGTCGAACTCGGAAAACCAGAGGCCGCCGTCGGGCCCCGCGGTGATCTCATTGGGACCGCTGCCCGGCGTGACGGGGAACTCGGTGATCACTCCGGCCGGGGTGATCCTCCCCACGCGGTCGAGCGCCGACTCGGTGAACCACAGGTTCCCGTCGGCTCCCGCCGCGATCCCGTAGGGCTGCGCACCTCCGGCGAGCGGGAATTCGGTCAGGGCGCCGGAGGGGGTGAGGCGGCCGATGCGCGAAGTCGAGATCTCGGTGAACCAGAGATTCCCGTCCGGCCCCGTCGTGATGCCGTTGGGGCCCGAGTTCGACGCGGGCAGCGTGAACTCGTCGAAGGTCCCGTCGGGCGCCGCCCGCCCGATCTTTCCGGCGTTCGTCTCCGTGAACCAGACGGCGCCGTCGGGCCCCCGCGTGATGTCTCGCGGTCCCGACCCGGGAGCCAGCACGAAATACGTGATGGTTCCCGCCGTCGTCAGCCGGCCGATCCGGTCGTAATAGTCCGTGAACCAGAGATTGCCGTCGGAGCCGGTGGTGATCGAGATCGGCTCCGCCGGCCGAAGCGGAATCGTGGACTCGGTGACGACGCCGGAGGGAGTGATCCGGCCGATGCGCCCGGTGAGCTCGGTGAACCAGAGGTTCCCGTCGGGGCCCGTCGTGATGTCGCGGGGAAAGCTCCCCGGCACCGCGATCGGAAACTCGGTCAGGGTTCCCGTCGGCGAGAGACGTCCGATGCGGTCGCGCCGCTCCTCGACGAACCAGACGTTCCCGTCCGGGCCGGCGGTGATCCCGGCGGGCGAGCTGCCCGCCGCAAGGGGGATCTCGGTGATCGTCTGACTCCGCCCGGAAGCCGCGAACGCGAGGCAGAAACAAAAGACCGCGGCCGCCCGCCTCGCAGCCGGAACTTTTTGGCCCCGTCGGGTTCTCGACGGAAGAGAGGAACCATCATGTTCCAGTCTTCGCTGATCGAATCCGCTGCCGCAGACGGAAACCGCCGCACGCTTCGGCTCCCCTTCGGAACGGCCCTTGCTCTCCACGGCGTTGCAATTCTCGCGATCGTCGGCGCTTCGGTCTTTTCGCCCGGTGATCCCCCAGGCCCGCCCGCCCGGATCGTCTTCGTCGAGACGCGGATCTCTCCCGCGGCGGGGGGGCGGGACCAGGGGCACGCGTCTCCCGCCCGCCCCGTTAAACAACGTTCGTTCGCACAGCCGATCCGAATCCCGCGGGACCTCCCCGCTTCGAACAATCGGCCGGACCATTCCAGGGACACGGTCGAGGCGGAGGATTCGATCGGGAGCGGCGCTCCTCCGGACGGAGTTCCCGGCGCGGGCTCGGGCCCCGGCAAGAGCGACGGCGTCGCCGGAGGGACCGGGGAGCCCCTCGAGGGACGCGACGTCGTGATCCCGGCTTCGAGCGCCACGGAGATGCCCGTGTTGATCGTTCGCCAGGAGCCGGCCTATCCCGACGCCGCGAGGCGGATTCATTCCGAGGGGCTGGTGGTGCTCGAGGCCGTCATCTCCGTGACCGGGGTCGTCGAAAACGTGCGGGTCGTCAAGTCCGTCAATCCGCTCCTCGACGCGGCTGCCGTCGTCGCGGTCGAACACTGGCGTTACCGTTCCGCGACTCTGAACGGACGGGCGGTGCGGGTCGCGCTGTCGGTCACGGTGCGGTTCTCTCTCCACTGAGGCCATCCTTGCAAGAGGCTGGCCTTCCCCGGTGGGAAGGGCCGCGGGCGCGGAGGGATTAGAGTTCGAACCCGTTGCGATGACCAAAAAAACGGCGACTCTCATCCTCCGGCCGCGCTTGCGGGTCCTGCGCGGGAAGGAAATCGTGCTCGGCCCCGGCAAAGCGGACCTCCTCGCCCGCATCGCCGAACGGGGCAACCTGCGGCAGGCGGCCGCCGACCTCGGAATGTCCTACATGCGCGCCTGGAAGCTGGTGCAGTCGATGAACGCGGCGTTCCTCGAGCCGGTCGTCGAGACGGCCCGGGGCGGTCCTCATCACGGATCGGCCCGCCTGACGAAGGGAGGCGCGACGGCACTCGCGGCCTATCGGGAGATGGAACGGCGAAGCTTCGCCGCGAGCGGTGCAGCGTTTCGCCGACTCAAAAGACTTCTCGCCGGCTGACCCGATTCCGGTTCATCGTCGCCGGAACGGACGGCTCAGGGCGCGGGCTCACGGAATCCGCGGCGCTTCGCGGCCCGTCTCCAGTACGACGTCTTCGACATCGAGAAGGGCTATAGGTACGTCGGGACGAATCGCGGCACGAAGAGGATTCTCGCCATCGGCGCGTGGGGCGACGGGTTCACAAAAACGAGCGGACAGCGGGGCGCGCTCCGCCTCGCTGTTCTTCTGCCGCCTCCCGGCGAACGACTATTCGAACGAGCTCTCCGAAAGCGGTTCCGCCCGGGATGCGCCTCGGGTCCTTCCGGACGAGTTCCGCCGAGGTACACTTCGCCCAAGATGCATTTCACCGCCGGGGTGCTCCTGCTGGTGATCGCCCTCCTGCCGCTCGCGAAGTGGCATCCCAGGGAAGACAGCTGCTGCCCGATGGACGGCGACGGCGCGATGGCCTCCTGCCCCATGAAGGCGCACGTTTCCGACGAGTGCGAGTTGTGTCAATGCGCCCCGGCGAACGACTCCGTCTCTCAGGACGCTCTTCTCGGGATGCTCGCCCCGAAACCGCCTCGCGTGGGGCCCGCGGCGTTTTCCTTCAACGACGGCTCGCGCGCCTGAGGGCACCGCGCGGACGTCCATACACCGCCGTGCCGGCGCGGACCCTGTCCGCGTGCGGCGCCCGGACACGAGGAGAGAGATGAGTTCGATAATTCAGCGCCCGATCGGCGCCTCGCGGCGGGATCGTGCGCATCCCCTGGCATTCGGGCCCTGCGCGACAGGGTCGACGACCGTTTCCAGGTCGGAGAGCGATCGATGAACAAGCTCTCCGTAATTCGGCGCAAGGCGCGCACCGGCATGCGAAAGGCCGCCGCCGCCGCGGCGAACAGCGCGCGACAAGCTCGAGGTCTTCTCTCTGTCGGGTTCCTTCCCCCTCCGGACGACGGCATGCAGAACTTCGCGCGGATGCGTTTCCTATACGAGTCTGTCCGGAACCTCGCTCCCCGTTCGGGAGGCGTCGCGCTGGAGGTGGGGGTTTTCAAGGCCGGGTCGACCGTCTATCTGGCCAAGGCCGCCCTTCGGAGCGGAATCGAGCGAGTCATCGGCATCGATCTCTTCACCGGCACGCCGTCGTGGAACCAATCGATGGACACCCTGCCGCACGCGCTCGAGCGGGTCGCCCGCTACGGCCTCAGCCGCAGCGTGACCTTCATTCGGTCGCATTCGCTGAAGTATGACTGGAAGGAACCGATCGCGGTTCTGCACCTCGACGCGGACCACGAGTACTCCGCGGTCGCCGCGGACATCGCCCATTACGCACCTCATGTCATTGACGAAGGGATCATCGTGTTCGACGACTACGACACTGCGCACCCGGGCGTCCTGCGCGCGGTGCACGAGCTGCTCTCGGCGGCCTCGGGTTTCGAGGTCGCCGCGATCAACTACCAACGGCCCGAGTACGGCAGCCTCTGCGTGAAGCGGAATGCGGAAGGGAACGCACGGACTTGACGGGCATGTGGAGTTCATGTTGAGGCTTGGGCCCTCCGTGTCCCACCATTTCAAGCGAGACGAGCGCGGCACGTTCTACGCGCTCGAGTTCGCGATTGACTTCATGTTCTGGCCGACGACGCAGGTTGGCTGGTTCGTCTGAGCCGACCTACGGAATCGGGCTTGGGAAATACGGGGAGAAGAGGCGCCACGGCGGGAGTGCTCATCAGCTGGTGAGCGGGCGCGAACCGGCAGACCCACGGCCAAAACTTGACGGCGCACATGCGGATCGCCGAGGCAGCGTTCTGGTGATCGTGGGGAGTCCGTTTGTCCGCTGGATCCTCTCCAGTGGAAGCAGCAAACGAAAAAGCCCGGCTCCGGAGGGGGCCGGGCTTAAACGCCTCGTCCGGCCGGCCTCTCAGTCTCTGGCGATCGCGATTCCCACGATCAAACCGACGAGAACGCCGACTCCCAGGGAACACAGGGCCGCTGTCATCGGCTCTCGTTTGACGAAGCCGCCCGCGCCCGTCGTGAAGTCGGAAAAGGCCTCTTCGGCCCTCTCGCCAATTTCCCGTCCGAGGGTTTGAGCCCCAGTCCAAGCGCCCTTTGCCTCTCGTTCCAGGCGGGCGGCTTCGCCGTCCGGTCCGAGAACGGTCCCGCCGGAGGGACTTCCAGCGCCCGCTCCGGACGGAGAAGTCACGAGCGGCTTGGATTTCGGCTCCTGCGGAGATTTCGATGCCGCATTCGGGTGCTCAAGACCGCCGAGCGGCATTCCCTGCTTCTTGTCGGTAGTGGTTTCCATATTGGTTCCTCGCTTGGCAGTTCGTATCGTTTGCGTTTCTCGCCATCCTGCACGCGAGGATGTGAGCAACGAAGATGCCACCGAGAAGAATGCGCCCTCTCCAGCTCGCCCGGTCCGGTTCCGAACGCACGGATGTCAAGAACGTACAGACCGGCATGGCCGTAATTATTAATTTCGCGTCCGATGGTGGATGAACCAGGGGTGGATGAACCAGGGCCTTAGCTATGACCAATCCCGTCGAGAGCAAAACGAAATCCGAGGCGCTCCCTCTGCCGGAAGCGGTCGAGCAACTTCTCGAAGAGGCACGAATGGTACTGCCGGGGATGCAGGCCCTTTTCGGGTTCCAGCTCATCGCGGTCTTCAACGACGGCTTCTCGAAGCACCTTCCGGAGACCTTGCAGAGAGTGCACCTCGTCGCGATCGCGTTGACATGCGTCGCGGTCGCCCTCGTCATGACCCCCGCGGCCTATCACCGTCAGACGTCGCCTCGCGCGGTGAGCGAAGACTTCCTGCGGTTGTCGACGCGGCTTCTCGTTGGGAGCATGTTTCCGCTCGCCGCAAGCATCGCCGCAGAGGTCTATCTCGTCGGGTTCGTCGTCCTCAAGACCCCTTGGGCAGGGGCTATTGCGGGCGGCGTCTTCGTCATGTTCCTGGGGCTGTGGTTCCTGCTCCCCATGCTGCGAACGTCGGCTGGAAGGAATCGGGAGCGCGAGGATTGATCCGGCACCCTGTTAGTCGGACAGGTATTTTTCGAGGCACGATTCCTGCTTTGGGCGACGCCTGGGAGGACGGCTAATGCTACTCACGATCGGAATCATCCTTCTCATCTGCTGGGCTCTGGGTCTCTTCGCGTTCCACGTCGCCGGGGGATTTATCCATATCCTCGTGGTTCTGGCGGTCATCGCGATCATCGTCCATCTCTTCCGCGGCCGGCGGACCGTTTAACGAATCGCCATTACCCGTCTCGCCTCGAAATCAGAAAGGAAAAAGCAAATGCGACGCTTCGCCCGCTTTGGGTCTGTGCTGGGTTTATCGCTTTTCGTCGGAGCAGCGGCCGCGCAACAGACTCCGGCGCCGGGATCTCAAGCCACCGTGCAACCCGCGGAGACCCCGTTGGAAGCAGGGACGGCGGTTACTCCGACCGACATGTCCGCCTCGACTCCCGCTACGACAACTTCAACCCAAGTCGAGCGCACCGTAGTGCCTGAGCGAACCGACGCTGGCAAATGGGGTCTTCTCGGCCTCTTGGGATTGCTGGGACTTACCGGCATGCGGCGAAGGGAACGGGATGTAACGGTGGTGGATAGGACAGTCACGCGCCCGCCAGTTCCACCAGCCGCCCCTGGCTCCTCTCCTCGCAGATAAGGGCCCGGCGCCGAAGGCAGCGAAGTGGTTCGCGGCAGGAAATGATTACTTCGCCATCCCCTTCGCAGCGGCAATCGCCGCCTTCACGCCTGACTTCGCGCGGAGGGCCTTGATCTCTTTCCGGGCGGTCTTGGAGAGCCGGCGGATCGCCGACATGTACTGGCCCTGGAACTGTCGAGCCGATTTGGTCGCCGCAGAGACGGCCTTCCGGCGGGGCTTCCGGGAGGACTTCTCGGCGCGGCGGAGCTCTGTTATGGCGCCCTTGCCGATCTTCGCGGAGATAGCGAGTGACTCGACTCCGAGAGCGACCATCCGCTCTCGGATCTCCCGGACGAGCTTTTCCCGGCGCTGGAGGGCCTTCTGGACGGCCTTGGCAGTGACGGTGCCTTCGTGGACCAAGTACGCGAGGGCCTTCTGAGCTTCCTCGGCGGAAATCGAAGCGAGTGAACCTCTGCGCTTTGCCATGCGGCCTCCTGAACATTCAGCCTACCGCACCGCGATCGAGTTGCCGCGCTACCACCAGAAGGACAACCGATGCGCTCCTTGCCACGGTTCGCCTGGATCGGCTCGTTCGATCGACGGCGAGACTCCCGCTGGCGCGATCCCGTTCGAGATTCCGTCACAAAAGCCGTCACGCCTCTCTCGGCGCAAGTTGGTATCTCTGAGAGGATCGTCTCGAGTTCTCACGCAACCCCGTTGATTCCTGAAGGCCTTGCGACTACCATCGCTCTCCCCGCGAAAGTGGCGGAACTGGTAGACGCGCAGGTTTCAGGAACCTGTGGGTAACACCGTGGGGGTTCGAGTCCCCCCTTTCGCACCAACCTTCTCGTCCCCGCGAAAGAGGTGAGAGATGCTTCGAACTTTCGGCAACTCGGCGATCGACGTCGATGACGTCCTTTCGGTCGGCCTCGGCACGGGAACCGGGTCCTCGGCCACGATCTACTTCAAGTCGCTCTCCCAGAGCCCCCGTTCTTCCTCCATCCAGATTCCCAACGAGGACGCCAAGCTCCTGATGGCCTGGGTCGACGAGAACGCGCATCGTGTCGACGAGAAGGGGCGATCGCCAAGTGCCTGATTCGAGAGGATTCCGCGGGCGAGAGTTGCCGACCCCCGCGAATCCCCTTCTCTGTGCGCGTATGCTTGCCTAGATGATGCACGAATTCCTGACCGCCTGGCGGCGGG
The DNA here is from genome assembly GCA_030948185.1 of Acidobacteriota bacterium. Taxonomy (GTDB): domain Bacteria; phylum Acidobacteriota; class Thermoanaerobaculia; order UBA5066; family Gp7-AA6; genus JALYUA01. The sequence continues at coordinate 86,898 of JALZAT010000004.1, forward strand.
AGCTCATCGAGCGCTGCCGGGCCAAGGTCGCACAGCGACCGGCTCCCCGGGCTACGAGCGACGAGCTCGAGTACGGGATCCCGCTCTTCCTCGATCAGCTCGTGAAGACCCTCAAGATGGAGCAAACGGCGCTGCCGCTGCGGAGCCGCGAGATTTCCGGCGCGTCGGGCGGCGGGAGGGCAGTGTTGTCCGAAATCGGCGAGACCGCGGCGCAACATGGCCGGGAGCTGATGCAGCACGGATTCACCGTCGAGCAAGTGGTCCATGACTACGGCGATCTGTGTCAGGCGATCACGGACCTCGCCTTCGAGACGAAGGCGCCGATCGAAATCGACGAATTTCGAACGCTCAATCGATGCCTGGACAACGCGATTGCCGTCGCGGTGACGGAGTTCACGTATCAGCGGGATTCTCAGGCCGCCGACACCCAGGTGGATGCGTTGAACGAGCGGCTGGGCTCCTTCTCTCACGAGCTGAGAAACCTCGTCAACACGGCCACGCTCGCGCTGGCTGCGGTCAAAGCCGGAAGCCTGGGATTCCGGGGGGCGACCGCCGCCGTCCTGGAGCGGAGCCTTCTCGGCATGCGGTCTCTCATCGATCGATCGCTCACCGAAGTTCGACTGACAGCGGGCACTTCAGAGCAGCGCCGGCTCTTCTCGCTCGCGGACTTCATCGCCGAAGTCCAGGCGTCGGCTTTCCTGGAGGCGCAGGTCAAGGGGTGCGGCTTCACCGTCACGGCCGTGGATCCCGAGCTCGCCGTCGACGCGGACCGCGACCTGCTCGTCGCGGCACTCGGCAACGTCCTGCAGAACGCGTTCAAGTTCACCGGGAATCACACGGAGGTCCGGTTGAGCGCTTACGCCGTCGCGGACCGGATCCTCATCGAGGTCGAGGATGCGTGCGGGGGTCTCCCTCTCGGAGAGGCGGACCGGATGTTCCTGCCATTCACCCAGGGCGGGGCCGACAAAACGGGCATGGGCCTCGGGCTGTCGATTTCGAAACGGGGAGTCGCCGCCAGCGAAGGGACGCTGTCCGTGCGCGACGTGCCGGGCTCCGGGTGCGTGTTCACGATCGAGCTGCCGCGCCACTCGCTTCACGAGGCCGTGCCCGCCGTCTGAACGGCTCCCCTCCCGGCGTTCCGCGCCGCGGAATTCGTACCGCCCCTGCCGAGTTCTCGAAAACCATGACTCGTGCTCGCATGACGCTCTTCGCCATCCTCTTCGCGGGACTCGCGCTCTCCTCTACCCACGTCCGGGCGCAGGATGCCGGGGCCGTGTGGGTGACGACGGATCCGGCCCGCGTCGCCGGGTGCGAATCGCTCGGGACCCGAACTCTTGCGGACCGCAACGGCCTCGACCTCCTTCGCAGCGAGGCCGCGCGGCTCGGCGCGAACGTCCTCCGGCTGACGCAGCTCTCCGAGCGCGGGATCGCCGCGGAGCTTTATCGCTGCGGGGCCTCCCCCTCGCAGCCGGCCTCGATCCCCTCGCGCAGCCCCGCGGCGTCCCCGACGTTGACGCCAACCGTGCCCCCGACTGCGACGCCGATGGCTCCTCCGGCCTCGGCCGCGACTCCGGCGCCGATCCCGGCCTCCCGCCGGTCCTCGCGCAAGACCCCCCTCCCGCCGTCGACGGCCGAGCGCCAGCGCGCGGCGCACGAGGAGTTCGAGAGTCTGAAGGCGTCGATTGCGGTCGTTTCGGACCCGCGCGACGTCGAGGGCTGTGAGAAGCGGGGCGGCGGCGGTGCGGCCGGTACGACCGAAGACTCGCTGCGGGAGGACGCGGTAGCCGCTCTCGCCAACGTCATCCTGGTCCGGCGCGGCTCAGACGGCTCCATCTCGGGAGACTCCTACCGCTGCCCGCGCGTGCAATACCAGCGCCTCCTCGCCGTGACACCCGCTCCGGCCCGCTGATCGACGGCGGCGCTGCTAGATTTCCGCCATGCTGACCGCCGAGTACCGACGCAATTACGAGCTCGAGCAGAGCTACTGGTGGTTCGTCGGAGTCCGCGCGATCGTGGACCGGCTTCTCGACGGAGTCGGTCTCGATGGATCGCTCGGCCGCGTACTCGACGTGGGCTGCGGAACGGGGGCGCTTCTCGAAGGGCTGCGGACCCGATCGACCGAGGCGTGGGGGGTCGACATCGCGCCTGAGGCGCTGCGCTTCTGCGCGGAGCGGGGCCTCCAATGCGTGACGCTCGCCGACGCGGCGGCCGTCCCGTTTCCGTCGGGCTATTTCGATGTCGTGACGGCGATCGGGATCGTCGAGCACCTGGAAGATGATCAGGCGTTCCTCGCGGAGATGAACCGGCTCGTGCGTCCGGGCGGTGTGCTCGTGCTCCTCACCTCCTCGTTTCCCTGGCTCTGGAGCATGCACGACGTGGCAAATCGCCACCGGAGGCGTTACTACCTAACAGGCCTCCGCGACCAGATGCGGCGCGCGGGATTCGAGGCGGTTCGCCTCTCTCACATGAATTTTCTTCTCTTCCCGGCGCTCGCGCCCGCGCTCTTGATCCATCGGCGCATTTTCGGTCTCCGAAGCGAGCGAGCCCGGCGCATCCTTCCGCGTCCTCCGCGGCTCGTCAACGCGCTCTTGACCGCCGTGCTGCGGCTGGAGTCGCGGCTGATCCGCCGGATGGCGCTGCCCTGGGGCGTTTCGCTGATCGGCTCCTTCCGGCGCGTTTCGGGAGGCGCCGCCGGCGCGTGAGCGAGGAGCTCGATCGGCAGGAGCTGCTCCTCCAGGCCAAGGGCGCGCGGGAGCGGTTGGCGGTGCTCTCGGAGATCAGTGACACGCTGATGTCTTCACTCGACTACGCTCGGACGATTCCGGCGGCAATGCGAGTCGCCGTCCCGCGCGTCGCGGACTGGTGTGCCGTCCACTATTTCGACGGCGGCCTTCTCGTCCGGGAAATCGCTCACAGCGATCCTGCGCTCGAGAAGCGCATCGTCTCCTTCTGGGAGGCGAACCCCTACGATCCTTCCCGCCATAAGGCCCATGCGACGGTCATGGGCTCTTCGGATCCGATTCTGCTCGTCGGAATCAGCGACGAGCTGCTCGCGGAGAGCACCATGGGACCGGAACACATGGCGCTCCTGCGTGCCTCAGGTGTGGACTCGGTCGTCACGGCGCCCCTTCGGATCCGGGGCGAGACCCTCGGGGTGCTGGCGCTCGGGACCGGCGGCTCGAGACGCCGCCTCGACCAGGACGACCTCGCCCTCGCCACCCTGATCGCGCGTCGTTGCACGATCGCGATCGAGAATTCCCGGCTGTATGAGTCGCAAGGGCGGGCGATCGAGCGGGTGTCGAGCCTTCAGCGTCTGACCGCGGCTCTCGCAGGAACGATGACCGAAGAGGAGGTTGCGGGAGTGATCGTCTCCGGAGGCCTGGACGCCCTGGGAGCCGCGATCGGCGTCGTCTCGATACTGAACGAGCCGGGGACCTATTTCCGCAACCTCCGCATCTCGGGATACCCGGAGGAAGTCACGCGCCAGTGGCCCGGGTTCCCGGCGGACGGCGCGTTCCCGGTCGCCGATGCCGTGCGCCTCGGTGAGCCCATCTTCCTGGAAACACTGGAGGCCCGAAGTGCCCGCTATCCGGGACTCGGTGCGTTCCGGAACGCGTACGAGGGGGGTGCTCTCGCCGCCGTTCCGATGTTTCTCCGCAACCGGCCGGTCGGAGGCATCGGCTACATCTTTCCCCAGCCGAGGTCGTTCCCCCCCGAGGATCGAGATTTCCTGCTGGCGCTCGCGCGGGAGTGTGCTCAGGCGCTCGAGCGCGCGGGCCTCTTTCAGAAGAGCAAGGACGCCATCCTGCTGCGCGACGACTTTCTCTCGATCGCCGGGCACGAGCTGCGCTCCCCGGCGCACGCGGTCGCCCTGATCGCCGAGAGCATGCTGCGGCGCGCCCGCGCCAACGAACCCTCGGCGAACCTCGTCGTCGGGCTCCAGAAGCTTCTCGAGGCGGTCGAGAGGCTCACCCGTCTGACGGGCGACCTTCTTGACGTCACGCACATCGCCGAGGGCCGCCTGACGCTTCAGCGCGATCGCTTCGATCTCGCGCAGCTGGTCTCCGACGTCGCCCGGCGCTTCGAAGAGGTCGCCCGCAGGGCGGGGTGTGGAATCGAGACCCGGCTCGAGCCGGTTATCGGAACCTGGGATCGCAACCGCCTCGACCAGGTGATCACGAACGTCGTGGGAAACGCCTGTAAGTTCGGCGCGGGAAGCCCGGTCGAGATCGCCGTCGAGTCGGACGGCGACCGCGCCCGCATTTCCGTGCGTGACCACGGGATCGGAATCTCCGAAGAGGACCAGGCGCGTCTCTTCCGTCGGTTCGAACGCTTCGAGACCCGCCGGAAGTTCGGGGGAATGGGGCTCGGCCTGTGGATCACCCGGAGGATCGTGGCGGCGCATGGCGGAACCATCGCCGTCGAGAGCGTGCCCGGAGAGGGAGCGACCTTCCGGATCGAGCTTCCCCGGGAAGCCTGACCTTCAGACCGTTCGGATCCGCTATTCGGAAGCCTTAGTCGGCGGAGGAGCTGCTCCGGCGGATCGGGGACGTTCTCCCCGCCGCTGAAGCCGTCTTTTCAGGAGTCTCGCCCGAGCGGCCGCGTCGCCGCGAGCCTCAAAGCGGCCCGGCAGATCGCGAGCGGGCGGGTCGATCCCGTCGCGGAAATGAGCCGCACGTACTTCGTGGCCGTCGCGTCGGGGTCGGCCGCCCCCGGCTCGCGCCAGGAAAACGTCCAACCATCCTGCTCCCGGATGGCGACCCAGCGAAGGGGCGGCCGATTCAGGCGCGCGATCACCCGTTCGGCCGCGGCATCGTCGGTCGAGTAGGCCGGTACGTCCGCGACGGGCTTTCTCCCGAAGACCTTCAGCTCGATCAGTCGGTCGAGAAAGCCGCCGGCCTCGAGGTCGGAAGGTTTAGGATCGCTCATGGGACAGTCACGCCGGGGGCAGTCCCGCTTCGATCTCCGCTTTCGGAAGTGTGATCGCGCGCTCTTTCAGTCCGCGGTCCACGCAAACGAAACAGGCCTTGTGGACATCGTCGTACCCCATTTTCATCTCACGGTTGGTGATGAACATTTCCCGGGGCGGGTAAGGCTGATCGAGCCTCTGGAGGGTGACCAGGATCCCGTTGCGATTGCGGATCCGGTCGGTGATCGCAAATCGGTGCGGCGGGACGTTGCTGCACTCACAGATCGCGGCGGTTTCGGTCGCCAAGAGAGGCGTCTCCTTTCGAGCGGCGGTCGTGGGCCGCCACGGCGGCTTCGACGGTCGGGTACGACGGAAACAACCCGGAAAGCCGGGTCAGCTCGAGCAGCACCCGGATCCGCCGATCGGGGTTTACGAGGATGAGCTCGCGTCCGGATCCGTTCAGGCGCCGCACCGCGCCGACGAGGACCCCGAGCGCCGTGGAATCGAGCTGTGTGAGCTCGTGGGCCTCGAGCAGCACGTTTCCGGAGCGCTCGGACTCCGCCCGCAGGAGCGCGCCGGAAAGCGCTTCGCAGGTCGGCCCCCGTGTCGCCGCGCCGGATACGCGAAGGAGGCTGTGCTCGCCCCGCGCTTCTTCTTGGAGCCGCATGGGACCGCTGCCTAAGCAGCCTCACCCTTGCGCACGAGCACGGCGCCCCGGGCCAGAGTCTCTTCGGCGGACCAGACCTCGCCGTCGAAACGGACCATCGCCCCGAACCGGGCGGTGAGCCGGACGTCGATGCGAAGCGTTTCCCCCGCTTCGGGGCTTCGGAAGAGCTCGAGCCCTTCGATACCCACGAGGAACCCGCGGCGCCCGAGGCCGGCGTCTCCGCCTTCGAGGAGCAGGGCAGCCTGAGCAATCGCCTCCGCGAGAAGGAGCGGCGACATCCACCGCTCTCCCATGGCGGCGCGGCCGCCGGAGGTCACCCGGATGGTGACGGATCCCTGCGAAAAGTCCGCGTTGCGCTCCGTCGCCACCGTATCCACAAAGCGGAACGGGTAAGCGTGGGGAAGTGGTCGGTGGCTCAAGCAGTCTTTTTCCTCTCGATGAACTCGCAGAGAGCGTCCACCGAGGCGAACGCCTTCACGCCGACCTCTTCGTCTTCGACTTTTATGCCGAACTCCTGCTCGAGGCCGAGAACGAGCTCCAGCGCGTCGATCGAGTCGAGGCCGAGCCCCTCTCCGAAGAGCGGAGCGGAATTGTCGATCGTCTGCGGGTCGATTTCGAGCTTCAGACGGCGCACGATCAGGTCCTTGACGCGCGGCCTGAGGTCTTCCTTGGTCATTCAGACTCCTTCGTGCGCGGATTATATGTAGGCTTTCGGCTGCGGCATTCACACGGCTGAACCCTCGCACGGGCTCACACTCGTCCCAATGCGCCGACGTGATGCACCGGCGGGTGGCGCCGGGGGAGGCCCCCGGTAGCGTCAGCAGGCCGGCGCGACGCTGTCCTTTTCGAGTCCGGCTAAAGCGCGCCGGCCGATGGCGCTACCGGGGTCCCCGGCGACAGGACCCGCCTCCGCCGATCAGAGAATTACGCCATTCCTCCGTCCACCCTCCAGACTTGCGCGGTGATGTAGGACGCGCGGTCGGAGGCGAGGAACGACACCAAGCCGGCTATGTCTTCCGGGGTTCCGAAGCGGGCCATCGGAATGCGGCGGATGAATTCCGCCCTCGCCTCTTCCTTTAAATGCGCCACGATCTCCGTGTCGATCAGGCCCGGGGCCACCGCGTTGACCGTGATCCCGTGCGTGGCCATCTCGAGGGCGAGGGCCTTCGTGAACGCGATGAGGCCGCCCTTCGCCGCCGAATAGTTCGTCTGGCCCACGTGGCCCGAGATTCCGCTGACGGAGACGATGTTGACGATCCGTCCCCACTTGCGATGCAACATGCCCCGGATGACGGACTTGGTCATGCGGAACGCGCCCTTCAGGTCGATGTCGATGACCGCGTCCCAGTCCTCTTCCTTGAGGAAGGGGAACAGAGCGTCCTTGATGATCCCGGCGTTGTTCACGAGGATGTCCGCGCCGCCGTAGTCCTGGCTGACCCGCTCGGCGAGCGCCTTGACCTGTTGGGCGTCCGTCACGTCGGCCTGGACGGCGACGGCGTCGCCGCCAGCCTCACGGATCTCGCGAACAGTCTCGTCGCCGCGGGAAACGTCCTGCCGGAACGTGATCACGACGCGGTTGCCGGCGGCGGCGAGATCCCGCGCGATCGCCCGGCCGATGCCGCGCGAGCCTCCCGTCACGATCGCCGTGCGGCGCCGTTCTTCCGTCATCGCCATTTCACGCCGACCGCAATATATCGGCCGCGCGCCGGATCGTCTCGATGCTCCCCGCCGGATGGCAGACCGCGTTGCGGTCGATCCACCGCGACATCTTCGAGAGCATCGTCCCCGGCCCCACCTCCAGGAACGTGCGGAAGCCGGCCGCGATCATCGCTTCGAACGTCGCGTTCCAGAGGGTCGGGTAGATGAACTCGGTCGCGAGGAGCTTCCGAACCTGTGCAGCCGTGGTCCGAACGCGGCCGTCCGGTCCGTAGTAGGGAACCGCGGGGTCCCGGATCGACGCGCAGGCCGCGACGACCGGGGCGACGCGCTCGCTCACGGGCTGCATGAGCTCGCTGTGGATGGGCCAGGTCATCCCGAGCGGCAGGACGGAAAGGGACTTCGGCCCGAGCACGGCGATTGCCGCCCGGACAGCCTCGGCGCGGCCCGTCAAGACGAACTGCGTTGCCGCGTTGACGTTCCCGATCCAGACGGGATGGCCGGCGGAGCGCAGTTCCGCGCACACGGTGTCCGCAAAGTCGCGCCGGCAGCCGATCACGGCGGCCATCGCGCCCCGGATCTGGAGCCGCTCCGACTCGCGCCAGACCGCGATCAAGACGTCGAGGCCGTCCTCGTAGGAGATCGCGCCCGCCGCGACGAGGGCAGCATAGTTCCCGAGGCTGTACCCGGCGGTGGCGGGCGCCGTGATTCCCGCGCGACCCAGAAACCGGGACGCGACCGTGGAAACGAGGTAGACGGACGCCTGGGCAGCGAGGTTCTCGCCGAGATCCTCCGCCGGGCCCGAGAAGACGACCCGCTCGAGGTCCCGCCCGCACCGTTCCGAGGTGAAGGCGAAGAGGCGGCGCACTTCGGGGTCGGCGGCGAAGAAATCATTGCCCATCCCGACGGCTTCGGAGAGCTGGCCGGGAAAGAGGAAGCCGGGCCGGTTCACGCGACGAGCCTCTCGAGGGCGGCGCCGACGGAAACGCACGGGTCGGACGGATCCAGCCAGCGATTGAGGCGATCGAGCGTCGAGCCCCTTCGGTAGAAGTGGACGAGCCGCGCGATCGGAGAGATGCCCTCCATCGGCGGATGCTTCGGGTCGAGCTCCCAGGGGTGAAACGTGAAGACGGCGGGCCAGCCCGAGTCCCGAAAGGCGCGCTCCGTCCGGGCCACCCGTTCCGGCGAGAACATCCGGAAGGGCCAGCCCCCGCCCATGGGCAGGTTCCGTCCGAAGCCGCGCCCGGTCAACGGCGGCATTTCGACGATCCCGGACTCTCCACCCTCGATCGCAATCCTCTGCGGGCCGGGATGGTTGCGCGCGTTCCCCAGCGGAGGAACCGGCGTCATCGAGGCGTCGCAGGAGTACCCCTCCCGCGCGAGGACAGCGAGCGCGGGATCGTCGGGACCGCGGATGGACCACTCCGCGGCCCGATGCAGCCTGGGCCGCGGCGCGCCGGCTCGCTCGATCTTTCCGGCTGCCGCGAGCAGGTCGCTCCGGAACTCCTCCGTGCTCATCTCGTCCGCGCGGCGGTGCAGGTCACCGTGCACGCCGACCTCATGGCCGCGCCTGACAGCTTCCGCGACCAGCTCCGGGTAACGCGCAGCGACCCAGCCCAGAAAGAAAAACGTGGCGCGGTGCCCTCCCCGGTCGAGCGCGGTGAAGAAAAGAGAAAGCGTCGTCTCGACCCGCGGGACGAAACCATCCCACCGCCGCGGGTCCGAGTAGTAATCGTCGCCGCAGACGTGGAACCAGTCCTCGACGTCGATCGTGAGGACGCGGGGAGCTCGACCGGAGGTCCGGAGAGGGGTCACCGTGGGCATCGCGCGGCATTGTAGACACGTCGCCTTCACTCCGCTTCGCTGCGCTCCGGATCCCGATGAACCCTTTCGGCCAGAACTCAATCGGTTTCGAAAACCTTGTAGTAGACCGCGCCCCACGAAATGATCCAGGTGTCGCGGAACGGGCGGTAGTGGGATGGGCCGCCGTAGACGGCGCGCACGGGGACGCTCGCGACCCGGGGAATCCTCGGTGCCGCCTTCAACAGGATTTCCGTTTCGATCATGTAGCCCTTCGAGGAGAGGCTCAGCGCCCGGAGCAGGTCCGCGGCGATGACGCGGTATCCCGACTGGCCGTCCTCGATTTCGTGGCCGGTCATCCGCGTGAGGATCCGGCTGCCGATCTCGTTCGTGCGGTAACGCACCGGAGGAATCTCCTCCGGCTGCGACATTCGGGAACCGATCACGAATTTCTCGCCGGCCCGCGCGGCCGCCAGGAGCGCCGGAAGGTCGTCGGGATCGTGTTGCGCGTCCGCGTCGACGAAGGCGACGTGAGTAGCGACGCTCGCGAGCACGCGCGTCAAACCGGCGCGGATCGCGCTCCCCTTCCCGGAGTTTCGCGGGAGGCGCAGCACTTCGGCTCCCGCGGCGTGTGCCTCGGCGCCCGTGGCGTCCGTCGAGCCGTCGTCGACGACGAGAACGGATTGAACGTGGCGCAGGAGGCCCGCCACGACCTCCCCGACGGTTTCCGCGGCCTGGTAGGCGGGGACGAGCGCGGCGGGGCGAAAAGGGATCTCGGGCACGGCGGGGCATCTTAAGGCGGTCGCTTCCGCGCCATCGAGGTCGCGTTGACTCACCCCGGGGCTTATGAAAAAGTCGCGCTCCGCAAGGGACCAAGGAGGCCCCGGGGCATGGCGCGGGACTACGTTCCCATCTTGATGCTCATGGCTGCGGCGGTGGGCATCGCCGCCGCCATTCTGCTTCTTTCCGCGCTCCTCGGCCCGAAGCTCCGGACCCGTTCGAAGCTCGAGACTTACGAGAGTGGCGTGCCTCTGCTCGACATCTCCCACAAGAGGCTGTCGATCAAGTTCTTCGTCATCGCCATCGTGTTCATCCTCTTCGACGTGGAAATCGCGTTCCTGTACCCCTGGGCGGTCATCTTCCGCGCGGGAGGGCCCGGCCTCTTCCTCGAGATGCTCGTCTTCCTCGCGATCCTCGCCGTCGGGTACGCCTACATCTGGCGCAAGGGGGCGTTCGACCTGTGAGCCATCGCCGCTACGCGACCGAGCCCTCCGGCCGGGCAGCCACCTTCCCGCCGGATGCGCTCGAAAAGATCGACACCATCCTCGCCCGCTACCCCACGAAGCAGGCCGCTCTGCTGCCCGTGCTGTGGGTGGCGCAGGAGACCTGGGGCTGGGTGTCCAAGGAGGCCGCCGAGGAGGTCGCGCGGATCCTCGATCTCACGCCCGCGCACGTGGACGGCGTGCTGACCTTCTACACGATGTACAACCTGAATCCCGTCGGGAAGAGCCTGATCCAGATCTGCACGTCGATCTCCTGCCACCTCGCCGGAGCGGAAGCGCTGATCGAACTCTGCCGGAAGCGGCTGGGCGTCGGCCTCGAAGAGACCACGGCCGACGGGAAATTCACCGTCGTCGAAGTCGAGTGCATCGCCGGGTGCGACCGCGCGCCCTCGATCATGATCAACGACACGTATCACGAGCCCGTCGACCAGGCGAAGATGGGCCAGATCCTCGACCGCCTGTCGACCGACGCGGGCGCCTAGGCAGAGCAATGGCCGACGAGAAGGTCCTCCTCGCGCGCGTCGGGAAAGAGAACTCCCGCGCGCTCCGCGGTTACGTGGACGACGGCGGGTACAAGGCCCTCCGGACCGTGCTGACGGGAGGCTGGTCGCCGGAGAAGGTGACGGACGAGGTGAAGCGCTCGGGCCTTCGCGGGCGCGGGGGGGCGGGCTTTCCGACCGGGGTCAAGTGGGGGTTTGTCCCGAAGGACACCAAGGGCAAGCCCGTCTACGTGCTCTGCAACGCGGACGAGTCGGAGCCCGGCACGTTCAAGGACCGGCTCCTGATCGAGGAGGACCCGCACCAGCTCATCGAGGGGTGCATCCTCTCCGCCTATGCGCTGAAGTGCCGAACCGCGTACATCTACATCCGCGGCGAGTTCTACCTCGGCGCGCGCGTGCTCGACGCGGCGATCGAGGAGGCGCGCCGTGAGGGGTTCCTCGGAGAGAACATCCTCGGGTCCGGCTACGCCCTCGATCTCTACGTGCACCGGGGTGCGGGCGCGTACATCTGCGGCGAAGAAACGGGGCTGATCGAGAGCCTCGAGGGCAAACGCGGCCAGCCGCGGATCAAGCCGCCCTTCCCCGCCGTCTCGGGCGTCTTTTCGGCGCCAACCATCGTCAACAACGTGGAGACGCTCGCGTGCGTCGTCCACATCATCAACCGCGGGGCCGAGTGGTTCGCGAAGATCGGTCGGAACGAGAAGAACACGGGACCGAAGCTCTACTGCCTTTCGGGCGCCGTGAACCGTCCCGGTGTCTACGAGGCTCCGATGGGACTCCAGATGAAGGACCTGATCTATGGCGACGCCTACGGGCAGGGCATGAAGAATGGCCGAAAGGTGAAGGCGGTCATCCCGGGGGGCGCGTCGGCCGCGATGCTGACGCCGGACGAAATCGAGGAGTGCCCTCTCGACTTCGACGGCCTCGCCGCCAAGAAATCCATGCTCGGCTCGGCCGCCATCATCGTCATGAACGAGGACACGTGCATCGTGAACGCCGCAGAGAACCTGTCGAAATTCTTCGCGCACGAGTCGTGTGGCCAGTGCACGCCGTGCCGCGAGGGGACGCCGTGGCTCCACAAGGTCCTGACGCGGATCGAGGCGGGCGAGGGGCGCTCCGAGGATATCGAGCTGCTCGAGCGCATCTCCAACCAGATGGGCAACGGAATGACGATCTGCGTGTTCTCCGACGCGGCGATTGCGCCCGTTCTCTCTTCGATCGGCAAGTTCCGCGACGAGTACCGGCACCACGTCACCGAGAAACGCTGTCTCGTGGGTCCCCGGGCCGCGGCGGCCCTGGTGCCGGCATGAGCTCCGCTCCGAAGCCAGGCGGTGACGCGGCGCCGGGGACTCCGCCTCCCGCCGCCGCGCCGCCGGCGAAGGACACTTTCACGATCGTCTTCGACGGCAAGCCCGTCGAGGTGCCGAAGAACGTCAACCTGATCGAGGCGGCGAAGCTCGCGGGGATCGAGATCCCCCACTTCTGCTTCCACCCCCGCCTCTCCGTCGTCGGGCAGTGCCGGATGTGCCTGGTCGAGATCGACGGCATCCCCAAGATCCAGGCCGCCTGCACGACGCCGCTGAAGGACGGGCTCGGCGTCAAGACGAAGACCGAGAAGGTGGTGCAGTCGCGCGCGGCGAACATGGAATTCCTGCTCATCAACCATCCGCTCGACTGTCCGATCTGCGACCAGGCCGGCGAATGCAAGCTCCAGGACAACTCGTTCGGGTACGGAGATCAGAAGTCCGACTTCGACGAGCGAAAGCGCCAGTACCCCGGGTTCGACCGCACGCTGATCGGGCCACACGTGATCGCCGACATGACCCGCTGCATCCAGTGCACGCGCTGCATCCGTTTCTGCCAGGAGATCGCGGGCACGGGAGAGCTCACCTTTCTCGACCGGGGCGGGCGCACCCTCGTCTGGACGCACGACGGAAAGCCGCTCGCCAACGACTGGTCCGCGTGCGCCGCCGACGTCTGTCCCGTTGGGGCCCTGACCGCGCGCGAGTTCCGCTTCCGAAGCCGCGTCTGGTATCTCGAGAAGACGCCGTCCGTCTGCCCCGGCTGCAACATCGGCTGCAACATATCGGTCGAATCGAACGACTCCGTCGTCTACCGCTTCCTTCCGCGCCTGAACCCCGCGGTCAACGACTACTGGTTGTGCGATTACGGGCGCTTCTCTTCGGAAAAGCTCAACCAGCGCGACATCGACAAGGCTACGCTCCGGGAGGGCGACGACGTCCGCACCGCCATCGTCCCGGCAGCCGTCCAGCGGATCGCCGCCGAGATCCGACGCACCGTCGAGGGCGTGGGCCCGTCCGGGGTCTTCTTGCTCGGCTCCGCCCACCTCTCGAACGAGGAGAACTTCCTGCTGCGCAAGGTCGCGGACCACCTCGCCTGCGGCAACCGGGACGCCACCGTCGACCTTTCGCGTGTGCGGCGGATGAAGTCAAAGACCGAGTGGATCGAGGGCAACCATTTCGGCGCGAACTTCGCGGGCGCCAAGGACATGGGAATGTCTCCCGCGCGCGGAGGGTACGGGCTCGAGGAGGTCCTCTCCGGGAAAGCGTCGCCGGAGGTCATCTTCGTCGCCGACGCCTCCTTCGGGGAAGCGGCCGACGACCCCGACCGGGTGGCGATCCTCCGCAAGGCCCGGTTGCTCGCGGTGGCGGGGCGGAACGCGAACGCGTTGACCGGAGCCGCCGACGTCGTCCTCCCGACGGCCTCGCTCGCGGAGCGGGAGGGCACGTTCACGAACGTCCAGGGCCGCGTCCAGAAGTTCGACCGGGCCTTCCTTCCCAGACCGCCCATCCGCGCGGCGTGGGAGCTCATCCTGCTGCTCGCCGAAGCCCTCGGGTACGGCGACCGCAACTGGAAGCCGAACGACCTGCGGGAGATGATCCGGTCGGAAGTGGAAGGTTACGCGGAGGTCACGGAAGCGGAGCTCGCGGGCGGCGGCCTCATGAGGAAGGGGCTCTTCGTTTCGACGGGTGCGCTCTGAGCCGGACCGCGATCGAGTGGCTCCTCGTCGCGGCGCGGGTTTTCATCCCGATCGTCGCGATCCTCATGTTCGTGCCGATCCTCCTGTGGGTGGAACGGCGCGGCGCGGGCCTGATCCAGGACCGGCCGGGGCCCAACCGCGTCGGCCCTTTCGGCCTGCTCCAGCCCCTCGCCGACGTGGTGAAGTTCTTCTTCAAGGAAGACCTGATCCCCGGGACCGTCGACCGCGGGCTGTACCTCCTCGCGCCCGCGCTCGCCGTCTTCGCCGCGCTCACGACGTTCGCCGTGATCCCGTACGGCGCGACGCTGCCGCTCAAGAGCGGGGATGTCCCGCTGATCGGCGCGGACGTATCCATCGGGATCCTGTACGTCTTTGCGATCACGTCGCTGTCCGTCTACGGAATTGTCCTCGCCGGCTGGGCTTCGAACAACAAGTTCTCCCTCATGGGAGGCATCCGCTCGAGCGCGCAGATCATCTCGTACGAGCTCGCCATGACGACCGCGGGAGCCGGCGTCATCCTCAGCGCCTCGTCGCTGCGGCTCACGGACATCGTGGCGAGCCAGAGCGGGACGTGGCTCGGGTTCATCCCCCGCTGGAACGCGATCCCCCAGTTTCTCGGGTTCGTCGTCTTTCTCGTGGCGACGTACGCCGAAACGAACCGGACGCCCTTCGATCTGCCGGAGGCGGACGCGGAGCTCGTCGCCGGATACCACACCGAGTACTCGTCCATGAAGTTCGCGATGTTCTTCATGGCGGAATACATCAACGTCATCGTCGCGTCCGCGATGACGGTCACCCTCTTCTTCGGAGGATGGGGATTGCCCTGGTTTACACCGAGCGGGATCGCAGGCGCCCTGATCTCGATCGTCATCTTCACGGTCAAGACGCTGTTCTTCGTCTGGCTTTTCGTCTGGGTGCGCTGGACCCTGCCGCGCTTCCGCTATGACCAGCTGATGCGCCTGGGCTGGAAGGTGCTCCTTCCCCTGGCGCTCTTCAACCTGTTCTGGGTGGCGGGCCTGGTCGCCTGGAAGCGCCTCTGATGGCGGCATTTCCCGCCGAGCGCATCGCGTTCGATCTCGCCGCGGCTCTTGCCGTGTTGTTCACGGCCGTGATGGTCGTCCACCGGCACCCGATCAAGAGCGTCCTCGCCGTCGTCGTCGCCTTTTTCGCCCTCGCCATCTGCTTCGTCCTGCTGCACGCGCCTCTCATCGCGGCGATCCAGGTCATCGTGTACGCGGGCGCGATCCTCGTCCTCTTCCTCTTCGTCCTGATGCTCTTGAACGTCGGCCGGGAGACGCCCGGCGCCCGCCGGCCGATCCAGACGGTGCTCGCCGGCGCGTCGATCGTCGTTTTCGCCGCGATCCTCCTCTCGCTCCTGCGCCGGGATGGCGCGGCGGCGGCTTCGGGTTCGGTCAGCGCGGCGAACGGCGAGATTGCGCCCCTCGCCCGGCTCCTCTTCTCCGACTTCCTCCTCCCCTTCGAGGCGCTTTCCGTGCTCCTGCTCGCTGCGCTCGTCGGCGCCTTCGTCCTCGCCCGCCGGGAGGGGCCGTGATCGGAAGAATCCCCCTCTCGGACGTCCTCCTCGCCTCGGCGGCGCTCTTTTCGATCGGGGTCGCCGGCGCCCTCCTCCGGCGCAGCGCCATCTCCATCTTCCTCTCGATCGAGGTGATGATGAATGCCGCCAACCTCGCGCTGATCGGCTACGGGGCGGCGCTCGGCACGCGCGAGGGGCAGATCGTCGTCTTCTTCGTGATCGCGATCGCCGCGGCGGAAGCGTCCGTGGGACTCGCGATCTTCGTTTCACTCTTCCGGCACACCGAGACCATCGACGTCAACGAGATCCACCTCCTCAAGTGGTGAGCCCGTGACGGTGAATCAGTGACGATGACGGCTCCGCTCTGGCTCATCCCGGCGCTTCCGCTGGTCGGATTCCTCCTGTGCCTGCTGTTCGGCAGCCGGATGGGCAAGGCGTTCACCGCGGCCATGGGAGCCGGCTCGGTCGGCCTCGCCACGGTCGCCGCGTTCTCGCGGCTGATCCCGTTCCTCCGAGGAGACCATGCTCCGATCGTCGAGAAGGTCTCCGACTGGATCTCTGCAGGGCCGTTCGTCGCCGACGCTTCGCTGCGGCTCGATCCCCTGTCGGCGCTGATGGTGTCCTTCGTGACGTTCGTCGGTTTCCTGATCCATGTGTACTCCGTCGGGTACATGGCGCACGACGAGACCGACGCCGGCTTCGCGAGGTACTTCGCCTACTTGAACCTCTTCATGTTCTCGATGCTCGTCCTGGTGCTCGCGAACAACTTTCTTCTCATGTTCGTCGGCTGGGAGGGTGTCGGCCTCTGCTCCTACTTCCTCATCGGATACTTCTACACGAAGGAGTACGCGGCGAGCGCCGGACGCAAGGCGTTCGTCGTCAACCGCATCGGCGACTTCGGTTTTCTCCTCGGGATGTTCGGGCTCTTCGGGCTCTTCTCCAGCCTCGATTTCGACGACGTGTTCGGAGCCGCGGCGGCGAACCCCGCACGCGTCACGCCGTACCTGACCGTCGTGTGCCTCTGCCTCTTCGTCGGCGCGATGGGCAAGAGCGCGCAGGTCCCGCTGTACGTCTGGTTGCCGGACGCGATGGCGGGTCCGACTCCCGTCTCGGCGCTGATCCATGCCGCGACGATGGTCACGGCAGGCGTCTACATGGTGGCGCGGTGCAACGTCCTTTTCCGGCTCGCTCCGGAGGCCATGGCCGTCGTCGCCATCGTGGGCGCGGTCACCGCGATTTTCGCGGCCACGATCGCTCTCGCCCAGAACGACATCAAGAAGGTCCTCGCCTATTCGACTGTTTCGCAGCTCGGGTACATGTTCCTCGCGTGCGGAGTCGGCGCGTATGCCGCCGGGATGTTCCACGTGATAACCCACGCCTTCTTCAAGGCCTGCCTTTTCCTCGGGTCGGGTTCCGTCATCCACGCGATGGGCGGCGAGCAGGACATGCGGAAGATGGGTGGCTTGAGATCGAAGCTTCCCATCACGTACTGGACGTTCATGATCGCCGCGCTCGCGATCGCGGGGATCCCCCCGCTCTCGGGCTTCTTCTCGAAAGACGCGATCTTGACCGGAGTCTTCGAGGACCACCGCTACGTGCTGTTCGGCATCGGCCTTCTGACGGCGTGGATGACGGCCTTCTACATGTTCCGGCTGGTGTCGCTCACCTTCGCCGGGCGGTTCCGCGGCACGCAGGAGCAGGAGCACCACCTCCACGAGTCGCCTCCCTCGATGACCGTTCCGCTCGTCGTTCTCGCGGCGCTCTCGGTCGCCGCCGGGTTCGTCGGCATCCCGCCGGTCATCTCGGAAAGCGGCGACCGCCTCGGGGCGTTCCTCGCTCCCGTCTTCCCGAAGATTTCCGCGGCCGCGGTCGAGAGGGCCGCGGCTCCCCTCGCGCATGGAACCGAGTGGCTGCTCCTCCTCGCTTCGACAGCCGTTGCCGCCGGAGGAGTCCTCCTGGCGCTCAAGTGGTACGCGGCCGAGAGAGGCCGGACGCCCGCACGCATGGCCGCCTCGATGCCGGGCGTCTATGCGCTCGTTCGGGACAAGTTCCGGGTCGACGAGCTGTACGACGCCCTCTTCGTCCGGACCTTCGAGGCGATTGCGCGCGTCCTGTGGAAAGTCGTGGACGTCCTCATCATCGACGGAATCTTGAACGCGGGCGCCTTCCTCGTGGAGCTGGCGGGCGACTTGCTCCGATTCATCCAGACGGGCAACGTCCGGAATTACGCTCTGACGTTTTTCCTCGGAGTCGTCGCGCTGATGCTCCTCGTGCTGGGAGCGTTCTGAGATGGCGGGTCTTCTGAGCGGCCATCTCCTGACCGTCCTGATCTTTCTTCCCACGGCCGGGGCGGCCGTCCTGCTCCTTTTTCCCAAAGGGGCCGGGCGCGCCTCGATGTGGTTCGCGACGGCGGTGTCCGCGATCGAGCTCGCCCTGTCCATCCCCCTCTGGACCCGGTTCGATCCGGCGATGCCCGGATTCCAGTTCGCCGAGCGCGTCGAGTGGGTGCCCGCTCTCGGGATCTCTTACTCGATCGGCGTCGACGGGATCTCGCTTCTTCTCATCCTCCTGACGACGGTTCTGACGCCGGTCTCCCTCCTCTTCTCCGTGACCCACGTCTCGCGCGGGGCGAAGGGCTTCGCGATCGCCTTCCTGACACTCGAGACGGGTGTCCTCGGGACCCTGTGCGCGCTCGACCTCGCCCTTTTCTACGTGTTCTGGGAAGTGATGCTCGTCCCGATGTACTTCATCATCGGGATCTGGGGCGGCGCCCGCCGCATCTACGCGGCGATGAAGTTCTTCCTGTTCACGATGGCGGGAAGCCTCCTCATGTTTCTCGCGATTCTTTACGTCGCGGCGCGCCACCGCGCCCTGACCGGCGCATGGTCCTTCCTCCTCGGCGACCTGACCCGCATCGAGTTCCCGCCGACCGTCCAGGCGATCCTGTTCTTCGCGTTCGCCCTGGCTTTCGCCATCAAGGTGCCCGTCTTTCCGCTCCACACCTGGCTGCCGGACGCACACACGGAGGCGCCGACCGCCGGATCCATCATCCTCGCCGGGGTGCTCCTGAAGCTCGGCGTGTACGGGTACCTGCGGTTCGCGTTGCCCCTTTTCCCGGAGTCGGCGATGCGGTTTGGACCGTGGGTCGGTGCTTTGGGAGTCATCGGCGTCGTCTACGGAGCGCTCGTCGCCTATCCGCAGAAAGACATGAAGCGGCTCGTCGCGTATTCGTCCGTGTCGCACCTCGGGCTCGTCGTCGTGGGAGTCGCCGCTTTCACCGCCACGTCTCTCTCCGGGGCGATCCTGCAGATGGTCAACCACGGGCTCTCGACGGGGGCCCTCTTCCTCCTCGTCGGCGTCCTGTACGAGCGCCGGCACACGCGGGAGATCGCCGCCTATGGCGGAATCGCCGGGATCGTCCCCGTGACGACGGCCTTCTTCCTCGTGGCGACCTTCTCGTCGATCGGGCTCCCCGGCTTGAACGGCTTCGTGGGCGAGTTCCTGATCCTCCTCGGGACCTGGATCTCCCCGCACCCCTGGTGGGCGGTCGTCGGGGCGACGGGAGTCATCCTGTCGGCGATCTACATGCTCACGCTCGTACAGCGCGTCTTCTGGAACCCGCTCGTCCACGAGGAGAACCGCGAGCTGACCGACATGCGGCCGAGCGAGCTCGTGCCGGCGATCGTGCTCGTCCTCCTGATGGTCTGGATCGGGGTGCGCCCGAATGACATGCTCGACCGGATTCGCCCGTCCGTCGACGCCCTCCAGGCCTCCGTGAACGCGAGGCGGTCGGCCGCCGCGGAGCGCCTCGAGCCGCCCGCCGCTTTCCCCGCCGCGGCCCCGAAGATGCAGATGGCGCGATGAGCGGGCTCATCCTGTTCGGGCCGGAGGAGCTCGCCGCCGCCGCTCCCGAGATCGTCCTCTCGGCCGCCGGCTGCCTCCTCATCCTCCTGGACGCCTTCGCTCCCCGCCTGCGGGGCTGGTTTGCGACTCTGTCGCTCGCCGCCATCGCGGGCTCCCTCGCCCTGCTCCTGCGCGCGCCCGCCGGTGCCTCGTTCGGAGGACGCCTCGAGACCTCCGCCCTGACCTCCCTCATGGGCGGGTTCATCGCCGCCACGGCCGCTGTTTCGATCTTGATCGCCAAGCCCTACCTGCGCCGGACCGGCGAAGAGCGCGGGGAGTTCTACGCACTCCTGCTCTGGGGTCACGTCGGAGTTTCCCTCCTCACCCGCGGGCTCGACCTTCTCGTGATCTTCGTCGGGCTGGAGCTCCTCTCTCTCTCCTTCTACGTGCTCGCCGGGTTCTTCCGGGGCATCCCGGCCTCCTCGGAAGCGGGCCTCAAGTACTTCCTGACCGGCGCCTTCGGCTCCGCGTTCACCCTGTACGGAATCGTCTTTCTCTTCGCCAAGAGCGGCAGCGTCCGCCTGTCGGCCCTGTCTCAGGTCGGCCTCGCCTCGGATCCGCTCGTGATCCTCGGGCTGCTCTTCCTGCTCGTCGGTTTCGGCTTCAAGATGTCCGTTGCCCCGTTCCACTCGTGGGCGCCCGACGTGTACCAGGGAATGCCCACCCCGGCCGTTGCCTATCTGTCGGTTGCCCCGAAGGGCGCGAGCGTGCTCGTTCTCTACCGGGTGTTCGCCTCGGTCTTCCAGGGCGTGCTGCCGGACCGGGTGCGAATCGCCGTCGCCGCGATCGCGATCCTCTCCATGACGCTCGGGAACGTGATCGCGCTCGCCCAGCGCGACATCAAGAGGCTGCTCGCCTACTCCGGGATTGCGCAGATGGGCTACGTGCTCATCGCCCTCGCCGTGTTCGGCCGCAATGCCCTCGCGGCCGTGATCGTCTTCTTCTTCGCGTACGTCGCCTCGAACGCCGGCGCGTTTGCCGCCGTTGCCGCCCTTTACAGGGACGAGACGAAACCGCACCCGGTCGGCCTCCTCGCGGGCGAAGGGCGCCGCTCGCCCTTCGCCGCGGGCGTTCTCGCTCTGTGCCTCTTCTCGCTCGCCGGGATCCCCGCGACGGCCGGTTTCATCGGAAAGTTCTTCCTCTTCAAGGCGGCGATCGACCGGGGCTTCTACGTGCTCGCGATCGTCGGGGTCGTCAACAGCCTCGTCTCGATCGGTTACTACCTGAAGGTGGTTTACCTGATGTACATGCGCGAGCCCATCGAAGGCGAGACCGTCCCGCCGATCGGTTTTGCCGACGGCCTGGCCCTCGCGGTTTGCGGAGCGGGAATCCTCGCTCTGGGCATCTTTCCCGCGAGGCTCTGGGACCTCGCGCGCTCCGCTGCCGACACGTTCCCGTTCTTCGGCCCGTAACGCGTGCCCAAGGCCTCTTCACGTCCGGCATTCGCGAACCAAGGAGGATTCATGGCCGCCAATCCCAAGCCGGTTTCATCGCCGGAGAACCTGAACCCGTTCGACTTCGCGCTCCGGCAATTCGGCATCGCCGCGGACCTGCTCGGGCTCGACCCGGGCACACGCGACGTCCTCCGTTTCCCCAAACGCCAGCTCACGGTCTCGATCCCCGTCAAGATGGACAACGGGTCCATCCGCGTCTTCCAGGGCCACCGGGTCCAGCACTCAATCGCCCGCGGGCCGTCGAAGGGCGGGATCCGCTACCACCCCGGGGTCACCCTCGACGAGGTCAAGGCGCTCGCCATGTGGATGACGTGGAAGTGCGCCGTCGTCAACATTCCGTTCGGCGGAGCGAAGGGCGGAGTGACGGTGGACCCCAAGGCGCTCTCCCTCGGCGAGAACGAACGGATGACGCGGCGTTTCACGTCGGAGATCTCGATCATCCTCGGTCCCGACCGCGACATTCCCGCCCCCGACGTGTACACGAACTCGCAGACGATGGCGTGGATGATGGACACCTATTCCATGATCCAGGGCTATTCGACCCTCGGCGTCGTGACCGGCAAGCCGCTTTCGGTCGGAGGGTCGGCGGGCCGCAACGAGGCGACCGCGGAAGGCTGCTTTGTCGCCATCGAGGAAGCCGCCAAGCGGCGCGGGATTGCGCTCAAAGGGGCCACGGCGGCGGTTCAGGGGTTCGGCAACGCGGGCTACTTCGCGGCGAAGTTCCTCGCCGAGGCGGGCGTCCGCGTGGTCGCCGTCTCGGACTCCGGCGGTGGGATCCACAACGAAAAGGGGCTCGACATCGCGTCCGTGCTCACGACCAAGGAGAAAAAGGGCAGCGTCACGGCTGCGCGCGGCGACCGAATCGGCAACGACGAGATCCTCGAGCTCCCGGTGGACATTCTCGTTCCCGCCGCGCTCGAGGGAGTCATCACCCGGAAGAACGCGCCGAAGGTGAAGGCGCGCATCATCGCCGAGGCGGCAAACGGCCCCACGACGCCCGACGCCGACGAGATCCTCCGCCGGCGGGACATCGTCGTCATACCGGACATACTGGCCAACGCCGGCGGCGTGACCGTCTCCTACCTCGAGTGGGTCCAGGATCTCTACTCTTTCTTCTGGGACGCCGAGATGGTCCGCACCCACCTCCAGAAGACGATCCGGAGGGCCTACGAGGACGTGGAGTCTGCGGCGCGCAAGCACGACACGGATTTGAGGACCGGGGCGCTCGTGGTCGCCATCGGGCGGGTGGCAGAGGCGACGCGGGTCCGAGGAATTTTTCCTTGAGGGGGAACTTCTTCTTGAAACACCCGACTCGTCTTTTCGCGGCGGCGATCGGTTTCGCCCTCATGACATCGGCGGCGGCGGGGCTCGACAGCCTTCCGCAGCGCGACCCCGCCCAGGCAATTGACGAGGCATATACGAAGAAGATCCGGGAGTACACGACGGAGACTTTTTTCCTGTCGCCGCTCGTCGACTACCTTCCGGCGTCCAAGGACGTGCCCACGCCCGCCGCCGTCCTCGGCGATGTCGCGGGCGCACCGGGCAAGCTTCCCTACAACGCGGAGGTCTCCCGCTACATGCGAATGCTCGAGAAGGCGAGCCCGCGGGTTCGGGTCCGGTCGATCGGGACGAGTGAGGAGGGTCGGGAGATGATCTCGGTGACG
The DNA here is from genome assembly GCA_030948185.1 of Acidobacteriota bacterium. GTDB lineage: Bacteria > Acidobacteriota > Thermoanaerobaculia > UBA5066 > Gp7-AA6 > JALYUA01. The sequence continues at coordinate 109,269 of JALZAT010000004.1, forward strand.
ATCGCTTCCGAGTCCCTGATCGCGGGGCTCGACGCGAACCGCGATCGCCTGGCTAGGCTCGCGGACCCGCGCACGATCCGACTCGACGACGCCGAGGCGGACCGGCTCGCCGCCGCGTCCACACCCGTGTACTACATAACCGGGACAATCCACTCCCCCGAGACCGGCGCCCCGACGGCGCTGATGGAGCTCGCGTACCGCCTCGCCGTGGATGAAAGCCCGTACGTGAGGGACATCCGCGATCGCGTCATCACCGTGATCACCCCCGTCGTCGAGACCGACGGCCGCGACCGGCAGGTCGACATCTACAACTGGCACCTCGCGCACCCCGGCCAGAACTGGCCTCCCCTCGTCTACTGGGGCAAGTACGTCGCGCACGACAACAACCGCGACGCCATGGCGCTGACGCTGAAGCTCACGCGGAACGTGCTGAGCGAGTTCCTCTTCCAGAAGGCGACGCTCCTCCACGACCTGCACGAGTCCTACCCCTACCTCTACGACAACACGATCGGCGACGGACCGTTCAACGCCTGGCTCGATCCGATCCTGACGAACGAGTGGCAGATGCTGGGGTGGAACAACGTCCAGGAGATGACTCGGTTCGGCATGCCGGGCGTCTATGCCCACGGCACGTTCGACACCTGGACGCCGGGGTACCTGATGTTCCTCGCGGCGACCCACAACGGCATCAGCCGCCTCTACGAGACCTTCGGCAACGGCGGGGCGGACACGGTCGAGCGGACTCTCCAGCCGGAACAGTATTCGCGCACCTGGTACCGCCAGAACCCGCCGCTGCCGCGCGTCAAGTGGTCGCAGAGGAACAACAACAACTACCAGCAGACCGGGCTGCTGGTCTCGCTCCACTACTTCGCGGCGAACGGCCAGGAGTTCCTCCGCAACTTATACCGGAAGGCGAAGCGGTCGATCGAGAAGCCGTCGGCCGAAGGGCCCGCCGCCTACGTCTTCCCCGGCGACGACCCGAGGCCCGGCGCCCAGGCGGAGCTGCTGCGGATCCTCCAGCTCCAGGGCTGCGAGGTGTCTCGCGCGACCGCTCCCTTCACCACGATGGTGGACGTCCTGAAGAAGCCTCCCAGGACGGACGACGACGCCGCCGGCAGCGCGCCGTCCGCTGCGCAGCCCAAGGAGCGTTCGAAGGACCGCGAGAAGGAGCCGGAGAGCCAGACGGGCCCGGCTTCCGCCTCCGCCGTTCGCGACAACGCGTCGCCCGTCGATCCCGCCGCGCGGGAAGACGCCGCGGCCGCATCCCCGTCGGCGTCGGCGCCCGCGCCCGCGAGCGACGACCGGAAGAAAGCCTCGCGCAAACCGAAGTGGGTTCGGGAACCGAGACTGTTTCCATCCGGAAGCTACGTCGTGCGGATGGACCAGCCGTACAGCCGGGTCGCGGACATGCTCCTCGATTATCAGTACTGGAGCCCGGACGATCCGCAGAAGAGCCCCTACGACGATACCGGGTGGACTCTGGGGGAGCTCTTCGGTGTCCAGGTCCGGAGGGTGGCCGACCCCGAAGTCCTGAACGCGAAGATGTCACCCGTGTCGGCGCCCGTCGCCGCGGGCGGAGCGCTCGCGGGCAGCGGCCGCGTCGTGGCGATCGCCCACAACGGCGACTCCGGACTGGCGACGCTCCGCTTCCGTTTTCCCCGTGCGGATTTCCTCGCCTCCGAGGAGCCGTTCGAGGCCGCGGGCCGGAAGTTCCCCGCCGGATCCTTTCTCGTCCGCGGGATCGCGCAGCAGGAGCTCTCGCGCGCGCTGGGCGAGCTCGGGGTCACGGGCGTCGCCCTCGCCGCCTCGCCGGACGTTCGCACGCACCCTCTGCGCGCCCCACGCATCGCCATGCTGCACACCTGGCTCTCGACCCAGGACGAGGGGTGGTGGCGCATGGCGTTCGACGAGCTTCAGATTCCGTACACGCCCATCAGCACCCAGACGGTCGCCGCGACCCCGGATTTGAAGTCGCGGTTCGACGTGATCGTGTTCCCGCCTTCGGGCCGGACGCCGCAGGCGGTCGTCGCCGGAATGCCGATGTGGGGCAACCCGCTGCCCTGGAAGAAGACTCCAACGACTCCGAACCTGGGGACGGTGGACCAGACGGACGACATGCGTCCGGGGCTCGGTTTCGCCGGCCTCGAGAACCTCCAGGCGTTCGCGCGCAAGGGAGGTCTCGTCATCGGAGTGATGGACACGGCGGAGCTCGCCGTCGTCTTCGGGTTGACGCCGGGAGTTTCCGTCACGAGGCCGGACAAGCTGAAGCTGACGGGGACCATCGTCCGGTCGAAGGTCGTCGACGCCGCGAGCCCGATCGCCTACGGATACTCCGAGGCCCCCGCGATCTACTCCTTCGACGGCCCGATTTTCACGCTGAGCAACCTCGCGGGGGGACGGGGCGGGCGGCGGCGCGCGCCGGACGACCGGGAACGGCCGACCGGCCGCGGCACCGCGGACGATCCAGACCGTCCGACAGGCCGCGCCTTCGTCGAGCCGCCGGCGGAACCGGAGGCCGAGATCTGGGAGGCGCTGCCCTTGACCGACGAACAGAAGCGCAACGGCATCTACGCCATCCCGGACAACGCGCGCCCGAGGGTGGTGCTGCGGTACGGCGACTCGAAGGATCTCCTCATCTCCGGGCTGGTTCAGGGAGGCAAGGAGATTGCCGAACATCCCGCCGTCGTGGACGTCCCCGTCGAGCGGGGCCACGTGGTGCTCTTTTCGAACAATCCGATCTGGCGTGGCGAGACGCGCGGGAGTTACGCGCTCGTGTGGAACGCGATCCTCAATTGGGACAGCCTGGGCGTCGGGAGACGTGGTGACAGGTGACAGGTGTCGAGTGACAGCAGTTAGGGGCTGCCGTCACCTGTAACCCGTCACCCGTCACCTTGACGGTCAGGCGCGGATGAGTACGGCCCTCACGGGAGCCGCGTCCAGGTACGTCAATTTCAGGGGGAGCGCGATCAAGCGGTAGTCGCCTGGCTCGACGGCCGAAAGGTCGAGCCCCTCGAGGAGAAAGACCCCGAGGGAGAGCAGGGCGCGGTGCACCGGTAGGTCCTCCGCGTCCTCGGGATCGAGGGACGAGGCGTCGGTTCCCACGAGAATCGCGCCCCGTTCGGCGAGCCGGAGCGCGGCGAGTGGCGAAAGGAACGACTTCCCTTGGGTGCGGAAGAGGATCCGGCGCGCGCCGAGGCAGCGGCGCGGCAGAGCGTCGGGGCCGACCTCGCCCCGCCCCTCGAGGTCGAGGACCCTGGCAGGCCCGATGAACGGTTCGAGCGGGAGGGACCCGGACGAGGCCCCCCCGGGCAGGACGTGGGACGGCGCGTCCGCGTGTGTCCCGAGGTGGGAGCTCATCGTGAAGCACGACGACTCCCAGAGCGCGCCCTCGGAAAGGCTGGAGGTCACCCGGGAGGAAAAGGGAACGTCGCCGGGCCACGCGCGGGTCCGCTCGTCGAGCGGGCGCGAGATGTCGAAGAGCTTCAGCGCATTCGACGGACGGTTTTTACCTCCGCGTCGCGCTCGGCCACGTGCGGGTCGTACCCGCGGTGGCGCGGGTTTGACGGGAGGCCTCGATACTCGGCGTCGCATCGGTAACAGATCGTAACCGGACGGATCCGCGTCGCCACGATCCAGTCGACGACCACGGTCGCGAGGAGGACGGGCGTGAACCAGATCCAGCCGAATTTCCACCCGACGAAGACAGCGGCCCCGAGCGAAACGGCCATGAAGGCGCAGCCGAGCCTCTGGTCGAAGTCCTTCTGCAGAAAGAATGCGCGTTTCCCGCAGAACGCGCAGCGTTCCACTCCTTCGGGGCCGACGGCCCCCTCGAAGGAGACGGAGTAAGGGTTTCCGCATTTCGCGCATGCGAACTCCCCGGCCTCCGTTCCCGAAAACTCGGTCGAGGTCAGGCAGTCGGGGCAGTAGCGGCGCGCGAGCAAGCGCTCTCCTAGGCGGGGAAACCGGTCGCGACGGTGAGATAGGAGGAGAGGAGCTCGCCGATCAGCACGAACACGAGCGCGACGTAGAGCAGGCCCGTCGCTGCCTGATTCGACCGCATGTCCGCCGTCTTCCAGATGAAATACGAGAGCGCGAGGGGCCCGACGATCCCCCACATGATCCGGAAGAGGAAGAACAGCGCGTCGCGCTCGAGCGAGAGCAGGGCGGAGAGACCGTCTCCGCCGTGAAACGCCATCGCGGAGCCGAGAAGCAGGGTCCGCGCACCGGCCAGCACGGCGAAAAGCGTTGCGCCCCGCGCGAGGAGGCGAAAGGGCAGGGAGCGCGACACCAGGTACCAGTGCCCGAGGTTCATCACGAGGAGAACGGCCCCGAGAAAGAGCCCTCCCAGCGCCGCTCCCGCGAGCACCCACCCGTCACCGGCGCCGCGCGGGGCGACGAGCGCCACCCGGAGCAGCGCGTACCCGGCCGCCGCGGCGCCTCCCGCGAGAAGGGACCGGGCGGCGCCCGCGTGACCGGCCTGGGCGACGAACGCATAGAGGGCAAGGAGCCCCACCGACGCCCATCCCGCCGCCCGGGGCATTCCCGCCGGGGCGACGAGTACGGCAAGGAGCACGAACAGGAAGGCGAGAGCTCCGTGGAGCGAAAAAAAGCCCTTCCCGAGCGTCCCCACGGGGAAAAAGAGCAGCAGAAAAGCGGTTCCCGCCGCGGCTTCGAGCAGGAAGAGTCCGAGGCCGCCAAGTGCCATGAGCGCGCGAGTCTATTTCAAGGCAGTCCGTTCCGCCCGGTCAGGCGCACCCGCCCGGGGTGGAGGAGAGAATCTCGTCCCGGATCCGGCCGACGTGATCGATCAGCCCGTGATCACCGCGCGCGATCGGAACGAAGCGGGATCCGGGGGCGAGATTGCCGGACCGTTCCCACGCCTCCCACACGGAACGCACCCCCTGGAAGGGAACGCTCTCGTCGTTCTCCCCCATCACGATGGAGACGGGCATCGGAGGCGGCTGCCTTTCGAGATCGAGCGCCGCCATCTGCTCGAAGAAGCGGCGGTGGATCGGGAGGTCCTTCCCCTCTCCGTGGTGGAAGAACGGGATCGACTCGCCGACCGGAAGCTTTTCGATCCAACGCGGCCCGAATCCGAGCGCGGGCGCGATCAGCACGAGCGCCGGAGCGGGAGCGATCCGCGCGACGTCGAGCGCGACCATCGCGCCGAGCGAGCTCCCGACGATCACCGCGGGCATCTGCTTCTTCGCTTCCCAGAAGGCGATCCGGGACATCGCCTTGAAGTCGAGTTTCTGAAAGGAAGGGATGTTCAGATCCGGAGCGACGACCCGGAATCCGGCGGGAGCCAGGAGCTCGCGCAGCGCTTCGACTTTGCGGCCGCGCGGCGACGAGGCGAATCCGTGGAGGTAGAGAACGTTTTTCAGCCGCGCTCCTCGTCCTGTTGCCCCGGAAAGGAGTGAGAGTACATCGGAGCAGGCGGGCGCAACGGCCGCGAAGATTCTGTCGTATCGTGTCGCTCGCATCGGAGGCAGCACGTCTATGACCGTTTTGGGTTGCTCGAAGGGCGCTCGCATCGCATTCGTCTTTCTCGCGGCCGCGACGCTTCGCGCCGCGGAGCCTTCCGTCCCGATCCGGCTCGACGTGGATGCGCGCGAGGCGCCCCGAAGGATCCTTCACGCGCGGCTCGTGATCCCGGCGGCGCCCGGCCCTCTGACCCTGCTCTACCCCAAATGGCTGCCCGGAGAGCACGGCCCCACGGGGCCCATCGCCGACCTCGCGGGCCTGAGGATCACGGCGGGCGGGCGCGTCCTTCCGTGGACCCGCGATCCCGTCGAGATGTACGCGTTCCGGTGTGATGTGCCGGCCGGTGCCGCCTCGGTCGAAGTCGCGCTCGACTACCTCGCGCCGGCCGCGTCCGGGGGCTTCTCGTCGGCCGCCTCCACGACGACGCAGCTGGCGGTCATCTCCTGGAACCAGGTCCTCCTGTACCCGAAGGGAGCGTCGAGCGACGCCATCCTCGTTGCGGCGTCCCTCACGCTGCCGGCAGGCTGGTCCCACGCCACGGCGCTCGACAAAGAGGCGGGAGCGGGCGGGCCGCCGTCCGCCTCGGGGGACGTCCTGCGCTTCGCGACCGTCTCGCTCACGACGCTCGTCGACTCGCCCGTGCTCGCCGGGGCGCATTTCCGGTCCATTCCGCTCGCTCCGGATCACCGGATCGACCTGGCGGCCGACGGAGACCCGGCGCTCGCGATGGACGACAAGACGCTCGCCGCGTGCAAAAACCTCGTCGCGGAAACGGGCTCGCTCTTCGGCGCGCGCCACTACCGCCACTACGATTTCCTCCTCACGCTGTCCGACCTCGTCGCGCACTTCGGCCTCGAGCACCATGACTCGAGCGACGACCGCGTCGCCGAACGGTCGCTCATCGACGAAGCGAAGCGGAAGGCGAACCTCTCCGACCTGCTCTCTCACGAGATGGTCCATTCCTGGAACGGAAAGCACCGGCGGCCGGCCGGCTTGATGCCCGGCCGGTTCGACGAGCCGATGAAGGGCGAGCTGCTCTGGGTTTACGAGGGGCTCACGCAGTATCTCGGAGACATCCTCGCCGCCCGAGCGGCCTTCGTGACGGATGACCAGTACCGCGAAATGATCGCGATCACGGCCGCCGAGATGGAGGCGACCCGCGGCCGCTCGTGGAGACCCCTCGCCGACACCGCGATTGCCGCGCAGGTCCTGTACGAGGCGCGGCCGGACTGGGCGCTCTATCGCCGGAGCGTCGATTTCTATCCCGAGAGCAACCTCCTCTGGCTCGAGGCGGACGCGCTCATCCGCCGGGAGTCCGGAGGCCGCAAGAGCCTCGACGACTTCTGCCGGCTGTTCTTCGGCGGACGGAGCGGACCGCCTTCGGTGATCCCCTACACGGCGGAGGACGTCTTCGCCGCGTTGAACCAGGTCCAGCCCCATGACTGGAAGCGTTTCTGGACGGAGCGGCTCCAGGCAACCGACACGGGCCGGCCGCTCGCGGGGCTTTCCGCGGCCGGTTGGAGGCTCGCGTGGAGCGACACGCCCGGCGAGATGCTCCGCGCGCGCGAGGAAGCCGGCAAGACGGCGGACGCGCGATTTTCGATCGGGTTCCTGGTGGCCGACGACGGCGCGATTCCGGACGTCGTTCCGGAATCCCCCGCGGCCAAGGCCGGCCTCGCGCCCGGGATGCGGCTCGTCGCGGTGAACGGACGCCGCTGGTCGAGGGACATCCTCCGAGAGGCGATCCGCGCGTCTTCGAAGCAGCAGGTCGAGCTGCTCATCGAAAACGCGGATTACTACCGCTCGTACCGGCTCGACTACAGTGGCGGAGAGCGATTCCCAAGGCTCGAGCGGGACGGCTCGAAGCCGGACCTGCTGACGAAAATCATCGCGCCGCTGGCGCTTGCGAACGCTCGGAGGTGACGGGTTACCTCTGACGGATCACGGCGGCTCGTGAAGAGGGTCGGCCTCGCTCTCGTGGTCGTCGCCGCGGCGCTTCTTCTCGCCGCCGGTTTCGTCGTGGTCTCCTCCCTTCCGGGGCGCTCCGGCACCCGCTCGGTCCCGGGGCTTCGAGCGGCCATCCGGATCGAAACCGATTCCCACGGCGTTCCGGCGATCCACGCCGCCTCGGCCGACGATGCGTTTTTCGGCCTGGGGTGGGCCCACGCCCGAGACCGGCTCTGGCAGATGGAGCTCCAGCGGCGGATCGGGTCCGGCCGGCTCGCGGAGGCGCTGGGGTCGAAGCTCGTCGCGACGGACCGCTTTCTGCGTACCGTCGGGTTCCGCCGCGCCGCTCAGTCGGCGCTCGCCTCGCTTTCTCCCGGTGCGCGAACGACGCTCTCGAGCTACCGGGCGGGCGTCAACGCGTTTCTCGCCCGGGGATCGGGCCTGCCCGTGGAATTCCGGATCCTCCGCATTTCACCCGCTCCCTTCGACGACGTCGACTGCCTCGTCTGGGCGAAGCTCATGGCGTGGGACCTCGGCGGCAACGCTTCCGCCGAGATCCGCCGCGCCCGGATCGAGTCGCTGCTCGGGCCGGAGCGCGCCGGCGAGCTGTTTCCGGCCGCCCCGCAGGCGCCGACGATCCTCCGGGACGGGGAATGGCGCATGCCGCCTCTCCGGTGGGATTCGAACGCTTCTGATGGGCGCGTCTCCCCTTCCCCGGCTCCCCCGAGTGCGGCGACGCCGGGCTCCGTGGCCTGGGAACGCCTCGGCGAGTCGTTCGCGCTCCTGGAGGACGTCGGTTTCGGAGGCGAGACCCTGGGGAGCAATTCCTGGGTCCTCTCCGGATCCCGAACGCGCTCGGGGCGGCCAATCCTCGCCAACGATCCTCACCTGGGGCTCAAGACTCCGTCGATCTGGTACCTCGCCCGGCTCGAGGCTCCCGGCTTCTTCGTCGAGGGAGCCACCCTGCCCGGGCTCCCGGGCGTCGTGATCGGACGCAACGCGCGCGTCGCGTGGGGGCTTACGAACCTGGAGCCGGACGTCCAGGACCTCTTCGTCGAGGTTCCGGATCCCGCCGACCGCAACCGGTATCTCTCGCGAGGGCGGTCGCTCGCGTTCGAGCGCCGCGTCGAGACCATCCATGTCCGCGGGGGCGCCGACGTGCGCCTCGAGGTGCGCACGACCGTTCACGGCCCGGTCGTCACGGACGTTCTGGCGGGGGCGGACCGTTTCGGCGGCCCCGTGGCGCTCCGCTGGACGGGCCTCGACGACGGCGACCGGACGGCCGAGGCGTTCCTCGCGATCGACCGGGCCGCGGACTGGCCGAGCTTCCTCGACGGCGTCGCGCTCCTCCACTGCCCGGCCCAGAACTTCGTGTACGCCGACGCCGACGGGCACATCGGGTACACGGCTTCCGGCGCGATACCGATCCGGCCCCGATCCGACGGCATGAGGCCCGTGCCCGGCGACGGCGGCGACGACTGGACGGGGCTCGTGCCGTTCGCCGAGCTTCCGCGCGCGCTCGACCCGGAGCGGGGGTACGTCGTGACGGCGAACAACCGCGTCGTCTCGGAGAAGTATCCGTATCCATTCTCCCGCGACTGGCCGGAGCCGTATCGGGCGCGCCGCATCGAAGACCGGATCCTCGCGGTCCCGCGGCTCTCGGTGGACGACGTTCGCGCGATCTCTCTCGACCGGGTCTCCTACCAGGCGCGGGATCTTCTACCCCTGCTCCTCGACACGAAGCCCTCCGACGACGCGAGCCGGAAGGCGCTCGAGAGACTGCGACACTGGAACTTCGAGTTCTCGCCCGAGTCCGTCCCCGCCACGATCTACGCCGCCTGGTACGCGGCGCTCTCGGCGATGCCGGAGGACGAGCTGAAGGAGCCCGCCGCTCCCTGGGTACGATCGCGCTTCCTGATGGAGGCGCTGCGCTCCGATTCCCCGTGGTGCGACGATGCCCGCACGGCGCGGCGGGAGACGTGCGCGGAGCTCAAGGCGTCGACGCTCGCCCGGGCCGTCGGGGGGCTGCGGAGGCGGCTCGGGGACGACGCCGGAGGATGGCGGTGGGAGCGCCTCCACCGGGCGCGGTTCCCCCACAGCGCGTTCGACGGAGTGCCCGTGCTTTCGAAGCTCTTCAGCCTCGAGATCGGGCAGGGCGGCGACGCGTCCACCGTCAACGTGGGGGCCTACCGGCGCGATGGCAGCTTCCGGATGTCGGACGGGCCGAGCTACCGGCAGATCGTGGACTTCGCCGACCTCCCCGGCTCCCGATACGTCCACACGACCGGCCAGTCGGGCAACCCGTTCGAGCAGAGCTACCGGGATTTTCTGCCGATGTGGAGGGCGGGG